>NZ_JQEC01000041.1 GCF_000764185.1 Colwellia psychrerythraea
GGTGGTGAAGTTAAAGATTTCGCACAAATCGATAACGCTCCTGAAGAACGTGAACGTGGTATTACAATCAATACTTCTCACATCGAGTACGATACTGAATCACGTCACTACGCTCACGTAGATTGTCCTGGCCATGCTGATTACATCAAAAACATGATCACTGGTGCTGCACAAATGGATGGCGCTATCTTAGTAGTTGCTGCTACAGATGGTCCTATGCCACAAACACGTGAGCATATCTTACTTTCTCGTCAAGTTGGTGTTCCTTACATCATCGTGTTCATGAACAAATGTGACATGGTAGATGACGAAGAGTTATTAGAATTAGTAGAAATGGAAGTTCGTGAACTTCTTTCTGAATATGATTTCCCAGGTGATGACTTACCAGTTATCCAAGGTTCAGCTTTAGGCGCACTTAACGGTGAAGAAAAATGGGAAGCGAAAGTTATTGAACTTGCTGATCATTTAGATACTTACATCCCAGAGCCAGAGCGTGCTATTGATGGTGCATTCATCATGCCTATCGAAGATGTATTTTCAATCTCAGGCCGTGGTACTGTTGTAACTGGTCGTGTTGAACGTGGTATCATCAAAGTTGGTGAAGAAGTAGAAGTTGTTGGTATCCGTGATACACAAAAATCAACTTGTACAGGTGTTGAAATGTTCCGTAAGCTTCTTGACGAAGGTCGTGCTGGCGAGAACTGTGGTGTTCTTCTACGTGGTCTTAAGCGTGAAGATGTTGAACGTGGTCAAGTACTATGTGCTCCTGGTTCAATCTTACCTCACACTAAATTCGAATCAGAAGTATACGTACTTTCTAAAGATGAAGGTGGTCGTCATACTCCATTCTTTAAAGGATACCGTCCACAGTTTTACTTCCGTACAACAGATATCACAGGTGCTGTAGAGCTTCCTGAAGGTGTTGAAATGGTAATGCCTGGCGACAACCTTAAGTTTGTTGTTGAGCTAATCAACCCAGTAGCGATGGACGAAGGTTTACGCTTCGCTATCCGTGAAGGTGGTCGTACTGTTGGTGCTGGTGTTGTTTCTAAGATTATGGACTAATTTGTAGTTTTTCTTAGGATTAACCGCGTTGTAGGTACTCATTGACTCACGTCAACTCCGTGCCTACCGCCTTGTTAGTCCGTTGAATAACAACAAATTCATATTAGAAATAATACTGAATAAAAGAGGTCGCTAACGCGGCCTTTTTTGATCTTATTTAACCAATAGAAATCTATAATAGAGCGATCGTCATTTACGAAGTTTCTGATCGGAATTCTACAATATAGTTCTAGCTATATTTCAGTAGTTGTCAACCCGAGGTGTTTTGTTGGGAAACCAATGCTTTTCAATTGCTTATTTTTTGAGTCTAAATTGAAATATGAGTAAAGAAATTGCTTATCTTAGCCAATAGAACAAATACTTCTTGAGTAAAACACTGGGCTGAGTATAATAGCGCCTCACTTCTCGAGTATCTCTTAATTCCCAAAAAATAAGATTCACCTGATAAGTGTAACTGTTGTTTTATAAGCAGTCTGTAGGGGTGTAGTTCCAATTGGTAGAACAGCGGTCTCCAAAACCGATGGTTGGGAGTTCGAGTCTCTCCACCCCTGCCATTTTAAGTAAGCATAGCTAGATTTAGCTATGTTGTCGCGGCTTGTAATGACAAGTTGTGTTATTAGAAAGTAGATAAATACGGAATAGAATTATGAATGCAAGTACAGAAGAGCAACCAAGCAGTTCTTTCGATACGTTAAAATGGGGAGTTATCTTCTTACTTTTAGCCGCTGCTGTTGCAGGTAATTACGTTTACGGTGAAGAATCAGTATTAATTAGAGCTGTTGCTGTAGTAGTAATGGTTGGTGTTGCTGGTTTAATTGCATTACAAACTGAAAAAGGTCGTAATGCCGCTATATTTGCAAAAGAAGCACGTACTGAAGTACGTAAAGTTGTATGGCCAACGCGTCAAGAGGCTATACAGACAACAGGTATTGTATTAGTAGTGACTTTGTTAATGTCATTACTACTTTGGGGATTAGACTCTGTTCTATTCTGGTTAGTTGGTTTGGTTACAGGTATGCAGGTTTAGTTATGTCTGAAGAAAATATGTCAGAAGAAAACATCCCAGAAGAAATTTCAGCTGCAGAAAGTGCAGAACAGCAAGTAAATAGAAACCCGAAATTGCGTTGGTTTGTAGTACAAGCATTTTCAGGTTACGAAGGTCGCGTACAAAAAACACTGAAAGAGCACATTGGAATCCACGGCTTAGAAGATAAGTTTGGTGAGATTTTAGTCCCTACTGAAGAAGTAGTAGAGATGCGTGCAGGTCAAAAACGTAAAAGTTCACGTAAGTTTTTCCCTGGCTACGTTTTAGTACAAATGGAAATGGACGTTGATGCATGGCATTTAGTTAAAAGCGTGCCGCGTGTTCTTGGTTTCATTGGCGGGACAAGTGATCGTCCAGCACCAATTACTCAAAAAGAAGCTGACCGTATTTTACAGCGTCTTGAAGAGACTGATAAGCCTAAACCTAAAACATTGTTTGAACCAGGCGAAGTTGTTCGTGTTATTGATGGACCTTTTGCTGACTTTAACGGTGTTGTTGAAGAGCTTGATTACGATAAAAACCGTATTAAAGTATCAGTTCTTATCTTCGGTCGTTCTACGCCTGTTGATTTAGAATTTGGTCAAGTTGAAAAAGGTAGCTAATTAGCCATCTTTACTTGAAATAAAAAGTACTTGATATAAAAACGCTTGCCTTGTGCAGGCGTTTTTTTTTGTCATTAAATTATTCAATCACTATTTTTTGATGTGAAGATAATTTAATTTTGAAGCCTGTGAATTGTGGGAGACGGGCGTAATGATCGCTTTAGCAATTGATTATATAGTCAAGGAAGATAACATACAGGACGAAAGGGAGGGTCTATAGTGATAGTTAAGCAAGGAAGCGGGCTAAGATAGGCTTGGCCCGCTAACGTGATTACTCAGTCATGGCCGTCATGGCTAATAAATACCAAGTTGAATGTGACAACCATTGCTCAACCCAGCGCCAATTATTTTCGTCTGGACCTTCGGCCCAAGTAATTCCTCGGCCATCAGCATTTAAAGTTGCACCGGTGATGCCGCTTGATATACCGCCATTAATCATGGTGCCAGCACTTTTAGAATGCGGTGGATTATTAACACCAAAGCCATAAAGCATACTCACTTGATAAGGGTTTTTCCCCATAATCCAATCGACTTGGCTTTGGGCGAAACTAGCCAGTTTGTTATTAATGCTAAAAGCACCATGAGTATCTCTGTGGGTTATCTTACCGCCCCAAATGGCCGCCGCTGATAATGATGCCATGCGAGCACTTTCACCTTGCCACAACTGCCCTATTTCATTAGCATGTGGCATAAAAAAACCTTCCTGTTGCTTAGGTTTTAGTCTAACCGTAGAGGTTTTGAATGTTTGCCTAGCTAAATTAAAAGGATTGGCTACCCGAGTATTTAATGCTAATTGGTAATCTAGTGATAATCTAATTGTACGTTTGGTTTTAGCTGTGATTTGTCGGTCGCGCTCTATAGCTAAATAGTCTACTAGCGCAATAATTGGTAGGCCAGCATCGACGGCATGGAAAAATGGCCTTTCGTCATCGTCACTGACAAACCAACCTTGTGACGTCATTCTAGAATTTAAGTTATGAGCACGATGGCGAGCTGCTTTTAAATATTTTGTTTTTCTGGTGATACGGTAAAGTTCAGTTGCTGCGATCAGTGCGCTGTAGTCATCAATTATATTTTCTTTACCATTGTCCACATAGCGCAAATTGTATTTTTGTAAGTGAGCAAAAGCACGTTCGGCATCAGTTAAGTATTGCTTGGCAGAAAACTCACCCTGAACACCTGTCTTATTACTTATCTCGTACGCTCTTACTAAAGCAGCTATAGCCATGCCACCACCCTCACGAAAAGCGGCTTGAAAGTTGGTGGTGTACTTATCATTAAGTGCGTCGTAGTTACTCACTAAACGTTCGTCATCAGCAACGCTACCATCAATAATTTTGGTATAGAAGTAGCCGTTATTATCTAATATTCTATGCAAATAATCAGCGCCCCAAATGACTTCTTCAGCTAAGTATAAAGTTAAAGCTTGGCGATCATACAGTCTGCTTAACTTATTATATGACTTAGCCAAAGCCCAGGTAGTCATCGCATCTTGCTGGCTAACTAGAAAATTTGATTGTGGAAATTGCGCTAATGATTTGTTGGCATTGCCACCGGAATCGAGCCAACCACCTGAAACATCGACATAACGCTCAGTACCCTTAATACGTATTGATTTGTCTTTTGGGTTAGAATGACGCTTAGCTTTAAAGTAATTGATAAGCGATTTAGCCGTTAAAACAAAGTAAGCATGATGCTTTATAGTAAATGTTGAAGAAGCCAATTGCTGCTTTGGTGTATTGACGACAACATGAAAATCACCGCGGCGCTTTATTAAGGAAAAGTCAGCAAGGTAATAATGAGCCCCTTTTCCCCATTCTGTAAAGCTGGGTTGTGATTTAAGGTTACCTTGATAGATGATGTTTTCGTTTTGGTAGACAATAAAGCGGCTTGCTGTTTCACCTATAGGTAAAACAACTACTGCTGACTTAGGGGCCTGCACGTCAAAAGCCACTTGGTTGATATATATTTTGGCGCTGACTAAGTTAGGAGGGTTTGTTACTTGGGGCTTGCTACTACAAGCAGCTATGAGTAGCAGCATTGTGATCAGCATTAACTTGTTAAAATTAAGAACGGTTGGACTAAACGTCATGTTATTTCCGTAAGATTATATTTTTTATAGCATTAACCATAGCTTAATAGGGGGTATTTGATAACTGTTTAATTATAATAGCGGTCAATTTATTAAGGTATTAGATCTTCCGATTAACTTCATTGACCCTTATAAAGAGTCATTGTTATTTAGAAATAGAATCTTTCGCTTGCAAAAGCTGATTTAGTTGGTCAATTTTTCGTTCAAGTATTAACATATCTTCTTTAGTAGCAATAGTTTGTTTAGGTTTTCCTTCTTCTTCGTGCATCACTTGCATGGCATCGACAATGATACCAATAAACAGATTAAGCACGGCAAAACTGGTAATAATAATGAATGGCACAAAGAACACCCAAGAAAGTGGGAAAAGCTCCATTGTTGGCCGTACAATGCCCATAGACCAACTTTCTAGTGTCATTACTTGGAATAGAGTGTAAGCCGAGGCACCAATGCTGCCAAACCATTCCTGCATATTAGTATCACTGTGACTGCCAAATATTTTAGTTGTTAACACCGCAGAAACATAAAAGATGATACTTAATACGCCAACTACCGAGGCCATACCGGGTAACGAATGACCTAAAGCGCCAATAACGCGCCGCATTTGCGGTACTACAGAAAGTAAGCGCAATACCCTCAGGATCCTAAACGCTCGCAATACCGATAAAGCACCACTGGTTGGTACCCAAGAAATAGCGACAATAATGAAGTCAAACCAATTCCAGCCTGAGCGGAAAAAATCACTTCGATAAACAATGAGTTTTAATAATAGCTCTATAGAGAACAATACTAGAATTGTTGTGTCAATAATATGCAGAATATCAGCATTAGCTTTACCAAACTGACTGGTTTCTAGGCCAAGGGTAATGGCATTAAAAAGGATGAGGAAAATAAGGAAGCGCTGAAATTGGTTGCTCTCAATAAATGTTCTTAATAGAGAGGTCGGTATATTTTTTGAAGACAAGGTAATCACCATATGATAAAAGCTAAATATAAAATATGGGCTTGCTAACAATATTCAAGAGGAGGTAGTGACTAGTGTGTGTAAAAGTGTAACCTGAAAAGTCTAGGGAAAATAATGTTCTACATCGATTAGTCTTGTAGACAGATGCCTATACCTCGAAATAAATAACAGGTGTTATAGTGACCATTCGCATAAATATCTTGAAATGCAATAGCTGGTTAATATATAATCCGCTGCCGCTTATTTTTAGTGCGCACTAAATGCGCTTGATAACATTATGAAAGTAACTGTTCTTAAAGCGAATTTTGTAAACAGGGAAGCGAAAATATAGACTAGGTTGGTGTATGCTAACTTAGTATTATGTGACTCGCGTTAATTACCCAAACACAAGGTATTTTAAAATGGCTAAAAAAGTCCAAGCTCTAATCAAGCTACAAGTAGCTGCTGGTGCAGCTAACCCGTCACCACCAGTTGGTCCTGCATTAGGTCAACATGGTGTTAACATCATGGAATTCTGTAAAGCGTTCAACGCAAAAACAGATTCTTTAGAAAAGAACGCTCCGGTTCCAGTAGTAATTACTGTATATAATGACCGTTCGTTTACTTTCGAAACAAAAACTCCACCTGCTTCTTACTTATTGAAAAAAGCAGCTGGCATAAAAAGCGGCTCTGGTCGTCCTAACACTGAAAAAGTTGGTACTGTAACTACAGCTCAACTTGAAGAAATTGTTAAGACAAAAGAACCTGATTTAACTGCTGGTTCATTAGAAGCTGCAGTGCGTACCATTGCGGGCTCTGCTCGTTCAATGGGTTTAGTGGTAGAGGACTAATCAATGGCTAAATTATCAAAACGCGCTCGTCTTATCCGTGAAAAAGTAGACGTAACAAAAGAATACGATATCAATGAAGCAGTTTCTTTATTAAAAGAATTTGCTACTGCTAACTTCCGTGAAAGCGTAGATGTTGCAGTAAACCTTGGCATCGATGCTCGTAAATCAGATCAAAACGTTCGTGGCGCTACAGTATTACCAAATGGTACTGGCCGTGAAGTACGTGTTGCTGTATTTACTCAAGGTGCAAACGCAGAGAAAGCTTTAGCAGCTGGTGCTGACATTGTTGGTATGGACGATTTAGCTGCGCAAGTAAAAGCTGGCGAAATGAACTTCGACGTTGTTATTGCTTCTCCTGACGCAATGCGTGTTGTTGGTCAACTAGGTCAAATCTTAGGCCCACGTGGTTTAATGCCTAACCCTAAAGTTGGTACAGTAACTCCTGACGTAGCTGGCGCGGTTAAAAACGCTAAGTCTGGTCAGATCCGTTACCGCAACGACAAAAACGGCATCATCCATACCACTATTGGTAAGGCTGATTTCGAAGCTGCAGATTTGCAACAAAACTTAGAAGCATTGCTTGAAGCGCTTAAAAAAGCAAAACCTGCAAATGCTAAAGGTCAATACTTGAAGAAAGTTTCTCTTTCTACAACTATGGGTGCCGGCGTTGTCGTCAACCAATCGACTCTTTCTCAAGACTAATATTTACCGGTAATTTATTACCTGTAAATACTTGAGTGAAGTTTCGTGTATTGAATCTTTACAAGGGCGAAATTATAATCTATAATTTCGCCCCTTAAATTTTGGTAGGAGTTGTGCACTTTTTTGGCCTTATTTCATAATAAAGCCGACTAAAGTAGACAACCCCCGTCCAAGACCGTAGGTGTATTTATTTCTTCTGATTTAAATACTTAATACTTCCTACGTAGATGGTGATTACCCAGATATTTTTCTTAAATTCTGGTCCTCGCCGTAATGGCCTAAACACCTTATTGGTGTTTAGGGATTGTAAATACCGGTGCTCATATATTATATGGCCGGTGAACCAGGAGTTAAAGCCAATGGCTATCAATCTTGATGACAAAAAAGCAATTGTTGCTGAAGTTCAAGAAGCTGCTAATGGCGCTCACTCAGTTGTAATCGCGGATGCCCGTGGTGTTGCAGTTGAAGCAATTACTGTATTGCGTAAGCAAGCACGTGAAAATGGCGTATGGATGAAAGTTGTCCGTAACACATTAGCACGTCGTGCAGTAGAAGGTACTGATTTTGAATGTGTTTCTGACGTATTCAAAGGTCCTTCATTAATTGCTTTTTCAAGTGATCACCCAGGTGCTGCTGCACGTTTATTCACAGACTTCGCTAAAGCTAACGAAGCATTTGAATTAAAAGCAGCCGCATTTGAAGGCAACGCAGTAGACGTAAATATGTTAGCTAAGCTACCAACTTACGACGAAGCGATTTCACGTTTGATGAGCGTTATGAAAGAAGCATCTGCAGGCAAGTTAGCCCGCACATTTGCTGCAGTACGCGATCAGAAAGAACAGGAAGCTGCATAGGTTATATAAGCTTATTGCTTATAACCAAGCTTTTTGTATTTATAGTTATTTCAAACAGTGTTTTTTTACTTAATAAGAAAAGTAAAATAGCCTGTTTATTAAAAATTAGGAAAATATAGTATGTCTATTTCTAAAGACGATATCTTAAACGCAGTTGCTGAAATGTCAGTAATGGACGTTGTTGCTTTAATCGAAGCAATGGAAGAAAAATTTGGCGTATCTGCTTCTGCAGCAGTTGCTGCAGCTGGTCCAGCTGAAGCTGCTGAAGAGCAATCAGAGTTTGACGTTGTTATGACTAGCTTCGGTGAGAAGAAAGTTGCAGTAATCAAAGCAGTTCGTGGCGCTACAGGTCTAGGCCTTAAAGAAGCTAAAGATTTAGTTGAATCTTTAGGCGTTGTGAAAGAAGGCGTAGAAAAAGCTGAAGCAGAAGAGCTTGTTAAACTTCTTTCAGAAGCTGGTGCTTCTGTTGAGATCAAATAATCTGTTTTTAAACAGATTATTTGCCTGAAAAGGCATGGCTGGTGATTTAAACGTCACCGGCCTTTTTGCGCTTTTGTTGTTAGAGAATAAATGAGTTATTTGTCCTTTAACAAAGCATTACTAAGCGTTTAGGTGATTTTTCTAACTATTAGGGCATCATCTAGTAATATTTAGACGTAAATATTACAGCATAACCTGTCTAGCTGAGCTTCGCTCAGTGGGCAGATTTGGCCATAACCAGCAAGCTGAGGAACCCCATGGCTTACTCATACTTTGAGAAAAAGCGAATTAGAAAGGACTTTGGTAAAAGTGCACAAGTAATGGAATATCCATTCTTGTTGTCCATTCAACTCGATTCTTTCCGCAAGTTTATTGATCTTGACACAACAGGTGAAACCGGTCTAGAGGCTGCTTTCCGTTCTATTTTCCCTATTAAAGCATATTCAGGTAGCTCAGAATTACAATATGTAAGCTATCGTTTAGGTGAACCATTATTTGACGTTAAAGAATGTCAAATACGTGGTGTGACTTATTCTGCACCGTTACGCGTTAAATTACGCTTAGTGGTATACGATAAAGAAGCCGCAGCCGGTACTGTTAAAGATATCAAAGAACAAGAAGTGTACATGGGCGAAATCCCGTTGATGACAGATAACGGTACCTTCGTAATTAATGGTACTGAGCGTGTTATCGTTTCACAATTACATCGTTCTCCTGGTGTATTCTTTGATCACGATAAAGGTAAAACGCATTCATCGGGTAAAGTATTATATAACGCACGCGTTATTCCTTACCGCGGTTCATGGTTAGATTTTGAATTCGATCCAAAAGATAACTTATTTGTACGTATCGATAGACGTCGGAAATTACCAGCGTCAATCATCTTACGTGCATTAGAATATTCTACTGAAGAAATTCTAGCGATGTTCTATGACACAACTGAATACGCCATCAAAGGTGATAAGTTGATCATGGATCTAATCCCTGAGCGTCTTCGTGGTGAAACAGCTACTTTTGATCTTTCGATCAAAAAAGGTGAAGTATTAGTTGAGTCTGGTCGTCGTATAACTGCACGCCATATTCGCGCTTTATCTAAAGCTAAAATTGATAAATTAGAAGTACCAGCAGATTATATCGTTGGTCGTGTATTATCAAAAGCGTATATCGACAAATCTACTGGTGAAGTAATTGCTGAAGCAAATGCTGAAATCACCTTAGAATTATTAGCTGAGCTTAGTCAAGCCGGCCATAAAGTAATTTCTACTTTATACATGAACGAATTTGATGTTGGTTCATACATGTCAGACACTATGCGTGTTGATAACTCAACTAACAAGTTAGAAGCTTTAGTTGAAGTTTACCGTATGATGCGTCCAGGCGAGCCACCAACGAAAGATGCTGCTGAAACGTTGTTCAACAACTTATTTTTCGCATCAGAACGTTATGATTTATCAACTGTAGGTCGTATGAAGTTCAACCGTCGTGTTGGCAATGCAGATGATGTTGGTACTGGTATTTTGTCAAATGATGACATTATTTCAGTAATGAAAACCTTGATCGGCATTCGTGACGGTAAAGGCGAAGTTGATGATATCGATCACTTAGGTAACCGTCGTATTCGTTCTGTTGGCGAAATGGCAGAAAACCAATTTCGTGTTGGTCTTGTTCGTGTTGAACGTGCAGTTCGTGAGCGTTTAAGTCTTGGTGACTTAGATGCAATCATGCCACAAGATTTAATCAACGCTAAGCCAATTTCTGCGGCAGTGAAAGAGTTCTTTGGCTCATCACAATTGTCACAGTTTATGGATCAAAACAACCCGTTATCGGAAGTAACACATAAGCGTCGTATTTCTGCCTTAGGGCCGGGTGGTTTAACCCGTGAACGTGCTGGTTTTGAAGTACGAGATGTACATCCAACTCACTATGGTCGTGTTTGTCCAATCGAAACGCCAGAGGGTCCAAACATTGGTTTGATCAACTCGCTTTCTTGTTACGCACGTACCAATGATTTCGGTTTCTTAGAAACACCATACCGCAAAGTAATTGACGGTTTAGTGACTGACGATATTGATTACTTATCAGCGATTGAAGAGGGTAACTTTGTTATCGCTCAGGCCAACGCTAAAAGTGATGATAAAAACATGTTAACCGAAGAGTTAGTTAACTGTCGTCATAGAAATGAATTTACGTTAAAAGCTTCTGCTGACGTTCAATATATGGATGTTTCACCACAACAAATAATTTCTGTTGCGGCGTCACTTATTCCATTCCTTGAACATGATGATGCTAACAGAGCCTTGATGGGCTCGAACATGCAACGTCAAGCTGTACCTACCTTAAGAGTTGATAAACCTCTTGTTGGTACTGGTATGGAAAAAGTTGTAGCGGTTGATTCAGGTGTAACTGCAGTTGCCAAACGTGGCGGTGTAGTGAGCTATGTTGATGCATCACGGATTGTTGTAAAAGTTAATGAAAATGAAATGCATGCTGGTGAAGCAGGTATAGATATTTATAACTTAACTAAATACACACGATCTAACCAAAATACTTGTATCAACCAACGTCCAGTGTGTCGTATGGGTGAGCCAGTGGTACGTGGTGATGTATTAGCTGACGGTCCTTCAACTGATATGGGTGAATTGGCACTAGGTCAAAACATGCGTATCGCATTCATGCCGTGGAATGGTTACAACTTTGAAGATTCAATGTTGTTATCTGAGCGTGTTGCTATTGAAGACAGATTCACAACTATCCATATTCAAGAACTAACCTGTATCGCTCGTGATACTAAGTTAGGTAGTGAAGAAATTACTGCAGATATTCCAAACGTAGGCGAATCAGCATTATCTAAATTAGATGAAGCGGGTGTTGTTTATATTGGTGCTGAAGTAAATGGTGGTGATATCTTAGTAGGTAAAGTTACGCCTAAAGGTGAAACACAACTTACGCCAGAAGAGAAACTACTACGAGCAATTTTCGGTGAGAAAGCTGCTGACGTTAAAGATAGTTCATTACGTGTACCTAACTCTGTTAAAGGTACTATCATCGATGTTCAAATATTTACTCGCGACGGCGTTGAAAAAGATGCTCGTGCAGTTGAAATTGAACAAATGCAACTTAAAGAAGTTAAGAAAGATCTTGGCGATGAATTAAGCATTTTAGAAGATGGTATTTACGCACGTACTAAGAAATTATTATTATCTGCTGGTCTTAATGAGTCTGACTTAACCTCAATGTCTCGTGACAAGTGGTTAGTACAAAACTTAGCTGATGAAGCTCAACAAGCAGAGCTTGAACAAATCTCTGAGCAATACGACAACATTAAAGAAGATTTCGATAAGAAATTTGAAGTTAAGCGTCGTAAGATTACCCAAGGTGATGACTTACAACCTGGCGTATTAAAAATCGTTAAGGTTTACTTAGCTGTTAAACGTCATATCCAGCCTGGTGATAAAATGGCTGGTCGTCATGGTAACAAAGGTGTTATTTCAAATGTAGTGCCTGTTGAAGATATGCCATACGATGAATTCGGTGTACCAGTTGACATCGTATTGAACCCGTTAGGTGTTCCATCACGTATGAACATTGGTCAGGTTTTAGAAACTCATTTAGGCATGGCTTGTCGTGGTGTTGGTGAGAAGATCAACCGCATGTTAGAAGAACAGCGTGAAATTCATAAACTACGTAACTTCATTCAAGAGGTTTATAATGTTGGTGAATCTCGTCAAGAAGTTGATATCGCTAGTTTCTCAGATGATGAAGTTATGCGTTTAGCGGCTAACCTTCGCGCAGGTCTTCCTATTGCAACACCAGCATTTGATGGTGCAGCAGAGAAAGAAATCAAACAGTTATTTAAACTTGCTGATATGCCTGAAAGTGGTCAGTTCTGGTTAACAGACGGTCGTACCGGTCGTAAGTTCGAGCGTCCAGTGACTGTTGGTTACATGTATATGTTAAAACTAAACCATTTAGTTGACGACAAAATGCATGCACGTTCAACTGGTTCTTACTCACTTGTAACTCAGCAACCACTAGGTGGTAAAGCTCAGTTCGGTGGTCAGCGTTTCGGTGAGATGGAAGTATGGGCCCTAGAAGCATATGGCGCAGCTTACACGTTACAAGAAATGTTAACAGTGAAATCTGATGATGTTAACGGTCGTACTAAGATGTATAAAAACTTAGTTGACGGTGATCACAAAATGGAACCAGGTATTCCTGAGTCATTCAATGTATTACTTAAAGAGATTCGTTCTTTAGGTATTAACATCGAATTAGACCAGGACTAGTACCCTATGCCTAGAGCTTAGCTCTAGGCATTTAGTTCTAAGAAGTTGTAGCTGAACATATTCAGTGAGGGAAGGAGGCAGATTTTGTTTTCTTCTAAAGATTTAACTCCGACAGGAGAAGTGTGTGAAAGATTTACTTAAGTTTCTTAAGCAACAAAATCAGACCGAAGAGTTCGATGGTATTCGCATCGGCTTAGCATCACCAGATTTGATGCGTTCTTGGTCTTTTGGTGAAGTTAAAAAGCCAGAAACCATTAACTACCGTACCTTTAAACCAGAACGTGACGGATTATTCTGTGCACGCATATTTGGCCCAGTAAAAGACTACGAATGTCTTTGTGGCAAATATAAACGTTTAAAGCATCGTGGTGTAATCTGTGAAAAATGTGGCGTTGAAGTTACATTGACTAAAGTTCGTCGTGACCGTATGGGTCATATCGAATTAGCAAGTCCAGTGGCTCACATTTGGTTCTTAAAATCATTACCATCACGTATTGGTTTATTACTCGATATGACATTACGTGATATCGAACGTGTGCTTTATTTCGAATCCTATGTTGTAACCGAACCTGGTTTAACAACATTAGAAAAAAGCCAAATTCTAACGGAAGAAGAATATCTTGATGCGTTAGAAGAGCACGGTGATGAATTCGACGCACTAATGGGCGCCGAAGCAGTATTAGCTTTACTACAACAAATTGATTTAGACGGTGAAGTAGCGCAAATGCGTGAAGAATTACCTGAAATCGGTAGCGAAACTAAACGTAAAAAAATTACTAAGCGTTTAAAATTAATGGAAGCATTCGCCGCTTCAGGTAACAAGCCTGAATGGATGATTATGAATGTTCTGCCAATTTTGCCGCCGGATTTACGTCCGTTAGTACCACTCGATGGTGGTCGTTTTGCGACTTCAGATCTTAACGATCTTTACCGTCGTGTTATCAACCGTAACAACCGTTTAAAACGTCTTTTAGATTTAGTTGCACCAGATATTATAGTACGTAACGAAAAACGTATGTTACAAGAATCTGTTGATGCATTACTAGATAATGGTCGTCGTGGTCGTGCAATTACCGGTTCTAACAAACGTCCTCTTAAATCTCTTGCCGATATGATCAAAGGTAAGCAAGGTCGTTTCCGTCAGAATTTACTAGGTAAACGTGTAGATTACTCTGGTCGTTCTGTAATCACGGTTGGTCCTACGCTTAAACTGCATCAATGTGGTTTACCTAAGAAAATGGCATTAGAGTTATTTAAACCATTTATCTACGGTCTTTTAGAACGTCGTGGTTTAGCAACAACAATTAAAGCGGCTAAGAAATTAGTTGAGCGTGAAGGCGCTGAAGTTTGGGATGTACTTGATGAAGTAATCCGTGAACATCCAGTAATGCTTAACCGGGCACCAACTCTTCATAGATTGGGTATCCAAGCGTTTGAACCTGTGTTAATTGAAGGTAAAGCAATTCACCTTCATCCACTAGTTTGTGCGGCATACAATGCCGATTTCGATGGCGATCAAATGGCGGTACATGTACCTCTTACTATCGAAGCACAAATGGAAGCACGTACGTTGATGATGTCAACGAACAACGTTCTAGCACCAGCAAACGGTGAGCCAATTATCGTGCCATCACAGGATGTTGTATTAGGTCTTTATTACCTAACAAGATTCCGTATTAATGGTTTAGGTGAAGGCATGATCTTTACTGACGAGAAAGAAGTAGAAAAGGCTTACCGTACTGGTGTAGCTGAACTTCATGCTCGCATTAAAGTTCGTATTACTGAACATGTTAAAAATGCTGATGGTGAATGGGAACCAGTTACTAAGTTACGTGATACTACGGTTGGTCGTGCCATTATGTGGCAAGTTTGTCCTAAGGGTTTACCTTTTGATCTAATTGATCTGCCACTAGGTAAAAAACCAATTTCAAAATTGATTAACCATGCTTACCGTAACTTAGGTTTAAAAGAAACTGTAATCTTTGCTGACCAAATCATGTACACAGGTTTTCATTATGCAATGATCGCTGGTGCCTCGGTTGGTATTGACGATATGGTTATACCTGAAGCTAAATATACGATTGTAGAAGAATCTGAAGCTGAAGTTGCTGAAATTCAAGCACAGTTTGACCAAGGTCTAGTAACTGCCGGTGAGAAGTACAACAAAGTAATCGATATTTGGTCGTCTGCGAACGAAAAAGTTTCGAAAGCGATGATGGATAACTTATCGAAAGAAATGGTAATGAACAAAGATGGTGAAATGGAAGAGCAAGATTCTTTCAACTCTATCTTTATGATGGCTGACTCGGGCGCTCGTGGTAGTGCTGCACAGATTCGTCAGCTAGCAGGTATGCGTGGCTTGATGGCTAAACCAGATGGTTCAATCATCGAAACACCAATCAAAGCTAACTTCCGTGAAGGTCTGACAGTATTACAATACTTCATCTCAACACATGGTGCGCGTAAAGGTCTTGCCGATACAGCACTTAAAACGGCTAACTCGGGTTACTTAACTCGTCGTTTAGTTGATGTTGCACAAGATTTAGTGGTTACTAACCACGATTGTGGCACTACAGATGGCTTATTAATGACACCATTAATCGAAGGTGGTGATGTTGTTGAACCACTTAGAGAACGTGTTCTAGGTCGTGTTGTTTGTGATGACGTATTAATCCCAGGTACAGAAGAAGTGTTACTTCCTCGTAATACCTTAATTGATGAAGCACTTTGTGATGTTATTGAAGAAAATTCAGTAGATCAAATCAAAGTACGTTCAATCATTACTTGTAAGACTGACTTTGGTATTTGTGCTAATTGTTATGGTCGTGATTTGGCTCGTGGCCATATGATCAACCAAGGTGAAGCTATTGGTGTTGTTGCGGCACAATCAATCGGTGAACCGGGTACACAGCTTACTATGCGTACGTTCCATATCGGTGGAGCTGCATCGCGTGCTACTGCTGAAAGCAGCGTACAAGTTAAGAATACAGGTACTTTGAAGTTACAAAACGCTAAGTTTGTAACTAACACAGAGAAGCACCTTGTTATTACCTCACGTTCATCAGAATTAACTATTATTGATGAAATGGGTCGTGAAAAAGAACGTTATAAAGTGCCTTACGGTTCTGTACTTTCTAAAAATGATGGTCAAGCGGTAACCTCTGGCGATACTATCGCTAACTGGGACCCACATACTCACCCTATCATCACGGAAGTAAAAGGTAAGGTACAATTTGTTGATTTAGTTGATGGCGTGACTATGGTTCGCCAAACGGATGAACTAACAGGCCTATCAAGCATCGTAATTACTGATGCAGCACAACGTAATGCTACCGGTAAAGAAATGCGTCCAGCATTGAAACTTGTCGATAGTAAAGGTAAAGACGTAATGATCGCTGGTACTGAAATTCCAGCACTTTATTACTTACCAGGCAATGCAATTGTTAACCTTGAAGATGGCGCCGATGTTGGCGTTGGTGATGCACTAGCGCGTATACCACAAGCAAGTTCAAAAACTCGTGATATTACCGGTGGTCTTCCTCGTGTAGCTGATTTATTTGAAGCACGTAAACCTAAACTTCCTGCTATTCTTGCAGAGAAAACAGGTGTTGTTGCTTTCGGTAAAGAAACCAAAGGCAAAGTACGCTTATTGATTACTCAGCCAAACGGTGACGTTTACGAAGAGATGATCCCTAAAACGCGTCAACTGAATATCTATGAAGGTGAGCCAGTAATCAAAGGTGAAGTTATTGCCGATGGTCCTGAATCTCCACATGATATCTTGCGTTTACGTGGTGTTGCACCAGTTGCTAACTACATCGTTAACGAAGTACAAGAAGTTTACCGTTTACAGGGTGTTAAGATTAACGATAAGCACATTGAAGTTATCGTACGTCAAATGATCCGTAAATGTGAAATTCTTGATGCAGGTGATTCTGATTTCCTTAAAGGCGAGCAAGTTGAAGTGGCGCGAGTAAATATCTCAAACCGTGAACTTGAAGCTGCCGGCAAGCAACCAGCTGAATACGAAATGCAGATGATGGGTATTACTAAAGCATCACTTGCAACTGAGTCATTCATCTCAGCGGCGTCGTTCCAAGAAACAACACGTGTACTTACTGAAGCTGCTGTTGCAGGTAAGAAAGATGGTCTACGTGGCTTAAAAGAGAACGTTATCGTTGGTCGCTTAATCCCAGCTGGTACAGGTTATTCGTATCATCAAGAACGTGCTCGTCGTAAAGCCGCAGCATTGAACCCTGTTGCTGAAACAAAAGTTTCAGCTGATGATGCAGAAAAAGCATTAATGGATGCTTTGAATGCTGATTTACTTTCAGGTGATAATGACTAATCGTTATTAAGTGATTGTTATTAAGTAATAGGGCAACCTATTAGCTAATAATCAAAAGCCGTATCTTCCTTTCTATAAGTGAAGATACGGCTTTTTTGTTTTTATAGCCTTACATTATACCGATGTGATACTGCCATAGTTAATTTAGAAAATGATCTGTAAGTCAGATTAAACGGGGCTGTAACGATCAAATACTTGACAGCTCAATCATTGACCTATAGAATTTCGCGACCTTATATTCTGTACCTAGTGTGCATAATATAAAAAAACGTGATGATTTCATGTTTTTATCTGGTAAAAGAAATACTACGAGCGTGCAAATCTTTCCCATTGATTTGAGTTTTGCACAATAATTTATCAAGGCTACTTTCCTTGGTAACAACTAATCAGGAGCTATAATGGCAACTATTAACCAACTAGTACGTAAACCACGTGTTAGACAAGTAACAAAGAGTAACGTTCCAGCGTTACAAGCTTGTCCACAACGTCGTGGCGTTTGTACTCGTGTGTATACTACTACACCAAAAAAACCTAACTCAGCTTTACGTAAAGTAGCTCGTGTTCGTTTAACTAACGGCTTCGAAGTTACTTCATACATCGGTGGTGAAGGTCACAACTTACAAGAGCATAGCGTGATTTTAATCCGTGGTGGTCGTGTTAAAGATTTACCAGGTGTGCGTTACCACACTGTTCGTGGCGCACTAGATTGTTCTGGTGTAAGCGATAGAAGACAAGGCCGTTCTAAATACGGTGCTAAACGACCTAAATCTTAAGTTTTCCATTTTTTTCCTAGTTAATAGGTAAAAATAAGAAACGTTAAGTAAGGCCAAATTAAAAATTTTTTAAATTTATGTATTTTGGGTTAAACCTGAATAACACGGAGAATTAAGATGCCAAGAAGACGCGTCGTTGGGCAACGTAAAATATTGCCAGATCCTAAGTTCCATAACGAACTTTTAGCAAAATTCATCAACATCCTTATGGTTGATGGTAAGAAATCTACTGCCGAGAAAATTGTTTACGGTGCATTAGACATTTTATCAACTAAAGAATCTGAGAAAAGCCAAATTGAGTTGTTCGAAACAGCTCTTGAGAACATCCGTCCATCTGTCGAAGTTAAATCTCGTCGTGTTGGTGGTTCTACTTATCAAGTTCCAGTTGAAGTACGTCCAGTGCGTCGTAATGCTCTAGCCATGCGTTGGTTAGTTGAAGCAGCTCGTAAACGTGGTGAAAAATCAATGGCTCAGCGCCTAGCTAACGAAATGTTAGATGCGTCTGACAGCAAAGGTTCAGCGGTTAAGAAACGTGAAGACGTTCACCGTATGGCTGACGCTAACAAAGCATTCGCTCACTACCGCTGGTAAGCTAGCAGTATTGACTGATTGTATTACCTGTTCTCGGACAGGTAACATGGCTAGCAAGATTATTCTTGCTAGCCATACTCATTTTACGGACTAGGGCTTTTAACTAGAATTCGTACAATAATGATAGAGTTTTATTAATTAAATATTTGTACTTTGAGATAATATCTCCAGCGAATATTTAGTTAATAACACTAAACAAAAATTATTTGATTCATTTGCCTGAGTAAATGACGAGTAATGGTAAGAGGATTTCATTTTGGCCCGTATCACTCCTATAGAGCGCTACCGTAATATTGGTATTTGTGCGCATGTAGATGCAGGTAAAACGACCACCACAGAACGTGTATTGTTCTATACAGGTCTATCTCATAAAATTGGTGAAGTGCATGACGGCGCGGCCACTATGGACTGGATGGAACAAGAGCAAGAGCGTGGCATAACCATCACTTCAGCGGCAACAACCTGTTTCTGGAAGGGTATGGAAGGTCAATTTGATGATCATCGTATCAACATAATAGATACCCCTGGCCATGTTGACTTTACTATTGAAGTTGAGCGTTCACTACGGGTACTAGATGGTGCGGTATTAGTGCTGTGCGCTTCTTCAGGTGTTCAACCGCAAACTGAAACCGTTTGGCGACAAATGGAAAAATATGCGGTACCACGCATAGTATTCGTTAATAAAATGGATCGAACTGGTGCTGACTTTTTAGCCGTTGTTAAACAATTAAAAGATCGTTTAGATGCTAATGCAGTCCCAATACATTTAGCGATCGGTGCAGAAGAAGAATTTAAAGGCGTTGTTGATCTAATCAAAATGAAAGCCATTAACTGGTCTGAAGAAGATCACGGTATGACTTTTACTTACGAAGACATTCCTGCTGATATGATCGAACAAGCAGAAGAATGGCGTGAGAATTTAGTTTCAGAAGCCGCTGAAGCTAATGAAGAATTAATGGATAAATACCTTGAAGAAGGTGAATTGACCGAAGCAGAAATCAAGTCAGGTCTACGTATTCGTACTTTAGCCAATGACATCATCTTATGTAGTTGTGGTAGTGCTTTTAAAAATAAAGGTGTGCAAGCGGTTCTTGATGCGGTTATTGAATACCTACCATCGCCAACTGAAGTTGCGGCAATTACCGGTATTAATGATGATAAGGATGAAACTGAAGGTACTCGTCCAGCAAATGATGATGCGCCTTTCTCGGCTTTAGCCTTCAAAATAGCGACAGACCCTTTTGTTGGTACTCTGACTTTTTTCCGGGTGTATTCAGGTGTAGTGCAAACAGGCGATAGTGTCTTTAACCCCGTTAAAGGCAAAAAAGAGCGCTTTGGTCGTATTGTGCAAATGCATGCCAACGACAGACAAGAAATTAAAGAAGTACGTGCGGGTGATATTGCCGCCGCTATTGGTTTGAAAGATGTCACTACGGGTGATACTTTATGTGATGCGAAAAACGTTATTACCTTGGAGCGCATGGAATTTCCTGAGCCGGTAATTTCAGTAGCGGTAGAGCCAAGAACACTGGCAGCACAAGAAAAAATGGGTATTGCTCTAGGTAAACTTGCCGCAGAAGATCCCTCATTTAGAGTGGCTACTGACGATGAAACTGGACAGACCATTATTTCAGGTATGGGTGAGCTACACTTAGATATCCTGATTGAACGTATGAAACGTGAATTTGGTGTTGAGTGTAATGTTGGTAACCCACAAGTATCGTATCGAGAAACAATACGCGGTACTGTTGAGGTTGAAGGCAAGTTTATACGTCAATCAGGCGGAAAAGGTCAATTTGGCCATGTCTGGTTGAAAATGGAACCAAACGAAGAAGGTGCTGGTTTTGAATTCGTTAACGAAATCGTTGGCGGCACAGTACCAAAAGAATTTATTCCTGCAGTAGAAAAAGGCTGTCAAGAGCAGATGGATAGTGGCGTTTTAGCTGGTTATCCATTATTAGACATTAAAGTCACTCTTTATGATGGTTCTTTTCATGATGTTGACTCTAACGAGATAGCATTTAAAGTGGCTGCTTCTATGGGCTTTAGAAAAGGGGCTTTGGCAGCAAATCCTGTTATTTTAGAGCCAATGATGAAGGTTGAAGTTTTGACACCAGAAGCCAATATGGGTGATGTTGTTGGTGACTTAAACCGCCGTCGCGGAATGATAGATGGCATGGACGAAGGTCCTGCAGGTTCGAAAATTGTAAATGCATTGGTACCCTTAGCCGAAATGTTTGGTTATGCTACCGACTTGCGTAGTGCTACACAAGGCCGTGCATCTTACTCTATGGAGTTTCAGCAGTACAATGAAGCACCGAAATTGGTAGCACAAAAAATTATGGAAACTCGTTAGAGTAACCATTACAAGAATATTTAATATTTACATCTGGCAAGGTCATTTTGACTGCGCCTTTTAATTTATATAGTTACACTAAACTTTAAGGTAATTGAAAAATGGCTAAAGAAAAATTTGAACGTCTAAAACCACATGTTAACGTTGGTACTATCGGTCACGTAGATCACGGTAAAACAACTCTAACAGCTGCAATCTCTGCTGTACTTACTAAAGTACATGGTGGTGAAGTTAAAGATTTCGCACAAATCGATAACGCTCCTGAAGAACGTGAACGTGGTATTACAATCAATACTTCTCACATCGAGTACGATACTGAATCACGTCACTACGCTCACGTAGATTGTCCTGGCCATGCTGATTACATCAAAAACATGATCACTGGTGCTGCACAAATGGATGGCGCTATCTTAGTAGTTGCTGCTACAGATGGTCCTATGCCACAAACACGTGAGCATATCTTACTTTCTCGTCAAGTTGGTGTTCCTTACATCATCGTGTTCATGAACAAATGTGACATGGTAGATGACGAAGAGTTATTAGAATTAGTAGAAATGGAAGTTCGTGAACTTCTTTCTGAATATGATTTCCCAGGTGATGACTTACCAGTTATCCAAGGTTCAGCTTTAGGCGCACTTAACGGTGAAGAAAAATGGGAAGCGAAAGTTATTGAACTTGCTGATCATTTAGATACTTACATCCCAGAGCCAGAGCGTGCTATTGATGGTGCATTCATCATGCCTATCGAAGATGTATTTTCAATCTCAGGCCGTGGTACTGTTGTAACTGGTCGTGTTGAACGTGGTATCATCAAAGTTGGTGAAGAAGTAGAAGTTGTTGGTATCCGTGATACACAAAAATCAACTTGTACAGGTGTTGAAATGTTCCGTAAGCTTCTTGACGAAGGTCGTGCTGGCGAGAACTGTGGTGTTCTTCTACGTGGTCTTAAGCGTGAAGATGTTGAACGTGGTCAAGTACTATGTGCTCCTGGTTCAATCTTACCTCACACTAAATTCGAATCAGAAGTATACGTACTTTCTAAAGATGAAGGTGGTCGTCATACTCCATTCTTTAAAGGATACCGTCCACAGTTTTACTTCCGTACAACAGATATCACAGGTGCTGTAGAGCTTCCTGAAGGTGTTGAAATGGTAATGCCTGGCGACAACCTTAAGTTTGTTGTTGAGCTAATCAACCCAGTAGCGATGGACGAAGGTTTACGCTTCGCTATCCGTGAAGGTGGTCGTACTGTTGGTGCTGGTGTTGTTTCTAAGATTATGGA
>NZ_JQEC01000042.1 GCF_000764185.1 Colwellia psychrerythraea
CTGGTTATTAAAGTTATCAACAAAATAGCTTTGCAGTTTTTTATCAGCATGATTTGTATTAGTAAATTTAAGCGACTGTCCTAGTTAATTGCTTTCTAGTTAATTGCTTTAACTATAAATGGTGCTCATGTCGAAACCTTGTTGTTTAAGCTTGGCAGTTAATTTCTCAAAAACGTCATCATGCACATCCTCCCCATCAACAAGTCGGATATCAGTAAGTTTGCCAAAAGCAGGGTGTTCTATATCTGGTGTATCAATACCACGCACTTTACGCAATGCTAATAACATCAATGCCGGATAAGGAATAAACTGCCAATTGAGATTATTAAACTCAAAAAAGCATTTACTTGGCGGCGCGGCAACTTGCATCACTTGGTCATCACATAACAGCGTTATGTAGGCTGTTATTTTATCAGGTTTAGACGTATCCCAGTCATCAACAATGTGCTGGTAAGTAAAGCCTGCTATGGCAGAATGTAAATGATTATTACGATACCTTGAATATAGCAAAAGCATAAAGTCAGTCATATGGCTACTTGAACGATTTAGCCAACCACGACTATAGGCTTCTGCTAAAAATTCAAACAAGTTGTCCGCTTTATCAAGATCTCCTAACATCACTGCAATACATAGATTAAATATTTTATCTGGGCTAACTCGTCCTTTTGCCTCTCGTCCCAATAATTTTGCAGCCCGTTGATAGGCAAATAATGAAATAGCTGCGTTAATCAAGCCATACTTTAAAACATTTACTAGCCAGCACCTAGAAATCTCCCCCTCTTTAATGAAGACTACTTCTGCATGAATTTCAAAGTAGTTTTGTGGAATAACCATTTCTGATTTTAATATAGTCCATGGTATGTGAACGAACTCTTTCCTTTGAGGCGGAAGCTCTCTGCTAACTTTGCCATGCTCTGCATAATATAATAACTCCTGCTCATTATTTTCAAAAACATTCGCATACTTTTTGACATTATTTTTAGCTGCATTTTGCTTTCTTAAAAATTTTTCTAAAATATTACTCATTTCATTATCCTGCGGGAACAGTTTTAACTAAACAATTAGGATACTTGCTTATAAAACAACCTTTCTGGAAACAATAACACATGTTAATTTTTATACATGGTAAAAACATCAACATCGAGATGTCAGTATAAATTAAGGGCTGTGATTAGTGCTGAGTTGTTATGCTAAGAGTTTATATTTCAATCAACTGTCCTAGTTAATTGTTACTAATAGCCACTTAAATATAGGTATTTGGCAGGGAGTATATTTAGGTGAGTATAGAAACCATGCTAATAATCGCACGACTGTCGCCACGATTAATGGTGAGTAGAGAGCTAAGGGATTGCAAATTGGATCCCCGACTAACACCCCACGGGAGTAACATTTGACTTGTTGCAATTATGATAAGGCAAAATAGTATTCAGCTTTAAACTGTACTGCTCAAGTTAAAGGAAGCAGCATGGAGTTAACGTTAGTCCATACTCCATGCTCTCTAGACTGAACTTTTATCTTAGCCTTAGCCTTCGGGTATTAAAATGATTTTTTAAATTATAAGCAAGAATGAAAATAGTCTTCAGCTTTAAGCTGTATTGTTCAAGTTAAAGGAAGCTGCACGGAGTTGACGTTAGTCAATGAGTACTGCTGACAACTAAATTGAGCATTACAGCGACAAGATGATTACTATTTAGCTATTCACTTAGTCTTCTTCTAATACATGCGGTCCGGCGTAGTTATCAAAACGCGAATACTTACCTTGGAAGGTTAAAGGTACACGGCCGATTGGCCCGTTACGCTGTTTACCAATAATAATTTCTGCCATGCCTTTAAACTCACTATCATCGTGGTAAACCTCATCACGATAAATAAACATGATTAAATCGGCATCCTGCTCTATTGAACCTGATTCACGTAAATCAGAGTTAATTGGCCGCTTATCGCTACGCTGCTCTAGACCACGGTTTAGCTGAGAAAGTGCCACCACGGGTACTTTTAACTCTTTAGCTAAGGCTTTAAGTGAGCGAGAAATTTCAGCAACTTCTAAGGTACGGTTATCAGAAAATTGTGGTGCGCGCATTAATTGCAAATAATCAATCATGATCAAACTAATACCACCATGATCCCGGTGTATTCTTCGTGCTCTTGAGCGTACTTCTGTCGGCGTTAGACCTGCAGCATCATCAATGAACATTTTACCTTTTTCCATGAGCAAGCCCATAGTTGAAGAAAGGCGTGCCCAATCTTCATCTTCTAATTGACCCGTACGAATTTTGGTTTGATCAATGCGCCCTAAAGAAGCCAACATTCTCATCATGATTTGATCTGCAGGCATCTCTAAACTGAAAATAAGCGCGGGATGTTCTTGCGTCATGGCGGCATGTTCGGCCAAGTTCATCGCAAACGTGGTTTTACCCATAGAAGGTCGCGCAGCAACAATTATCAAATCTGATTTTTGTAAACCTGCGGTCATTTTATCTAAATCAGCATACCCACTTGGTACACCCGTTACACCACCGGAAGGCGCCGAACAAAGCTTTTCAATGCGATCAACAGTTTTCTCTAATACTGAATTAAGACTTTCAGGGCCTTCTGATTTATTGGCGCGTTTTTCAGCAATGGCAAAAACTTTGGTTTCGGCAAAGTCGAGTAGTTCCGCACTGGTGCGCCCTTGTGTATCATAACCTGCCTCAGCAATTTCATTGGCAACACTGATCATTTCACGAGTTACCGCTCGCTCTCGAACGATATCAGCATAAGCGGTGATGTTAGCGGCACTTGGCGTATTTTTCATCATCTCGGCGAGATAAACAAAACCACCAGCATCATCCAATTTTTGATCGTTTTCTAATGCTTCAGATAAAGTAATTAAATCAACCGGCTCACCTAGTTCAATTAAAGCACCAATGGTTTCAAAAATAAGACGATGTGAGCGACTATAAAAATCAGCGGCAACCGCTCTTTCTGCAACACGGTCCCAAGTTTCATTATCAAGTAGTAGCCCACCAAGCACAGATTGCTCAGCTTCTAATGAGTGCGGTGGTACTTTCAATTCATCAATCTGTTTGTCTTTGATAAATTGATGTTCTTTTGCAAATTTACGTGGCTTTTTGTCGGCCATTACCTTAACCCTACTCTGCTACATCACCGTACTCACATTTGTGTTGAATTTTTCTTTAACTATCACCTTAGCTTTTATCTTTACTATGGCTTTAACTAAGCTAAAACAACGATTGCGAGTATCTAAAAAAGGAGTGCTAATGTAGCAGAATTTGCCTTATGGGAATATAAAATTCTTCTAAAAAACTGTAAGGCAAACTATTTATTTACTCTTAATCTTAATATTACCGCTAACCGTTGATACTCTTACTAAAGCACTACCGTTAGCTGTTTGAAAGTTTAATTTAGCGCCTGGTCCATATTCATCGTGATCAGTTTTTGCTTTGCTTATTTTATTATTTATATCGCCACCAACACTCGACTTAAGGCTAAAGTCCGCATCAATTCCTTTTTGAAAGCTAAACTCTAAATCACCACTAACCGTTGAAGCTTTCAGTAATGCTTTTTCATTTAAAGTCAGTTTTGCCGTTAAATCGCCACTAACAGTCCTGATACGTAACTCGATAACTTCAGCTAAATTCAGTTCACTACTGCCGGAAACATTGTTGAAAAAAACTTCTTTAGCTTGGCTATTAACAACAACCTCACCACTAACCGATCTAATTTCTAAGCGCCCAGTCGAGTCGGTATCTTTGATATCACCACTAACAGCGTTTAACGATACTTTCCCTGCCAGTTTATGACTATTGATATTGCCACTAATACTATTTATCTCAATGCTTTGGGTAATGTTTTTCGCCAGAATATCACCACTAACACTTTTAACTTCAACACCAGCGTGTAAGTTGGATAAATGAATATCACTAGAAATACTTGATGCTTTCATGCGGATGTTTTTTGGCATAAAAACAGTGATTTTAGAACCGTCTGCATTCCAGCCATCCATACTTGGGTATTCAACCTGAATCAATACTTGTGCACCTTTTTGCTCAAAAGTAAGCTTTTCTGCATCATCATCTAAGGTTCCTGTCACTGATATTTTATCTTTATTCCAACCAATGACATTGATAAAACCACTGTGGTTATTAATAGATACGTTGGTGACATTATCACTCGATATACTTTCAGCAACGTCAACCGTTGCCAGTGTTTGACCACTAAGTATTATGCAGGTTGCTACGGTAATGATGTTTATGCCTTGTTGTATCTTTCTTTTAAATCTGTTCATAAGAACCTCTTTCTCGGGTAATTAATACTGTGCTTAGCTTAATCGTTAGCTTTGCTTTTTTATTAGGTCTAATAAATAGCTATATCACTTGATATTGGCGATATAATTGCTGTAATAATTTCAGCTCTTGCTGTTGGGTAAAGTCTAATAAATTCAATAAATCGACATTATTTTCATCCGTTAGCAGTGCTTTTCTTATTGATGCTCTGGCGTCTGCCAGTTGTGTTAATTCTATTTGCATTGCCGCAGGTAACGTTTCAAGCGATGGTTGCCCGTAGCTAGCAAGTAACGTTTGTTTTTGTTGCTTAAAACTTTGCTGCATAAAATTAACTAACTGCCCTGAGCTTGGATTTACTTGTTCATTATTTTTCACCAGTGCCGATGTACTTTGCTCATTTATCGCGGGTGAAAAAGTAAACCAAGACATCAGCATTACCATGGCAATAGAGGCAGCCCAAGCACTAGGTATAAAGACATTACTTTTTTTGATATCGTAATTTTCTTGGCTTTTCTGATTAATCGCGCGCTCAATGCCAGGCCATAAATCTCGTTCAGGCATCATTTCATTGGGTAGTATCGCCACTTGTTCGGCCAATGTTTTTTCTGAAACTACCCTATTTCCGTCTATCTTATCTTGATGTATATGCTCTTGAGGTGTTTTATTATTCATGATTAAATTCCTCAGTAATCGATACAAAATCATTAGCCGTTAATGATTCTTTTAATAAGTTTCTCGCCCTGTGATACTGCGATTTACTAGAGCCGACAGCCATTTTTAACATTTTAGCAATTTCCTCGTGGCGATAACCTTCAACAGCAAATAATACAAAAACTAACCGTGCTCGTTCAGGTAATCTGGCTATGTGCTGGTCTAGTATCGTCAACGTTGAGTCATCGGTTAAACCAACACTAGGCTCCGCGACATTTGCTGCTTGCTCTTCAATACTAAAAACACGTTGCAACCAGTTCTTATGTTTGCGTAAGTGCCCCAAAACAACATTGGTGGCAACGCTGTGTAACCAAGTACTGAATTTACTTTCACCTCTAAAATTATTAATTTTTTGCCATAGCACGACAAAAACTTCCTGACAGACATCTTCTGCACTGTCTTTGTCTGCTAGCATTCGCCAGCACAACGCATAAATTGGCTTATGATGTTTTTCATAGAGCTGATAAAAAGCACTTTGAGAGCCGTTTTTAGCTTGTGCTATCCATGCCAGTTCACAATCACTATCACCGGAGTTATGATGTTTACTGCCATTAAATCGCGCTTGGCCATCGATGACTTTTTTCTGCTGTTCATCTTGTGTTGCTTGGCTATCCAAGTGTTAAAGCCTCAATAAGGTTCATAATAATTTTCCAGTATAACGATTTAATGTAACTAACTGACCTTCTCTGCAATATTAATTAAGATACCGATGGTGATTAAAAGGTTTAAAGCTATTTCAATAAAATAGCAAAAATATTCAAAAGCCTAATAAAGCTACGCCACCTGTAACATCTTGTTACGTTTTGCCGATTTTGCTTTATTACTTTTATCTAAAATCATGTGTAAATTAGCATATCTAAAATTATAACTATAACAAACTCCCCAAAAGGAACTTCAATGAAATTAACCAGTCTTGCCATCGCTCTTACACTTGCCTTAGGTAGTAGCCAAATGGCACTAGCCGAAGATACAAAGAAATCTAAAGCAAAAAAGAAAGATCAAACTATTGAGCAAATGATTAAAGAGAAAACAGCCACACTTGGCCTGTTTGATTTTTATCAAGATAAAAAGACTGGTGAAACCTTAATGTTGCTTGATGAAAGTCAATTAGACACGCCTTTTTTACATTTTGCCCAAACCGTTGATGGTCTTGCTGATGCTGGACATTTTCGTGGTGGTTATCGCGGTGAAAAGATCATTGAATTTAGACGTTATTTTGATCGTGTTGATATAATAACAAAGACTTCTCGCTATCAGTTTGATGAAAATAACCCACTTAGCCGTGCCAAAGGTGCCAATATCAGTGAAGCGGTGCTAGCTAGTTTAAAAATTGAGAAGGTAGAAGACGGTCAAATCGCTTTAAAAGTCGATAAACTATTTTTAAGTGAAGCATTACATAAAGTATCTCCATGGGCCAAAGCCGGTGATAAAAAAGCTAAAAAACGCTTTAAAGTCGGAAAATTAAACAGTAAAAAATCACGTATTTTAGATAAACGCGCTTACGATAATAATGTTGATATCGTGGTTGATTATGTTTTCAATAACCCCAACCCAAGTGTTTATGGCTCTAAAGCGGTTTCAGATCCTCGCTCGGTATCCATTAAATTACAACACTCTTTTATAGAGCTGCCTAAAGCAGAGTTTGTTCCACGTTATGAAGATGCCCGCATTGGTTATTTTGGCACTCAATATGATCAAATGACCTCCAGTAGCTGGGCACCTTATAAAGATGTTATTAATCGTTGGAACCTAGTGAAAAAAGATCCCAGCGCTGCGGTATCTGAGCCAATTGAGCCAATCGTCTGGTGGATTGAAAACACCACACCTTTAGAGTGGCGCGACACTATTAGCGACGCGGTATTAGCGTGGAATTCATCTTTTGAAAAAGCGGGTTTTAAAAACGCTATGCAAGTTAAAGTTCAACCCGATGATGCGACTTGGCAGGCAGGCGATTTAAATTACAATGTGCTGCGTTGGACTTCTTCACCGCAACCCCGTTTTGGTGGTTATGGACCCTCTTTAGCCAATCCATTAACGGGTGAGATGCTTGGCGCAGATATAATGCTTGAATTTATTTTCATGAAAAACCGTTGGATATATAACAGCTTATATAGCCAAGGCGCAGCTAGTATTGGTTTTAGTAGTGATGGAGTAAATAGTAGTTCAACGCCAGATTCGAGTAATGCATTAAATTGTAGTGCCGGCCATGAATTGCAACAAGGTTTATTACTTAGCCAAGCTATGGAAAGTGGTAGTGACATTGAACATAAAGCGGTGTTAAAAGAAGGCTTACGTCACCTCGTTTTACATGAGGTAGGTCATACGCTAGGTTTAAACCACAATATGAAAGCATCTATTTTGTGGGATGAAGTCGAGATTCATGATAAGTCACTTACTAAGGGTGCATTAACTGGCTCAGTAATGGATTACTCCCCCATTAATGTTGCCCCTAAAGGCACTACTCAAGGTGATTACTTTCAAACAGAGCCAGGTCTTTATGATGATTGGGCCATTGAATATGGCTACTCTATAGCCCTTGAGAGCTCTGAAGAAGAGCAAAAACGTCTGGCTAAAATACTTGCCCGCTCTGACGAAAAAGGTTTAGCTTTTGGTAATGATGCCGATGATATGCGTGCTCCTGGTCGTCATATTGACCCGCGAATTATGACTGGCGATTTATCATCTAACCCGGTTGCTTATGCCAAAGAGCGTATGGTATTAATTCAATCTTTGTTTACTGAGCTAAAAAATAAAACACTTATTGATGGTCAATCTCATCAGCAACTATTAATTTCTGCCAATTCACTGTTTGGTCAATACAGGCGCCAGGCGGATGTAATTTCTCGTCAAATTGGTGGCGTTTATGTAGAGCGTAATGTAGTTGATAGCACTAAAACACAAAGTTTGCCGTATACGCCTGTACCAATGGTAACTCAGCAAGCTGCTATGCAAGCATTAACTAATTATGTTTTTGCTGGTGATACTTTAGCAAGCATGCAACCGTTATATAGTTACATGCAACATCAACGTCGTGGTTTTAATCATTACAATAAAAATGAAGACCCTAAAGCACACGATATGATTTTGCATATGCAAAAGTCGGTATTAAATCAACTGCTGCATAAAAATGTATTAAAGCGTATTTCTGATACTAGTTTATACGGTAATGACTATTCGCTAACGGCTGTAATGTCTGATTTAACGGAGGCTATTTTTAATGAGAGTAAAAAAGTTAGCTCCCTCAGTCGTAACATTCAAGTTGAATATGTTAAGCGCTTAATCGCTATTGCCGGTGTTGCTAAACCGTCAACTTATGACAATCTAGCTAAAGCCGCAGCGGTTGGTCAGCTTACAGAAATTTTGGATAAAAGCTCTTCAATGGGTTTTGGTAAGAGTATGGAAGAAAAATCACAAGATGCTTATATCAGCTTAATGATAAACAAAGCACTTAAAGTTTAACGACTAGATATTTAGTACTAATAGGCATAGTAAATACTAAAAGCCCGGTATATATTACCGGGCTTTTTTGTGGGTATTAATTATATTATGTATTCGTTAGAGATATGAAAACAGTCAGCAATTTTCAGACACAAAAAAAGCGCCAATTGGCGCTTTTTACGTTATTGCAGGTAAATAAGAATTTACTTCTTACCAATCGCAGCAAAACGTTTGTTGAATTTATCAACACGACCACCAGTTTCAGCAGCTTTTTGTTTACCTGTGTAGAATGGATGACAAGCAGAACATACGTCTAGGTGAATATCTTTACCTAAAGTAGAACGAGTTGCTATTACATTGCCACAAGAACAATTTGCTGTCATCGCAGCGTAGTTAGGATGAATACCTTCTTTCATGGGAACCTCTATCTCTTTTGAGAATTTGGGCGCATCGCCACTTAGCCATTCATTAGTGCCTATCGTTATAATAGACCAAATGCTAAGCACCATACGTAGTTTAAAATTAATGGTGGCGAATAATAAAGTATAGTTTGAGTAACTTCAACATAAAAAGTCATAATATGGCTAAAAAGCAACTTATTTCGATTATTTACTGACAAAGTAAGAATGTTACTTGGCAGGTTAGATAACACGGGGCAAAATAGCAGCAATTATTGCTAACCAAACTTACTGATTAACATTGTCTGAACATTATATTCAAGTTGCAATCCCTGTCCCTATGCGACAGCTATTTACTTATCGTGTACCTACCTCATTATGCTCACCAGCAATAAAAGTAGGCGAACGCGTAGTCGTTCCTTTCGGCCCGAGAAAAGTTATCGGGCTCGTCATTGATGAACAAGCCGAATGTAATTTCGAACCAAATAAAATTAAAAATATTACCGGTCGCCTGAACGATAATTTTAATTTAAGTAAGCAACTAGTTAGCTTTTTACAGTTATGTGCCCATTATTATCATCACCCAGTTGGTGATGTTTTTCAGCAAGCTCTGCCGGTACTGTTACGAAAAATAGAAAATATCACCTTAAGTCCACCTATGGTTTGGCAGACGAAAACAGCTAATAAAGAACAAGAAACATCACTCAAAAAACTTGAAAAGAAGGCTGCAAAACAATTTTCCTTATATCAACTCATTAACAGTCACCATGGTATTAGCTGGGTAGAACTTCGTACCTTGGGCTACAGTAAAGCGCAGTTAAACGCACTGCAAAGCAAAGATTTAATCATTGAACAAGAACAGGTAGTTAGCCAATTTAGTTGGCAAGAAGATACGCTTAACCAAGCAGATAAATTACTACTTTCAAGTGAACAAGCTATCATTGTTAGTGCAATTAATAGTTCCTTATCAAGCTTTTCTTGCCATTTAGTTGATGGTGTTACTGGTAGTGGTAAAACTGAAGTGTATTTGCAAGCCATGGAAGGTGTACTTGCCAAAAACCAGCAAGTATTAGTAATAGTGCCTGAGATAGGTTTAACTCCACAAACACTAAATCGCTTTGAACAACGCTTTAATGTGCCAATTGCCCTACACCATTCAGGACTAAACGATAAAGAACGCTTAGCGACTTGGTTAAGCGCCCAACAAGGCAGTGCTGCCATTGTTATTGGTACACGCTCAGCAATATTTACCCCTTTGCATCAATTGGGTTTAATCATTATCGATGAAGAGCATGACTCGTCACTAAAACAACAAGATAGTTTTCGCTATCATGGTCGTGATATGGCCATTTTACGGGCTCGACAATTAAATATCCCTATTGTTTTAGGTACCGCTACGCCAAGCTTTGAGACTTTGCAAAATGCTTTGTCAGGGAAGTATAGTTACCATCAACTTCTTAACCGAGCGGGTAAAAGTAATAAGGCTAAAATAGCCCTTATTGATATGAATCATCAGCAAGTTGAATTTGGGCTATCTGGCACACTTAAAGATGAAATGAAAAAAACCTTAGCGCGCGGTGAGCAAGTTTTATTGTTTTTAAACCGCCGAGGTTATGCGCCTGCCATCAACTGTCAAGAATGTCATTGGTTAGCTGAATGTCAGCGATGTGATAAACCTTATACTTTACACCAAAAACAGCAGTTACTGATTTGCCACCACTGCGGTAGTCAAAAACGTGTACCACCTCAGTGCCCTAGTTGTGGCAGTGTTCGAATAGCGCCGCTAGGACAAGGTACCGAGCAATTAGAGTCTCGTTTAGAAGAACTATTCCCCGACAGCTCCATTGTACGTATTGATCGTGATAGTACCCGAAAAAAAGGTGAACTAGCTAAGTTGCTGCAAGAAGTCAGTGATAAAAAACATCAACTGCTTGTTGGTACTCAAATGCTCGCCAAAGGCCATCATTTCCCTGATGTGACTTTAGTTGCGGTACTTGATGTTGATGGTGCATTATTTAGCTTTGATTTTCGCGCTAGTGAGCAGATGGCACAATTATTAATACAAGTAGCTGGTCGTGCTGGACGTGCCAGTAAACCTGGCAAGGTTCTCGTTCAAAGTAATTATGTTGATCATCCTTTATTACAAGATCTGGTTCACAACGGTTACCATCATTTTGCCCATCAAGCACTGACAGAACGAAAACAAGCATTATTACCTCCTTTTACTTTTCAAGCCTTACTGCGTGCTGATTCTAATTATCCTTCCTACCCAGAAAAATTTTTGCGTGCTCTTACACTACGGCGTATAGAGGGTTGTGAGTTTGCCGGACCGGTCCCTGCGGCAATGGAGAAAAAGGCCGGTAAATTTAGGTTTCATTTGATCATTCAAGCTAAGTCTCGAAAAGATTTACATCGTGCAATTCTACAGCTTCTCATCCAGATACCTAACAATGAGTGGCAGGGTAAAGTACGCTGGAGCTTAGATGTAGACCCGATTGATCTTAACTGGTAACAAAAAACTCGAAGCTAACGGTGTTTTTTACTGTTAGCTCAGTTACACTAGCTAAAATTTCCCCCTAGTGACCGCTCCTCTTTTCATGGCTAATCAAGATTACGTTTCTCGCGCTCCTGTAAAAAAGAAAAAAAATACTCGCAACGGTAAAAAACCGACAAAAAACACTAATACAATGCCGCTAAAAGCTAAGCTAATCAGTGTACTTTTGGTGTTCTTAATTGCAGGATTTTCTTATGGCTTATGGTCATTAAAAACAGATCCTGACACTAAAACCCCCTTAGTTGTGCCCGTAGAAACCGCTAAAGATAAAAAGGCGGCCAACAAAGCTAACGAATTACCTAAGCCCCCTAAAGAGAAGTGGACTTATGTTAAAGACTTGGCAAGCAAAGAAATTGAAGTAGGAAAATATGAGGTAAAAGAAAAAGGCCCTTATAAAATGCAATGTGGTTCATTTAGAACACAAAAACAAGCCGAAACACTAAAAGCCAGAATAGCTTTTGCCGGGCTTGAAGCACAAGTGAAAAGTGTTGCCGGAAAAAATGGTACTTGGACTAAAGTATTTTTAGGCCCGTACCCACGTAAACGCCTTGCTGAAAAAGACAAACATATGCTTAAAAGAAACAACATTAATGGTTGTCAAATTTGGTTATGGCAATAATTAATGTTTCAGCTTTCCTTGAAAAAATCATAAAGACCCCCAATTACATTAGCATCAAAGAATTGAGTTAAAATGAGGTTAATGTGACTACTATTGTTTCAGTAAGACGTAATGGCAAAGTGGCCATTGGTGGTGATGGTCAAGTATCTCTTGGCAATACCGTCATGAAAGGCAATGCCCGTAAAGTTCGCCGTTTGTATAATGGTAAGGTTTTAGCTGGTTTCGCCGGCGGTACGGCCGATGCATTTACTTTGTTTGAGCGTTTTGAAAGCAAATTAGAGCAACACCAAGGACATTTAACTAAAGCCGCGGTAGAGCTTGCTAAAGACTGGCGTAGTGACAGAGCGTTGCGAAAGCTCGAAGCATTACTCGCTGTTGCCGATGAAACCGCATCATTAATCATTACTGGCAATGGCGACGTTGTTCAGCCTGAACATGATCTAATTGCTATTGGTAGTGGTGGTAACTTTGCCCAATCTGCCGCCATAGCCCTACTAGAAAACACTGAATTAAGTGCCAAAGAGATAGTCGAAAAATCATTAACTATTGCTGGCAATATTTGTGTATTTACCAACCACGAACAGACAATAGACGAACTCTAACCTAGCGCTTTCACTAGGAAAACAGATTAATATGCTGCCTGAGTATGAGTACAACACTCCTCAAGCAACAACGAGGAATAAAGAATGTCAAACATGACCCCGCGCGAAATTGTCCATGAATTAGATAGCCATATTGTTGGTCAAAGTGATGCCAAACGAGCTGTTGCCATCGCACTAAGAAACCGTTGGCGCAGAATGCAGCTTAATAAAGACTTACGTAACGAAGTGACCCCTAAAAATATACTTATGATAGGGCCAACTGGTGTTGGTAAAACTGAAATAGCACGTCGTTTAGCAAAGCTTGCTCAAGCTCCATTTATTAAAGTAGAAGCAACTAAATTTACCGAAGTAGGATATGTTGGTAAAGAAGTTGAAACGATTATTCGTGACCTTGCCGATATGGCGATAAAAATGGTTAAAGAACATGAAATGGATCGTGTTAAACATCTTGCTGAAGAAGCCGCTGAAGAGCGTATTTTAGATGTACTTTTACCACCTGCACGTGACAACTTTGGTAATGATGAAGAAAGTGAAAATACCAATACTCGTCAAATTTTCCGTAAAAAATTACGTGAAGGAAAATTAGATGATAAAGAAGTTGAGCTTGATTTAGCCGCGCCTCAAGTCGGCGTTGAGATCATGGCACCTCCAGGCATGGAAGACATGACGTCGCAATTACAAAACATGTTCCAAAACATGTCTAGTGATAAAACCAGTAAACGTAAACTTAAAATCAAAGACGCTTTGAAAGCTTTACAAGAAGAAGAAGCCGCTAAAATTGTCAATCAAGATGATATCAAGCAAAAAGCAATTGATGCAGTAGAGCAAAACGGTATTGTCTTCATCGATGAAATTGACAAAATCTGCAAGCGTGCTGAAAGCTCAGGTGGCGGTGATGTTTCTCGTGAAGGTGTACAGCGTGATTTATTACCTTTAGTTGAAGGTTCAACGGTAAGCACTAAACATGGCATGATTAAAACTGATCATATTTTATTTATTGCTTCAGGCGCATTTCAAATGTCTAAGCCATCAGACCTTATTCCTGAATTACAAGGTCGTTTGCCAATTCGTGTAGAATTACAAGCGCTAACGGCTGATGATTTTGTCCGAATATTAACAGAACCTTTTGCTTCTCTGACTGAGCAATACATTGCCTTGCTCGCAACAGAAGGTGTATCTGTAACCTTTACCGATGATGGCATTAAAGCTATTGCTGATTCAGCTTGGCAAGTTAATGAAACCACTGAAAATATTGGTGCGCGTCGCTTACATACTATGATGGAACGTTTGGTTGAAGACTTATCCTTTAATGCAGACCAACGTAGTGGTGAGACAATCACTATCGATCAAGCTTATGTAACTAAAATATTAAGTGACGTTGTTAAAGATGAAGATTTAAGTCGTTTTATTCTTTAGTTTTAAGAGATAGATTGGGCTGGCTGAATTAAATTGATAAAAGGTAAGTGGCATACCACAATGAAAATTATTAGCTTTATAATAGACAATAAGCAAAACAATCTGACTATTGAGTTTTCTGATAGTAAAAATATGGAGAGCGCACAACTAAGCTTTGAATATTTACGCATTAGCTCACCAGTAAACTCAGCTAAAAATCTAAAGTCTGGCCAGGCTCAAGTAACGAGTCATAAAAAAGAGGTTGTTCTAGTTAACATTGAAAGTGTTGCCAAACATGGTTATCGCTTAATTTTTAATGATGGTCACAATGCTATCTATGCTGAAGCATATATCCATACATTAGTACATGAACATGAAGTACGTTGGCAACATTATTTAACTGAATTAAAGGTCAGTGGTCACTCCCGTGAAGCGATGATTAATATTAAACAGTTGTAATAAAGAGCCCACACTTAAATTATTAAAAAGCCTTAACTTATAAAAGTTAAGGCTTTTTTTATATAAAATAGTACTGATGTGATTAAGGCACAACTTTAGGCAACGTTAAACTGTAAAGCGGCTAACTTCTGTGGTTAGTACTTGTGCTTGTTGTGATAGCTCCTCACTCATTTGCTCATTTTGCTTGGCTGATTCGCCCGACTGCACGGTAACATCTCTAATCATCACCACGTGTTCGTTAACTTCGGAAGCAACAGTACTTTGCTCTTGAATAGCCGTTGCAATAGCACTATTCATATCCATTATTAAAGCAACATCTTGGGTTATTTCGTCAAGCATGGCGCCAGCTGAACTTGCTTGTTCAGCGCTCTCTTCCCCTTGAGTACGACATTGCGCCATTAAAATCACAATCTCTTGAGTACGTTTTTGCAATAGACCAATGATAGTCTCTATTTCTTGCGTTGAGTCCTGTGTTCGGCTAGCCAATGTTCTCACTTCATCTGCTACCACGGCAAAACCTCGACCTTGCTCTCCAGCCCTAGCTGCTTCAATAGCCGCATTTAAAGCAAGTAAATTTGTTTGTTCGGCAATGCCACGGATAACATCTAAAACTGAGGCAATGGTAATACTTTCTTTTTCCAACTCTTTAACCACGTTTTCTGAGTCTAATAATTTCTCTGATAATTGCCCTATTTGATTAATAGTCTGTTCAACTCCAGCTTTACCCTTACCGGCATTACTATTAGTTAACTCGGCCTTATGTGCAGCTTCACGGGTATTAGTAGCAATTTCATCTACTGTAGCGACCATTTCGGTTACTGCCGTCGCAACAAGATCTGTTTGTTGCATTTGGGTATCCACACCTTCATTAGCATTGTAAATATTTTCAGCTAAACTACCTGTAGCTGTATTAAGGGTGTTTACTGAGTGGTTCACTTCAACAATAAGTGATCGAAAGTTGGTTAACATATGGTTAAAAACTTCCGCCATATCGGATAATTCATCACCGCCACTTACTTCAACACCAGTGGTTAAATCATTACTTTGAGCAATTTTGTTCATCGTTCGCTGTAAGTTATTGATTCGATCTAAAATGCTCTTACCAATTAACCAAGCACTTACTAAAGCCACGGCTAGAACAACAGTAAACAGGCTGTAAGCTAACGTATTGACAAAATCGACATCTTCTTTTACTGCTATCTCGCTGTTAGTAACCAGTTTAGTTAGTTCGTTGTCAACTTGATGAACTACATTACGCATCTCTTTCATCACGCCAGTTTTCTCGTTATAACCTAGTTCTTTTTGCGCAGTCACTAGGTTTAAAAAAGCACTTTGATAGCCTTTAATTAACTTGCTCACTTCCTGCTTTTTAGCGGGTGAAAAATCACTGTCTTGCACACTCGAAAGTAATTTATTGGTATTACCTTGCAGTTTACCGACATACTTATCATCAAGTCGTAACATAAAATCCTTTTCATTACGCCTAAGTTGTAACATCTCGCTGCGCAAACGATAATTATTATTACCAATCAACGTTTCAACATTATGAACCGCTGAGCGAAGCTCACCATATAAACCAGCTTTAGCGTCCAAGCCAATTTTCTTTTGCAAGAGAACAACTTTATTAAACTGGTTCTGATACTCAGCTAGGATACTTCCAGTACTGGTTAACTCAGGCATAGACAAGCCGACTTGAGAAAAGTCTTTTGTCAGCGTAATAATTTGCTGTTGTGCCTTTGCCATTTGACTGTTAAATTTATTTTGGTATTTAAGTGTCTTACGTGAAATAAAGTCCTTTTCATCACGCCTAAGCTCTAATACAGAAGCTTTAATATTACCTATATTCTTAGCAATATTAATATCATGTTGTAAGGACGAGCTTGCGGAATTCAGTAACATCAGCATCAAGCTCATTGCTAGTATTAATATGGTGGTGTTAGCGATTAGTTTATGTTTGATGAGCATAGAGTTAAACCTTCAAAGTGTGCCTAGATAAATAAAGAATGATAAAACGAAAATATTGCTTATCCATAGCCCATTTTCACCTTTTCTACTGATGTTATTATATTCAAAAATAACAATGTAGTTACAATAGTAGAAAAAGGAGGCATCACTTGGGATCCTCCTCTTTCTTAGTATAGACATGTATCGGTAAGTATCAGATTTTTTTTAATTTATTTTCACTAAAAATTAAAAATTTATCATTTGTGGGTAATTATCCGAATAGGGGCATTCAGAGGGTGATAAAACAGTTTACACGGTTATTTTCTTTTAAGGTAACGAACGAGTTCTTCTTCAGGTAAAGGCTTATTAATAAGGTAACCTTGAACAGCATCACATCCTAAGTGCCGCAATACATTAAGCTGCTCTACGGTTTCAACCCCCTCAGCTAAAACTCTTTTACCCAACCCGTGTGAAAGATCTATCATAGACTTCACAATGGTAAGATCAGAATCATTACTGGCAACTTCTTTAATGAAACTACGGTCAATTTTTATTTTATCTATGGGCAATTCACGTAAATAGGCTAACGATGAATAACCTGTACCAAAATCGTCAATCGAAACTTTAATTCCCATACTCTGTAATTTAACAATGCTATCCATTGCTCTGGTAATATCGGTCATTACTACATTTTCAGTAATTTCTAATTCTATATAGCTAGAGGGTAGAGAGTATTCTTTTAACAAGGACTGAATGTTAGTTACTAGCTGTTCATCTTGAAATTCAACAGCGGTAATGTTTATGGCAATAGCGATACGGCGTTGATATAACTCAAACCAACGTGCACTAGTTTGACAGGCCTTAATTAAAATATAATTATCAAATTCCTTATGCATGCCCAAGGTTTCCATTTCGGCAAGAAACTCACTAGGAGGAAGTAATCCTTTCTCTGGGTGTTGCCAACGAACTAATGCTTCGACCCCCTCCAACTTATTGGTTAATAGATTCAATTGTGGCTGATAATATAAAATAAATTCATCATTTTCTAATCCTGCTCTTAACTGCTTCTCCAACAACACCAAACGCCGTCCCTGCGCCTGCATGCCTTCTTCAAAGGCAACAGTGGCAATATTGTTGGTTTCTGCATGATGTAAGGCTAGGTTTGCTTTTTGCAACAGATCTTCGGATTTATCCGCATCATCCGGATAAAAGCAGTAACCTATACTTCCTTGGATGGTAACCTCTTGTTTCTCATAACGAAAACTACGCTCAATAAGTTCGTGAATATGGCTTACCGCTCTATCAACATGAGATAGCTGCTCAAACTCGATCACAAACATAAAGGAATCACCGCTTAATCGGCCTACAGCTTGTGGCATGAAAACACTGTGGTTAAGTCGTCTAGCTATTTCCCCAAGAATGTAATCCCCGACCTTCAAACCGTAAGTATCATTGACGAATTTAAATTGCTTAATATCTATTAAAAACACAGCTAACTTCAGCTGATTTGTATTACTGATATTTATTTCGCTTAGCTCATGCAGTTTATCCGACAATTGTGCCATCACTTGTCCACGATTAAGTGCGCCGGTTAATGAATCATGTTTACCTAGGTATTGAGCACGATTAATTGCATTTAACGCTGCAAACCTTTCTGCCCCTTGCATCCAAATGAGTAAGGTAAAGCCTAGGATATTATGCGCTGCAACATCAAAATATATTAGAAATAATTCTAACTGGCGAAACCAAGGTTCTGTTAAAGCCACAATTGATATAAAAGAGTGGATAAGATAACGCAGGCCAAAAACAGCAGAGAAATACATTAAAACTTGGCTAGAGAAATAACTTTTTTTATCAAATAAAAGGTAAGTCGCTAATGCGAATAAGCTGCAACCAAAAATAAAACTAGGTAAGCTAACCGTCAAATAAAAGTGGTTGAAAGCTTGGTCCGGATCAAAAGCGAAAAGAACTGTCGTGGCTAAACTAATCCCTATAATTCCCCCGACACCAGCCCATGATATTTTTTTGGGAATTTCTTTATTCTTTTTGGCATTATAAACCCCAAGTATTAGAAAAAACAAAAAGTAATACTGACATACCTGTTGAATAAACTCAGCTATCAATAGCCAATTACCAGTTATGCTAGGGGAAACCGCTTTAATGAAGTAACTAACAGTTAAGGCCGTAATACAGACTAACCAGTATTTGACATATTTACGAAAAAACGTTTGATAATAAGCAACAAAGACAAATAGTAACACCGAAAAAGCTACTGCTTGCGTTGCATATAAAAATGTCTGAGGTTTAAAATATTCGATCATAAAAATGCTTTATCATAACTATCTACAGCCAGTTTTGAGTGAGTTATTGTTAGGGGGTGGGGTAAATTCAAACACCAAACAACTGTGCTATTAAAAAGGCTTTTACTTTAAAATTCAAGTAATACCCACTAAATATATAATAGGTTTTATTTTATACATAACAAGATATACTGACATTGATTATCCCCCCTCAAATAAAAGAGAGCTAGCATGCAATACAATACCTCTGAATTATGTGACTTTTATGCCGATTTAATTGATGTTGTTGATCCTATCTTTTGTAATTATGGTGGTTGTAGTTCTTTTGCTGGTAAGGTTGTCACGTTAAAGTGTTTTGAAAATTTAGGTCTGATCAGTGAATTAGTTAACCTTAATGGTACGGGAAAAGTGCTTGTTATTGATGGCGGCGGCTCTACACGCCGCGCGCTTATTGATGTGAATATTGCCCAATCAGCTGCTGACAATGGCTGGGAAGGTATTGTTTGTTACGGCAGTGTCCGTGATGTAGATGCTTTAGAGGATATAGATATTGGTATTCAAGCATTAGTGGCAATCCCCGTTGGGGCAAGTATTCAGTGTACCGGTGAAACAGATATTGCCATTAACTTTGCCGGTGTAACCGTGTTACCAGATGATTATATTTATGCTGATAACACTGGCATAGTACTATCACCTGAAGCATTAGATATTGAATAGACTTAAGTGCTAATAAATAGACGGCCTAGCTTCTGGAGGAATAGATTCTGGGTGCTGTAAATACCACTTCTCTAGCCAAATTTCAATCTCTTCTGGCACAACACCTGAGTGAATAATATCTCCTTGCATAAGCTCCCCTCCCATAGCAATATATGCCTGCGATGAATCATGGCGATCAATATTAGTACCAATAAGTGGGATTTTCATACTGCGAGTTAAGGTAACCAGTGCGTTAGTGATGGCCTTATCTACTCGGTTACTACTATCATTACTTAACTGTTGACAGTTTACCTTCAATTGATGGATAGCCACTTTACGTACATAGCGTAATGATTCATAACTGCCAGAGAAGTTTGATATGGAAATATTTATCTCTAACGATTTTAATTGATCTATGATGCTTTTTACTCGATGACTAGCACTAAGCATAACTTGCTCATTCAACTCGATCATTAAATATTTTCCTGCTATCCCATACTGCTGTAATTTTTGCTCGATAAAGTCGACCAAATCGACTTCAAACAAACTTTCATTAGCCAAACTCACAGAAATACGCTGATAGACACCAATTCTATGTAGAATTTCAAGAGTAGTAAATGCCTGATCAAGCATCTGTTTTGTTAAGCCATACAACTCCCCACTTTGTTCAGCAAGCTTTGAGAAATCTGATAATTCAAGTGGTTTTGCATTACTGCTCTCATACCAATGAACTTTTAATTGAAAACCAACAATGTTGTAATTATTAATATTAACCTGCGGTTCAAGGTAACAATGTAATTTTTTATCTTGAATGTCTTGGCGAAATGATTCCATCCGAGCAAGTTGGCTTTGAGTATATAAAATACTGCTATTATCGAAATAACTAATAATTTGCTGAGATTTCAAACCATTTAGCAATGCATCACCGGCATGAGAGATAACCTCTTCAACACTGTCGCCGTTTTCGTCTGAAATGGCGATGCCAAAAGCTAGCTCAAAATTTAGAGAGAAACTTTTAAAACTCATGGCATTGGGTACTGCTTCACCTAACTGTTGACACAATTCATCGAGTATCGCTTTATCATCGTAACGGCTTTGAGTTAAATCATAAACCACTAAGAATTGTAAACTTTGCAACCGAGCAATGCGAACAGGCTCAGGGCTGATACCAAAATTCAATAGTTTTTTGTTGATTGCTATTCTTTGCTGTAAACAATAAGCAAGTTGCAATAATAAGAGGTCTGAGTTGTGATAGCCTAGTAAACTATTTACTTGTTGAAAATTAATAGGTTTGAATACCACAGCGCCATAACGGTTGCCTTTATCTGATTTGATGGCAGACTCGAATGTTTTCAACGCTTGTTGTGCTGTCGGTAAGTTCGTTACTGGGTCGTGGGTGTAGATGAAAAGCTCTTCGACACTGATGGTTTCATTGCCTGAATGAGTAGGAGTTTCGCTAAATATTTTCTGAGTTAAAAACCAAGCTAAAATGATTGCTATGCTGATAGCAACCAAATAACTAACCATTGCCATCAAGCCGATAGGTAATTGTTCACTATATAGTTGCGCAAATAGTGCTGAAAGCGCAATGACAGCAATAAATATAACAAAAACAAAAAAGTATTTAGCGTTAAAACTACTCATATTTAATCACACTTACCCTAGGACGATTTACTAAAAAAGCTAGCCTAATCAAAATATTGCCTTTTGTACAGCAATACTAATTATGTTTTAAACTTAAGGGATACAAATACTTTTTTTATTCTTTGCCAATGATCCAACACTACTATCATCTGCGGTCAGTAAAGCATCGACTAAAAAAAGAAAACCATTTAAATTGTCACTTGACCAATAACGCTTCAATCGCTTATCACCCGTGACTATTAAGGCGACAAATTTTTTAAAAGCTGCACTATCATGATTTTCAAAACATTTCTTACTGACTGCTTTAAGGCGACCTCGGCCTTTTAAGCACTCCCTGAAAATAATACTGTAATTATTGATTAATGGGCTAATCAGTTCAAGGTGTATTATTAGTTGTTCAGACTCACATTCTTTTGCCTGTACTTTTAAATGTTCCAATTTTTGTTTAGCGAACTCTTGACCACGAGTCGCTATGAGTGTCAATGAGTCAACTAACACTTTATTTTCTTTACTGGTAGCTAAAACATCACGCTTTTGACTTATTAATTGTCGTTGTAATTTCTCAGCACGAAAGAAGAAATAAATACTAACCACAACAAAGACAAAAGTTATAATTAAAACAAAGAACATTAAGACACCTTAGCCTGATTAACGTGGCTAATATTAACAGATTCAGCTATGCGTGCCAAAAATAGATAAGGATCAATGTCTTTAAATCCAGGCGTACTTATATAGGATTTCATCGAAATAGAAAAGCCTCCTAAGTTAGCAAAAGCTCGGCTATTTAAAGCCTGTACAATAATATCAATTTTCACAGCTACCTCTTCTTTGTCTAAGTGTTCGAAAAGTAATAAATACTCCCCTTCGTTCAATAAACCTACATAATCGAAATCTGACAATTGCTCATTAATTGAACTAGCTATATCTTTAGCAACTTCATTGATGCTTTTATCATTAAAATGAAAGGTCAGTTCTTGCCAGTTCTCTACAACGAGGTAACCTACACTTAAAGGGTATTGAAACTTACGCGCTTTTTTAAAGGCCAACTGGTAATCAAATTTAGTCTGCATCGCATTTGGGATAACATAACTCGGCTTTTCAATTTCGTCATAAGCTAAGCTTCGTCTTTGTGAACGAAACCTTAAGAAGAAAGCAAGTATGGTAATTATAAGTAAACAAACTAACGCAGATAAGCTAATAATAATAACACGCTGTTTTTGATATTTCCCAACAAAACTACTCGATAACTCGCTATTCTTAGCAAGCTTAACAGCCAGTTTTCTAGACTCTTCAATCGGTTGAATTATTGTTGATGTTCCAAGAGTCAAATGAGACAGTCCGTGTACAAGACTAGAAGCCTTCTTCTTATCATTCAGCTTAAGTTGCAAAACTTGGCTATGTTTCACTCGCCAAAGGTAAGCGTTGTGATAATTAAGTTCTGCAAAGTGCATCTCCGACACCATGCGATAAAACCCGGCAAATTCTAATGAGATATCCTTACCATCAAGCAACTTAATGACGCTATTTAATATAGCATAACCAGCACTAACCTCTCCTACAGCCAATCTTGCTTTCGCTAATGCAACCATACTTTCAAGTTGTTCCGCTAACATACCATGTTGTTTAAATATTTTAATTGCTTGGTGTAATGGCTCTATAGCATGAATGAACTGCTTTTGACTGAGTAAAACTATGCCTAACCCTTTATTGGCATTTGCTACACTAATAACCGCATTTTTATTTTCTGCATGCTCTCTAGATTCCCAAAAGGAGTTATAAGCATCATCAAACCGTTGTAAATAAAAATAGGCGTAGCCTAAATACCAATAAGTTTGGTCAAGGTTAGTCAATTGCCCCATCTCAAATTTTAATTTCAGTATCTTTAATTGCATTGTTAGTGATGTTTGATAATCACCTAACTGGTGATAAGCAATTGTTAATATTGTCAGCAGCTCAATATGCTCAGTTAATTCACTTTGACTAATACCTCGCTCAACTTGTTGCAAGTCAGCTAAAGCTTGCTGATGTTTACCAACCATTACATATGCCACGCTGCGATAACTAAGCAATAGTAATTGATGTTTTAAATGACCGCTAAACTCACTATTATTTACAGCTGTTTGAATTAACACCAGAAGTTGTTCATATTCCTTTCTAGCAATATAGACTTCGGCCAACTTTAACAAAAGTGACAACTTAGTTTTTTTATCTCTGCTATTACTTGCCAAACCACTTTGAGCAAAGTAATACACTTGGTTGATATCCCCTTGGTTACTAGCAGCTCTGGCAGACAACAGAAATAATTTGGCCAGTATATCATTTGAGTAATGCTGGCGATTATCAATAATTTTTTCTGATAACTTAGCTATCTCCATAGAGTCGAGCATTTCACTATTTACTTTTAATAGTTGTTGAACTTGATTACTCAATACAGTTTGCTCAGAAGCTTCCTGCGTATATGCCTTAGTTGTTATAAATAAAGGCGACATGACGATAATAAGAGTGAAAATCCTGAAAAACAAGAAGCGCCGATTAAACATATTCATACCGTTAGTGATTGAAACATAAACCTTTGGCGTTGCCCAAAAGTATTTATTACTACTTTTACCTTATATAGCTAATTTAAAGTAGCCTTTTTTGTTTACATTTATAAAATTCAACCTATAATGACTATGAGCTTTACAGCTTGATAAGGGCAAATCTAATGAAAGTTAGAGACGCAAAGTTACCGGTCTAAAGGGAAACCTATGATAGCGGGACTGCCAAGTTTAGATATAGTGGGGGCTTATCTTAATTCGATATTTCACTATCTGTTTCTTCCGTTTTCTTTGCGTGCTCCCTCTCCCTTATTCTTTTACAACTCTTAAAGTTAGTCAAACTATCCCTGTCTGCACAAATTACTCTTTAAACTTTTATATCTGTAATTCAAGCTATCAATAACTTCTAGTGCCGTTTTTCTCTCTCAATATTTACACCACTAAATAAAGTGAATAGCCTAATATCACCTAAACAAAATCAGACTATTAACGGGGATAAATATCAATAATTAGCACAGCTATTTATTATGTGCTGTTTGCTTATGAATATACTGCATAACAACCTTATCCATCATAGATAATGGCATAGATCCATGCTTGAGTAGTTGATCATGAAAGTCTCTTAAATCAAAATCTTTAGCTAATGCTTGCTCCGCTTCTTTACGTAAGCGCTTAATTGTCAACTCACCCATTTTGTATGATAAAGCTTGCCCCGGCCAAGATATGTAGCGATCTATTTCTGTGGTTACATTGTGCAATGACAAAGCGGTATTACTCGCTAAAAAATCTATCGCCTGTGCTCTACTCCAACCTTGAGTATGCATGCCTGTATCAACGACCAATCGGCACGCTCGCCACATCTCATAAGTTAACCGGCCAAAGTTATTATAAGGATCTTCATACATGCCAGCCTCGATCCCTAAGTATTCAGAGTATAAACCCCACCCCTCACCGAACGCTGAGATATAAGTGCGATTACGAAATTTAGCCACATCAAGCATTTCTTTCGCTAAAGATATCTGTAAGTGATGACCCGGCACTGCTTCGTGGAGTGTTAAGGCTGTTAATACATAAAGTGGTCGTCTATCAAGTCTATAAGTATTAACCCAGTAATTACCTGGTTGGTCATCACGAGATGAACCAGCATATCTACCCGTAGTATATTTTGGAGCAATATTTTCTGGGACTGCCATCACTCCGTAAGGCGTTCTTGGTAACGTTTTGAATAATGCCGGCAATTTGGCATCCATTTGTTTTGCAATAAAAGAAGCTTCTTTTAATAGCTCTGTCGGTGTGCTGGCATAGAATTGCGGGTCAGTACGTAAAAACTGAACAAATTCACTAAAACTACCATCAAAGTTAACTTGTTTAATGATCTCGTCCATCTCAACTCGTATACGTTTGACTTCAGCAAGGCCTTGCTGATGCACCTGCTCTGCGGTCATAGGTAGCGTGGTATAATGAACTAACCTGTTTTGATAGTACCTTTTACCATTGGGCAAAGAGCTGGCGGCAATATTATCACGGGCATTGGGCTGGTATTCGTTTACCATAAAGTCGTAATAAGCTTTATATGCTGGCATCACTTTAGTGTTCAAAACTTTCTTAGCTTGTTGTTGTAAATCTTTCTGCTGGCTTTTACTTATAAAAGTAGAAATTTTAGTGAATGGTTTGTAGTAACCACTGTGAGTTACGTCTTCTTTAATATAGGCTAAGATAGATTGCTCAAAACCTTTCAAAACTACTTTAGGCTGGCTAATCCCACTGTTAAGGCCTTCTTTCATCCAATAAGTTTGCTGTGAAAAGTAACGTGGCAAAGCAGCTAACCTTGCTAAATAGTCTTGGTAATCTGCAAGGGTTTTAAAATCAACCTGTGTTGAAATACTTGCTATCCAAACATGAAAGCCAGACTCTGCCGTAAGAGGCATGTAATGCTCTTTATTAGTGTAACTATCTAACTGGTTTTTTAGGCTATAAGTGAGTACCGATAAATTAATCTGATTTTCTTGTGTTAATTTTTCAGTATCTAAACCGATTAACTGCTGATATAAAGCTAACCGCTGTTGGTATTGTGCTAATAAGGTTGCTGCTGATAAGTCGGGTAATTTTGCATTGTTGCCGCCGATACCTGGCTGATTAAAAGGGCTTGATTGGAGGTAACGCTCTTCATTTTCTTGAATAATATGTGCTAATTGTTGATCTTCATTAAAATTATTTTTTTCAACTTCAGCGGCGTAACTGGAATTAAACAGGCAAGTGCTAATGATAAACAGCACTAGGTAAGTGAATATAGGTTTCATTGAAGTAACTCAAAAAGAAAGATGGCACGACAATAACGTAATATTATTTTTCGTGCCTTATTTTTTTTGTATCTTTATTGTTAGAACGCGTGCCTAAGCTACAGTTTGAAAAAAAGCTCTCTATACACTTTTAACTCGGCAATAGACTCTTTAATATCATCTAATGCTAAATGTGCCCCTGTTTTAACAACCGACTCTAATACTTCGGGTTTCCAGCGCCTTGCTAACTCTTTAATAGTACTTACATCTAAATTACGATAATGAAAATGCTCTTCAAAGTCAGGCATATACTTATTAATAAAGCGTCTATCTTGTCCGATACTATTACCACACATTGGGGATTTACCTTGAGGTACCCATTCCTGTATAAAAGCCAGACTTTGTTGAGTTGCCTCTGCTAAACTGAACTTACTATCACGACATCTTTGCGTAAGCCCTGACTTCCCATGATGTTCAATACACCATTGGCTCATATTGCCTAGTATCTCATCACTTTGATTTATAGCAAAAACTGGGCCTTGCGCTAAGATATTCAAATGACTATCGGTGATAATGATAGCTATTTCTAAAATAACATCTACTGCAGGCTCTAACCCCGTCATCTCCAAATCTAGCCAAATTAAATTATTGTCATTTCCCGCCATAAACTTCCCTTAAAAAAATGCACAAGCATTCATATATAATTGTTAGTATAATACGTCAGAACCAAGTTGGGTCAAATTAAATGTCGGATCAAATTAAATAGTATGAATAAGTCTAATGGCTAAAGTAAAAAAACTGACTAAAGGTCAGCAAAGGCGTATTAAAGCCAATCATGATAAAAAGTTGCATGGCAAAAACACTAAAAATAAAGATAAAGTGCAATGGGAGGATGACGATTTAGGAGCCCAAGAACAAGGAATAATTATTAGCCGTTTTGGCCAACACGCTGATGTCGAAAATAACATGGGTGAAATATTTCGCTGCAATTTGCGTCGTTCCATTTCCTCACTTGTCTGTGGCGATAAAGTGCAATGGCGAGCGGGTAAGGAAACAAAGCACTCGATTACTGGCATTATTGAAGCAGTGCATGAGAGAAACTCGGTACTAAGCCGCCCTGATGTGTATGATGGCGTAAAACCCATTGCCGCAAATATCAGCCAAATTCTCATTGTATCTTCGGTCTTACCTGTATTTAACAGTGATATTGTTGATCGTTACCTCGTTGCTGCAGAGCAAACAGGTATTACCCCAGTAATTGTACTGAATAAGACTGACTTATTAAGCACTATTACGGCTGATGAACAAGAGAAAATAAGCAAGCAATTAAAGATTTATCAAGATATTGGCTATCAAGTACTTTACGCCAGTAGTAAATCTCGAGATGGCATAAGTGAACTTAAATTGCAGTTGGCACAAAATACCAGTATTTTTGTCGGCCAGTCTGGTGTTGGCAAGTCAACCTTAGTTAATGCGCTTATGCCTGACTTAGGTGTGTTAACCAAAGAAGTATCCGAAAACTCTGGTTTAGGACAACATACCACCACTGTTGCTCGTTTATACCACTTTAATGAAGGCGGTGACTTAATTGACTCTCCTGGTATTCGTGAATTTGGTTTATGGCACTTAACACCTGAGCAAGTTTGCCACGGGTTTATCGAATTCTCCGACTTCCTTGGTTTATGTAAATTTAGAGATTGTAAGCATCAAACCGATCCAGGCTGTGCTCTAATTGCCGCCGGAGAGAGTAAACAAATTAATCCTGCTCGTTTAGCTAGCTTCCAACGCATATTAGCCAGTCTCAATGATAATAAATTAACCTCACGTTTTAATAATTAAGGAAAACGAGTGTCTTCAAATAATAGTATTAGCGATAAAATTAAAATAACCTTACAATACATTATGCCTAAACACGCTATTTCACGTTTAGTTGGCAAGTTAGCCGCGGCAAAAATGGGTTGGTTAACCACGAAACTTATCAGTATGTTTATTAAAGCATACGGTATCAATATGGATGAAGCGAAACTAAAGAAGGCCAGTGACTTTGATACCTTTAATAACTTTTTCACCCGCGAATTAGAAGAAGGCGCTCGTAGCATTAATGATGATGAAAATGCTATATGTTACCCAGTTGACGGTGCCATTAGCCAGCAAGGTGACATCATTGATGGCCAGCTTATTCAAGCTAAAGGTTTCAATTACAGCTTAACCTCTTTACTTGGTGGCGATGAGACAACTGCTGCACCTTTTCAAGGCGGTAAATTTTCTTGTATTTATCTTGCACCAAAAGATTACCATCGCATTCATATGCCAATGGCAGCCACTTTACGTGAAATGATTTATGTACCTGGTGAGTTATTTTCAGTAAACCCGCTTACTGCAGAAAATGTGCCTGATCTTTTTGCCCGAAATGAACGTGTTGTGGCCATTTTTGATACAGAATTTGGTCAACTAGCTATGGTATTAGTTGGCGCAACAATTGTTGCCAGTATTGAAACAACTTGGGCTGGCACTATTACCCCGCCAGCAGGAAAAGATATCTTTAGATGGCAGTACCCTAAAGATGGAGCTAATGCCATTACCTTTGAAAAAGGTGATGAAATGGGCCGCTTTAAATTAGGTTCCACTGTTGTTAGTACTTTCGCTCCAAACATGCTTAATGATTTTGCATCAAGTGCGGGGCCAGGTTCAATTACTCGCCTTGGCGATTTTTATGCGTCATTAGTTAGATCATAAAATAGACTATTTACTCAGTAGTACTATCAAGTAACAAAACTGTTGCTCATTTAGTGTACTCGATATAAGCTTAGGCTAAATACGATTAAATTCGTAACTTGTCTAAGTCTTATAAAAATGATTAGTCTAATTAAAACTATCAAAAAAGGAAGTGTACATGGCGCATGATAATTCTACCGTAAAGCCTACGGAAGCAGAGTTAACATTACTTAATGTTCTCTGGAATATGGGGCCCGCTACAGTACGACAGGTTCATGATGTTGTTAGCATTACGCAAAAAACAGGCTATACCACAGTATTAAAAATATTACAGATAATGCATGAAAAAGCATTGGTCATCCGTGATGAAACTAATCGTGCTCATGTTTATGCCGCAGCCAATAGTCAAACACAAACACAATCATCTCTCATTAAAGATCTCATTGGTAAAGCCTTTGGTGGCTCAACGTCGAAGTTAGTCATGCGTGCTATAGACGATTCAACCAGTGCTCAAGAAATTAATGATATTCGTCAGCTGTTAAACTCACTAGAAAAATAGTGGCACTCTATTTTGACCATGTTTGAACAATTATTTAGTAACCCTTTTTTATATAGCTTATCGCTAACCTTAGTGCATTTTTTATGGCAAGGTTTACTGGTAGCTCTTATTCTAAAGTCAGCGTTATATATTATTGATAAAAACAAATCAAAATTGCGCTATGGCGTAGCAGCCTTTGCGATGTTATCAAATTTAATACTCGCACTGCTTACCTTTGTTATGGTGTACCCCGATACTAGCTCAGGTATTAATAGTAACCTTAGCCCGATGCCATTAACGAGTTTAGTTAATGAATTAACCCAGCAAAATACTCTGTTAACTTATCAAGAGTTACTACCATCAATATTGGCTTACTCACTACCCTATATTTCCTTGCTTTGGTTGGCAACTATAACAATCCTTGCCAGTAAGCTTTTGATCGAAGTACGTAATGTTAATAACTTACCACTACAATCGAGTGTTTCTCCCTCTTCAGCTTTGTTAGCACGATTTGACCAGCTTGCTAAGCAAATTAAGCTTCCGAAAACACCGAGGCTACTCATTTCGCTAAAAGCAGAAGTTCCCATGGCAATAGGCTGGCTAAAACCTGTGGTATTGTTACCCGCTAGTATGGTCACCGGTTTAGACTCTGCTCAGCTTGAGATGTTGATTTTACATGAGCTTGCTCATATTCGTCGTCATGATTATTTAGTTAATTTTTTACAAACACTTATCGAATTATTATTTTTCTTCCACCCAAGCGTGCATTGGATTGGTAAGCAAATGCGTAACGAACGTGAATATTGTAGTGACGACATTGCTGTACAACATTGCGGTGATGCAATCGCTTACGCACATACATTAACTGACACCGCCTCGTTATGTGCTAAAAAACACTTTAAGACTATCCCTACTATGGCAATGGCAGCATCCGGTGGTGATTTAAAAGCACGTGTACTTCGCCTTGTAGATCACCATTGTGCACCAAGTAATAATATCAGTAAGTGGCTTGCCGCCATCAGTCTGTTATTGGCATTGACACTACTTAGCATAAATCAAATATTAACAATGCCTTTCGCCCACCAACTGAATAATCAATTCCCTTGGCAAGAAAGTAACTCGTTGAGTAAAAGTATTTTTCAATCTACTGTAGCAACAATCGGACTTGATAAAACGAGAGATGACAACAAAGCCTTCATACTAACAAGTGACTCAATTGCTCAGCAACTGCTCAACCGAGAGAACTCAGCTAGCGAAACACCATTAATGGGAATCGCAACAAGTGATACAAGGGAAGAAATAAGTAATAACATTGCCAGCATTCCCTCTAACGTTGAACAATTACCCCTTGAATCATCTGAGTTTGAAACATCAGCTATAGGCAAAAAACTGATAATTGATAAAGAAAATCTTAAAGTATTGGCTTCTCCTAGCGACGTTTTTTCTACAGAAAAAGTAAATATTGCCAACCTCCCTCTACTAATAAACCCAAAAAAATCAATAAAAGAAGAGCCGAAAATAAGCACGGCTAACTTAGAAGTAAATGATCTTGATGAACAATTAACAATACAAACAGAAGCACAACATGCTGTGATCCCAGACGTTAAAATTGTTCTTTCGACGGTTAGCCAGCCAAGAAAATCAGCTCACACTTATAATGTGACTAAGGTAAGTTCGCTATCGGCTAAGCTTGATCAACTGGCTAAAGTTAACCCAACACTACCAATAAACTTGAAAAACGGGCTTTATCGTAAAAGTACCCCCTACGCTAAGATTTCATATAATCAAGAGATCAATCAATTAGCATTACAAAATAGTATCTACCAAGATTCCCATGCCTTCAGCTCTAACAGCGAACAAGTTCTTGAGCAATATGAAATACAGTCACCCTCAAAAAAAACAACCACATACCATGAACCTAAGCTTTTGAATTCAATTAGCCCTGTATACCCTAATCTAGCTAAACGCCGCGGCATTGAGATGGAAGTTAAAGTAAATTTCACTATCGGTCGAAATGGTAAAGTAAAAGATATTATCTTTGCTCAGCAAAGTAAACTTATCTACTTTAAATCATCTATACGATCAGCCATCCGTAAATGGCGTTTTAAACCAGCCATTAAAAACAACCTTAAAATTGAAAGCAAAATGAGTAAAATATTTTCATTTAGCTTACACGCATAACATCCGTTAAACGCTTACCCTTAGCACTAAAATATAGTACTGTAATTTGCCTTATTCTTATGGAGTATTTTCTTATATACTTACTAAAGTGATAGTTCCTGCTTATTATTAAGGTCTCTGCGTGAGTCAATCGATACAATTTAACCAAGAAAAAAAAATTAATGCTAACCTAGCTGATGGAACAACTGCACTCTGGAAAAAGGGCCTCTTTGATACTTTTTCGGGTGTTAACAATGTAAAAGTTCACTACGCAAAATTTTTACAGGAGCAAATTGCAGCTCCCACCATAGTCATTGTACCGGGCCGCTGTGAAGCTTACTTAAAATACCAAGAGCTGATATTTGATCTGTATCAGCAAGGCTACAATATCTTTATTATCGACCACCGTGGTCAAGGATTATCAGAACGATTACTGACTAATTTAAATAAAGGTTATGTGAATAAATTCCAGCACTACGTTGATGATTTTCAATATTTCATTGAAAATATAGTTGGCCACTCTAGTACCACTAAGCCATATATATTAGCTCACTCGATGGGCGGAGCCATTGCAACCCGGTTTATGCAAGACTGCCCTAATGCGGTTAAAGCTGCGGTTTTATCTTCTCCTATGTTCGGGTTCAATTCAGGATTATTACCAAAATCCTTAGCTGAGGCTCTTGTCGCTGCAAAGCTAGCAGTCAATTCTATTATCAGTAATACGCCCTGGTATTTTTTCGGTCAAAAGGACTATTATCCAGTCAACTTTACTAATAATAAATTAACTCACTGCCCCTTACGTTATCAACACTTTGTCAACGTGTATAAACAGAATAAAAGCATTCAACTGGGTGGTGTCACTAGCCATTGGTTAGCGCAGGGGATTGCTGCACAGAAAGAGATATTCGCTAAGATACCTCAACTCAGAACGCCTATTTTATTACTACAAGCTGGCAGTGACATAGTGGTATGTCAGCAAGCACAAGTGGACTTTTGTCAGAAATTGCACACTATCCAACCACAATCTTGCCCCAGTGGCGTACCCATTGTTTTTGAAGGCGCTTACCATGAGCTATTTTTTGAAGTGGATGAGCAGAGGGATGAAGCAATAAAGCAGAGTATTACTTGGTTTAAACAACATAAATAATAGCTTAAACGATATTCAGCTATTGATACTGACCATGAGTTGCTTACGTTACCTTCCCACCTTTCACAGCCGAGCTTGGGTCATGGTGAATAAGGACTTCACAAGGGGCAAATTTTTGACATATTTTACCTTCAATTTCATCGCCTATGCCATGTGCCTCCAATAGCGATAACTCATCACTTAACTCAAGATGAAACTGGATAAACCTCTGCGCTCCAGACTGTCTAGTTCTTAGTTCATGAATACCTTTTGCTTGTTCATGGGCTAAGACAATATCCTTGATTTGAGCAACCTCATCATCACTAAGCTCACTATCCATTAACTGGGAAACACTTTGCACCATAATTTGACCTGCGCCAAAGACAAGAAATAAAGCGACTAAGATAGTGAAAACACCATCCGCTTGCAACCATATGCCCTGGCTTAAAATGATGGCAGCTAATACGCCTAAATTTAGTAATAAGTCTGATTGATAGTGTAATGCATCTCCGCTAATGATAATGGAGCCTGTACGCTTTATTACATAGCGTTGAAAAGCAACGAGTATGAGAGTTAAAACAATAGAAACAATAGTTACCCAAATAGCTACTTCACTTTGTACTATCACCTGTGGATTAAGGGTGCGCGAGACACCACTAAAAATAAGTATAATGGCAGAGCCAAGCACAAAAGAAGCTTGTACCAAACCAGCTAAACTTTCAGCTTTACCATGGCCAAAACTGTGTTCTTTATCAGCCGGAGCTAAGGCAAAACGTAAAATAACGATACTCATTATTGAAGCAAATAAATCAAGAATAGAATCAGTAGTAGAAGCGAGCATGGCACTCGAGTCAGTAACCAGCCAAGCATAAAGTTTAATGACCACTAAAATGAAAGCCGTTGAGGTAGAAAATATAGCCGCTAATCGTACCAAGAATGCATATTCGTCCGTTGACTTTGTACTTGTGAGCATAGCTAATCCTTGAAGAAAAATTAATACCTGAAATTCATTACTCGTTAACTCTCGACCAACTCAAGATGTGTATTTCAGAGTGCACTTTGACCAGTAACGGGTATATAATAACAAAAATTTTATCACATGATGATTGTTATGCTAGATGTTGTACTCTTTCAACCACAAATCCCACCCAATACCGGTAATATAATTCGTTTATGCGCAAATTCAGGCTTCCGTTTGCATTTAATAGAACCATTAGGCTTTGATTTAGATGACAAAAAACTACGCCGAGCCGGTCTAGATTATCATGAATTTGCAGCTATTCAACGCCACGCAAGCTTTGATGCTTTTATGAGTAAGGAGCAACCCAAACGAGTACTGGCAATTACCACTAAAACCAATAACTTTTATGGTGATGTTAAGTTTACCGAGGGTGATTATTTATTGTTTGGCTCAGAAACAGCCGGATTACCTGAAGAAGTACGGGTACAAATACCGGATGAAGATAAAATTAGAATCCCCATGCTAAAAGAAAGCCGTAGCATGAATTTATCAAACGCTACAGCCGTCATTGTATACGATGCCTGGCGTCAACTTGGTTTCCCTAACGCGGTATAAAAACAGTATTAGATAAGAACAACTGTAAATCTATTTTTTGAAAGGTTTACAGTTATTTTAACAGTGAGGGTATTATTCGAACTTTCTATCACGAGAGAGTAAATCTGCTGCCGCTAATTTGGCATCTTTACCACGATAAAGTACCGCATACACCTGCTCAACAATTGGCATTTCAATACTATGGCGTTGAGCCAACATATAAACTTCTTTGGTATTTCGATAACCTTCAACTACTTGGCCAATATCGCTGATAGCTTGTTCAACTTCACTACCTTGGCCTAACGCAAGGCCAAAGCGGCGATTACGAGATTGATTATCAGTACAAGTAAGTACCAAATCACCTAAGCCCGCCATACCCATAAAAGTTGCTGGCTCTGCCTTTAATGCTGAGCCTAATCGGATCATTTCAGCCAAACCTCGGGTAATTAACGCAGTACGAGCATTTGCGCCAAAGCCGATGCCATCGGCGATACCTGCAGCTATAGCAATAACATTCTTAACAGCTCCGCCGAGTTGAACACCAACAAAATCTTTATTGGCGTAAACACGAAACATTTTTTCACAGTGCAGTAAGTCTGATAACTGTGCAACAAAATCATCATCTTCAGAAGATAATGAAATAGCCGTAGGCAGACCTGAAGCCATTTCTTTAGCAAAAGTAGGGCCGGATAGAACCGCTAAAGATACCTTATCACCCAGTACTCTCTTGGCGACATTTTGCAATAAATCGCCAGTATCAGGATCTAACCCCTTAGTTGCCCAAGCAATTTTTTCATTGCCTGTTAACATTGGCTTTATTTGTTTAAGCATATCTGCAAAGGCATGGCTGGGTACTACAACTAATATAGTATCACTTGCTTGTACTGCCTTTGATAAATCGGCTTCTAACACTAAAGTTTCAGGGAAAGCACAGTCAGCAAGGTATTTATTATTTTCTCTATCTTGCGCCATGGCTGCGACGTGATTGGCATCACGCCCCCATAACAAAGTTTCATGACCATTTCTGGCTAAACAAATTGCCAGGGCTGTGCCATAAGACCCAGCACCCAGCACAGTAATTTTTGCAGCTAACGTCATGTACAACCCTACTTATAAGCTAATATTAATTTTTACAATAGCTAGTGATTAATGTGTTTCACTACTTTGTGGTATGTTTTCTTGTGTCGCACGTTGTTGCACATAAGAAGCATATAAACCTTCAAAGTTAACCGGTGTTAAGTTAAATTGTGGGAATGAACCACGATTTACTAAACTTGCTACTGTTTCACGCGCATATGGGAATAGCGTAGTAGGGCAGAATGCGCCGATAGTATGAGCTAAACGCTCTTCATCCACGTTACTAATAGTAAAAATACCCGCTTGCTGTACTTCAGCTAAAAAGGCAGTTTGACCTTCAACAGTAGCAGTTACAGTTACCGATAAAATAATTTCATAGGTATCATCACCCAACTTAGTTGAGCGTGTATCAAGGTCTAATTTAATCTCAGGTTTCCACTCTAATTGAAATACTGCTGGAGAATTAGGCGTTTCAAATGAAACATCTTTAGTATAAATACGTTGGATTGCAAACTCTGGAGATTGTGCTGCTTCGTTATTTACTACTTCGTTTTCTTCAGCCATGAGTGGCTCCTTTATTGTAATTTTTATTATGTAATTGAGTTTAGTTTTATTCTGCGTTTAATAGCGCGTCTAACTGACTGTTCATTTCCAATGCTACTAGTTGATCACAACCGCCAACATGAGCATCATTAATAAATATTTGCGGAACTGTATATCCACCATTACTACGTTCTATCATAGCGCTACGTTTAGTCATATCGCCATCGATCTTAATTTCATTGTATTCAACCGACTTACTTTTTAATAAGCCAAGAGCATGAGTACAATATGGGCAGTATGCTTTAGTATAAATATCAATTTTTGCCATTTTAATTTCTCTGTCATTGATTAGTGACATGGATTTTTATGTAAACCAGTAAATAACTATTTAGCTACAGGTAAGCCTGCACCAGTCCAGCTATTCATACCACCTTTAAGTACACTAACACGAGTAAAACCACCCTTGAATAAATTGCCGGCAATTTGTACTGCGCTCATACCTGCTGCACATACTACAATGATGGGTTTGTCTTTGTATTTTTCAAGACTAGCAAAGCCATTTTTAGTGATTTTTTCATTTGGTAAATTAATAGCATCAAGGATATGGCCCGCTTTAAACTCTTTTTCCTTGCGGATATCAAGAGCAATACCTTCTTCTCTATTCATCAAAAAAGTTAAATCTTGTGTACTAATTTGTTTAATTGGCGACATTTTCATTTTAATTGTGGTGACGATAATCATTACCACTAGGGCAACCCAAACCGCGCTGAGCATGCCATTATTGCCTGCAAAAGTAATCAATTGTTCCATAAATAAAGACCGTTTTTATCAAATTTCGAATCGGCACATTATACGCAAATCACGTAGAATTGCGAACATATCTGCCACGGCTAAACTTGGTAAGCCAACATGGAACATTTCTATGTTAAATCCTTAGTGAATAACACTATCTGAGAGTGTACAATACTTGCCCATAAAACATGGCAGATACTTAATATAACGGGAAAAATAATGGCGAATAAAAAATCAACGGTACTGATGATTCTCGATGGTTGGGGATATAGAGAAGAAACTAGCTCAAATGCGATTCACCAAGCAAACACACCAGTATTAGATGATTTAAAGGCCAACTTCCCTAATATGCTCATCGATACTTCAGGCATGGCCGTAGGTTTACCTGAAGGTCAAATGGGTAACTCTGAGGTAGGTCATGTCAATTTAGGTGCTGGTCGTGTGGTATATCAAGATTTCACTCGTATTACAAAATCAATAAAGGATGGTGATTTTGTTGAAAACCCCACCTTATGCCATGCTGTCGATAACGCTATAGCAGGTGATAATGCCGTGCATATTTTTGGTTTACTTTCTCCAGGTGGTGTTCATAGTCATGAAGATCATATCTTCGCTATGATGGAGCTCGCCAAAAATCGTGGCGCCCAAAAGGTATATTTACACGCATTTTTAGATGGTCGTGATACGCCACCGCGCAGCGCACAAGCTTCTTTAGAAAAAGCCCAACAAAAATTCGCAGAGTTATTTACTGAAGCAGGTACTGGCGAAGGTCAAATAGCATCAGTCATTGGTCGTTATTATGCCATGGACAGAGATCAACGCTGGGATCGTGTTGAAGCTGCTTATAATTTGATGGTTAGCGGCGTCGGTTTACACAAATATGCTAATGCATTAGATGCTCTATCAGCCGCTTATAACCGTGATGAGAATGACGAATTTGTTGGTGCTAGCGCCATCACCACACCATCTGGTGAACCGATTAAAGTAAATGATGGCGATGCGTTAATATTTATGAATTTTAGAGCAGATCGAGCCCGTCAATTTAGCCGCTGTTTTACTGAAGAAAAATTCACTGGTTTTGAAAGAAAAAGTACACCTCAAATCAGCGATTTTGTCATGTTGACACAATATTCAGCAGAGATTGATGCACCATCAGCTTTTGCACCCGCAACACTTAATAATGTTATGGGTGAGTGGTTAGCAAAACATAACAAAACTCAATTACGAATTTCTGAAACTGAGAAGTATGCCCATGTCACCTTTTTCTTTAGTGGCGGTAAGGAAGATACTTTTATCGGTGAAGAACGTATTTTAGTGCCATCACCTGATGTTGCCACCTACGACTTACAACCGGAAATGAATTCGACCCTACTTACCGACAAACTTGTTGGCGCAATTGACAGTGGGAAGTATGACTTCATCGTCTGTAATTACCCTAATGGCGATATGGTTGGACATACCGGTAGCTTTGATGCTGCAGTGAAAGCCTGTGAAGCAGTAGATACTTGTGTTGGTCGAGTTGTAGAAGCATTACAAAGAAACGGTGGTGAATGCTTAATTACTGCCGATCACGGTAATGCCGAGCAAATGCAAGATCCCATTTCAGGACAAGCACATACTGCACACACCTGCGAACCAGTACCGCTTATTTATGTCGGTCGAAAAGCGACGCCAGCAGCATCTGGTACCTTAAGTGATATTTCACCCAGTGTTTTACACTTAATGGGCATGGAACAACCTGAAGAAATGACTGGCTCAGTACTAATGCAGTTAGCTAAGTGAGATTAAATCAATAATCCATCTCTCTGATATCTTAAGATAAACGCTTCGTCTTGAGATAACATTGCTTTAGGTGATATATTGATTGTAGATTTATTGCCATCATTGAATATGAGATTTTTATCCACACATATCTAGCAAGTAAATACCTATCAAATATAGCCACAGCAAGCTTATTAATAATAAGTTTGCTGTTTGCTCTTCCTTCGCAGGCAGAGCAAAACAATCGTAATGAAAGTGTCCAAAAAAAGAACCGCGCAAAACTCAGTGACGTACAAAAAGCTATTTCACAGCAAGAATCTAATATTTTTGATGCCAACAAACAGCGCAGTATTCTAGAACAGCAACTAAAAAATGATGACTTAGCGATTGCAAAAGTGGCTAAAGCGATCAACAAAATAGAAGTTGACCTGATCACCACTCAAGATAAAATATCTACTTTAGCAATAGAGAAGAAACAGCTAACTATTGCCAAACAAAAGCAAGAAAACTTATTGGCGCAACAACTTAGATCTGCATACACTACTGGTCAGCATGATTACCTCAAGTTATTACTTAATCAAGATCAAAGTGAAAAAATTCAACGTACCATTAGTTACTATCAATATTTAAATCAGGCAAGAATGAAGGAGATTGATAAGTTTCAAGCTACCATCGCCCAACTTTTACAAGTGAGCACAGAACATCAAGCACAAATTGAGCACTTGCAGCAACTAAAAGAAAAGCAATTACAGCAAGGTAATCAATTAAGAGCGAATAAAAGCCAGCGAAGTAAAACGCTTAAAAAATTGAGTCGTACTTTACTTTCCAGCCAACAACAATTGAATAAGCTCAAAGCTGAAGAAAACAATTTAAATCAAGCCTTAAGCAAACTTGCAGCAATTATCCAAGCAGAAATTGATTTAACCGGTTTAAGTAAATTAAAGCGAAAGTTATCCTGGCCAGTTAAAGGTCGAATGTTGCATCGCTTTGGTACACGAAAGCAAGGTTATTTAAAATGGAAAGGCGTATTAATTACAGCGCCAATTAGTCGTCAAGTACAAACAATCCACAATGGCACTGTATTGTTTTCAGATTGGCTGAAAGGTTATGGTTTATTGACTGTAATTGATCATGGTAACGGCTATATGAGCCTTTACGCCCATAATCAAACCTTATTAAAATCAGTTGGTGATCGTGTCGAAACAGGGGAACCAATAGCCTTAGTAGGGCAAAGTGGCGGCCAAGAACAGTCAGGGCTGTACTTTGAAATTCGTCACCAAGGAAAAGCGCTTAACCCTAAGTTATGGTGTCGGTAGTTAGTTTATACCACCTAAACTGAATATAGAAATTAACAGTGATTTATCCACAGCGAATTTAAATTGCAGCTGCTAACTAAATCTCTATATTTTTTTGTTAAATAACTGCTAGGCTTACTTATTATAATAATTAAAAAAGACAACTATCACTCAGTGCAAAATACCCTTTTAAAAGAAATTTTTCTTTCTCTCTCTGCTGTGTTGCTAGGTTTTATCCTACTTAACGCTCAAGCCCAAGCACAAACCAACCGAGTAGCCATTGTTATCGATGACATGGGTTACCGTTATACTGATAAACACGCGTTAACTTTACCTGGCGCTATCACTTATGCCTTTTTGCCACACACAACTTACGGTAAAAAACTTGCCAAACAAGCTAATAATGACGACCATGATGTTTTAATCCATATCCCTATGGAGGCAGAAAATAGAAAGAAGTTAGGTCCTGGTGCTCTTACAAGTAATATGAATGAAGACGCTATAAAAAAAAGTTTAACTGCATCATTTGCCGAAATTCCTTTTGCTATTGGTATTAATAATCATATGGGTAGTTATCTCACGCAACTATACCAACCAATGGCTTGGACCATGGATTTTTTAAAGCAACATCAGTTATTATTCTTAGACAGTAAAACAAGCTCACGCTCAAAAGCGGAACAAGCGGCTATTGATTATGGTGTGCCCGTTCATTCGAGACATGTTTTCTTGGACAATGAATTAACAGATAAATATATAAGTCAGCAATTTGAACAACTTATTAACTTATCTCAAAAGCATCAAATGGCAATTGCAATTGCCCACCCTCACCCTGAAACGATAGCCGCTTTAAACAAACTGATCCCTACGTTAAAGTTTCATGGCATTGAACTGGTCTCTTTATCAAGCTTATATCCAGCGCCACATGACAATAATCTCATATTGAGTAGTGATTAGCTTTTGAGAGAAATAAAATTAACTAATCTAAACTATGGATAAGCAGCACTTGCTCAAGATTCCCCTATATCCGATCCTCAGCGTTAAAATTTAGATAAATAACCTGTTATTCACAAACGTTTTGCCTTGATAATCGGATAAATTGAAACATTGATAGGCTCTATCGTCACTTAATTTTGTTGCTAACAATCTAAGTTGTTGTGTTTACTTAAACATCAAATACTCATTATCTAGAGTTCAGGTTAACTAAGTTTAAACATCGAATGTCCAACCAAAATTGACCTATACCTAGCTATAATTGAATATTATTTTCTCTAAGTATTTGATGTAAAAATTTTACTGGGATTGCGTAAGTTATACCGCTAGGGTTACTAATAACCGCTTCTTTAGTCGCCTGTACAAATACTTTATTGATTATGCCAACCACATGCCCTGTTTTCATATCATACATAGCGCTGCCACTATTTCCTGGGTAAGCAGTTGCATCAAGCTGATAAACTAGGTAAGGGTTGCGCATGCGTTTTAGCATTTTTAAATTAATTTGCTCAGCTGATACGGCTGGTACAACTGTTGGTGTAGTACTCGCTATAATGCCTCGGTGAGTTACCGGATATAAGCCAAGCACACCGCCAATAGGAAAACCGGTAAAAGCAATATAACTGCCATCTGCAATAAAATCACCACTGGCCAATTTCATTGCTGGTAAAGCTGGCCCTGACACTTTTAAAATAGCTAAATCATATAAGCTTGAGGTGGCAACTATCTCAGCCTCCCTCACTTTCGCATTCCTACCAGAGCCTACAAAAATGGCCATTTTTTGTAGTAAGCTTTCATTTAACAGTGTAGGTAGTACGTGATCATTAGTGACTATATAAGTGCCATCACCAATCACAAACCCTGTCCCCCGCAAAATATTTTGCGGCCGGCTCGTCGGTGTATGAATACCAATACCAACAACTGCTGGTTTAATTTTAGCAACAATATCAACAAACTCAGCTTGAGTATTTGCCATAAAAAATAAGGCAATAAAACTAAGCACTTGTATGACACGTATCATATTTTTCCCTCATAATTTAACTGATATTGCTTATCCAAAACAAAGTCTACCTTAAAGCATGTTGCATAGAAAAGTTATTCGCCAATATCTTCTAGCGATATATTTCGCAAAATTGCTAACTTTGTACATAATTAAGGTTTAAGCCTGCTCAATATATCGAAGTATAGTTCTATGCATTGCTATTAAGGGGGAGTTAAATGAATAAGACTATTGTACCTATCCTAGCTGGTGGTGGTACTCGGTTGCCAGCCCACTTGGGTGTATTAAAAGCCCTTGAGTTACTCGACATCCCATTTGATGATTTAGTTGGGGTATCAGGTGGCAGTATTATCGCTAGTTTTTATGCTGCCGGTCTACCGCTGCATGATATCAAGAAAATTGCATTACAAACAAACTACAATCAATTTCGAGAATTTTCATTACTCAAGCTCATTCGCCATGGCGGTTTGAGCTCAGGTGACGCCTTTGAACGTTGGGTAGATAAAAACCTACAAGGTAAAACTTTCGCTCAATTAGACCGAAACCTTCATATTGTTGCTACCGATGTCACTAATGGAAAACCGGTCATCTTTGACGCTGAATTAACCCCTGATATGAAAGTTTCCCAAGCGGTGAGGTTTTCCATGTCTATTCCGCTAGTTTTTAGTTTTAAATCCTTTGGCAAACGTATCATGGTTGATGGCAGCATATTATCTGAAGATGCCTTACACAGAGACTGGGACCATAAAGGTACACCGGTACTCTGTTTTCGCTTACGTGGTGAACATGAATATGACCAGCTTAATGTTAACGGCTTCTTTCCTATTTTTAATTATGTAACCTTACTCATTCGCACTTTTATGACCACTATTTCCCGTGAATACATTAACGAAAACTTTTGGCACAACACTATAGTGATTAACATAGGCGAGCATTCCGCGGTTGATTTTAAAATGACGAAAGAGCAAAAACACCAGTTATATAAAATAGGTTTTCAAACCGCAATGGAGGTTATTCCAATAAAAGTAAATATGACAACACATCAAATAGCGCATTAACTTATAAGCATTTATTGAACTCCTACTTGCCTACATCACTCTTTCGCGGTCATAATAGCCTTGATAAAAATGCTATAAATTAAATTTTCAGGATGACAGATGACCACCTTTGTTCATGAGCTTATTAGCCATAGCGCACAACGCTCTCCCGATGCCACTGCGCTACAAATAAAGAATAGCCAGTTTAGTTATGCCCAGCTTAATGAAAAAGTAAACCAGCTAGCGCTAACTTATTCGTCATTAGCAATCATGCAAGGTGATCGAATAGGCATTTACTTAGCGAAGAACTTAGAGAATGTGCAGAGCATGTTCGCCTGCTCAGTAATAGGCGCCGTTTTTGTCCCCATCAATCCCGTGTTAAAAGCCCCACAAGTTCAATATATAGTCAATAATTGTCAAGTCAAACTGTTGATCACCAATCGCGCTAGACTCACAGCAATGGTTCCTTCGTTAGGTCTTTGTACCGAGCTAAAAACGATTATTGTCGTTGATGCAAGTGAGCAAGAATTACAGAGTATTGTCTATCCACCCTCAATTAACATACTGAGTTGGCAGTCTTTTAACTATCAAAAAAAATCAGTCAACGCTTTACCAAAAGCAAGAAGCTCAGATGACCTTGCTGCCATATTATATACTTCAGGTAGTACTGGTCTGCCCAAAGGTATAATGCTAAGTCATAAAAATATTGTTCTTGGCGCGAAATCTGTTGGCCAATATTTGCAACTGACCGCTGATGATAATATTCTCGCGGTATTACCGCTAAGTTTTGACTATGGCCTAAATCAATTAACCAGTTGTTTATTAGTAGGAGCAAGGTGTGTATTGCTCGATTATTTATTAGCGAACGATGTTGTTAAAGCCATCAGTCAATATGGAATTACTGGCTTAGCTGCTGTGCCCCCCTTATGGACTCAGCTTAGTAAAGCTGCCTGGCCTGATAACTGTGCAAGTTCAATTCGATATTTCACTAACTCTGGGGGTGTGCTACCGCTGTCAACTTTAGCGTCACTAAGACAAAATATGCCACAAGCAAAACCTTATCTCATGTACGGTTTAACTGAAGCTTTCCGTTCTAGTTTTTTATCCCCTGAGGAAATAGACAATAGACCCAATTCCATTGGCAAGGCTATCCCTCATGCCGAAATTCTAATTTTACGAGAAGATGGTAGCAGTTGTGACGATAATGAGGTCGGCGAATTAGTTCATATAGGTCCGTTAGTGACATTAGGTTACTGGCAGAACCTGTCAGCAACAACAGAGCGCTTTAAAAACACACCTAGGCAAGCGTTCAACGTCAACAACACGGAATTGGCGGTATTTTCGGGAGATTTTGTTAAGCGTGATGCTGATGGCTTCCTCTATTTTGTCTCCAGAAAAGATACCATGATTAAAACGTCTGGCTACCGGGTTAGTCCAACTGAAATAGAGTCTGTTTTATTAGGGCTACCACAAGTCAGTGAAGCCGTTGTTATACCCAGGCCTTCTGTTGAGCTAGGTCAATTAATTATCGCTCTCATTGTCAGCACAAGCAATGAACAAGCGTTAACTAAGAAAAGTATACTCAAACAATGCCAACTCAACTTACCTAATTATATGGTACCAAAAGAGATTATATTCTTAAGTGAATTACCTCGTAATGCCAATGGTAAAGTTGATTCTAAGCGCTTAGAAATGCAATATAGCCAAACAATAAATATTAACTAACCTAAAATAACTGATAACAACTGGTAGCAATATGACTCAATCAGCACCTATTTTACAAACCTCACTCAAAAACTTCTCTCCACAAGCCAATGAACTCAGTGTTGGCGACATCTCCATTAGCAAAATTGACAAGCTCACCGGTAGTACACCTTTTTATGCCTATGATCGTCAGCTCATAATCAATAGAGTGACACAATTACTGACTAGCTTACCAAAACAAATATCAGTTCATTATGCAATCAAAGCAAATCCTTACCCCAGCTTAGTTCAATTGATGGCAGAACATGTTTCAGGCTTTGATGTTGCTTCAAAAAAAGAGATGCTGCTGGCTATTCAAACTGGAATACCCGTTAATAACATTAGTTTCGCTGGTCCAGGAAAAAGTGTTGACGATATTGAAGGGGCTATCATTGCCGGAGTAACTTTACATGTCGAGTCGGTTGGTGAAATAGCTAAAGTAGAAGTTGCTGCAAGAGCATTAAACCTTAAAGCTAATATAGCCATTAGAGTAAACCCTAAATTCGAACTTAAATCCTCTGGCATGAAAATGTCTGGCGGAGCAAAACCTTTTGGTATTGATGAAGAAGAAGTCCCTCGAGTACTCAAAAACTTGCCTCTAGAATACATAAAATTACGCGGTTTTCATATTTTTGCCGGCTCACAAAACCTCAATGCAAAGGCAATAATTTCAGCCCAACAACAAACATTCGCCTTAGCACAACAGTTAGTAGCGTTATCAACTCAGGTGACTGGCGTTAAAATAGATTACCTTAATATCGGTGGCGGCTTTGGCGTGCCTTACTTTGCTAACGAACAACCACTGGACGTTGCTTTAATAGCCGACAATTTACAAACACTGATACAGCAATATGCAAGTTTAGTTGATGGTTTAGAGCTAATCCTAGAGTTAGGCCGTTATTTGGTTGCTGAAGCGGGTATTTATGTTTGTAAAGTGGTTGATAAAAAACTTTCTCGTGGCACCACCTATTTAGTCTGTGATGGCGGCTTACATCACCACCTTGCAAATTCAGGTAATTTTGGCCAAGTAATTAGAAAAAATTATCCGCTTGCCATAGGTAATAAACTCAATAATAAGGAACTAGAGCAAGTTAATATAGTCGGCCCTTTATGTACGCCACTCGATATTTTAGCCGATAAAATTCAGCTACCTAAGGCAAATCTAGGCGACTATGTTGTAGTTTTTCAATCTGGCGCTTATGGCGCTTCAGCCAGCCCTAAGGACTTTCTTAGTCAGCCAAACCTAAGAGAAATACTACTGTAGAGGTCATCTAAACAATAATTATAGCTAAACTGGGTTAACGGCTATACTGGTATTAACCTAGTTATTTACAATTTCATCGTGGAATAATAATGAACTGGAATAAACGATTATTAAGCACACCGGTGATTGCTACTATCACTAAAAAAATTGTCTCTGCTAAGGCCAGTAGAGAAGCGCATAGTATTTCAGATCATTTCACCCAATTTTTACAACCTTATATAGCCTCAGATCAACATTTAAAAGAAGAAGCATTTAAAATTCGTCATAATGTTTACTGTGAGGAGCTGGCTTTTGAAGATGTTAGAAAAGATGGTCAAGAAACAGATGAATTTGATCCTCAATCACTCTTTTCTTTAATTAAGCACAAACCTTCAGAAACATTTACCAGCTGTGTAAGATTGGTTACTTCAAGTGGCCCTGATGAATTACTACCGATAGAAAAATACTGTATGGACTCAATCACCAATGAAGAGCTTAGTCCTGAGCGCTTTAATCGCGCTGAAATAGCAGAAATATCACGCTTAGCTGTTAAGTCAGACTTTCGTCGTCGTAAAGCAGATACGTTTAAAGGCTCTGGCACAGGTGTAATTAGTGAAATTAGCTATTCGGAAACAGAATTACGTTGCTTCCCTTTTATTGCTATTGGTTTATACATGGCTGCAGCAACCATGGGCATGAATACAGGAATTCGCCATGTTTATGTCATGATGGAACCTCGACTTGCCCGCAGCATGAAATTCATTGGCATTACCTTTCAGCAACTTGGTCCACCAATTGATTATCACGGTTTGCGGGCACCTTATTATATTAACCCTGAAATCTTTATGAAAAACCTTTCACCTGGATTTAAAAGCCTTTATAGAACCATTGAAAAAGACATTTGTTTGCAACTGAATCAACTAGATTTAGCTAAAGGTAATAAAGCAACTTAATGTAGTTACCCTTAACCAAAGAGTAAACAACTTCACCCACCAAACAGCGGTTAACCGCTAAGTGCTCATCATGTCACCACAACTTGCCTCTCTCATTGAAAATGTTCTCACAACTGATTCGAGTTTGTCATTTGAACCTCAGCTACTGGCCAGATCTATGCTTGGCACCGAAGGATTAGAATGCTTTTCAACAAAACAACGACAACTAATGGCCGTTATTACTATAACTCAAGCCAATGAAATCAAAGCACTCATTGATTTAGCTAATCAATGTGCTACCGATGAAACTCTCGCTTTTTCACTTTATCCAGTTAGTACCGGACAAAACTGGGGTTATGGTACTAGCCAACCAACAGGCTTAAGTAAAAATATTATTCTATTAGATCTAGGTCAGTTAACCCAGATAAGTCACTTTGACAACGAGTTAGGACTGGTAACCATAGAGCCTGGAGTTACCCAGCAGCAATTAAGTATTTTTTTACAACAACATAATTATGATTATATGGTACCAGTTACTGGCGCAGGGCCTGAATGCTCAATATTGGCTAATGCGTTAGAGCGTGGTTACGGTATAACGCCTTATACAGACCATTTTAGTGCCGTTACTAGTATTCAAGGGTATTGGGGTAATGGTACTCCTTATCAATCAGCTATCAGTGAGTTAGATAGCAGTGAAGGTAAGTTTGTCGATAAGACATTTAAATGGGGGCTGGGTCCTTATTTAGAAGGGCTATTTACTCAATCAAACTTTGGTATTGTTAGTCAAATGACCATACGTTTAGCTAAGATAAAGCCTGGTTTCACTTCCTTTTTTATCCAAATGCAGGATGATGACTTGCTTGAGCGAGCAATCCCACTAATTAGAAAGGTTTTACAAGATTATGAAGGCATAGTCGGTTCAATTAACTTAATGGATCAGCGCCGCTTATTATCAATGTTTGCCAAGAACCCCAACGGTAATGACTCTCATCAAGTCATGGCGAATAAAGATATTAATAAGTTAGCAAAAGAGTTACGTACCCCCAGTTGGACTATTGTTGGCAGTATTTACGGCAGTATAGGTGTTGTTAAAGCGGTAAAGAAAGAAATAAACCAAATATTCAAACAACTGCCCTGTAAGCGGATTTATTCAAATAGCTCTACCATTATTATTGCGAATAAGGTTATTAATAGCCTACCCACTTGGTTTATCAGTAAAACCCCTATTTTGTCTAAGGTATCAGAGCAACTCGACTCATTTAATAAAGGTAAAGAAATTATGTTGGGCAAACCGAATAAAGTCGCTTTGAAACTTGCTTACTGGCGTCATAAAGGCAGTGATAATTTTGATAAAAATGACTTATCTCCCGGTCAAGATGGCTGCGGTTTACTTTGGTATGCGCCCTTAATTACTATGAAAGCTGGAAAAGTACGGGAATTTGTCGAGTTTATTAGGAATACCTGTCCCAAATTTAATATTGAGCCATTTATCACTTTCACCAATCTAAAGCATGACTGTATTGATAGTACTATCCCTATTGTCTTTGATCTAAGTAATCCTAGAGCCGTTGAAGATGCCCATAATTGTTTAAAATCTTTAGTTGAAGAGGGACTAAAAAAAGGCTTTGTACCTTATAGACTTAATATTGATCAACAACAATATTTACTCAATAAAGACAGTCACTTTTGGCAAACTGTCAATAAAATCAAAAGTAGCTTAGATCCGCATAATATTCTAAGCCAAGCAAGGTACAACCCTCGATAATGACTCATTTATCATGATGTAAACATATTTACCGTTTATATAAAAGCCCGATAAAATTGCATTTATCGGGCTTTTATAGATATGGGTAAAATGATTTGTCTATCGTTTACATAAGCTAAAATTAGTAAAGCATTGAGGCTCTTGGGTTTAGTATAGCTAACAAACTTAAGCGCTCTAGGTCACAGTAATCAACAGCATTTTCTAACATATTTTTATCAAGACAAAGCAACTCCAATTGCTCTTTAGTTACCAAAGAGCTGTAATCAAGACTTTGCCCTTTAAATACCTGATTTTTACTCATCACTCGTTTAGCAATATATAGTAACTGTGTTTCTACGTTATATTGACTTAAGTCGTCAATATCTTGGTCTCGAATAGCTGCAAATATGTTATAAGGTAATTGCCATTCCTTGAGTAAGCCAGCTGAGCATTCACCAAAGGTAAAGCCTAAAATGTCTTGCTGCTTATGCCAAGGCAATAGATTGATATCGTTACTTTCACAAGCCGTATGTTTTTCTAATGTGAGTTGATGAACCACCAACTCTCCTAAATTATGTAACAAACCTAAAATAAATAAGCGCTCTGCATGGACAATACCTAAACTTGTTCCTAAGAACTTCATCAGCAAAGCACAATCAATGCTTTTGATCCAAAAATCATCAAGATAAGCTTGGTTAGCATTTATTTTTTTGAAAGCTTCAGTGGTAAAATAAGCAATAACAAGGTTATACACTTCTGTGATGCCTAATACTAATACCGCTTTTGAAATAGTATCAATCTTACCTGGATAGTTAAAAAACGGACTGTTAGCCAGTTTTAGAACCGTACCTGCAAGAGCAGGGTCAAGCAGAATGACTTCTGATATATCGTCGATAGTCGATGCTTCATCATCGATTAACTCTCTGATTCTGATAAAAGAGTCTGATAATACAAAAATTTCACTGGCTTGTTCTACATAATCATCTGCGGTCATCTTAATACCTTAAATACAGCAGTCTAAGTTTCGACATCTTAAGTTTCTTAGCAACTTTAATCGCTCTATAACCAATTATAGCTAAGTAAAACACTTATTCTCAAGTTCAAGCTACTAATAGTCAATACTTATTTGATATGAGCTAAACTTCCTCATATTTATAACGCCTTTATCAAAAATTAAATACTGGCCCTTTATACCCAAAAGTAGTCCCGAGACCGTCTCTGTTTTATCAAAATTAAAAGAACTAATTTTGCTTAAGTACTCATTTACCGGATAATGAATCTCTTGTACTTCTTCATTTAGTTCTATTACCGCATCGCTACCAAATTTAAGCCTAAGTTGCGATAAACGTAAACTAATCTCAGGGATTAACTCTTCTGCTTTTGCTTTTAAATCTAGGGGCTCAGGCTCACCTTTTAGCATAGCGCGCCAATTGGTTTTATCACTAATAAATTCAGCTAACGCTGTTTCTACTAAACCAGATTGTAAGCGAGTACTTACCTTAAATATTGGCAAGGCTTGACAAGCCCCTTGGTCAATCCAGCGAGTAGGCAACTGGGTATGCCTAGTAATACCAACTTTCAAACCTGAACTATTTGCCAAGTAAACATAGTGGTCGACAAAGCAGTTCTTTTCACCCCATTCAGGCTCACGACAAGTTCCTAAATGAAAGTGACAAGTTTCAGGCTTCATAATACACATGTCACATTGGGCAAGTTTACTCATACATGGGTAACAATAGCCCTGTGAATAACTTTTTTTGGTGCGTTTTCCACAATGTTTACAGGCAATAATACCGGAAAAATGTAGACTTATATGCTTTCCTATTAAGGGGTTTAACTCAATACTTTGTTTAGTTCCGTCTCTATTAAGACTAGCTAAAGGTAGTTGATATTGGACTAGATTATTACTATCAAGTTGTGCGGTAAGCTTCTCTACGGCACCGACTTCACTAATTGGCATGTTTGCTCTCTATTTATTTATTTATAATGTACTAGGTATTTAGTTTGCTGTTTTGTTAAAGGACTTTAACTTGTTTAGAATTTAAATATTTATCTGCAATTACAAGATGGAAATAAAGGTGATAATTGCGCTAAAACTGCACTTTTTTTCGGGTTTGTTTAACACCTTTACGATTTGCCTTGCCCGTTAAGCGTCTTTGCACAGAGCCTTTGGTCGGTTTTGTCGCACGACGACTTTTTTGTACTACCATTACCGATTGAATAAAGGCTTTCAGTCGAGCTAACGCATCTTCTTTATTCATTTCTTGGGTACGAAAACTCTGTGCCTTAATAACAACAACACCGTCTTTGGTGACACGACTATCTTTACAAGCAAGTAAGCGCTCCTTATATACTGAAGGTAATGAAGAACGCTTAATATCAAAACGTAAGTGAATAGCAGTCGCTACTTTATTGACCCGTTGACCCCCATTACCCATAGACCGTATTGCACTTAACTCTATTTCCCAATCAGCTAAGCTGACATTATTTGATATCTCAAGCACTTTTATTTACCATTATTGACTTAACTTTCTTCGATACTAATTATTGTGTTATATGAAAAAAAAGAGCATGACAGAACATAACAAGACAGCTACTTGGTGGGTTTATTTACTACGCTGTAATGATAATAGCTTATATGCAGGTGTTACCACAGATATTCATCGACGAGTTGACGAACATAATAACAGTAAACTTGGCGCAAAATATACCCGAGCGAGACGACCAGTAAACTTGGCTTACCTTGAGCAGGCTGACAATAAAAGTTCAGCTTGTAAAAAAGAGTATAAAATACGCCACCTCAGCAAAAATAAGAAAGAACTGCTGGTCAGTAAATATAAGCCAAAGTAGCTGGTCTGCTCAGTTAGATATATACAACTTTTTTCGATTTAACACTAAAGTACTGTTAGAATGCTGCGATCGAATACGTTTTAATCAAAAATTAAGTTGTACTGATGTCTATTAAAGAAATGTTTATTGAGAATTACTGCGCTATTAGCGCTGATAAAATCAGCTTTACCCGCCAACAAGGTAGCGACTTTGCTAAGCAAGTTGCAGATGATTTTAACCCGTTGCACAATATTGATGCGAAACGCTTCTGTGTACCTGGTGATTTACTTTTTTCAATCATTATTGCTAAATCAGGGCTTCATAAAAAAATGACCTTCGATTTTTCAGGCATGGTTAACGACAATGTAAGTCTCACTTTCCCTCAGAAAATTGATAAGCAATACGATATTAAAGATGATAAAGATAAAACCTGCTTAAGCGTTAGTGCAAGCGGCGAATCAACACATAATCCTGAACTCATCAATGCGCTAACTAAAGCCTATGTAGATTTTTCTGGACATACTTTTCCTGATATTTTAGTTAAATTAATGTCTGAAAACAATGTCATGATCAACCCTTCGCGCCCTATGGTAATGTACCAATCAATGTCTATCGACTTACATACCTTAGATGCTAAATCAGTCACACTGAAACTTTCACAAACGAGTCTGACTATTGAAGGCAAGCGTGGCGATGCTTGGCTTGAGTTTGATTTATTATCAAACGGTGAAGTAATTGGTCATGGTAAGAAACATATGCTCTTAAGTGGCCTTCGCCCATATGAGCAAGAAGTTATCGATGCCATGGTTAATCAATACCATGAAAGTAAAGCAAGCTACCAAGGCTAGGCTAAGCATCACCCGCTGTATCCTTGTTGAAATAAAGCTTGTTGCTGTAATTTTTCTTCACTGCAATAAGCAAAAACTTTAATATTTTTGGGCCGTTGGCACTTGATTGGTTGCTGATAAAACTGCAGCCAAGCCTGTCTCTTTTCGCCTTGAAATTTAGACTTAATAACAATCGCACTACCTTGATTAAATGTTGTTATTTTCTGTTGTGGTTTCAGAACATATTTACTGTTCTTTGAGAGCTTAGTGGTGCTTTTGCTCAGATTTTTTTTAGTTGATTTTTTCTTTGCTTTTTTCTTTTTTTTGCCGTACTTAGCCTTAAAAGACGCCAAAGAACTGCGCTCACATTGCCACCACTTATTCCTCGCTTTATCTTCTTTTACACGTAAAGATTGCCCTTTTTTTAAGGAATAACCTTTACGTTGCATAGTCTGAACCTTATGCAATTTTTCGAGAAAAGGTTTACACCTTTTTTTAGCTAAAGTGACGGTACTTAATGTTAAAAGAAACATCGCGATAGCGGCATAAATCAGAATAGAAAAAGACAAATATTTCATCATAGCAATCCTTGCTAGCCGAGTTAATCCTGTTAACTTCACCAAAAATCTCAACAAAATACCTTTATCATTAAGGTATTCATTTCTCAAATATAGACTAGACTTTATTTTTTACCAAGATCACCTTACAAGGATGTTAGTGATGAGAGAGTATCTTTTACCTACTTTATTTATGCTGAGTTTACTATGCACAGACCCCCAAGCCGCACAACAATACCGGCAAGACAATCAACAAAGTAGTAAACCAACTAAACCTAAACTGCAACACGGCATTAGCTATCGTAAAGTCACAGATATCAGCCAGTATTTTGTTTCTGAAAAACTCGATGGTATCCGTGGATATTGGAATGGAAAAAACTTAATCACTCGCCAAGGTAATTTAATTAATAGCCCTAAATGGTTTACTTTGTACTGGCCTAGCGCCCCTATGGATGGTGAATTGTGGCTAGCACGAGGTCAATTCCAACCCTTAATGTCATGTATTAGCAAACACCAAGCAGATGAAAATCAAATGACTAGCTGCTGGAGAAACATCCGCTTTATGATGTTTGACTTGCCTACATACCAAGGAGATTTTACCAGCAGAGTAAAAAAAATGCGCTCCTTGTTAACGCAAGTACCATCGCCCTATTTAGCCATGATCAGCCAAATTCAATTTAAAAGCATGGATACTGTTGAGAAAAAATTGAATGATGTTATCACGACCAAGGGAGAAGGACTTATGTTACACCTTGCCAGTGCACACTATAAAACTGGCCGAAATTCAGCCTTAATGAAATTTAAAAAACATCAATATGCAGAGGCTATTGTTATTGCTCATACCAAGGGCAAAGGTAAGTATCAAGGTAAACTTGGTGCCATTGAAGTAGAAACTGAAAATGGGGTGACTTTTAAGATAGGCTCAGGCTTTACTGATTTACAACGTAGCAATCCGCCAAAAATTGGCTCAACCATTACCTTTAAATACAATGGGCTAACCCAAGCAGGTATCCCTAGGTTTGCCCGTTTTTGGCGTATAAAAGTAATTGAACCAGAAGATGCTCAAACGAGCCATGTAGTTAGTTTGGCTGATATGTAAAGATCAAAACTTTAAGGCCTTTACCTGAATGTGCTTCTTTAAACACTTCAGGGTTTTCAAGACGTCGCTCAAATTTACAATCAGGACACTCTCGCGCGACTTCCGCTTTTAAAAAGTGTTCATCTAAGTCAGGAGAGTTTAAACATAACATCAATGTAGCGCCAGCATTCATCCACTGTGGAATACGGCGAATTATTTTAGCGTAATCACGCTCGATATTAACACTTCCTTTTTGGAATGACGGCGGATCGCAAACTAAGATATCGTACGGGCCATATTTTTTAATACGACTATTTGATTTAAAAATATCAACCCCTTCAAAAACAATTTTTTTACCTTGTTTTTTCGCCAGCTGATTAAGTTGGTGGTTCTCCCTTCCCTTACTTAACGATGATTTACTTAAATCAATATTCACAGCCTTGCTAGCACCACCCGCTATGGCGGCTAGAGAAAAAGCGCAGGTATAGGCAAATAAATTCAATACATTCTTATCTGTGGAACGTTCTTTTAACCAAGCCCTGCCATTACTCATATCTAAAAATAAACCACTATTTTGCGCCTTGCCAAATTCAATATGGTAATTTAGTCCCTGCTCACTGACTATAGTATTACTTATCGGCTCTCCTAATAATAACTCAGTCGGTGAAAACTTTTCGTATCTATGCTGTACTTGCACAGAGCGGCAGTTTTGAATCAAAGCTTTTAATGCACTCGCTTGTTCCGCTAGCCACTTACTATCCACAGCTTGATATAAGGTGATGAGAATAACCGGCGACAACCAGTCAACATTTACGTGGCTTAAATTAGGATAAACGTGCCCACGCCCGTGAAATAGTCGTTGGGCATCGGTGAAATCTGTACTGGTAATATGTTCAATCATGGCGAGGTAATTTGCGGGTTAATAAAAAACGCCCAATAATATCATTGATATCATTTCGCATAAAGAAATGGCGGCAATGTTACTACTGAGCGTTTAAATAAGTTAGCGCTTTTAAATTTTCTAAAACGCTTAACTAAAAACCAAACAGGCTTACTGCAAAAAACTTAGTTGCCACAGTATTAATAAAAATAAGTAAAACAATGGCAGGAATAAAAGTACCAAGTGAGAAGTTAATATATTTTTCCACCCAAGATCCCTTATAGTTTTCATTGCCAATACTAAGCTCTTCTGACAATTGTTTCTTCTTCCAACGATAACTAACAAACACACACACTAAAAAGCCATTAAGCGGTAAAATAGTATCGTAGAAAACATCATAAACAATATCAAAAAATGACTTTGTGCCGCCAGCATATGAGGTAAACTCAGTAAAAAATGACACCATACCAAAAGACGCCATAGCAAATAAAGTTAAGATACCAGCCGTAACGGTTAAATAACCTAACGCTTTTTTACGGCTTTGTTTTTTCTCGGTAACTAAATATGAGACTGGCACTTCTATAATAGAAACCAATGATGTAATTGCGGCAAAGAATACCAATAAGAAAAAGAAAGCGGCTACGGCACTAGCACCAACATAACCTAATGAGGTTTGCAGCGCTAAAAATATTTTAGGCAAAAAAGTAAAAATTAATGATACTGAGCTGTCACTTAGCTCAGCAGGGTTAATTTCAGGATTAAATGAAAATACCGCCGGCAAAATCATCAAACCCGCAATAAACGCTACACTAGTATCAGTTATCGCAACTAATTTTGCTGAATTGGGAATATTAGTTTGCTTGTCAATATACGAACCATAGGTTAATAAAATCCCCATACCTAAAGACAATGAAAAAAATGCTTGTGATAAAGCACCATTTACAACGCTTGGCGTTATTTTTGTAATATCGGGCACTAAGAAAAAAGTCACTCCGGCCATAGCATTATCGAGAGTTAATACAAAAGCAACCATGATAATAAGCATAACCAACAGAGCCGGCATCAATATTTTAGCAGCTTTTTCAATACCGTCTTTTACCCCTGCCGCCAAAATAAAACTAACAATACCTGCGACAACCACTAGTGCAAGGTACAAATATGGGCTGTTAATAAACTCGCCAAAGCCAGCACCACTGGCTAGGTAATCTAAATTGCCGGTTACTGTTAACGTTATATAACCAAATATCCACACTGTGATAACCATATAAAATACAGCAATCATAAAAGGAGTTAACACACCTAGAAAGCCCGCAGCACCCCAAATTTTATTGCCTTGGCTTAGTTTTTTAAATGCACCTACCGGCTCTTTAGCGGTATTACGGCCAACGGCCATTTCAGCGATCATTACAGGTAAACAAATTAAAAAAACAAACAGTGCATACATTAACAAAAAGGCACCACCACCATTCTTAGCGGCATTAACCGGAAAGCCAACTAAATTACCAATGCCTACAGCTGAGCCTGCAGCGGCTAATATAAAGCCAATTCGTGAGCTAAAGTGCTCTCTTGAAGCCGACATATTTATCCTTTTTTATAATTATTATGGAGAGTTCTGATATAATTTAACTAATGATGCTAACAAGCTTTTCTTACTTTGTCTTGTTTTTAACCAAGCTTTGCTTTTACCAAAAAGGTAGTAAAGTGGTACTGTGTATACTCTTGATTACGGACGCAAGTAAAACAGCTCATTTTTTGATTTTTATACAGTTAAAGTATGCTCTTTTAGAAAATAGCCCATACGTTAACTGCAGTTATAGGTCAGTTTCTTGATGAAAAAACCGATAATTTTTATCACTTTTATATATCTTTGTGGCTATTGCGCTAATAGCGATGCACAAAATAAAATCCACTGGTTCAGTAATAATGAAAAAGATGCTGTTGAATTAATCAAACCCATGTCTGTTGCTATATCAACAGTAACGGACACCACACGTTTATTAATGGCAGCCTTACCCCAATACCAATTCAACATTGAATTTGCTCACAGCCCAAGCATAGGGCGTTTATTAAAAAAGCTGCCCAACAGCTGCGCGCCCAATAGAGTGAAAACCCCTGAACGCTTAAAAGAGAATACCTATAGTTTACCGCTTAATATTGCCCTGAATTTACGTTTGTATTATCGAGCAGACACAACACTTAAAGCATTAATATCAGGTGCTATTAATAATGAGCAGCAGTTAATATCAATCGCCTCATTATTTACCGGTAAATCAACTTCCACCTTAGGCATTGATGATGGTCGTTCATTGGGTATTTTCTTAGATGCGCAAATCTCGTCATTAGAAAAACACAATCTAATAATAAGAAGTGGCGGTGAGTCCACCACGTCACTCGTTAAAATGCTGTCAAAAAATCGCATCGACTACATCATTGATTATCCCATTAGCGTTAATCAAGCATTAAATATAATACCAACAGACGTAGCGTTAAAGTCATTAGAAATCGCAGGTTCTCCCGATTATATCGTCGGTTATGTTGCTTGTAGTAAAGACAGCATAGGACAAGAGATCATTAAAGATATTAATAATGCATTACAAAAGTTATATCGAAGCTATGATTTTTATCAGGCCCATACACGATATCTAGATAAAGCTGATTTAGCTGATTTTAATCAAGCATATCAAACAATATTTAAAGTTGATATTCCATTAAAAACGGTTGATTCAACTTTGTGATTTTAGAAAGAAAATATCATTAGCGCCCATTATGTTAGCACTAATGAAAGCTGAGTTATTTAACCTGGCCTCTGGATAACAATCAACTTATACCTAAGAAAAACAATACGTTAATATCACTTAACAATGGAACACACCGGATTAAATAGCGATATATGTTATCAATCTTTCAATTATTCGACTATCAAGGCAAAACGTTTATGAATAACGGGGGATTTATTTAGAAAATAGTTTAGGGTTCATAATCGACAATATAGATGTCGCCTCTGTACTAGCAAAATCAGCGGCTTGCACTAGATCATCAGATGATAAACCCAATGGCCGGCATAAAGATTCATCAATAACATCTTCATATGAGAACTCTTCGCTGTCGCTATCAATAAGTGCCAACCGTGAAGCTAAATTTAGAATTTTAATATCCTTGTTAATTTCAATAGAAGATGCCGCGTTAAAATGTCGAATCGGTAAAATTATTTTTTCTGGAATTTGCCAAATTTTCAATAAATCAGCTGAAATATCTGTGTAGGTATAACCTAAAGCCTGTTCTTGTAATTGCCAAGGCAGCTGGTTTTTATCGTACTGCTCACAACGCTGCGCAAGTTCAGGGTTTATTTTCGCCACAAGCAATTCACCAAAGTTCTGTAATAAGCCAGCAATGAATAACCGTTCAATGTCTCGAATGCCTGCACTAATAGCCAGATTTTTAGAAGCTAAACCACAAAATACACTCATACGCCAAAAGCGCTTTAAGTCGATGGCTTGGTTTTCAAAATGTTTAAAAGCAGAAGCCGCAACATCAACCAACATCATGTTATAAATGGCCTGTGTGCCTATGATAGTAATCGCACGTGAGATGGTACTAATTTCGCCAGGAAAACTATAAATGGCACTGTTAGCTATTTGCAACAAACGCGAAGTCATTGATGGGTCAATACCAATCACATCAGCAAAATCTGAAATCTCAGAGTTTTCATTTGCCATTAACGCCTTAACTTTAAAACAGGCGTCTGGTAAGGCAAACGAGCCATTAGCTTGCAATGCATAATCATGTGCGTTCATAGTTATCCTTTTAATAAGCGCTTAAATGAAATTCACCTAAATATAAGTCCCTTAAATATATAGCAAAACTTAAGCCAGTTAACAATGTTGATTTCTTCAGCTGAGTCCCTCGATGGGTGACTAGTATTAATGACTAATTGAACAAGCAGAGTTAAATATAACATTCAACATTCAACAAATAACGCTTAAATGTCATTAATCTAACGGCACACCGCTGTCTTCCTTAATATTTTCAGTGACCATGTAAGTACTCGTCTGTGCAATTGCAGGCAGGGCACCAATTTTTTCTAATACCAAACGATAACTTTCCATATTAGCAAAACGTATTTTTAACAAATAATCATAACCACCAGCGATTAAGTTACACTCAACCACTTCCTTTATATTAACCACTTCCTTTTTAAACAACTTAAATGTATCCGACGTTGTTCTATTCAAGGTCACCTGTACAAAAGCAGTCATACCAAGATTTAGCTTACTGGCATTTAAAAAGGCACCATAGCGCTTTATATAACCGTCTTTTTCTAAGCGCCTTACTCTATCCAAGCAAGGGCTTGCACTTAAGTTAACCTTTTGTGCGAGATCAACATTTGATATTCTACCATCGCCTTGTAGAGTAGATAAAATAACGAGATCAATACGATCTAAGGGCTTTGTTTTGTTATTATTCATATCAGCACTACTTAATAGGGGGGTTCAGCAATATTGCCATAGTAACATTAGCAAAAGAAGTTAAAAAAACGCGAACTTTACTCAATAGTAAAAATTCGCGTTTTATTTTAAATCTCACAAAAAGGTTAGATTTAAGGCTAGTCTTCTTCAACCATAGTCATTAATGAGGTGTTACCGCCAGAGGCAGTGGTATCTATACTAATAGTTTTTTCAGTAACTAATCGCTGAATCAAGTTATCAAAATATTCAGAGCTTATTACCGGTAAAATAGCGCCAACACGTTGAGCTAGTTTTTCACTAACATAATGTTTGCTCTCACATCCACTATCAACAACCACACCTGATAATGCAGGATGAGCTAACATGGCTTCTAGGTGACATAATTTAGCCACTTGGAATACATCTTTGTTTGCGCCAGTAGCAATGAATTTATCTCTAAATGCCAAAGCTTCTTGGTAGAATAAATCTGAAACAACTGTGATTACTGTGTTACCTGTCGCCAAAGCAGTAACAATTGATTGTACCCAAAAATGAAAACTAACATTTTTATCTGCATAACAAATAATATTGCCACGGTTTTCTAGGTATATTATATTCGACTCACCCGTTGGTCCTGGCAATTGTTTTGGTTTTTTCAAACGCTTTTCAATACTAATAAGCTGCGAGCGTGCCGCTGCTAAGGTATGGTTTAAATCATCGGCCAAATCATCAACAATTTCTACATGAGCTATCTTAGCAAGTAATTGGCGAACACATGAAATACGTGTATTCAACTCTGCTGAGCGCCACTCTTTTTCTGCCCAGCTTGCCTTATCCATTAAACGTGTTGCTTCATGGCTTTGCGCTGCATCCCCCGACAGAACTGTAACTCTCTCTTCAGGAAAGTTGAATTTCTCAGGAGCTGGAGTCGCTTTTTCTTTAACTAAACGAGTTAAGTAGTTTGGACCACCTGCTTTAGGACCTGTGCCTGAAAGACCACGGCCACCAAAAGGCTGTACACCAACAATAGCGCCAATCATATTACGGTTGATGTATATGTTACCTGCGCGTGATAGTTTGGCTAAATCAATAGCTCTGTGCTCTATACGCGTATGAATACCCATAGTTAAGCCAAAACCTGTGCCATTTATTTTATCAACAACACTTTCGATTTCTTCACCTTTAAAGCGCACAATATGTACACAAGGACCAAAGACTTCTTTGGTCAACACACTAATGTCATCAATTTCATATAAGCGTGGTGCAAAGAAGAAGTGACCATCTTCATCAACTACTTCATCTGAAAATTCACATTGATATAATAATTTACCGTGTGACTTCATATAATCAGCATGAGCATTTAAGGCATCAAGTGCTTTTTGATCGATAACCGGACCCACATCGGTGCTTAATTTAGCTGGATTACCAATATGTAATTCAGCTAAGGCACCTTGCAGCATAACAATAACTTGATCAGCAATATCTTCTTGTAAAAATAATACCCGCAGCGCAGAACAACGTTGACCCGCACTTTGGAAACCCGAAGATATAACATCGTCAACCACTTGCTCAGGCAGAGCAGTCGAGTCAACTATCATACAATTTTGACCACCAGTTTCAGCAATCAGTGGTACTTGATCACCACCACGTTCAGCTAACGTTTGTGAGATATGTGTACCTGTCTCTGTTGAACCGGTGAACATTACCGTTTGCACACGGCTATCTGGAATAATGGTATTACCTACCGCACTACCACGTGCAATCACAGCTTGTACTACGTTTTCAGGTAAACCAACAGATTTCATTAATTCAATTGTACGTAGCGCAATTAAACCAGTTTGCTCTGCGGGTTTGGCCAATACTGTATTACCGGTGGCAATTGCTGCAGCAACCTGTCCTAAGAAAATAGCCAGTGGGAAGTTCCATGGGCTAATACATAACACCACACCACGAGCTTCTAATCTGTCATCATCACTTAACTCAATTGCCCGGGCTGCGTAGTAACGACAAAAATCAACGGCTTCACGCACTTCATCAATACCATCTTGAGCAACTTTACCCGCTTCTTTGATACACAAAGCGATAAGCTCATCCATATGACGCTCTAAAATATCACCGATGCGACAAAGTAACTCAGCACGTTCAACAACGGGTGTTTTCGACCAAGTAGCAAAAGCTGTTTCAGCCTTATCAATCATCGCCAACATATCATCTTTACTAGCATGTTTATGGAAGCCAATAATTTCACTGCGATTAGCGGGGTTCATTACCGCATTAGCGCCTTCTGGTAATTCATTTTTGTTTAGTAAATGCGCAACAAACCAAGTATCTAACGAAGCTTTTAGTGGTGTTATGTCATTAATGTCAGTTAAATCTAAACCTTTTGAATTATCACGTCCTTTTTCAGATTCACCTTTCTCTTCACCACGATAAAGATCAATTGGCATAGTTATTTGATTATTATATTTAACTTTTAAGCGCTGAGTTTTTTCTACCGGATCTTCTAATAATGATTCAACCGGTTGGCTTTCATCAACAATGGCATTAACAAATGAAGAGTTAGCGCCATTTTCTAATAAACGACGAACCAAATAGGCTAGTAAGTCTTCATGTTGCCCAACTGGCGCATAAATTCGACATTGAATGGCTTCATCTTTAACAATTTGATCATACAAAGAATCACCCATGCCATGTAAACATTGGAATTCAAAGCCTGCTTTATCATCACCGGCTAATTCAACAATAGTTGCTGCTGTGTATGCATTATGAGTTGCGAACTGTGGATAAATACTATCGCGATATTCAAGTAGTTTGTTTGCACAAGCATGATATGAAACATCGGTAGATGACTTACGAGTAAAAACTGGGAAATGACTTAAGCCATCTTTTTGAGAATTTTTAATCTCAGTATCCCAATAAGCACCTTTTACTAAACGCACCATCATTTTTCTGTTTGTACGTAATGTTAAGTCACGTATCCAATCAACAACAAAAATCGCACGTTTTTGATAAGCTTGTAGCGCTAAACCAAATCCTTGCCAATCACCAAGGTCGCTATCACTAAATACCGCCTCAATTACATCTAATGATAGTTCTAAACGTTCAGATTCTTCAGCATCAACGGTCAAACCTATGTTGTACTGCTTAGCTTGTAAACAAAGTGCTTTTAACTTAGGCACCAATTCTTCCATTATCCGACCTTGATGAGAAAACTCATAACGAGGATGAATAGCAGATAATTTAATGGAAATACCCGGCACTTTACGTGGATCGTTCTTACCTGATGCTACGGCAACTTCACCGATAGCGGTAATAGCATCTTGATAGGCTACCAGATACTTATTTGCATCTGGCATGGTGCGTGCGCCTTCACCCAGCATATCGTATGAATATACATAACCTTGTTGCTCTTTGGTCGCCGCACGTACGGTCGCCGCTTTAATGGTTTCGCCCATAACAAACTGCTTGCCCATGATTTTCATGGCATAGTTCATTGATTTACGAATAACCGGCTCACCTAAACGGCCGATGGTTTTTTTCAATAAACCAAAATGATCTTTTTTACGTTTATCGGCGTAATCAACCATAGAGCCAGTCAGCAATAGACCCCATGACGAGGCGTTCACAAATATAGAGTCGCTGGCACCTAAATGAGAACTCCATTGTCCTTGGGAGATTTTGTCACGAATAAGCTCATCTTGGGTGTGCTTGTCTGGTACACGTAATAATGCTTCGGCTAAACACATTAATACCACTCCTTCTTCTGAAGAAAGTGAATATTCATTTAGCAGTGCATCAATAGCGCCATTACCTTCTTGATCTTGACGTATTTGTAAGACCATTTTACGGGCACGTTCCCAAGCACGACTTCGTGCACTAACGTTTACTTCCGCTTCAGGTAAGATATGGTCAACAGCAACATTCTCGTCAATACGATAGAATTCACGAATTTTTTGTCTTATTGGGCAATCAGTGATTAGTGAACCAGTAAAAAGCATAACGTTTTCCTCAAATGCAAGCAGGTTAAATCCTGCTTTAGTTATAGTCATTATTCCTGCTAATAAAAGCTTTCATAGCGACAAACAAAATAAATTTAATATGTGCATTGTAGGAGGGCAACCACAGAATGTGCTGGTTATTTTCGGCATTTTCCGAAGAATTATAGGGTGAAAAACTTAATTGGCAGTATCATCTACTGAAAATCTTTGTTCTATACTTTCATCATAGAAAGCCAAAGTTTTATTTAAGTGTTTTTTTAATAATATAGTCAGCGGCATGTTGAGGTGACATAGGTTTAGCAAAATAATAACCTTGTCCGTATTGGCAATCCATTTGTTGCAATAGTTGGGCATCGGCTAAGTTTTCAATGCCCTCACCTACGGTGGCCATTTGTAAGTTATTAGCCAAATCAACAATGGTGCGAATGATGGCACGGTGATTATCATGTTCATGCACATTACTAATAAAAGAGCGATCGATTTTCAAGACATCAATGGGGAAACGGTGTAAATAACCTAGACTTGAGTAGCCAGTACCAAAGTCATCAAGTAATATTTTCACCCCCATATCTCTTAACGCTTGCATATTGGTAAGTACTATTTCAGCATTCTCCAACAAAGCACGTTCGGTCAACTCAATACGTAAATTATGTGGGGCTAAACCGGTACTCAGCAATACCTTCTCAATTCTCTGCGGTAAGCTAGTGCTAAAGAACTGCTTGGAAAATAAATTACAGCTCACATAAATGTCTTTACAGCCGAATTCATCTTGCCAAAATCTTAGCTGCTGACATGATTTTTCAATAATTTGAATATCAATAGCTTGAATTAAATCTGTTTCTTCCGCCAGCGGAATGAAATCATTAGGATAAACAAAACCACGCTTAGTGCTTTGCCAACGAGCAAGGGCTTCAAAGCCTGTTAATTCTAAGTTGTCTAATTTCAGTATGGGTTGAAAATAAGGAATAAACTCCTGCCAAGCAATGGCTTCTCTAATATCAGCCTCAAGACTTAAAGCATTTTGTACCTTTTGATGCATACTGGCATCAAATACTTCATAACGACCTCTGCCGTTATCTTTAGCATGATACATAGCCGTATCGGCATCTCTAAGCATAGTGTTGGCATCTTCGTAACGTTTATGACTAAACGAAATACCAATACTGGTGCCGGTATAGACGAGTTGATTATCAATAGTAAACGGCTCTTGAAGAAACTCGGTGATACGTCTAGCTACTTCAAACGCTTCTTCATTTGAAGCTAAATCTTCAATAAGAATAACAAATTCATCACCACCTAGGCGAGCAACGGTATCTTTGTTACGGACAATTGCCAATAACTCTCGGGCGATAATTCTTAATAATAAATCTCCAGCATGATGACCCAAACTATCATTAACCACTTTAAAGCGGTCTAAATCTAAGAACAGCACTGCAAAAGAAAAGTCTTCTTTTCGCTTAGTACAAGCAATGGCATGGTTAAGTAAATCGAGAAACACAGTCCTGTTCGCTAGCCCTGTTAAACTGTCATGGGCAGCAGTATGTTTGAGTAACTTTTCAGCCTGTTTACGCTGAGTTATTTCATCTTCCAGCGCCAAAGTACGTAATTTAACTTGTTGTTCAAGTAATTCGTGACTACGCCTTTCAAAGTCAGCCAATTCTCGGCGCTTAATAGCCGCCGAAACATGGTTAGAAACAAAATTAAGTAACTCTGCATCTTGTTGATTATAGGTGGTCTTATAATGATAACTTTGCAAAACCATAACACCGAGCAGTTTACCTGAATAAATCAAAGGCACACCAAGCCAAGAGTGTATATCGTCTTGAGGTTTAGCTGTTTCATCTTCTAGGTATAAGCTCATCATTTCTTGATAGGTAAGCAACACAGTTTCACGACGACGAAGTACTAACTCAGAATAACCATTAGAGAGTTTTCTTGGTTTGAACGCTCTGGCTAAATCACGGGTATGTTCATCAACATAATAAGAAAAATGTAGGGTATCGCTTACTTGTTCATACTTGGCGATATAAAAGTTTTTTGCGTTGATCAACTGGCCGATAATATTGTGAACTTTACTATAAAAAGTATCTATATCTAATTCAATATCAGTAGTTAACTCGGAAATTCGATACAAAGACTCTTGTAATAATTCTGACTTCTCTCGTTCACGAATTTGTGCCATCAATTCTTTAGTACGGGCACTAACGGCGTTTTTCAAACGCTGTTGATCTTGTAAACGTACCATAGCCCCAACAACATGTTGGGCGGCAAAGGTAAGCAGGTTTAAATCATTTTCACTATAACGGATTTTTTCATCATAGCTTTGTATGGTAATAGTACCTATCACTAAGCCATTATGCAGTAGTGGTACACCTAACCAATCAGTTCCGCGAGCGCCAAATTGTTTAATTTTATAGTTATCAAACAACTGTTGTTCTAATTCGGGGGTCAGTAAAAGCGGCTGTTTTGACTCAATAACTAAATTAGTAAATGAACCTTCATAGTCTTGATAATCGATCAGCCCTGAAGGTTTATTGTCTTTTTCATCAATGAAATAAGCAAACTCTAGGGTTTCAAAAGTTTGATCGTATAAAACAATAAAGAAATTTTCTGCGGTCATCAATGAAGCAATGATGTTATGTACTTGCGCATAAAAACCATCAAGTTCATTACAGTCTTGTGACAATTGGTTTAATTTAAACAGTGCGGTATAGCGAGCTTGCAAATCAGCATTTTTTTGTTCTAGAAAATCAACTTCTCCAGACAGCTCAGTAATACTTGCCTCTTTAGCACGTATTAACTCTCTATCTACTTGAGTAGTGTTAGCCTGTCGCTTTTCTGATTTCAAAATTACCATACCGTTTAATTAATTACACATGTATCTATAAAGTATTTTGTATAAGTATGCGAAGCTCTATTATTGTTGAGCTTCAGCATTAGCCGCGTTGTTAACTTCTTTAATTTTATGTTTATTACCACAAATTGCCGCTTGTTTTTCATCGCGATAATAACGAATATCAATACAGTCTTGCTGATAACGACGTTCTAATTCTGTGCGGAAAAGTACATCACCTTTACTATTAATAATACGCTTATGTAAAGCCTGACATTCTTGAATTTGCTCTGAGGCCAAGGTGACATCTTCACAGGCATTATCTGAACTTGAACAACTTGCTAAAAAAGTAACGACAAAAAGTGATAAAAATATTGATTTATTCATTTAACTATTCCATTTACATTGGGAAACAAATTCTTACTGCAAGCCATTATACGCAAGCAAGACTAAATTGCGAGTACCGATATTGTTATTAACAATATCAAGTTGTTAGTATAAAAATTCACTTTTTTCGACTGATATTTAATCGGCTACATTTACTACTTCATCGGCAGTTAACACTCTACTTTCGCCCAAACTTAATCCTTCATCCAAACTTAACTGACCTATTGAATGGCGGTGTAATGCCACTACCTTATTGCGAAAACGCCCAAACATACGTTTTATTTGATGATAACGTCCTTCGGTTAAAGTTACCTGTGCTTGATAAGTAGAAATAATCAACAGTTTCGCAGGCTGTGTGGTTATTTCCTCATATGAGAAATACATTCCGTTTGCAAAAGCGCTGATATACTCAGCTGTTAAAGGATCCTCAAGTGTTACTTGATAACATTTAGCCACTTTATGTTCTGGTGATGTTAGCCGCTCAGACCAGCGACTGTCATTGGTTAATAACACCAAACCTGAAGTATTTAAATCGAGCCTTCCTACTATATGTAAATTCGTTGTAATTTCGTCATCAAACTTATCAACGAGTAAATCAATAACCGTTTTATGTTTTTCATCCTTGGTCGCACAAACCACACCAATAGGCTTGTTAAGCATAATATAATGCGCTTTATTAGCCTGCAAAACTTCATTATCCATTGTTATATAAGAAAATTTATCAACAACCTTACCTATATCAGTGGCTAAAAGGCCATCAACATAAACCCGCTTTTGTGCCAACATCAGTCGTACTGATTTACGGTTAACTTGGCAATAGTCACTAATAAAACGGTCTAATCTTGTCGTGCTAATAGCCATGTACCTTAATTACCTCTGAATTCATATATGTGACAAATACTGCTGATTAGCTATTAAGTTCAATACTTTATTTAATTTTACCTGTAATAACCCCGTTAATAGTTTTGGCTGTTGCTCAAGTAAAACAAGCTCTGAATCAGTAACAGCTATATAACAAAGTAATTGCTGCTCACTTTCATTTAAACAACTAATCACATCATCAGAAAAGGGGCTGATAATAACTTCACCTGCAGTTAACTTATTCAAACGCCCTTGGCACTCGGTAAAACTTACTGGCGTTTCTAAGCACAATTTTATAGTTAAAATTTCTTCTTCATCACCGTACCAATTAGCCTTTAAGGTCTGAAAATTAAACAGGGCTTCAAGCTTATGGCAAATCGACTTTATCTTAAGAAATTTATTGGATAGTCCATTATTTACATTAATTGTTATCGGTAGCTGTTCGGTCATTTTGATCTCTTAATATTACAACCAATAAAATTTCCGTAGAGACTCAACCTCAACACAATTTTAATGGTTAATCTTCATATCTCATATCATAACCGCCTTGTAGGTAAACTTCAGCATGTTCACTCAATAGAGTAACCGCTACTAACTTAACAATACATAATATATAAAATGAAATGTGCTTACTTGCTGCAAAAATTAGCTCAACGCATATCAGAGATGGCTACTTAAGCTATTAAAGCGTTGACATATGTCATAATTAATTTACCTGACATATCAAAAAGATAACATTACACAACATTACAGCACTTTGGCTAAATAACGCCAACAGCCAGTGTGATCTGAATAACAGCCAATAATAATCACTTTCGAACATAAGCCCTTTAAAAGCGAACAAATTTAACTTTCATAAAACCGTAACAAACAATAACACATTGATTTTAAATGAATTAAACTTTTGGCACAGTTGTTTCATTACTCACTGTAACAGTTAAAAATCACAGTGAAACTTTATGAAAATTGCATTAACGAAAAAACAACCGTGGAAAAAGTGGACAGCCATCGCCAGCTTCATTTTATTAATGGGCTACGCAGGGTATAGCGTCAGTGGTAAAGCAACAAAATCAGTATCGTTAAGTCAATTAAGTTTTCAAACGGTACAACAAGGTGACTTAGATATTTATGCGAATGCCTATGGCGAGTTAGCCTCCGCAAAAGAGCGTTTATTAACCGCGCCAGCACTGGGCAAGGTTTCTGAAATATTAGTGCGTCCTGGTACAAAAGTAACGCCTGAAACGATTATTTTGCACCTAGTGAACCCTAAACTTGTGCAAGAAGTTAATGCTGCCAATGGCCAACTTGCTCAAGAGTTAGCACAAAGAGAAGCATTTAAATACGAACAACAAAGTGAACGCCTAAATTATCAAGGCCGCATTGCTGATATTGAAGCTGAAATTGAAAAAGCACAACTGGAATTATCGGTAAACGAAAACCTAATGGATCTAGGCGTATCTTCAAAAATAGAATTACAACGCGCTAAATTAGCAGTTAAGCAAGAAAGCAAAAAGCTTGGTTTTGAAAAGAAAAAATATAAACAATTTATTGAAATGCAAGGCCATCAATTAACCCAACGCGACATCACTATTAAACAGCAACAAGCACAAGTTAACTTACTTGAGCAGCAACTTGAAGATATGAAAGTGAAAGCTGGCATTAACGGCTCACTGCAAACCTTAGAAATTGAATTAGGTCAAAGTGTGCAATTAGGGCAATCATTAGCAAAAGTGGGTAGTGATGAAGATCTCATCGTACGTTTACGTTTACCACAAAACCAAGCAGATCAAATAGACATCAATGCAGCCGTATTGATTGATACCCAAAAAGGCATTATCAAAGGCCATATTACTCGAATAGAGAGTGTAGTTAACAACGGGTCCGTATTAGCCGAGGCTGTAATTGATGAGGCATTAACGTCAAATGCCCGTCCGGCGTTATCAATATCAGCACAAGTATTTGTTCAACATCAACAAGAGGTTAACTATATAGAACAAGCTCCAGGTCTACGACCACGCACTAAGCAAAGTATGTTTGTTCGTGACAGCAATAACTTATTAAGACAAAAAGATGTCAGCTTTGGTGTGTTATCAAAAAACAAATTAGTCATCTTATCAGGAATGAAAGCTGGCGAGCAGCTAGTCAGTAGTGATACCCAACAATACAATAAATACCAACAACTTTTTCTGATTGAATAAAATCTAAATAACAGTACTGAGCAGCACAGAACTGCAACAATAAATAATAACTATAAAAACTAGCGAACATTAACGAACACTAAAGCTGATAGCTAAATCTGCAGCAACGATGATAAAAATTAAGGAATATCCGATGAAAAACGTAGTTACCATGGCAAACATTCACAAACGTTACGATAGTCAACAAATAGAGACCCATGCCTTACAGGGTATTAGCTTAGAAATAAATCAAGGTGAGTTTGTTGCCATTACCGGCCCTTCTGGTTGCGGCAAGTCGACCTTATTATCAATTATGGGTTTAATGGACTCTGCCAGCGAAGGCCAATATCAGCTGGCTAATATTGCCACCAATGGCTTGAAAGTAGACCAACGTACACAAATTCGTAATGAACATATTGGCTACGTTTTTCAATCATTTAACTTAATCGATAACCTAACCGTATTCGAAAATGTGGCATTACCGCTTGAACACCGAGGCTGTAAAAAAGCAGAAATAAAACAGCGAGTAGAAGAAGTACTCAGTCAAGTTGATATGTTACACCGTCAGCAATATCGTCCAAATCAACTCTCCGGTGGCCAGCAACAACGTATTGCCATTGCGCGTGCCCTAGTTGGTAAACCCGACTTAATATTAGTTGATGAGCCAACGGGTAACTTGGACAGCAAAAATGGTGACCAAGTTATGTCGTTATTAGAGCAACTTAATAAAGACGGTTCCACCATAGTGATGGTAACTCATGATAGTCGTTATTCTCGTTGTGCCAGTCGCCAAATCCAATTACTTGACGGCCAAATTGTTTCAGAAATTAATACTGAGCTAAACGCAAAAACACCAAATGAAAGATCATTGCAGGGGGTTGCATGAGTTTATTAAAAAAAGCCTTATTCCAAGGCATAACACGGGTCTTTTCATTGCCGCGTTTAAGTGTGCCGTTAATCTTAACCCTTGGCTTAACCTTAGGCGCAGTATTAAGTGTTATTTCAATTTCATCAACTTTGTTATATCAACCATTGCAAGGGGTGAAAAATGAGGCCTCGCTGCAAACCTTTGATTATCGTTTTAATATGTCAGATACCTTGAGTGTTTCCTATTGGAATATGAATCGCTTGGTCGATTTTAGTGAACATTTTGGCGATATAGGTGAATGGGCGGGCATTGCCCCTTCTGAGCAAGATGTGGTTGTTAACAACACCACCTTTGCGACCACCCGTTATGACGCCTCAAGTAACATTCTTTCTGTATTAGGTAGCCAATTATTACTCGGAGATGACGTTACAGTTGAATCGCCAGAGAAATATGTGTGGATATCAAACAGCCTATGGCAAAGTGCTTTTGCTGGTGTTAAATCGGTTATTGGTAAACAAGTAACCATTACCAATAAAAACTATATCATTGCCGGTGTTATTGAAGATGTAATGGCGATAAAAAGTAATCAAGCGGTTTTAGCGCAACAAGTTTGGTTTATCGCCAACCTAACGAAGATAAAAGCGCAAACGGATAACGTTGGTAACATTAGTAATGATATTGATAACCTCATTCTAAAATCGACAAATGGCCAAGCGCGGTTACCATCACAAACAGAAGTTGATGCCTGGTTAGAAGATTATGTCACCCGCAATGTTGATGGCGACCAAGTGCAAATGTTCATGGATTTTATGAATAGCACCAATAAAGTCGCGAAAGGCAGTAGCTACCGCAGCAATATGTTAGGGGAAACTGAAAGTTTACTTATTGCCTTATTTACCGCGGTAATTGGCTTGTTGTTAATGGCAACACTTAACTTACTTAATTTATTTATCGCACATTACCAAGGGCGTACCAAAGAGTTCGCTATCCAAATAAGCCTAGGCGCAAGTCTAACAAAAATGCGCTTATTGGTATTACTTGAAAACCTACCTAGTTTTATTTTAGCGGCATTAACCGGTTTATTAGTGACTGGTTGGGCAATAAAAAGTTTACCGCTAATTGCCGGTGATAGTTTACCTATGATTGACGCCATTGCTATCGATGGTACAACCATCATAGCCTCAATTGTCATCATCTTAGTATTAAGCATTTTATTTAGCGCCTTGGCACTGGTTGATATTGATAAACAGGCTTTGGGTAATAACTTAAACAGTAGTGGTAAAGGCATTCAAGCACAAAGTAATCAATGGTTAAGCCGGGTACTAATGGTATTGCAGCTTTCAATTGCTTCAATTTTACTCACTGCTTCGGTGATGATCGCTATGCAAAGTTATCAAGCCGTTTACCAAGATCTTGGTTATGAACTTGGCAATAGTTATGAAATTAGTATCACGGTTAGCGACGAAGAGTACGTTACGCAATTGAATGACTTTGACTCTTACGGTAAAAGCGAAGCTAAACAATTGCTTGATGGCTTATCTCAATTAATAGAACAAGAAATAAGTGATAGCCAAGTCATTGTTCCTAACTATGGTCCTTTGTCTGGCTCATTACGAGTAAACGCTTTTCGTGATGAAGACTCAGGTCAGCGAGTTATCCACCAAATAAAAACGTTAAGTGCAAATTATTTCTCAACCTTCAATATCCCAGTATTAGCAGGCGCTAATTTAAGCCAAGCACAAATTGATAATGATGAAGATAGAATTGTCATTGATGAAAATATGGCAAAAACACTATTTTCAGAGTTAACTTACCAAGAGATTATCGGAAAAACTATTCAAACGAGTCCTGATAGCTCAATCCCTCCTTCAATTGTTACTGGCATTGTTGCAAATACCTTGAGTCGAACGGGTATTGCTGACCCGATAGGTTTGCCTGCCATCTACTCTCACCGAATTAGACCTGGTACAACCATGCAGTTTACTGTGATGTTGCCTGAAGGAAAAACAGTTACTGCTGATATGTTAAGCAAAGAAATTAAACGCCAATTTCCACGGTTAACTAATGTGGTAGTACAATCATTAGCTGACGTGTGGCAGAGACAAACGTTAAATCAACGCCTTAGTTTATGGATAGTGCTGGCAATGACCGGCTTAACACTATTCCTTGCTGCTATTGGTGTTGCCGGTCTTACACAAATGACCACCAATCATAGAAAATACGAACTCGCCGTACGTATGGCAACTGGCGCCAAGCAAGCTAGATTGGTTAACTTTATTTTAAAAGACGCCTTATCAATGTTAGTGGTCGGCTTAGGTTTAGGTTTTATTGTCTCGGTACTTGCTTATCAACAAATAGCACAAAGCTTGGAAATGTTACCTGACTTTAATTGGTTAGCGATGGCCTCATTAGATGCCGCCTTAGTGGTTATTGTTATTCTGTCAGTAATTATGCCGGCATGGCGAGTGATCAGTAGTGATCCTATGCAAGCCCTAAGAGAAGAATAATTGCCTAAGTAATCAGAGCTCGGCAAAAACAGTCCGATACCTATCGCTTTTATTGTTATTACACTAGCCAATCGGCTAGTGTAATGGGCATACTAATACTGACTAGATTAATACCTTCAGGGTTAATATCTGCAAAGAATGCCTAAAGTTAGCAAAGGAAACGACACAGTTCATTTCCTTTGCTTTATTATGCTTTACCTTAATAAAGCAAAATCGTTCAATTTTTGGAAACCCCTATGACCAACGCCACTATTTTAATTGCTGATGATGACGAAGACATTCGTTTAGCATTAAATTTATTACTCAGCTCACAGGGCTATCAGATCATTGAAGCGGCTAACGCTAAAGAGATCATCATACAAAGTAATCGCCAACAACCCGATTTAGTCCTGCTCGATATGAATTTTTCTCGAGATACTACCAGTGGTCAAGAAGGCTTAGAAATTTTAGAACAGTTACAACCGTTAAATATTCCGGTGATTTTAATGACGGCTTGGGGTTCAATTGAACTGGCAGTACAAGGGTTGCAAAAAGGCGCCAATGATTTCATTGAAAAACCCTGGAATAAAGTAAAGCTGTTAAACAGTATCAAGCAGCAGTTAAGTTTTTCTCGGGTAAAAGAGCAAAACCAAGGTTACCGACAATTACTGGCGCCTGACCATAAAAAATCTTGGGTCTGCCAATCACCTAAAATGCAGGCCATTGAAACTTTAGTTGAGCAGATAGCACCAACAGACGCCAATATATTAATATTAGGTGAAAATGGTACCGGTAAATCCCTACTCGCTGAACGTATTCATCAATTGTCATCGCGCCAGCAGGCGCCACTTATAGCAGTAAATATGGCCGCTATTCCTGAAAATTTATTTGAGAGCGAGCTCTTTGGTCATCAAAAAGGTGCCTTTACTGATGCTAAACAAAACCGTATCGGCCGCTTTCAATTAGCCGATAAAGGTACTTTGTTTTTTGATGAGATAGGCTCCTTGCCATTAACCCTGCAACCTAAATTATTACGGGTATTAGAAACCGGCCAATTTGAGGTGTTAGGCTCAAGCCAAACACAAGTGGCTGATGCCCGATTAATTAGCGCCACCAATGCCGATCTTAATCAATTAGTAACTGAGCAAGCCTTTCGCCAAGACTTGTTATATCGTTTAAATACCATCGTTATTACCATTCCACCCCTACGTGAGCGACTTGAAGATATTGCAGACTTAGCCATTAGCTTTATCGCTAAATTTAGTGAAAAATATCGCAAGCAAACCTTAACCATTAGCCCTTGTGCGCTCAATAAATTAAAACAACACAACTGGCCGGGTAATATCCGTGAATTTAGTCATGTCATTGAACGTGCTGTCCTACTGAGCAATACCGCCGAAATCACTGCGCAGCAATTATTAGTAGAAAGCATGGAGACCGCCAATAACGCCAATGATGCGGTAATATTGCAACCACTTGAACAAGCTGAAAAACAATTGATTGAAAAGGCTATGAGCGTTACTGGCGGTCAAGTAATAGAAGCAGCCAAATTACTCGATATTTCACGTAATGCGCTTTATCGTCGCCTAGAAAAATTTGCTATTCAACATGCCGAATAACATTAAAACATCAAGGCAACCCGTAAGCTTAAAGCTCAGTCATGAGCAATGGCTGGCATTTGGCTTAACAAGTACCGTGTTAGTTATATTAGCGTTAGTTATTGCCTTAACTTACCAACTTGGTTGGAGCCTACTGGCAACTGCTACATTAGTGTTTTTTCTATCGTATCCGCTTATTTGGCTTGCTTGGCGCTGTTATAACTTTTGGCGACAAGCCATTATGCAACTCACCACCTATACGCAGGTTGTGCGCGAGGGTGAAACCAACTTACGTTTTAAAGGCCAACACCAAGACAATTTATTGGCTGAATTGCAGCAAGAAATATCTGCCCTAGCCATAGGTAACGCCAATAAAGTACAACAAAACCAAACGCTGGAAAATGTGCTAAGTCATATTCTCGACTCTTGGCCTATTCCGGTGTGCTTATTTGATGAAAATAACCAGCTAAGCTACCGTAATATCGCCATGAAAGAAAAAATACAACAGCCCATGCTTATTGGTACTGCCGCGGAGGATTTAGGTTTTATTTTAGAAAATGACAACCTAACTCACAGCCAGTTTAACCAACAATGGCAATGCCAAAGTGTTAGTTACTTATTTCAACAAAAACGCTGTCACATTTTTTCAGCATTAGATATTTCCCAGCCATTACATCAGCAACAAAGCATTACTCAGCAAAATATTATTCGAGTATTAGCCCATGAACTACGTAATTCATTAACACCTATGGCTTCAATGGCTGACACATTGTTATGTAATGATAGTTTTAATGAAGAACAAGTACGCATGGTACTGTGTCGGATTAAGCAACGAAGTGAACGCTTACTTAGCTTTATTGAGCAATATAGCCAATTGAGTCAATTACCGGCGCCGAAATTAAGCTGGTTTGATTTTAATGATTTACTTGATGAAGCAAAAGGCATGATCACCGAGCCTTGTTTAATCAATTATCAGGGCACTGACCAATGTTTTGCTGACGTACAACAGATGGCGCAAATATTAATTAATATTTTCAAGAACGCCCAAGAAGCTTGTCAGCAAGAACAATGTCAGATTGACATTTGTTTGTACTACCAACAAGAAAACTCACAAGGGTTTCAGCAAACCAAACAGGTTATTGAGATCACTGATAACGGCCCAGGTTTTGCCAACCTTGATAATGCTTTAACACCTTTTTACACCACTAAAAGTAATGGCTCAGGTATTGGGCTATCACTATGTGCTGAAATCACCCGCAATCATGGTGGTGAGTTCACGTTAGAAAATACAGTCGACCGTGGCGCAAAAATCACTATGGTATGGCCGGTAGATAATGAAGCGCACCAACAATAAAGTTAATCAGCTTTACCTCTGTATTTTATCTTGTGTTTTATAACGCCACCTTACTTTGTTAGCGGTAAAGCGCAGTAATTATCCGACAACTTAAACGCGGTAATCAGCCGACAATTCGCTTACCTTCAATTAAAAATAACAGGTTAAAAATAAAAGCTTAAAACTAACAGGTTAAAAACTCCTTTATTAGCCTTATCAACAAACCATAACCTCCGCAATACTGTGCAGATATCGTTACTATTCTTATACTTTGTTAGTAACCTGTTACTTTTTAGTAACAAAAACGTTGTGATTTAAAATTGCACAATGTAACAATTTGTGTTCTATTACCGACCTTAAAAATAATAACAACAATTTAAAGGGAATTTAGATGTTCGAACTATCACGTTCATTTTTTGTTTGGCTAACAATATTAAGCTTAGTATTTTTCAGTCAGGCGACATTAGCATTAAACCAATACGACAAAACAGAAGCCTTTTCTGTTAACGAAGATTCATCAAAAAGTCATAGTATTTATGGCTCAGAATCCACCACCTATCAATATTTAGGCTATAGTTCAACAAGCCATGGCAGTTTAACTTATAACTCATCCACCAAGTACATTACCTATAAACCAACGGCAAACTATTGTGGTAGCGACACTTACACTTATTCACTGCATAAGTACACCTCTTCTGGCGGCGGTGGCGGTGGCGGTGGCGGTAGACCACCTAATTTAAACGCAGTATCACAACCCTCGGCCGCTAAAGAGTCAGCTTCTTTACCAGCCCAGTTAACCTTATCTGACGATGTCAGCCAAATTACAGTATCAAAAACCACTAAAGGTGCAACAACCTTAGGCACCATACATCACATAACTAGAATAACGGTTTATGTAACAGTAAATTGTATAAATGATGCGCCAACAATCTCAAACATTGCGAGTAGAACCATCAGTGAAGATAGCAACACGGGTTATGTGCCTTTTACTATTGGCGATGTTGAAACCTCAACTAATTCACTCTCAATTTCAGTATCATCAAATAATACTGCACTTATACCTACCAGTAGAATAAATCTCGCTGGCTCTGGCGCTAACCGGTCGATTAGAGCCATACCATTAGCCAATAAATATGGCACAGCAAGAATTACAGTTACGGTAACAGATGGCAATGGCGCCACAAGATCGGATGCGTATTTGGTGGTTGTGAACTCGGTTAATGATATTCCCAGCACCTCTAATATCAGCAATAAAGCCATCAATGAAGACAGCAATACCGGTAATATAGCTTTTACCATTAGCGATGTTGAAACACCTGCCAGCACACTGTCACTTTCTGCTACCTCAAACAATACCAGCCTCATACCAATCAGCAGAATTAGCTTTGGCGGCTCTGGTTATTACCGTACGGTTAAAGTTACGCCGTTAGCAAACAAATATGGTAGTGCCACCATCACCGTGTATATTAAGGATAGCGACGGTGGCATAAGGTCCGATGCTTTTATAGTGACGGTAAACTCAGTTAACGACGTACCTACTATTGCTAATATTACTAATAGGTCCATCAATGAAGACAGTAATACCGGCTATATCCCCTTCTCCATTGGTGATATAGAAACACCAACAAGCTCTTTAGTACTTTCTGTTACATCCAGTAAAACGAGCCTAATAGCCACCAGTGGCATATCTTTTGGTGGCTCAGGGGCAAACAGAACAGTTAAGGTAACACCGCTTGCCAATCAATATGGTAGTGCAACAATCACAGTCACCGTAAGGGATGCACATGCAGGCATAAAATCAGATGCCTTTGTGGTTACGGTGAAATCGGTTAACGATGCCCCCACTATTACCGATATTACGGCTAAAACTATCGATGAAGACGGCAATACTGGTAACCTAAGCTTTACTATTGGTGATGTTGAGACGGCAACCAGTTCACTAAAACTGTCGGTAACATCAACTAATCCCAGCCTCATACCAACCAGTCGTTTAGTGCTTGCTGGCTCAGGGGCTAACCGAACAATTAAGGTTACGCCATTAACAGATAAACATGGCAGTGCCACAATTACCGTAACCGTTGAAGATGCTGGTGGCGTAAAAAAATCAGATGCCTTTATTGTTACCGTAAAGCCCATTAATGACGCGCCGATAATATCTCAAGGCACAAATCACGAAATTAACTTACTTAAAGGCACCACAAAAACTATCACCTTAAGTGCTACAGATGTCGATAATAGTTCATTAACTTGGTCAATTAAAAGCCAAGCAAACAAAGGACTAGCAAGCGCGAATGCTACCACTGGTGTTATTTCTTATACCTCAAACTCCAACGCACAAGCTGATGAGATTGATAGCTTTGTTGTACAAGTCAGTGATGGCAATAAAACCGCGAATATAACCATAGCAGTCACAGTAGTTGCCAATACCGTGCAGTATAAATACGATGCACGAGGAAGATTAATATCAGTGATTAGCTCTGCAAAAGAAGAAACTTCTTTTGCATATGATGATGCCGGAAATAGAACAACTGCAGGGAAAGCAAACTAATGAAAAACTTAGCAATAATATTATTTATATTACTTTCAACCTTAACTACCTTTAATACTGCAGCTCAAGAGGATGTGGAGAGTGACGGGTATATAAAACCATTAAGTATCGCCCCAGATGTTAATGGTGTCGACTTTTTATCGGGTAAGTACTACCCACAAATAACTACCTTAGGCATACCTGCTGCGCCTCGTTTATCGTTTAGTACTGTGCAAAAGTTAAATTCAAGAATACATGGTACATGGCACAGAGTTCCTGCAGGCTCTGTTCGAAAAGAGTCTTATTCCGTTACCTTTGGCGGCAGTACCTCTGAATTCTTTAATTGTAGTGACCATACTTGTGTTGCAACCAATAACACCGGCTCTACCCTAATGGGCAACATGAGCAATAAATCCTTTACTTATCACCAAGGTAAAACCGGTATAATTGTCCGTTATACCTTAAAATCGGCTTACTTCACAGATGAGGAATACGGTTCATATTTTGAAAGAGGTGTCTCTTATGCCAGTCAAATTATTTACCCTGATGGAGAAGTACTCAATTTAAGTTACGACATTGATTCCAGCTTACCACCTAATATTTTCTATCGACCGACATTAATCACCAGTAATACTGGCTACCAAATATCGTTTACCTATCTCTCTAATGATCTGGCTTCTGGTCACTGGGGGAAAACCGCCAGTGCTACTATTGTAAAAACGAGTGAGACTAGCATTATTTTAGCCCAAAACACCTATTCATTATCCGGTGTTACCAACCTACAAGGTAGAGAGTGGCAATATAGTGGCTTTGGCAGTGATAGCAGCTTTGAAGATTATTCTCGTATATTTTCCAGTAAATTACCTGATGATAGTAGTGATAATATTAGTGTTTATTCCGAAACTCGTACTTACAATAATACGAGCCATGGTCTATTTGTTACCTCCGTTAATAATAATGGCAAAACCTATAGCTATAATTACACCCCAGTCACAGCCTCGACCAAAGACCCAAGAAAACAATTCGAACAAATAGATATAACGGGCCCGGAAGATTATAGCCGCACGATAAAACTGGCTACAGATAAATACCCTAAAAAGAGCCAGCGTATTTCAAGCGAAGTAGACAGCTTTGGCCATGAAACCTTTTATGCTTATACTTCGGAGAATAGGCTTACGCAAATCACTTACCCCGAAGGAAATAAAGTAAAATTCAGTTATGATCGTCTCGGCAATGTTACAGAAAAAAGACTTATCGCTAAACCTAGTTCCTCCATGGCCGATATTGTCACCAGTGCATATTACGATATTTATAGCTGTGATGATGGCTTCATTAAGATAGCTTGTTTCAAACCTGAATATAACATCGATGCCAACGGAAAACGTACCGATTATACCTTTGCCGGGCATGGTGGCATGCTCACTAAAACCGAGCCTGCAGCGGCAAATGGTACTCGCAGAGTAACAACAAATGAGTACTTAAAAGCGGAGGGCATTTACCGCCTAATAAAAACCTCTGTCTGTGGTGGCTCAACATGTGGCAGCAAAGACGAACAAGTTACCGAATATAGCTATTGGGGCAATACTAAACTACCTAAAAGCGTGAAGAAAACTAGCGGTACAGGAAGTATTAGTAGCACTATCACTTATGGCTATGATACAGCTGGGCGAGTAATTGAAGAAGATGGGCCATTAGCCGGAACCAACGATGCAGTCTTTTTTGCCTATGATACATCTGGTCGTAAAACTTGGAGCATAGGGGCTGTTAATCAACAAGGTTACCGTGTAGCCACTAAAACGACTTACCGTGCACAAGACGGTCAAGTATTGACCTCACAAACAGGCACCCTAAACGCTGCAGTGAGTGCGCCAATAACCACAACAATGACCTCAAGCTTTACTGTTAATAATGTCATCACTAACAGCTTTAACAGCCTTGGTTTGCTTACTAAAACCATGGCTGGCACCAGCAGTAAAATTGACAGCCTGTCACAAGTATCATACGACAGCGCTAATCGAGTGGAATGTAAAGTAACAAGGATGAATTCGGCAGCCTTTAGCAGTGCACCTAGCTCAGCTTGTAGTTTAGGCAGTGAAGGTGACTTTGGTCCAGACCGTATCACAAAAAATAGCTATGATAGCTTATCGCGCTTAACTAAAACGGTTTCAGGTTATGCTACTGCGGTTGAAGGCATCGATATTGAAATTGGTTATACCGAAAACGGTCAAGTTATTTCGCGTAAAGACGGTAACGGTAACAAAACTATTTATAATTACGATGACTTTGATAGATTAGAGTTTACCTTTTTTCCAGATAACACTTACGAACAAAATACGTATGACGCTAATAGTAATGTAAAAACTTGGCGCAAGCGTGACGGCCTTACCTTGACGCACAATTATGATGCCATCAATGCCAAAAAGAACACCTTAGTACCAGGGGAAAGCAGTATAATCTTTGCTTATGATGCCATAGGCAGACAAACCTCAGTTAAAAGAGGCACTGATACGGTAGCTTACACTTATGATGATTTAAGTCGTTTAAAAACAAGTACCTCAAATGCACGCACCTTAACCTATGATTATGATGCTGCTGGTCGTCGCGAAAAACTGACCCATGATGATGGCTTTAATATTCATTATGTTTATGACGCCACCGGTGCCTTAACAGCGATTAAAGAAAATAATACAACCTCTTTAGTTAACTACGGTTATAACAATTTAGGCCGATTAACCTCGATGTCTCGCAATAACGGCGTAACGTCATCGATAAGCCAAGATACACTTGGCCGCGTTACTGACTTTAATCATAACTTGATTAATAATTCCAACTTTACTTACAATGCTGCTAGCCAAATTGTTAGCCGAGAAGTCAGTAATGACAGTTTTCAAATTAATATTCCTAGCCAAAGCACACAAGTATATGACGTAAATAATTTAAACCAATATACCAATGTCGGTGGTAAGAATGTTGATCATGACTTAACGGGTAACTTAACCAACTATGATGGCTGGACCTATAATTTCAATGTTCATAATAGGTTAACCTCCGCAGCAAAAAGCGGCACGGCGTTAAGTTTGGCTTACGACCCTACTGGGCGTTTACAAAGCTCTACCCTAAATGGCAGCAAAACCAGCTTTTTATACGATGGTGATGAATTAGTTGCTGAATATAACAGTACTGGTACCTTAATAAACCGTTATGTGCATGGTATAGGCACGGATGATCCTTTAGTGTGGTATGTTGGCTCAGGCACAACGAACCCGACCTATTTACTCGCCAATGAGCGCGGTTCAATTATTGCCGAGACAACTAAAACAGGTAGTATAAGTGGCACACACAAATATGGACCTTTTGGTGAGCCGATCAATAGCAGTACTTCGCGCTTTAGATATACTGGCCAGATTTTGTTACCGGGCACCGAGTTATATTATTACAAAGCACGGGTTTATCATCCAAAGCTTGGGCGGTTTATGCAGACAGATCCTATTGGCTACAAAGATGGTATGAACTGGTATGGTTATGTGGGCAATGATCCGGTTAATATGAGTGATCCTACAGGCTTATGTGGTAAGTACAAAGATGAAGACAGGGGCTGTAGTGGAGTGAGTGTTACTGATTATAGTTCGAGTAACACTATTAAAGAAGCTGATATACCTGCAATGCCTCCAATAACACAAACTCCTGCACCAATTGATGAACCTGGTGTTGATACTATTTGCCCTACTTGCTATCTAGTCGGTGGGGCTTCATTATTTCAAGGTGTTTTTACTACGGCAAAAGGTTTTTTATTAGGCGGTATCACGATTAAAACCCCTGTCAATATATCAGTACAAAGATTTGGTTCTATCGGAGCTACTGAAGCACAACATTGGGGACTCAGAGTTGGGAGTGGAGTATTTGTAAATAGAACTTTTAATGCAATTAAGCCATCATGGAACCCATTAACAACTCTAACTATAGGCACTATTCCTAAAGGTACACCCATTACTTTCGGGCTTGTTGGCTCACAAGGTTTTCGCTATCCTGGTGGTTTAGTTCAATTTTTAATAAACTCTAATAAGGTAGTTGGGAAATCAACTAGTGTGGTGAGGTAAATGAGTGATCCCGTTTTTTATAGTGATATAACCACTTTATCCGGAGATATAGTTAGTGTTAAATACCGACAGGAGGTATGTCAAGGAGGACCAACAATAGGTCGGCTGTTTATAGGTGATAAATTAATTCTCCCGTCAATGTACTTTGGTGGGCCTTTTTTGGTGAAAGATCGCTGTTTATATATACCAGTTAGAAAAAAAAGTATCTTTTTTAATGGTTTCGTTCTCACAGAGGTTAATTTAGATACTTTTGATTTGAGAGCATTAAAAGCCAAGTCTGATGTTATTAATTTAAAAAGTATTGATAATGAAAATATATACTTTTCCAGAAGTTATTTTGGTGATGAAAAAGTAGAAAGTATAAAAAGAATGTAAAAAGAATAAGAATAAGAAATAAAAAGGGACATCCCTAAATTAGAACAGCTCAGTAAAAGTTGAAACTAAGCTGAACTAATACAGCTTTATCTAAAGCCTCGCTCGTCGGGGCTTTATTGTTTATAGCGTCTTATTTTGAATAATCGTGATAAATAGCAGACACCTGATAAATAGCAGACACCAGGATAAATAGCAGACACCCACTCATAACTAAATAGCAGACACCCACTCAAATGGTGTTTTGCTATCTTCTAAACTACGCTTAAATAATCATCAACAATCACTAAAGGTGATGATTATGGCTACACCAAGAAAACAACAAATCAGTTTAATTGATACCCCTTATTATCATTGAGCAGAAATGTAGATAGCAGACACCCACTCAAATGGTATTCTGCTATCTTCTATAAACTTAGAGAAACCATGAAAACAAGTAGTAAATAGCAGACACCCACTCAAATGGTGTTTTGCTATCTTCTAAACTACGCTTAAATAATCATCAACAAATCACTAAAGGTGATGATTATGGCTACACCAAGAAAGCAACAAATCAGTTTAATTGATACCCCTTATTATCATTGTATTTCACGTTGTGTACGCAGAGCATTTCTTTGCGGTGAAGACAAAACTACAGGGCAAAGTTTCGAACATAGACGAGCGTGGGTTGAAGATAAACTCTTAGCGCTTAGTCAGATATTTGCTATTGATATTTGTGCTTATGCGGTGATGAGCAATCATACCCATATGGTGTTATTTGTCGATGAACAACAAGCTTTATCTTGGTCAATGGATGAAGTACTAAGTCGTTGGCATACGTTGTTTAAAGGTACTCTACTAACTCAACAGTATTTGCGTGGCGACACGTTAATTGAACCCTTGCAAAAAATGGTCGTGGATACTGCGGAAATATATCGTCAGCGGTTAATGGATATTAGTTGGTTTATGCGTTTATTAAACGAGTCCATTGCCAGACAAGCTAACCAAGAAGATAACTGCACGGGTCGATTTTGGGAAGGCCGCTTTAAATCACAGGCCTTACTTGATGAAGCCGCATTGGCTGCATGCATGGCTTATGTTGATTTAAACCCAGTCAGAGCCAGCATAGCTAAAACGCCTGAATCATCAAGTTACACCAGTATAAAACAGCGAATTGGTGCTGTATGTAAGTTAAATGGCGAAATGAAAGAACAAAAACAGCAGCAACCTCCTAGTTTATTGCCTTTTATTGGCAACCCAAAAAGTAATATGCCTAAAGGTTTACCCTTTGAGTTAACTGATTATATCCAACTTGTTGAACTTACCGGCCGTTGTATAAGAGAAGATAAAAGCGGATATATTGATGATAACCAAGCAGAGTTATTAATAAGATTAAACATTAACCCTGAAAACTGGTTGATATTAGCGACTCAGTTTAGAAAGTGCTTTCATGGTGCTGTTGGTAATAAAGAAGCATTAAGTAAATATTGCCAACATCAACATTTAAAAAAACGCGCTACCGTATCTATTTGTCAAAAACTGTTCTCTTAGTTATTAATAAGACATTTGTTGACTGCACGATGGCAAGTCGTAATTATATCGAACTATGCCGAAACTATGCCGAAACTATGTCGCAATAAGGTTGTAACCCACTTCCAACTAAGCCATTTCACCTTGCTTGTGATAATTACCCCCCACCTCAGTTGGCCCACTATTGAACTTAAAAACTATTGAATTTAAGAGCCTTAAAGCTGAACTTTTTAGTGCTTAGCTCCCCCTTCTTTTAACAGTATTGCTCATACTTAAGCATCACGTTAGACCAAGGTGAATATGCATGGTGATAACATCTGTTGATTTTAACTTCATATGATTTATATGTCGTTATCGTTTGATTTATGGGTGTTTATTGCTAATAAAAGACAATAGTTTAGCAAGTTCGCAATCATTCCCTCATGCAAGTACTTTATAATTTTATTAGCGTATAAAAACACCTACCAATTAACTTAGTTAGTAAAACTTAATAAAAATAAAAACATAATTGGCTCTAATAAATTCGAGGGTAAACGATGAAAATATTCACTTTATGTGCACTTGCTATGGCATCAACCATGACATTTGCAACGCAGTTACAACCCATAGATATTACCGTTAAGGACAATACCTTACATTGGACTAGCTTCCCTGCATCAGAAGCACAAAATATATTCACCAAAGTAGCGAAATTACCAGGGCAAGATTCATTTAATCAAATTACTATCGGCAAGGTCACTACCGCTCAATTAACCATGGCTCAAATTGAACAAGCGTCTACAGCACATCATCAAGACTCACATCGCTGCGGTGGTTTATATGTTCAAACATCGCTTCCTGTCGCGTTAGCTGAAATGAACATACTAGCGAGCAATGAAATATCAATTAACAGTCTGATTGAGCCTGAATTGGTAGAAAGACATTTGATAAACGATGCATCCGATTGGGCTGCTACTAATGTTCCTTTATTGGAGCAAAGCAATATTATTGATCTAGCAAGTGATTTTTCGAACTTAGTTGATACCCGTAAAAATAATGAACCTGGCGGGGTAGTCGCTTCAAATTGGTTATTTGATACCTGGTCAAATATGACGGCAAGTCATACCGATATCACGGTGACACAATATGAACATTTGTGGACAGATCAATCTACCGTCATAGCAACTATTGAAGGCTCAGATGCCATTTTAAAAGATGAAATAGTCATCATTGGTGCTCATATTGATTCAATAGCGAATCGTTCTATGAATTCTGATCTTGCTCCAGGAGCTGATGATAATGCCTCAGGTGTCGCAACTATCACCGAAATCATGCGTGTATTGAGCGATACAAACTACAAACCACTGCGTACTATCCAATTTATGGGTATTGCTGGTGAAGAGAATGGTTTTTTAGGCTCAGGCGAAATATCAAGAGCCTATAAAAATGCCGGTGTGAATGTTTTGGGTATGCTTAACCTTGATATGACTTTATATAAAGGTGGGAGCAAAGACATTTATTTTGTTACTGACTTAACCGATGTTTCACAAAATCAGTTATTAAAAAGTATTATCGATGACTACCTACCCGATGTTACTTATGGCGAAACAGAATGTGGATACGGTTGTTCAGATCACTATCCATTCCATGAACAAGGTTTCCCCGCATCATTCCCATTTGAAGCACCTTATGAACATGAAGAAGGGGTATTATGCTGCTTCAACCCTAATCTACATTTACCTTCAGATACTGTAGAAAATGGTCATATCGACCAACCAATCAAGTTTGCTCAAATGGGTTTGTTGTTCGCTTATAAAATGGGCGGAAATGACGGCGAAATTCCGTCGTGTAGTATCAGTGAGCCATGTTTTTGTCAAAACCCAGTAAATGCTGATCACCCAAGCTGTGTTGTTATCTGTGAAATTGATGAGCCTTGTTTTTGTGAAAATCCTGACAATGTCAATGAGCCTAGCTGTATTGAAGAACCAACAACTACTGTGTTAGTAAATGGCGGCGCGGTATCGCTGTCATTAGCGGATAAAGAGATGGAATATTTTACCATTGATGTACCTGAGAATACGCAACTATTAAGCATTGCAACAACGTCACAAGGAAATGGAGATGCTGACTTATACCTTCAATATGGCGCAGAGCCGACTACTTCGGTTTATGACTGCAGAGGTTATACCTCTTCATCAAATGAAGAGTGCACTATAGATGAGCCACAAGTAGGTACTTACCATGTAATGGTGCACGCATTTGATAGCTTTGATGACTTATCATTAATTGCTACTTATGCTGCTGTAAATGATTGCCAAGCAAGCAATACTTGTCCCATTGATTGTACTGAAACACCTGAGCAGCAAAGTTGTAGCAATGATACTGGTTTAAATGAAAGTAACTTAAGCAGTACAGAAAAGCTTACCTTTACCCTAGATGTTGAAGCCGGTAAAACGCTAAAAGTACAAACATTGGGCGGTACAGGTGATGTCGACTTATTTGTTAAGTTTGGTGAAGCACCGGTGATGTGGGATAAAGATTGCGGTTCAAGTAATTCTGATACCAATGAGTTGTGTACTATTGAAGCTACACAAATGGGGAGTTATTATATTGTGCTCTCTGCTTGGGGCTCTTTTGAAGGAGTTACCTTAACGGCGACTGCTGAATAATACTCACTGCCATTACCAAGTAACTGCGCGAGAAATGACTGTTAGAAATAAGCATCAGCTCTTGCAGTTACTGATAACACCTTTACCAGTCATTTCAAACAGTTAAGTTATAAAAAGTAAAATAACAAACAGTTAAACAACAAACCTGCCAACCGATCTAGGTATAGCTAGAATAATAAACTGACTAAGAGCTTACTATGACAAACTTTCATTTAAAAAACCTGCTGATAGTATTAGGGTTAGCTTCGATAAATATAACCATTACATCCTATGCTAGTGACAGTAACGTGATAATGATTACCCCCGTAAAAGCCACGATTAATACTAATACAAGCAAGCTTTCTCCAGCCCTAGTTAACGATCTTAAACGCTTGGGTATCAAAGTTAATTCAGTAAGCAATAATGTCACTTCGGGCTTAAAAGAGTTAATAACCGACAAAGGGGTTATGTATATTAGCGCTGATGGTAAGTACTTGATTAAAGGCAGTGTCATTGAAATAAAAAGCCGTACTAATATAACAACAAACGCCATAAAGCAGTTACGTGCTGAAGCAGTGAGTAAAAATCATGACTCTACAATCATCTATAAATCGCCAAGCGAGAAGTTTTCTGTAACGATTTTTACTGATATCACCTGTGGTTACTGTCGTAAATTACATCACGAAATTGATGATTACTTGGCTGCGGGAGTTACCATACGTTATATGGCTTATCCCCGGTATGGCTTAAAAGGTTCAGGCTTTAGCAACTTAGCAAATATTTGGTGCAGTGATGATCCTCAAAAAGCACTCACCGCAGCAAAACTCAATAAGGGGAAACACATTAAACCCGTGGAAAATTGCAAATCCCCGGTGAAAGCACACTATAACGCAGGAAAATCATTTGGTATCAGAGGAACACCCGCGATCATATTAGATGATGGCACCTTAATCGCAGGCTATAAATCAGCACCAGCATTGTTATCAATATTAAAGAAAAGCGCTAATAAATTACAGTGAACAGTAAAGTTGATGAACCACCTTTGATAGATCAGCGCATATTTTTCACTGCATCGTGATTTAGGGGTTACACTGCATTCAAAAAAATTTATTGGCTAGTGGTATCGTTTATTTATCCACAAGGCAATTCTTGACAGCATTATGCCAATCAGCCACCAAACTATTACAGGCTGTTTTTGGTAATTGTCCGCTGAAACTATCTCCTCTACCATACAGAATTTCTGGCACAGTTTCGGCGCACCAAATGTTATTTCCCATTGCCGCTAAAATTGTCGCTCCCAGCACAGTGGATTCAATATTGGCAGGTCGGTTAATGGTAATGTCTAATAGATCAGCTTGAAACTGCATCAAAAAATTATTAGCACAAGCGCCGCCATCTACTTTTAATTGTTTAATTTTTATCGAGCTTTCTTGTTGCATCAACTGCATCAGATCATAACTTTGAAAGGCAATGGCTTCTAACGTCGCTCTGACAATGTGCGCTTTAGTACAGCCTTGGGTAAGACCTGAGATCTGCCCCCTAGCCTGCATATTCCAATGAGGTGCGCCAAGGCCACTAAAGGCTGGCACAAAATAAACACCGTTATTATCAGTAACACTTAACGCCAATGCTTCAGTTTCATCAGCATGGTCAATAAGTTGCAATTGATCTCTTAACCATTGCACCCCTGCGCCAGCAATAAATACAGCCCCTTCAAGTGCATACGCTGGCTGCCCATTTTTATCACAAGCAATTGTTGTTAATAAACCGTTATCAGAAAAATATGCTTGGTCTGCGGTGTACATCAGCATAAAACAACCAGTGCCATAGGTATTTTTGATCATACCCGCTTGGGTGCATTGTTGAGCAAATAAAGCGGATTGCTGATCGCCAGAAACACCGGTAATTGGAATTTTTACGCCAAGAAAACCTTTCGCGGAGCTATGACAAAACAAACCTGCCGAGGCTTTAATGGTTGGCAATATTGATTTAGGAATATCAAAAAAAGCCAGTAGGTCATCATCCCATTTTTGCTGATGAATATTGTAAAATAGGGTGCGCGAAGCATTACTGTGATCAGTACAATGGGCCTCTCCGCCACTTAACTGCCACATCAGCCATGAGTCTATAGTGCCAAAGGCAAGTTTACCCTGCTCTGCCAAGGCTTTTAATTCTGGCTTTTCATTGAATAACCATTGCAATTTTGTCGCACAAAAATAGGCATCAACCATCAAGCCTGTTTTTTGATGCAGCCAATTTGCTTTACCTGATTTCTTAATTTGTTGGCAAAGCTCTGCTGAACGTCGACACTGCCAAACAATGGCATTATATAATGGCTCACCAGTCTCTTTATGCCAAACAACTGTGGTTTCTCTTTGGTTAGTGATACCAATACAACTTATATCACCGGCGGTTAATTCTGCAGCCTCTAGAGCCTGCAAAAGACCATCTTGGGTTACTTGCCAAATTTCTAGCGGATCATGTTCAACCCAAGTTGGCTTAGGGTAATACTGCTGAAATTCCTTATAGGCGCGCCCCACTTCTTGGCCTTGACTCGTGGTAATGCTAATGGTTGTTCCTGTAGTACCTTGATCTATAGCTAGAATCATTATTTAAACCTTAACTGTTACTTTATTGAACTCGTTAACCCACTGCGAAAAAGGAAAAGGTTGCACTTATTGAAGTTTAGCTAGGATAAAACAAAAATATAACCAACGCTATTAACGAATTTTAAGGGAAGTAAGGCGTAGTTTATTGATAGATATAAAAAACGGGCCAAAAGGCCCGTTCTATTTTTAGTAAATACCGTTACCAGTAATTACTTCTTTTTAGCTTTTTATGCTAACAAGTTATTTCACATCAACTTGTACTGCTACGTCACTTCCTGTGCTCTCAACTGCAATGTAAAACCAACCTGTTGGAGGGTTATTAACAGTGATGCTTTGTACAGTAGTACCGGCAGTTGTAGACTTTTGCGTGTGGCTAGCAGCTGTTGGCCAGCTAGTTCCCGTATAAAGCTCTACTTCACCATTACCATGTGCCGTATTCACTTCAATGCTAGTAACGCTATTATCTAAATAGACGTAGTAACTATTATGGCCATTACCTGTACAAAGTGCTGTACCAGAAGCGATAGCGCCATAAGTAAACGGTGCAGAAGTGGTACATGCATTAGCAATTGTGCCAGTTACAGGTGGCTCTACCGGTGGTGCAACATCACCAGATAAGCTCACTTTAAACGTTACATCAGCATAGCTATTTGCACTATCTAATGTAATGTAGCGCCAGCCTCGGTTTGCTGTAACTTGTAATGATTGCACTGTACCTGTCGCTGCAGAAGCTGACTGATAGTTATCTTTAGTCGCCCAGTTATCAGCGTTGAAATAGATACCTACATCACCATTACCACCCGCAGTGGTTAAGAATAAGTTGGTATTATCTTGTTCAACCCATACATAAAATGAACCACGACCACCAGCAACACATTCGTTACTTTCCAGCGTTAATTTGCCACTAGTAATAGTTGCTGCGCCACAATCAGGTACGGTAACACCGCCGCCGTTGGTTGCATCATTTGGATACGGGTCAGAGTTATCACCCATACCGTCACCATCTGAGTCTAACCATTCAGTTGCATCGTTAGGGAAAACATCACTGTTATTACCAAAACCATCACCGTCAGTATCTAACCATTCAGTTGCATCGTTAGGGAAAGCATCGCTGTTATTACCAAAACCATCTAAGTCGCTATCAGCCCATTCTGTTGCATCTGTTGGGAATACGTCACTGTTATCACCAACACCATCACCATCTGTATCTAACCATTCAGCGGCATTGTTAGGGAATGCATCACTATTGTTACCATGACCATCTCCATCACTATCAGCCCATTCAGTAGGATCATTTGGGAAAGCATCAACACTATCTAAATGACCATCTCCGTCAGTATCTACATCACCATTTGGCGTTGGGTCGCTATTGTCACCAATTCCGTCACCATCAGTATCTTTAGTTTCTGATGCGTCAAATGGGAAGGCATCAGCGTTGTCACCTACACCATCACCATCGCTATCAACGGTTTCAGTCGGGTCAAATGGGAAAGCATCTAAGCTATCAATTACGCCATCACCATCTGAATCTAGTGGCTGAGTACCGCCGCCACCTAGTTCATTAGTAATAATATAATCATTGCTGGTATTTTCCTCTGTCATTACCGCAACACCTAAACATTGGTTGCTTTCATTTGTAATGGCAGCTCGACGATTACCGAACCATTTCCATGAAGCTACACTGTCATAGCTTTCGCCAGTGGCAAGGGTAGTAAAGCCAAAGTCAACATTTAGCTCACCCGTTTCATTATCAACGCGATGAATTCGAACCGGCTTATCGCTGTTATTGATGAATGAGAAGTCAGCTTCAAATGGGCCGGTTAAATGTTGTTGCATCAATGCACAACTGCCAATGGTATTTGCTGCTGGAATAACTTCTGCAGCAGCGGCATTAGCAACCATAGTTTGGTCAACAGTAAAGCTAGCAACGGCATTGTTTAACACACCAACACTTAAACAGTTTAAGCTGTTGTCAGTTACCATTAAGCGGCGATCACCATACCAAACAGCATTGTTATAAGTAGCACCTGGAGCTAATACACCATAACCATGAGTAAAGCCAGTACCACCACTTGTAGTGATGATAGAACCTTTAGCATTATCAATTCTAAATAAACGCACTGCGGTATCTGAGGTATTGGTAATAGTAAATTCATGTGATTGGTCCATAATCAAATGCGGCTGTGCTAAAGCACAACTTCCCATTTCATTTATTGCTGGAATCACTTCAGGTACAACATCTTTTACTAAATCAGCATTAATGGTGAAAGTATTATCATTTTCAGCCATTATCGCCACACCTAAACAATTCATGTTGTTATCAGATAACATCATGCGATCGCCCACTTTCCAAGAACTAGAAGTATAACTGTCACCCTGGTTAAGTGTTTTGTAATTCTTACCAAAGTTAGCTGTACCTTTTGTGCTATCGACCCAGAATAGTGACACGGGTGTATCGGTAGTATTGGTAAAGCTAAAGTTGGTGGTTGCTGCATCAAAATAACGAGTATATTGTTGTGCTAAATCACAACTACCAATCATATCCTGTGCAGGTATTTGTGCAGCAATTGGCGCAACAGTTTCAGAGTTGGCCAGCATATAAGCTTCAAAACCAGCACCAGTACGTTCTACTGCACCTTTAAGAGCGGCTTTATAAGCAGCATTGTCGCCAGCTTTTAGCGTTGCAGCAATAAGTTCTACTTCATTTTTATGCTCTTCACCTAAGTAACGCATTGCAAAGTAGCCCCAAGGATATAAGTTATCGTACTCATATCCCATAAAGACGATGTTATACAATGGTGGAATAGTTTCACCTTTCAGCGTTTTCAATGTACGAGTATGACCTTTACCCATGGCCATGTATTCAGCCATACCTTCAGCCCAGGCTGCGTTTGGATCAAAAGTGCCATATGAACCAGCTTTATTATATCGGCCATCAAGGTAATGAACGAATTCATGGCGTAAGTTATATATTTGATCAATATATTGACATGAAGAGCCTAACCAAGAGTCAGGACATTGCATGGCTATAAAGCGTGCTTGGTTACCTTGCGCTGTTGGTGTGCCTTCTAAATACATGCCGCCATTATCGGTAGCAATACCAAAAAATTCTGGCGCATATTTTTCATAGTCTTCAGGACTAGCAAAGGCAACAACTTCAATATGTTCATTTATGTCCCCTGTAACCGGCGTACCTGCGGTATTGAAAAAAGCATGGAATTCAGTTTCTTGTAATGCCATATCAGCACAAGATTGATCAAGTGTTGCTTGGCTAATAGAAGCTTGTGCACGAATAGTGATATTAGCAGTACAGTCATAACTAACCGTTAAAATATCAGACTCTTTTGGTGGTACAACACAGCTACCAAATAACGGATCACCTACTGAACACGTACGTCCAGCATTTTCTAAGTATTTTTTGGTGATAATTGTTTCAGTTGTTACAACAGAGATAGTTGCAATAACCTTTGTACGAGCTTCTAATATAGTACTGTCAAAGCGCGCTTTCGCTTCATCACTAGCAATTGATGCTAACTTACCCATAGTAATAAATGAGTGAGGCATGATCCATTTTCTGTCTGCTTCTGTAGACCAACGCATATCTAAAGACGTTTCACCTAAGAAGATAAACGAACGCATTACTGATAACACATCTAACATATTAGTATTAATAGCTGACTTTATACTTGCATCACCATAATAAGCAGCATCACCAAGAGCGCCCATTAGTGCCATGGTAGTATCACCACCATTGCTAATACCAAATGGATTAGTTTGCACTGAATAATACTGAATGACGGCTAATAAATGCGGAAGGTGGTCTTTAAAATAAGCCGCACTTGCATCATTTCTAAAGTTTGTTAGTGCCGCTGCATAACCCTCTTGGATAACGCTGCCAGCTGGAGCAATAAAGTTGCTCATTTGGCTTACCGCTAATAATGCTGTGCTTAGCTTTGATGCTTCTGCATCAGTCATTGCAGCTGCATTGTATTTATAAGAGGCTAAGAAATATAATAATTGGTTTAGATCAGGGTCAGCTAAATCGTCAGCTTTTGCTAAATAATGTATGGCATCTGAAACGCCATTAATAGGATCATTAGCTGCACCCGCAATACCAGCAAAATCATCATAACTGCCGACTAAAATGGCAGAAACAGCCGAGCTGTACTCTGCTTTAGAAGAAATAGAAGCAGCAGGTACATTAACAACAACATTGGTATTGTAGATAACATAGTCGCCCATTGGCGGCGGTACATCACCACCACTAATAGTAACGGTTAAGCTAGTTTGCTCAATATTGCCATCAACTTTGAAGTAACGCTCGCCAGCACGAGAAACAAAAGTAATGCTCTCTTCATTTGTACCTGGGTTAGTACTGCTTAACTCAACATTTCCGCTCCAATCATTACCGTCATACAGCTTAATACCAGCATCACTGCCGTTGAATGTGCCGCCGGAAGTGGTAATAGTTACGTTACTGTTTTCATAAGGTACAGTTACATACAAATAATGTCCGTAATCCGTAATACAGTGAGTTTGATTGGCAGGAACTTCGCCTTGACGGTCTAAAGTTTTAGCCCCACACATTTGAGCTGCTTGAGCGCTTGCCATATTTAACGATAAAAATATCGCACTTGCGAGTAGTGTCTTCTTTGCTGTTAGTTTCATATTTCTTAAGCCTATTCTTATTATAGCGATTAGGTATTTCGTCCGTGTGGCAATGCAAGCTTGTTATATTTTTTATTGCTCAAATTGCATCTAACGCGTACATCCCTCTCTGATAGAAACAAGTGTGTAAAAATGTTTCTACACGTTTTATATAATATTTTGTATACAATATTCAAGTTATAAATAACTAAGAATTTCTTCGTACTTTATTAATAAGTGTTTTATCGTTTGTTATTAGGATGTTACAACATGTAAATAATTAGACGTTGAAAGTAGGAAAAGTGGTCAGATTTGATAGAAAAGCAGAAGTGAGTAACAGAAATTTAAAGTGGACTAGGTGAACTGAGTTATAAAATTAACGACATTATCATCAAAAAACTACTGATATCCCTATCAGTAATTAATTAGAATTAACCGTTACCCTCTTCGGTTGGTAGCGGTTTTTTCGGTTCTCCCGGTGGTAATAAAGAGTTATCTTCGGGGTGTCTATGTTGGTTTTCATGGCCATGTGCTTTTGGCTGCGAAGCACTGCGATGATCAGCTGGCAGTTGATGCGACTGTGCAACTACTCTGTCTTTAGTTTTACTGCTAGTTACGGAGCTACTGTCAGTATTAACGTGTATGTCACTTGGTTGAGGGGGTGCTAACAAAGGTCTGTCGATGCCACTATGAGTTGTTGTGGGAGTGCTATTTTCAATTGCACTCGCTACAGTGGGTTTATTCACTTCTTCAGCGGAGCTGCGGTTAGTTCCTTGCTGATCTTGGTTTGATAATGACATTTGCTGGTATACAAAGCCACTGGCGAGTACTGCACATAAGACCCCAAGGGCTATTTTATTTTTATTCACTTTATAAACTCCAATTAGCAAAAAGACTGTATATTGAATACAATAAGCTAGCATGAAATTTGAATTTTGTGCAAGGCTAATTATGTTCCCGTCACCGCACTATAGTTTTGAAAAATCATCTACGGCTTTAAAAATACCTTTCTACTTCCTCACTAATTTCATTCTATGTCAGTAGCTTAACCTGCTGGATTTTCACTATAGAAATTAGCACATCGATTAATGAAGCAACCTTTAAATAAAGCCAAAGTTTCTGACAAATAAGACTAGAGACTCTCCCATTCTTATAAGCAGAAATACTGGCTCCAACCTCTAAAAAGTCAATATAGCGTTACGGAAGACAACTGACTCAGCAGTAGAAAAAACACAATTTATCACTCAAGTAGACCACATTGGACAAATAATCAATAAATTATCGACAATAACAACACAAACACTTACAAATGATAACGATTCGCATTATAATTCGCATGAATTTTTTACCGATACTTAACAAATAGCTTAATCTTTCTTTTATTAAACAAAGAACTTAATAGCATTCAAGGTTAAGTATATTTAGTTAATAAAGGAAATAACTCATGAAACTTATCAGCCCCCAATTGCTGGCACTTTCTTCGATATTGTTAGGTTTAACTGGTTGTGGTTCAGACAATAAAGCAGAGCCCGAGCCAGTAGCAGCAATTCAGAAAATTTCAGGTGTTGCCGTCGATGGTTACTTAGCCATGGCAAAAGCGTGTATAGATTTAAACAATAACTTTCAGTGTGATGGCGACAGCGAGTATCAAGTACTTACTGACCAAGATGGTCGATTCGAAATAGTTGCTCCTGAGGAGTTAACTGTTAAAGCGCCATTACTAGTTACCACTTCGGCAGGTGTTAGCATCGATAGTGATTATCCAGAAAAAACTATTGAACAAGCCTATTACTTATTAAGTGATTATAAAAAGCCTGAAGTGGTTTCACCACTTACCACTCTCGTTTATGCAAAAATGCAGACTTTAGGTAATAAAACACAAGCTGAACAAGTGCTAGTACAGCAACTAGGTTTAATTGATAGCAGCATGCTTTATAGTGATTTTGTCGCGGCAAAAAATGACCTAAACTTAACTACTGAGCAAAGAAAAAAATACAGTGACCTCCATACTTTGTCTCAAGTAATTACTGATATTATCGCCCAAGGTTTGGCGCAATCGACAAGCAATACTAGCGATGAAGAAAGACCTCAAGTAAGCAAGTTATTTACCGATAAATTAGCAGACTTACCCATTGAAGAGATAAATGAGCAAGTCAATAATGCTATTAGCACAGGTGATGAAATCAACACACTTGCTGAACTTTTTTTACAAAACACACCAAGTTTAATTGTTTCAAAAAACGAAGTTGATAACGGAAAAATTACCCCTGTTATTATTCCTGATCCAGTGACACCTGACCCAGTGACACCTGATCCAGTGACACCTGATCCAGTGACACCTGACCCAGTGACACCTGACCCAGCGACACCTGACCCAGTGACGCCTGATCCAGTGACGCCTGACCCAGTGACACCTGATCCAGTGACGCCTGCCCCAGTTACGCCACCAACAATAATGAATCCCTCAGCACCAACAAATGCTGTTGTTAACGATGCAGCCAATACATTTGGTTGGACTCTTGTTACTGGTTATAGCCAAATAAGTGACTATCAATACTCAAGTGACAACGGCACAAACTGGCATGATGTAAATGCTAATCCTCTGCTTTTAACGAACCAGTATTATCCAGCAGGAACAGTACAAGTTCGAGTAAAAGCTGACAGTAAAACATCTCGTAATGCCGGTGCAATATTAGCGAGCAGTACCGCTTATTACTTAGTGCCCATCGCACCAAATAATGGCGCTGTCACTAACGGTGATGTTGGTACTAGCAGCACATTCGCCTTTGACCTGGTTCCTGACTTTAGCAAATTAAGCAATTATCAGTATTCAAGCGATAATGGTAAAACTTGGCAAGCAGTAACTGTTAACCCAATCGTCTTAACAGAAAAGACCTATGCAATAAACCAAGTGCAAGTTAGGGTTACTAACAACCTAGCCGCAGGTAACCTTGCCGGTACCACGCTAAGTAACCAAGAAGCGTTTACTCCTAACCTAGGACCAGCACCAAAAGCCGTAACTATACAATATATGTATAAAAATAATGGAATACGCTGGGAGATGTTAGGCCAATTTCCAGAAATTGAACATTATGAATATACCAACAACAAAGGCGTGACTTGGCAGGATGCCACCAGTAAAACCCAACATGTCGGCCATCAAGCTTATGCAAGGGCTGATGTCGGCGTTCGGGTAAAAGAGCTTGCTAACGGTCAAGGTGCTGCCGCCGGTGAAATTAGTTGGGTTGCAGATAGCGATGATGATAGCCTTTTTGTCGCACTACCTTATACCTGGATGAATAAAGCGAAAGAGTCAGAGTCGTTAACAACTTACGGTAGCTGGAATACATCCGAGACTAGCTGTTTAATTGATCACAATGCTCCAACCCCAACTTACTGGATCAAAATTAATAGTAGCTATGGAAGCGATGCTGAAACAAAAATTACTGAAGCGATAAATAAAAAAGCCTGTGGCATCAGTGATTGGCAATTATTATCTGAAAGCGAATTAATTACCCTAGCGCAAACTGAAGCTGATAGCGAACTTGCTGATTTTGAAGGTAGTTATGATAAATTTTTCACCAAAAATGACTCTGATCAGCTAATAATGATCAAAAATGCTGTAGTACAAGGAAGTTACAGCAGTTATGAATCAGCGGGTATTTTATTAAGATGGCAATATCCTGGTGCTAGCCAAGCGATTATTAAAATTAATGCGTTAGTAACTAAACTGCAAACTGAAATTGCAAGTAATACCAGTGATTATGATACTGCCCGTTTAGATGCTGATGCACTTTTAGCTTCATACACTAGCGCAACCAGCGTTGCCAATTACCTTGCAATAAATAATAACTTAGTGGCTAGCCAGACAAGCTTAACTACTGGCACTACATTAGTTAACGCGCAATTAGTCACCAGCACTAATGACATTAATAGCTTGTCATTTTTAGCAAGCTTTGTCAGTCAAGATACTTTAGCAACTGCTGTAGAAAAACAAGCGGCACAAGCGGCAGTAACTTTGGCAACAACAGAGTTAACCAAGCAACAAAATAATGATGAACAATTAATTTCCTTGCAACAGCAATTAAGCCAATTAGAGCAAACCTTAATAAACATTAATGCAGCCTTAGCGAGTAAAACTGATCTTGATAGCTCAACAGCAGCATTAACAACAGCACATGCTAGTTACCCAGCAGCTATAAATGCCCTAGGTGGTAGTGAGCAATACAACCTGGCAATGCAAGCAGCAACGAGCTGGTATCAAGTAAACGAGCAATTTACCTTAGCCAACAAGCAATTAAGTCAATACCAAAGTCTATTAAATGCATTACCATCGGCATTACATGTTGATGCCTTAGCTGAGCTGACATTAACACAATCCAACCTTGATGCTGCAGTATTGCCATTTAGCGAGGCAGGCTTTATTAATGATCATCAAAGCATTAAACAAGCATTTGAGACCGCATACCAAGCGGGATTTGTCACAACTGTCGCTGATGCTATGGTCGGTACACATTTTGCAAAACTCGATTTAGCGGGCCATTATATGCCGACATCAGCCACGTTCCAACAAGGCTGGCGCTGTGTTACTGATCTTAGACACAACGATAAAGGCCGTATTTGGTCGCTAATGGAAAAAGGCACTAGTGGTAGTATTGATAATGTCGCTTATGCCGGTGGTAGCGGACAAAATTTAACCGAAGCAGATGGTCTACAAGAACAATACAACAGCAATGCCATTTGTGGTTTTAGTGATTGGACTATCCCAACACCAGATCTATTAGCGTCATTAGCAACTGCTGATTACTCCGACAGTAAAAAAACCATCGATATTACGGCATTTCCTCATCATCAAGGAGCCTCTATTGAAGATTATTTTTATTGGAGTAATCAATCCGCATCATCAAATACCCAGCATGCCGCCTATGAATATTCGGGCACAGAAAGTGGATATTCTAATAACCGTAATATCAGTAATCAAGGTGACCAAAATTACTTAACCTTTGCTCGTTTATATCGCCAAAAACAGCAACAACTATTAGACAATGATGGCAATGTCGTCACCGATATCGCAGATGCCTTTTGTGCTAAAGATCAATCAGGCCTCATTTGGCAGTTGCCAAAAACTGCAGATGTTAGTAGCCGTTATCAAACCGTCGCTAAAATCACTGGCCTTAACGATGATGGCACAGTTGAAAGCAATAATATTGCCAATGAACTAAATACTGCACCACAACCTTTATGTGGAAAGACAAATTGGCAATTACCAACGTTGGCACAGTTACAATCACTATATACTAGCCCGCTGAACCATGATTTCTTTCAGCATTGGACTGTATCTAGTGATGATAGTAACGATAAAGATTATTATTTAGCTCGTGATATTGGGTCATATTCACGAAATCGTTGCTTGTCACTAAATGGTAGCGAGAATAGCTCAAGCTGTAGTCGTAAAAGTTATAATGGTGCGCCGCCTTATCAATATACTTACATGATGATAAGTGAACCAACTAAGGCTGCACCAGCTGCTCCAACGAATGGTGTAGTCGTTGATAGCGCCGATATTAACAGCTTTGGTTGGGATTATGTCAGCGGCTTCCCGACCCCAAGCGACTATCAATACACGATTGATGGTGGGATTAAATGGTACGATGTTAGCAACAATCCACAAGCACTTAACGATGCAAAGATAGCTATTGGTGACATGCAGGTTCGAATTAAAGCCCAACCAACTGAATATTTTCCGACGGGCGAAGCATTACAAGCGCAGCAAGAATATATTTCCCAAAGTGGCTGTATCGGTTATCAGGATAATGGCCTTTGTTATACTATAGTTAATGAAGGGAAAACACATGATGACGCTATAGCACATTGTCTAAGCTTAGGCGCAGCACTTATTTCAAAAGATACCAGTATTGATTGGACTGCAATGGAAGCGGGCTTAAGTATGGACAGAAGCTTACAATATTGGCTTAAAGAAAAAGATTCATGGCCCAGTTATGCCTACTCAATTAGAGTTAGTAGCGGTGTATGGAATGTTGATTATGCTAGTAAAAATGTCAGCACCAACCAAGGCTTTATATGTGTTAAATAGCAGCCTTACTGGTTAATAAAAAAACCTCGACTGGTTCGAGGTTTTTTATTACCTAAACTTAATCGAAATCAGCTTAAACCAACAAAAGTCCTGATACAAAAAACCGACGTTTAGTCGGTTTTATATTATTAGCTTATTTGCAATAAATAACTAAAAAACAAAGTGCCAATAAATACCTGCATGGCGGGCATCAAACGCCACTTCACCTGTGTTAGTGTCTAGAACCTGCTGTGGGTTAGTAATATTGCTAGTCACATCGGCTTTATAATCAATAAATACCGCTCTAAATTCCACCTTACTGTGCCATTGTGGTAACTGATAAACCAGTGAGGCCAAATAACCTGTCGCAGTACTAAAATCAGCTTGTGTGTTAATGACTAAATCATCATCGGTGCGTGTTTGTCCATCAATGAGTCCTTGTGCCTGTGGCATTAACATTTCAGGGAATTCGTTAAATACTCGTAATTCAGTATCTTCTTCACTTCGTGCCGATTTTACCAAAAGCGGTGTAGATTGCTCATCTAACTTAATATTAAGGTGACTAACAAGCCCTAAGCCAAGCTGCAAAGTATCGGTAAGTTGGTAGTAAGGGATAAGCTCCAGTTCAAGACGAGTAAATTTTATATCAGGATCACTAATACGATCCCAATGATAAGCACCGTTTAACTGAATGCTAAAACGCTCATCTATTATATAATTTGCACCTAGCCCTAATACGGCAAAGCCGCCCGTTTTAAGTTTTTCACTGTAGCTAACTCCAGTTACCTGCTCTCCATCTCGACTATAAGTCACCTCGGTATCACCAAGGGCTATGGTATCTCCACCATTAGTGACACCAGCAAAAATTGACCATGAGAACTTCTCTTGATATGAAAAATCGTCCATTGAAAGGTTTTTATTTGAAGCGCTTTGCAGTTGATACGTTTTTGCTTGAACCGCACTTGGATTAGCAATTGTTAACCCTAAGGTAATGGCGAATGCTAACGGGGTTAATGTTAATGGCGATAACTTAATTGCCGTTTGTTGCTTGTTCATTAAATTTTTTCCTTGAGACTGTTATTAAAACAGACTGAATTTGATAAAAACTCAATATCTTGATGAAAGCCCATTGCTTCATCAATAAATATTGCTTTGATATATTGTTGAGCAAAACTGCCCTTTAATAGGTTTGGCTCAATACTTAGTGCCGTACTAAATACACCACTGGTAAGGACACTTTGGCTCAACACAGAAACAGCGAGTACTTGCTGGGCAACACCTTGACCCGCCAAAATATGTGAGCTTTGCTCACAACCAAAAGAAAACTTTCTATGATAATGACCCGAACTAGCTAATGCCTGATCAGTCAGAGAAATACTGCCACAAATTTTGTCTGCAACTTTAGGGTGCTGAATCGCGACGCGAAAAGCGCTGTTATCCGGCTTACAGCCCCAAGAAATAATATCGCCACCAAAATTTATTAAGCCCGCCGTTATGCCCTGTTTTTTGCATAACGCCATAGCAAGATCAACACTGTATTCTTTAACCACGCCACCCAAATCAAACTGAGTATTACTGTCATTAAACTGTAAAAAATTACCACTCACTTGCCAACTAGCCAATCCCATAGCCTCTTGGTATTTGGTAAATAACTGCGACTTAGTTAACTGCGGCATGTGCGCGGCTGCTTTTTTAATGGTACCAATGCAAATATCAAATATACCTTGGCTTGCTTGTGATAACTCATGCACGCGAGTAAAAATGGCTAAGCTATCAGGCTCAAGATGAACTTGCGATAAGGCGCGATTATTCACCACTTGATTTAACCAAGAGTCAGGCTGATAAAAGTTATATTTTTTCTCTAACGCCAACGTTTGTTTTTGTACATCCCTAGCGACTTTATCAGCATGTTTTTTATCACTCGCCACTAACAACAATTGGCAGTTAACCGTCATCGCATTAAACTGCCAACTATAAATTTGCTTTTGCTTGGAAGAAACTACCGCTTGATGACTAGAAACGATAATTCACTCCCAATACTGCCCAGCTAGCCGCAAATTGATTGGTTTGTTGATAGCGGTTTACCGATAAATCAAGCTGCCATTCATTATTTACTTGATAGCTGACGGTTAAACCATAGGTATCAGCGGAGAAATCACCTAAGCGAGTATCATTACTCCCTTCACCACTGGCAGAGAAATAAGGCTCTTTGACATTTGGGTTAAGATAAAAATCTGCTTGGCTTTGCTGGTAGCGAACATATTCAGGTGTAATAAATAAACCATCAAACACTTCAAAACTTAAACTTGCACTGACAGTATGTGATTTTATACTCCAACTATCTTGATAATAGCGGTAACTAAACTGCCCAGTAAGCCATGACCAAAATTGTGTTGAATAACTCAATTTAGTGCCATAACCGTTGCGCACATCAGGTCTGCTATCGGCGGCTAAAAAATATTCATCATCGGTGATGATGTTATCTTCGTTAAGGTCTATACCGCGTAAAATAGTTAAATAATGATTACTTAAATAACCATTATCATGGTTAAAAAACAGTTTTAAATCAAAAATACTGGTCGGGGATAATACTTGCGTAAGACCTGTTTCAAAGTTAATCACTTGTATTTTTTCCTCAGTACGACTTTGATAACCGGTGCCAAACACCAAGGTCTCATCATTCAAATAAGCTAAACCTATATTAACTGAGCGATTCTTCCCTTTATCTAAAAACATCAAATACGAGGCGGAAACACTATTACTTTTGTAATCACTCTCTTTTGAATGAGCTAAACCAAAAGACCATTCATTTCGATAACTATCACGAACGGTTAACGAAGCTGCTGCTGACTTCCTGGTATCTTCTAATGGCACTCTTTTTATTTGGTACTGACTAACATCATGGGCGTAGCCGAGTAAGGTTTCATCGGTCATAGCTTGCCCTTGTTCAAGCTCAGTGCCTGAAAGTCCAGTTGTGTTCGCTATTTGCCAAGTCGGAGATGCACCTGTTACCGAATCATAACCCAGTGATAAGTCCAAACTATAATCGACACCAAAATCTAGTTTTAATGCCAGTGAGGTATCAGCAACTTTAATACGATCGTCATCTTCTTGATATTGCATTTGATGTAATGACAATACTTGCTCTGCTTGCGCTAAACCAGCGCTAATCGCGGTACAACCCAGTACACTGATTTTAATTTTTTTATTCATAACTTCTCTCTTCGCTCGTTGTAAATAAATGCACTTTATTTACAACCACAACCACCACCAGCAACACCATCGCCGCCAAGCGTGGCCGCTTTTGAAATATATATTTTACTAGAAAACTTTTTCATCACGGGTGCAACACCGCCCGGCAACATAACTGGCTCAGCTAATTTAGCTTTTTGCCAAGGTTTCACTTCTTTGTCGATAAACCAATCATCAATCCAAGTAAAACCTTTATTTAGCCATTGCCCTGCTGGGCTAACCGACGGTGGTGGCTTTTGATCTATTGCCACTAATGTCAACAAAGGTTTAATCTGCTTAGCTGATCCTTCTGAATTTCCATTGGTGTTCGTCTTTTCAGCCAAGGTAGTTTTTGCCAACGATTGACCTTGTCCGCTTCCATGTTTCCTACCTTGATTGGTGTGTTGATCAGATGTGGGATACTGATTTGTTGCACTAGTACGGCCCTTAGTTTTGTATTTTTTCACCACCCGAGCATTACTTGTTGCTTGACTACTTTCTTGGGCAAGGGCATAACTGGATTCTTCGCTGATCACTTGTTTATCAGCTGTCAGTACCGCTAGTTTTTCTGCAGCAATAACTTGCCCTGAAAAAACCAGTACTACAGCGCTGATTACCAGGTTAATAACCAAATTCACTTAAGCGCTCCCAATTGGGTTAAATCCTGCTTGATGACCTCGCCAATTTGCGGGATAGCACCAAACCTAATGCCCAAAACTTTATTATGTTGAATGTAATACAAGGCTGGCATACCAATAGGTTCAAAAACACCAATCACTTGCTGACTTTGATCGTCGATAACACGGAACGATAACCCTATTTCTTTTAAAAACTTTGTTCCTACTTCAACATCTTCATCAACTTGTATACCAACAAACTCCACGCTTTCACCTTTTAGCTCTTTTGACAAATGATCAACTTCAGGTAGTTCTATGCGACAAGAAACACACCAAGAGGCAAAAAAATCAACCATAGTAATTTTTTCGGGATCTAATGCTAATTTATTTGCCAACTCTTCAGGTAAACTATCACCGCGCTGCAATGCTTGTGCAGTGCCTGTCATGGCAAGTAACATAGTTAAACTAAGTAATACCGCCATAGTGCCTTTGAAAATTTTATCTACCGGTAATTGGGTCAAATATTGCTTATTGGGGAAATATCTAGTGTTCATCTGGGGCCTCATTAAGGGGTTAGCACTAAGGTGCGTTCATCATTTAATTTATCAATAATTTCTTTAAAAACGCCTTTTAAGTCACTGGCGTAATTTGCGGTATAAAAAGAGTTGTCGCTGGCGCAATAACGCATACGCTGCTCAGCTTCTTGGTCGTTGTAACTATTAGGGAAATACAAGGAGACTATACGTACACCAAGGGTCTCCTTGATATAACTGCACAGCGGTAGTTTATCTAAACGACAAATATCGTAACCACCCGCGGAATACCGGCTCTCTTGCTCAATTAACTTACACCAAGGAGTACTACCGCCTGGGTCACCATCAGAAATGAGCAAGACTACCTTTTCTGTGCCGACAACATTAAATTCGCTTGGTAACGCTTCATCTGAGAGTGTTTGATATTCTTGCCATTGTGGCGTTAACATACGCAGGCCCCATAACAAACCTTGATCTATACTGGTGCCACCACTTGGTGCATTGCTTTTGCCAGCATCAACAATGGCTTGGTCGATGATTGCTTGCTCATTGGTTAATAATATTCGTGCAGCATTGGGGCCAGAGCAACCAGACTCTTTACTTTCCAACTCTAAATTGGCATCTACTGATTGTTGTAATTGGCCATAATCTAGGTATTGGCTTATCCAAGGGTAATTTGGGCTCCAGATGTCATTACTACTACTGGTTAAATATTCAAAGCAGTGATTTGACTGTTCATAATAATCACCCGTTAATGAGAGAGTAATACCATCACTAAACGGTGTAATCGCCACCTTGGCTTGCTGATATTGACCATTTTCAATGGTAAGTAAATCAGTTAGCTGTGCCAATGTTGCTTGCATCTCATCAGTTTCTCCGTACATAGAGCCGGAGTAATCCATAATAATACTGAGTTCGAGGTTATGTTGGTTAACGCCACTGACAAGATTAGTTGAACCTTTTATATTAATAGCTTCTTGTTCACCCAGTAAAAAATTTTCAGACTCACTGGTAATGCTTAGCTGATAAACACCATTTTCATTACTGATATGAACACTGTCAGTATTGATATCAGCTAAGCCATTAAACTGTTTGATAATTGCTGTCGCTGCCGATAAATCAGAGCCTGTTTGTTTATCTTCACGTGAAGCGATATACATGCTGGCCACTTCACTGGCATTACCCAGCTGTATTTGTTTGGCAAAAATAGCAGAAACACTAATAGCCGTCGCGCCAAAAGCAATTAACGGCAAGGCAACCAATAATGCCGCAACAAAAATAATTCCCCGTTGTTTTTGTAAAGAGACTGTGCAATAAGGTAAGCTTTTTATACGCTTAGTTATCATGTCGTTTCTCCCTTTTCACCATCACTGAACGGGCATATAAATGACTAAAATCGCTGGAGTTGCTGAACTTGGCAAATAAACTCGTCCCCTTGATGTCTTGGCAAAGCTGTACCATAAATAATCCAGGCTCAACTGTGCCATTACTTGCTTGTGGTAAATTCTCGGCAACGACACCAGCGCTACGCCAAGCACAATCACCACTACCATGACTAAAACTAATAGGCTCACCACCAGCATATTGATTGTTAAATTCATAGACCTTTACCGCGATATCCTGTTGCGACAATTCATTACGGGCAATACGTGTTAACTCAGTGACTTGCTTTTGAGTAAGTGGCAGTTCATCAGAGAGCGCATCTTCAGCATAATATTGCTCTCTGTGGCTAATAATGGTCGCTAAGCTATAACTTAAGCGCTCAAGTTTGCTCTGTTTTTGCAAATAACTGGTTAAATCAAATGTCAGTAAAACGATCATCAATAAAAAGGGTAATACCGCAAGAAACTCTACCAGCACAACACCTTGTTGCTGAGCAAAGCAACGGTGGACGGATGAAGTATTAAGACTCAAGTTAGCCCGCAACTTAAGATTAAAATTAGAATTAGCGTTCTGGTTCATGTTTCACCAAAATGTCAGCACTAAAAGGAAACAAATCTTGCAACCAAGGACTCAGTAAAGTCACTTGATAAGAAACGCTATATTTAGCCAGCAAACCATTTTTATCTACAACGCTATTATTTGCCTCTTGGTTAGCAAGCTCCTCTGGCGAACTATAAAATTTAGCCTGCTCAACCATCAGTTTACTGCTGTCTAATAATGAAGCGGGATTAGCCTTTATTGCTTGTAATAGTTTGCCTTGATAATTAGCACCCGAGGCAGCAGATAACTTTACTTGGCGAGCCGCTTCGCTCACTACATGATTAAGGCTGGCATACAAAATAAGGCCGCGCGCCAGTTCTAAAGCACTAAACACAATAAATAAAAATATTGGCAATAAAAAAGCGACTTCCAGCACCATGCTGCCCCGTTGTTTATAGTGTTTAGTACGTTTATGCTGACCATGTTGCCAACTGCCCATATTCACATTAACCAAGGTCTTGCCTCGTGGTTAAATCAAGTTTGCTGGTATGACTAAATTGCAGATAATATTTTATATTCTGCTCAATTTGCTCTTGATTATAATCATTAGCCAAAACCCGCTTCGCTTGTTTTTCATTACCGTTAAGGGTTAAAGCAAAAGCCAAGTTATTGCGCATTTTTTCACTACTGCGTTGCTGCTGATATAAAGGTAATAATAATTTTATTGCCGCTAAATATTGTTCACGTAAAATATAATTTAAGGCGAGGTTATTTTTAAATTCTAAGCTGCCGGGGGATAATGCCAGAGCTTGCATTAAGTATTGATGGGCAGCTTGGTAAGATTGCAACCAGCTATAACTTACACCTAAACCATTCAAACTTGTGCTATCAAAAGCATTAATAGCAATCGCGTGACTAAATGCTTGCTCTGCCGCTTTATAATCTTGCTGATCTAAATAATTCAGCCCTAATTGACGCCATGCAGCTAAGTTTTTTTCCGACTGTTCAGTGACTTTTTTAAGGTAGTGCACCGCTAATTCATTTTGCTCAATAGCCCGATACGCTAAACCTAAAGATAATAAGATATGAACCCTATCCGCGGTTTCAGCTGTGCTCTCGGTATAGTCCTTGTCTTCATTTACCTGCTGTTCGGCACTAAGCAATATCTTTTGATATAAGGCTATAGCGCTGCGCATATCACCACTTTGCAGGGCAATATTAGCCAAGGTAGTTTCAGATAAGTTCGCTTTAATTTCTGGCGCTGGCGTTTGACAACCACTTAATAAAGTAGACATAAAAATGTTCAGTATTAGCAATATAAATTTTATTGGCTTAGCTAGTGGCTTAGTTATCAATTTGTTCTTCACTATTGCATTCCTTTAAGGGCATCAACTAACAGCGCCACTTGCGGCGCAACTAAAATAAGTAACAAGGGTAAAAAGACTAATAGCAACATAGGTAGGGTAATTTTAGAACTCAGTTTAGCGATATTTTCTTCTAGTTTAAGTTTGCGTAACTCTCTAATTTCACCTGAGAAATTACGCAATGTTAGCGCCAACGGTGAGCCAAAACGCTCCGCTTGAATCAACACAGTAACCAGTGCCTTAATCTCTTCTAATGGATTACGTTCAGCCAAAGCGGCTAATGCTACTTTTTTATCCGGATCAATTTTCATCTGTGCCAGCGTTAATTGCCATTGCTTAGACAGTTGTGGATATACATCAACTAATTGCTCACTGACCATGGTAAGGCCACGCTCAAGTGTTGCCCCTGACTCTAAGCAAATGACTAACAGCGCTAAACTGTCGGGTAAAGCTTGAGAAATCTCTGTCTGATTTCGCTTTTGTATATGCTCTAAGTAATAATCTGGCATTAAATTAGCTATAAAGGCCATACCAGCAAATAACCATAACTTGCTACTACCCGTCCCCGTTTCATATCCTAAAAAAGTCCACGCCAATACAAATGCTAATAAGGCACAAAACAGTTTTGTCAGTAATAAATACCACAACGCATTAGCTTGAAAAAAACCAGCGCCATGAAGCGCAGCTTGCATCTTTGCCGTTTCTTTTTTTAACCAGTGCACATCATCTTTATTGGCAAAAAGTAAATCACCCGTGGCATCAATTTGCCTATTATTGTGAATATGACGCTGTAAACGTTGTTGTTGTCGCTCTTCACGCAAAGATTTTTTGGCGAGTAACAAGGTTAAACTGCAACCAGTAACAAAAAGAAAAATACTGATTTCCATCCATAAATTAGCCAAAACTAATACTCCCTACTCATCGACTTTGCTCATTTTAGCTATGATATAAAGCCCTAAAACGATACTAATAGCGGAATATATAGCTATCACTTGTCCACGCTCGTCATAAAGTAAATAATCAAAAATGTATCGAGCTTTAAACCAAAATAGCAAAAGAAATAACGGCGGCATTGTCGCAATAATTTTTGCTGAGGTACGAGGCTCAGCTGTCATAGATAAAACCTTCTGCTGCAAGGCTTTGCGCTGATGTAGGTTTTCCATCAATTGTCTTAATATTTGTGATAATTGACCACCAGCATGCTGATTTAACAGCAGTGTCACGGTAAAAAACTTAAAGCTGGCTAGCTTTACTCGCAAACTTGCATCTTGTAAGGCTTGATCCATTGAAATACCTATCGCTAATAAGTCATTAATACGGGAAAAAGTATCTCCGACCGGGCCTGGTATTTCTTGGCTTACATGAGCAATGGCTGCAGGTACCGATACACCGGCACTTACCGCACGGCTGATACTGGCAATGGCCGTGGGAAAATCAGCTTCAAAACGTTGTCGTTGCCGCTGTTGCAACCAACGGACGATAACCAAACAGGTAAAAGTGTAGCAACTAACAATCACTATTAGCTGCCAATAAATCGGCAATATGGCAGTAAGCCACCATAAAATAGGAGCCAACAAAGCCGCAACTACACCAAGTTTCCTTGCCAGCTTCACGGGTACTACGGCAAGTAATCGTTGTTGATAAGTAAATAGCCACAGCCGCCAGCCTTGGTATTGGCTAGTTTTATTAAATAATAAAACCTCAACACTGCCACTAGGTTTTGCGGGCGCTAAGTCAAGATAACGATTAATGCGAGATAAATGTAGATGTCGGTCTTTTTGATATTTAAACCAATAAACTACACAAGCTATTGCTAAAAAAATAAGTATTAGCAATAACAAAATCATGACAACTCCAGTGACTGTAACACTTGAGTTTCAAGGCCATAATATCGAACTTTATCAAGACAATGAGGCTGTATTTTATGGCTGATGAATTCACCATCGAGTTCACCGCTGGTTAACTCACGACTAAATTTATAACTAAACAAGTCTTGCACTAATAAGTTTTCACCTTCAATGCCAACCAATTCACTAATACTGGTAATACGGCGTTTACCGTCACGCATACGCTCAACGTGCATAACGATATCAATGGCTGAATTCATTTGCCTTTTAAGGGCTATAGGCGGTAAATTCACTTGTCCCATTAACAACATATTTTCTAATCGAATCAAAGCATCACGCGCAGAGTTAGCATGCAAAGTAGACATTGAACCATCATGACCAGTATTCATTGCCTGCATCATTTCAAAAGCTTCTTCACCACGAACTTCACCTATGATGATGCGATCTGGCCGCATGCGTAAGGCATTTTTCAGGAGATCTCGAAGAGATACTTCAGCGCCACCTTCTAAACTCTCGGGACGACTTTCAAGGGTTACCACATGAGCTTGTTGTAATTTAAGCTCGGCGGCATCTTCAATAGTAACAATGCGCTCTTGCTCATCAATTTGGTATGACAAAGCATTTAGCAGTGTTGTTTTACCCGCACCTGTACCACCAGAAACTAAGATATTAAGTCGACAGTGGCTAATGATTTTCAAAAAATTAACCATGCCTGTCGACATAGCCCCTTTATCGGCTAAGTGCTGTAACTGTAACCCCATGGTAGAGAACTTTCTGATTGAAATACTGGTTCCAGATAAACTTAGCGGCGGAATGACAATGTTTACCCGGCTACCATCGGCTAATCTGGCATCAACCATAGGTTTACTTTCATCAATACGACGACCTACTGCTGAGGCTATACGGCGTGCAACATGCAATAAATGGCTTTCATCTCGAAATTTAGCGTTAGTAAGTGATAACTTACCATTTCGCTCAACATAAACTTTATCAAAGCCATTAATCAAAATATCATTAACACTGTCATCATCAAGCAAAGACTGTAGCGGGCCTAAGCCGAGCATATCTGCTAATAATAATTGCGCTATTTGCTGCTGTGCTTGGTAAGTTAATGGTAAGCGCTGTTGATTGGCAATTGATGTCACCGCGTGTAAAATTCGCTCGGTTAGCTCTTCATGTTTTAACTTGGTGGCAACTGAAGGGTCAATACTGGCAAAAATTTCTTCACGGATCAGTTGATATATATTTGAGTCTATTTCAACATCTACAGTATTGTTCGACATAATGCTTGCACTGTTATTATGACGCAGGTTTGCTTGTCCTTCTTGTGTAGCTATGCCTTTGAAGCTTCTCGATAAATGTTGATCTTCATGTTGTTCTGACTCTGCAACTAAAATATTATCAGTAATAGCTAACGCTGCCATCTGGTCAGTATTTGGTTGAGTGAGTTGACCTTGAGGTCCACTCACTTTACGGCCAAACATTACGCCTTCCCACTGGCTTTTTTATACCAGTTGCGTAAAGGCATAATGCGTGCGAACAATGAGTTATTAGCTTGTTGGCTAACCCCTAAAATATCTTCACTTAATGCCAATAAACTTCGACCAACACCATGAACTTCACTTAATAAAGATTCACCCAGCTCAGCCGCTTTTAGCACCTTTTTAGGCGCATAAGGCAAGACATGGTCAAAGCTGCGCCCTATGTGCTGCTCCAACATGGCTTGTGATAGGCTGTGTTCACTATTGCCATGCAATAGGTTTAATACCAATAAAGTGCGTTGTGCATATCTTTGTTCACCCAACTGAGTTAATAAAGCTTTGCACTGACGTAAACTTGCCAAACTTGGGCTACAAACAAGCACTTGCACATCGGCATTAAATAAAGTGTCGGCAATACCTTGCTCAATCAGTAAGTGCGCCGGTAAATCCCATAACAAATAGTTAAACTCTTCAGCCAGTACTTGCGCTAACTTCTGATAATTTTGGCTATCAAAATGATACTTTTGCCCTAGAGATTTTAGTAAATACAAACGCTGCTCGATTTGTAAACAAGATCTTTCTATCAGTAACTTATCAACATTTTGTTGTTCATTAAGTAACTGCACCAAACCAACACCTGCATTTGAGTTAGCATTAAGCAGTAAGTCGATATCACCGCCATAACAATTTAAATCAGTGACTAAGGTTTTAGCGCCATGATTAGCAAATGCTCTAGCTAAGTTTGCTGCTATGGTTGAAACACCAACGCCACCACAACAACCAGCAATAGCGACACTTTTACCACTACCTACTCTTGCTGTTTGTTGGACTTTTCCAGTGGCTCGGCCTAGGGCATGCAACAATAAGGATTGATTTAATGGTTTGCATAAGTAGTCATCGATACCTAGATTTTTCAATTCACGGTATAAATCAACATTGTCACTACTGCCAAGAACCAATACACGAGTACCGGGCTCACATACATGCGCTAGTGCATTTATTGAGGTAATTACTTGCTCTTCATCATCGATATCAACAATGAGGATTCTTGGCGATTGATTATCACGCAAATAGCTAATGGCAGCATCTATATTGCCATTGATAGCCTTAGTGGTAGCGCCGTGTTTTCCCTGTGTGCCATCGTTAAGACTTGCCATAGAGCTTGAAAAGTTACTGAACACTTTATTCAATAACAACTCATTGCTTTTATCCGTAACAAAAGCGAGTAGGCTATCTGCTTGAGGCTGATTTTTGTGTTGCTTAATGCTTTTTGAGGCATTGATAACTGAACTCGTCATTATTTCACCTTAGTCAAATCAACTAAGGTTTCGCTTTTCGGCGCCTCAGTCGGGTAACGATATCGTTTAACCGCCTCTGTCGCTTTAACACCATCTGTTGGTGCTAAACTAGCGCCGCGTATTAACTGCGCAGGATCAGCAACCATCATGGCGAGATTACGACTGCTAGCACAGCCTAAATCAGCATAGCCACTTTGATGACAAGCTGGCGCTACGGCACGAAAGTATTCACTAATAATAATGACGCTATTAACCGATTTTTCGCTATAACGAAAAGCAATATTAGTTGCTTGTACGCCCTGATTTAATAACAATTGACGTAATTGCTCTTGGTGACGCGTAATTAACGGCTCATTAGCCGCGATGATGACGCGTTGGGGGTAACTATTACCTTGCAGGGCAATAAACCTGTGCAATTGCATTTGTTGTTTGCTATTGAATGCTTGACCTAAGGGCACTAATTCCAGTTGCGCATTAACAAGCTCCAACTCTATAGCAACGGCCTTAGCCGTTACTGGGGCTTCAGTATACTGAGGAAGTGTATAACTACAGCCCGTTAAAACTAGCAGTATTAATATCATTGTCGGTGTCTGGAATAACATAAAATTTCTTCTTGTGGCTATCAATAGTAAAAACCGTTGTCACCAAGCAACCTAGGTTGCTTGTCATCAACCGATAAACTCGGCACTAAAGCATCTTGTTGCCAAGAAACATTAAATAGACGTTCTAAATCACTATATGGCGTATAAAAATCGGTCGGCAGGGCAAGATTTTTTTCACGTGATGGCTCGACCACGTAGGCTTCGGCGATAATGACTAACTCTGTTTCGTTGCGATTGTAACTAGTGGAACGAAACAAAGCGCCAAGCACGGGAATATCACCAAGAAAAGGAAATTTGCTGACGCTATTACTTTCGTCATTCATCAATAATCCTGCCAGCATAAAGCTCTCGCCACTGGCTAGTTCAACGGTAGTTTTTGCACGCCTAGCCTTGATTCCTGGCACAGATAAACCATTAAAAGTCTGCGCGCTATTTAAATCTAAGCTGCTGACCTCGGGTTCGATTTTTAAACTAATACGCCTGTCACTTAACACTGTTGGGGTTATATTAAGTAACACACCGTACTTTTTATACTCAATAACGACTTGATTATTTTGCGTTAAGCTCACCGGAACAGGGAACTCTCCACCCGCCATAAAAGTAGCTGTTTCGCCTGACATAGCGGTTAGGTTGGGCTCGGCCAATAGCTTTGCAGCTCCTTCTTTTGCTAGAGCATCTAACATTATGGTGTGAGAGTTAAGCTTCAAACCAAAAATTTTATTTAAGCTGCCAAAGATATCAACACCAACCACTTTACCGACTGCCTGATTGATATCCATACTCGAACTATCAAGACTAGCCTGACTCCAATTGGCATTTTGTATACCTAAAAAATTCTCACCTGGATGTAAACCTAATTGGGTAGTAACGGTACGAGCAACCTCGGCAATACGTACTCGGATATTGACTTGATTAGGTAAAGTGACCGCCAGTTGATTAATAGGCTCTAATACTTGATTATTGCTACTATTACTGGCATTTTTTTGCTCGCCCGCGCTGGCAGCTTCATTATTAGCCGAAACCATATAGCTACGCGCTAATTCAATTACCGCGGTTGCCATAATAGCTGAGGGGACTGTGCCTTTTAACAATAACTGGCCATTGTTTGAAATAGCTTCAACTCTTGCTTGTGGGTACAATTCTGTAACTTGCGCATTGAGTGCTCGAGTATCGTGTTGCACTTTGATTATGTCTGAAAAAATCACTGAACCATTACCATCAAGGGCATATAAGTTAGTACTACCCGCTTGACGACCAAAGACAAAAATTTTATTAGCTGCTGGCACCTGATAACTGGCAATATTTGGATTAGCGATAAATATAGTTGTGGCTTTACTGGGTAAGTTAATTAAATAACCTTCACTTACGCTTAATTCTAATGCTACGCTCTGCCCAGCATAGATAAACAACAAACTAGATAAGACTAATTTAACTTGGTTGATAAAAGATAAATAGCGCATGTTATTCATCTCCTGATTGCTTTTCTTTAGCATGACTAAGTACCTGTTTTTCACCTTGCATCAGGACCATATGTGCGCGCTGCGCATGTTGGCCAAATTGCGGTAAAATATCGGAAAAAACGGTATCAGTGCTATGTTTTTCAGTGGTACCAAGTTGGGCATATTGTCCTGATGAACCACGTAATAATAAACTTAATCGACCCAATTGTTGTGCTATTGCTAGCCTTTGCGCCTGCTTTACACTGACTTCTAGGGTTACTGTACTGTGATCATCATATTTAATTTTACTATTGTTATCGGTATCAATTTCTTGTTTGTTGAGTTGACGGTCAACGGCAATTAAGCGCACATTAACAACCAATTGCCTTACTGAAGCACTTGCAGCAAGCTGCCAAGCATCTTGCTCTTCACTACGTTTTAGTTTGTGATAAAAAATCACATCAACCCTATCTCCTGGGCTAACTAAGCCTGCAATAGCTGATTGGGCATCAACCTTAATTGCCATAGCCCGTTTATCTTTAGTTAATGAGCTAGTTAAAAAATCACTATCATGGGGCAAAACTAGACTATCAAGACGGACATAATCACCACTACTCAGTGAATAGCGACTAATAGCACCTTTAAATCTTGCTAAGTTAAAGTCTTGTCGCTTAATGAGACCAACAAGCTTTTGCGCTCGTGTCTCTGAGATTAACTGCCAATTAAAATGCTGCGCTAAAAGGGCTTGGCCGGCATCTAAGTCGGTATTAAGAGTTAATACCGAAATTTTTTCATCATGGGCTATAACAGCGTTGATTGCTTGTGAATTTGTGCCACTAAGCTGTAAATAAATACCAATAACACCAATAACGGCGATGCTAAAAGTTAAATAAATTATATTTCTGGTCGAAAACATCTAAACCAGCACTCCTAAATCTGTAATTAAATTAAAACAAAGGCCGCGCCAAGTGAGATAGCGATGCCATAGGGAACTGTAATAATGGTTGTTTTATTACCTTTGTCACGTGAGTTGAATAAGTTCAAACTTACGTTGTAACCGATAATTATTAGCGCTAGTAAACCGCCAACGAGTGTTGTTAGTAGTAAGAAAATCTTGAGTTGTTCAAATTCAAACCACACCGATAATGCAGCAATAAATTTGATGTCCCCTGCTGCTAAGCCACCCAAGTAATAAACAGGTAATGCCGCCACTATAATCAAAAAAGCAGTAATCATTCGCAGACTGAAGTCATAAAACTGTGCACTAACAAGTAACTGTTGTAATAATAAAACTGACATTCCACTTACCAATACCAGTAAAGACAACCAATTAGGTAACTGTCGATAGCGCCAATCTAAATAACTTGCCTTAACTAATAAACCAGCTACTAAGTAATGCAGGCAAGTGATAATCACGGTAATGGTAAACATTGCTCAACGTCAGTGTCCCAATTATGAATAGCTACTCTGCGGCAGTAAGCTCAGTGATCTTGGTTTTAATGGTTTCAAAAGTTTGCTCTATGATCGAGCTTAAACCTTCATCGCCACCAAATGCCGACACCAATAAACCAACAATAATGGCAGCGAGTACTGCATATTCGATTGCCGAGACGCCACGTTGGTCTTGTAGAAAAGCTTTAAAATTACGATAAAATGGTGACATGATGTTCCGATAAGTTAATTAGTGTGAATTTTTGCGTATTTTACCTAGAGCAAAGACATAACGCAAATAAAAATAATTATCATTAAGGTTGTTGATCTTATTATTATCTAGTGGGATAATTCGCCAATTTTCTATTAGGTGATCAGTTTTCCATGTCCTTTAAATATTTTGTTTTAGTTACTATTATTAGTGCATTTCTGCTATTTGGCTGTAACAGTGACGCCGATAATAACGATGCACTGATCCCTGAATATGAACAACCTAGATACAGCGCTAATAAATCAAGTTGTGTTGATAGTAATTTAAATGGCCAATGTGATATTGGTGAAGTTGAGCTATTAACAGGCGAACAAGAGTTGTTAGCAAACCAAAGCCCGATTCTTGCAGTTTATGATGATTTCACATTATCGGCTGTCGCTGGCAGCTCATTAATAACGCCATTTACTACCTTGATAAATAATGAAGTAATGTATAATCCATTGGTAAATGGCAGCATAGATCAAGCTAAGTCTTATTTAACTGAAAAACTCAATATAGACTTTAGCAAGCTAGATAAATTTGATGGCCCAGTCAGTGAAGGCAATAAAATCATCTCCTCAATCATTAAAGCGCAAGTCATTACTAGTGATAATCGTTATTTGCCAATTGCCGCAATGGTTGACTTGATGGTTTATAGCAATGACCTTAAAGTACAAACCTCTCAGCAGCACGCTGATGCGCTTGTTTACCCAAATTTATTAACTGGTAACTCTTACTTACTCGATGAAGACAGTAATGTTAGATTTAGTCAATTTGACCTACACCCTGTTACTGGACGCGCAATCATAGTCACCAGTGATAATAAGTTAATAAGCTTAAATGCAAATAGTGGTGCCTATACCAACATTGAGAATCAAGCTAAAAGCAAAAATACACAGCAACGTAATGCAACATACATCTACAAAAATTCACCATTGTTACGTTCGAATAGAGCAGAGAACCTGGTAAGTGCCAAAGATGACGATGATAAACATAATGCCCACGATGACGACGACGACGACGACGATGATGATTATGACGACTGGTTTGATTATTTAAACCAAACTCGTAGTACTGATATCAATAAAATAAAGCAGCATATTAATAGCAATAACTTCTTTATTCTGACGAGCAAAGAAGCAACAGGCATCACTGATGTTTGTAATGCTAATGGTGATCATGGTTTATTTCTATCTAATGTTCAGTCGACTAACGATATTAATCCCAGCCTTACACCAGCAAAAAACACAACAAGTAGACGCTTGAAAATAAGTAATATTGATGGCTACACTTCGGCATCAACATCAGTCCCGGTAATAGATAAACCGACAGTGATCCCCCCTATTTTTGACAGTGAAGCCAGTTGTTATAACGACGCAATGGTTACTATGGCAAGTAGTGTAGACAGTAAATTACTCGCGGTAGTACTTGATGATGGCTTAGGCCATATTATTTACCGTCTTGGCGGTGCTAACCTAGCACTAACACCTGACTTTGGTTATCGTGTGCCTGACTTTATTGAACTGAAACAAATCGCCTTATCTGCCAACGGTGAGTTGCTAGCTTATACCGAACCTGATAGCGGAAAGTTAGTATTAATTGATACCAATACCATGAAACTATTAGCCAGTTATCAATATGGTAATCAAAAACTTAATCAAGTTCATTTTAGCGGTGAGCAACAACTTGCCGCCATCAATACTGACCAAGAAGAGCTTAGCTTTATAGATATTATTGATAATAAGCTCATCTTGAATAAGACATTAACACTCCCTTACCCACCAAGTATTTTAAGCAGCAACCCCATAGCTAAAATGACGGTGGTAGCTAATGATAAAAACATTAGCTTGATTAAACACAACAATGCTGAATTCATCATCAAGCCAATGTTAACCGACTATGACAATACCATAGAGCAAGTTGCAGTACTGTCTGACAAAGTGGTTTACACTACAGGTGATGCATACCTTTTAGGTGCCGATACCATTAACTACTTAAACGCAAATAGCATTATTGGCTCACCAGTTAGGGCTGCACAACAATTTTTGACCGCCGGCATAATAATGCAAAATCGCACAGGTGTTTATTATCGCAGTGGCACATTTAATTTACCTACAAACCTCGATCAATATGATATTGAGGGTATTACCATAGAGTGGTCAAGCAACCGTAGTGATGAAATAGATTTAGACAGCGGAGCAGTGAATACAACCTTAGCCAAAGGTAGCTTGCTCAGTGCCAAAATTCGCGGTAACTTTCGCTTTGAACCGGTAACGATTACTAAAACGTTCAGCGTAAATTAGTTATTTTTAGCACTTTTAAAGTTTAGGCCTTAAAAGTGCTAATTCACATAATTATCAGTGCTATTCTTGGTACTATTTCAAGTGTTATTTGCTTGGCTCATTGTTCTCAGTAAAGCATTTATCTATTGCATTATGCCAACCCGCAACAAGGTTATTGTAAATAACTTCTCTTCAAAAAATCAGTGTTGCCATACAAACTTTCCGGGACTGCTTCTTCACTCCAAATGCCCTGCCTATTGCCGCCAAAATAGTTGCCCCCCAATACCATAGACTCAATATTATCCGGCCGTTCAATGTTATAAGCTAATAAGTTAATTCGAAACTGCATAAAAAATTATTTTAACAAGCACCACCACCAAGCTTTAATTGTTTAAATTCTATCAAGCTTTCCTAGCTTACTTTCCAAACCTACAGCGCACCATGTTCAAGCCAAGTTTGTTTCTGATAAAATGGCTGAAATTCATTGTATGCAGTCACCACTTGATGCCCTGAGCCATTGTTATTCTGATGGTTGTGCCACTAGCGAATTAAATATCACTATAATTTATATTATTTCTAATTATTCCCAATAGTTTTATTGCAACAAATATAGTTTAACACTAAACTATATTTAATTTAACGTTAAACTATATTTATTACAATAAAATTAAAAAGGGATGATATATGAAAGTTATGGATAAAAAAAAACAATTAGCGAGTGCTCTACAGACCAGCTTACTACTATGTTCATTAAGTGCTTGTTCAAACATGCAAACCACAAACTCTGGAGCTTTATTCGCAGAGAGCCAAGTATTTAAGGCTGACTCAAAACAAATTGCTGTTAGCTGGCATATTAACGAAGCCAATCTCATTACCGTAAAAGAGCAGCACATTTTAAATACTATTTTACTAAGCTCTTTAGAAACTGAGTTAGCTAAATTTTCAGACATTCATAAAGTCTCGGACATTCACATCAGAGCCGCCGTTACACGAGTTGAAACAGTGTCTGAGCCATTAAATTGGTTATCGACAATAGCACTGTTTCTCCCTTTAGACCGCGGAGGGGTTGCTGTTGAGTTTGTCGCCTTTGATGCAAAAACCAAACAATCTATTGTGCAGCTAAATTTTGCTCAGTGGACACCTTTAACAGAATTTACCGCTCGCTTTGATCGTTTAGCTCCCGCTGAAATAAGTATGAATTCTGCGGCTCTGGCCTTTATTACAGAGTTACAAAAAGAATTATCTAAAGAATAACTCTCAATAAATTAATTCACTGCAACAAAGCGTCTAGCACAATTAACAATTGTGCAAACTATAAAGTGGTACCCGTTAGCAATAACATAAAACTTGCTCGATTAAGGCATGATAAGCCATGCAAATAAAATCGAGTCTATTTACATTAATATCCATGATATAGTTGAGATCGCTCTACTTACACTCTAGCAGTATGATCCTAATGAGAGTATGAGCTTCTATTAAGGCAAGTCCGCGCAATTCGTGGTCAGATATTCACTGAAAATTATCATTAACCAGTCAAAGAAATAAAATGAAAGAGCAAGACTTAGGTATCATATTTCAAGTATTTACTGAGGTAGCAATCGTTAATCAGTTAAGTACTCACTTATTAGAGAAAAGCCTACCTTTAGGAATGAAAGCCTCACAATTTAAAGTGTTGTCTCACTTAGTCCGCATTGGAGAAGCTACAACCCCAGCAAAGTTAGCTAAAACATTTCAGGTCACTAAAGGCGCAATGACCAATACTACCAATCGATTATTAGCACTTGAACTGATCCATATAGAAGAAAACCTAGCAGATCGTCGGGTTAAACAGATTTTTATTACTGAAAAAGGCAAAGCAATAAGAGAACAATCTATTGCAGCAACGATGAAGAGCTTGAGCCCTGTGCTTAAGAATATTTCTATTGACGACTTTACTAACGCTTTACCGTTTCTAACAAAACTCAGATCCGATCTAGATGAAAATAAAATAATTTGAGTATGGTCTTCACTCATAGAGGTTTTATAGTCATTTCCAAATAGCCAATAACGTCTTTGCTCTCAATCACAAACGCCAGCTATATCTCTATCAAATACCTGGTTCTTAAAAATGTATTCTCATTGCTTTTGTTAAAGTGAAAGCAATAAGCAGTAAGCGAAATGAATCCAAATACTATTATGATGTTAAATGACAAAAACTTTTTCATTTTTGTAGCCAGTTAGTCGTGAGGGTCATCCACAAAAAAACCTCTACAGCGATGTAGAGGCTTTTCTTTTAATTAGTGAGTAAGGAACACATATAGTAGTGGCCAACATTACTTAGCCACTACTAAGGTGAGACTTATAAGGGAAATCTTATAAGTCTAAAATGAAAATATTGCTTGTTTCATTAAGATCCAGCACTCCTATACAATCGCCACTACTTTGATCAACTATCATCATTCTATCTGTGACAACCCAATTGTCAGCTTTAAATATTGGGTTATCAGCATCTAATGTTGCATAAACGGATGAAGTGGCTTCACCGGTAGTATTGCTTATCCATTGAAGGTCAACTTTAGTTGCTGAGGTATTAACAACTTGAAACTCTGGAGCATCGGTTGAACTATCGCGATCATAAGGCACAGCAAGATCACAAGAGCCCATTATTGCAGTTGCCTGTTCAGGAAGTTGTACTTCATTAACAGCATCTTTAACAAGCTCTTCATCTATCTCGAAACGATTGTCTTCATCATTTAATAAAGCAATGCCAAGGCAGTTTTCTGCAGCATCAGTAAGTACCACACGGTCCCCTTCTTTCCAGTAAGTAGACTGCCAAGTATCACCTTTTTCAAGCATTTCGTATGGACCATCCCAAGACTCTCCATCAGATCTTAACCAGTTAATTCCCACTGGAGAATCGGTTGTATTAGTAATGGCAACAGCAATGGCAGGTGTATCTGTTGAGTAATTAGGCTCAGCTAAAGTACAACTGCCTATGCCGCCTTTACTTGGCCAATGTGGCAAATGAGGCTCTTTAATCTCAATGGTTTGCATTTCCTCAGGCACATCAACACTACAATCTGCTCCTATACAAGCGGTTAAATAAGCACCAACAATATCGCTATAATGTCGGTAAGCGCCTACGGTAACATAATAGGTTCCGGCAGCTGGATTATCTATGGTACAACTTTCGTCATTACCATCAGTTTCTGAACTACACGTGAAGGTGTCATCTAAAGAGGGGTGTACCGCTGAATCATAATTAATCCAAAGGTCAACATCATTCGCCCCTTGTTTAGTCGCAATGGTGAGAGAGTCTGCACCCTCAGCTACTTCAACAGAATATAGCCAACCGCCACGGCCATTTATTGCTTGATAATCATCTAACGCTAATGACTGCACACTATTATTAAATTGCTGAGTTAAACTTTCACCACTGTACCAAGTGACAAACTCGTCTTGATATGTTTGGGCTTGGAATAGTAACTCTTCTTGAAAAGCATCCCACTCACCAGCACGCATTTTAACCAACATGCCGTTTACTAGCTCTGGATGTTCCTCAATGAAAAAGGCTATGGCTAATTGTCCCCAGGAATATTTACTGGCGGTATGATCAAATACTTCACTTAAGGTAAATTTCTCTGCTTCATTCGCTACCGCGACAAGACGGTAGGGGCTGTTATAGAAAGTACTGGTATATTCGGCAAGTCCTTCACTCCACCAACCATTCGCTGATATATAGTTACCTTCTTTATTAAAGCGCGCATCTAATGCGTGAATATATTCATGTTGTAATGAACGAATAACAGGGAAACCGTCAGTCCACTCTAAACCATTAAAGGTGATAATATCTGAGCGATGGCTCCATTTAGTTGCTTCACTTTCAAGGTAAATTCCTGAATCATTATCAAGATTAAATAGGTGTTCCCCCCAAGCCACATGATTAGATAGGCTAGAAAAAATATGAAGATTAGTTACTTCATTCAAATCGCCCTCAACTGGAAGACTAAACTCAGGCGTAATAGTGTCATCTAAGACGGTATTAAATTGTGCTTTAGCCTGAGTTAAATCATCACATACCTGAGTAAGTTCTTCTTCTGTCATCTCTTGTGCTCGAATACGAACAGCAACGTCGGTGCAAAGTTTATTACCCTTAAATATTTCGGTACTTACATAGAGTGAAGCATCCGTAACTGTACCACCTTCAAAAGCATCAATTAATATGTGATAGCGGCCAGCCAAAGGTTTATCAATGATACAAGCTTCATTATCTCCGTCAGACTTAAACGAGAAACAGTCAAATTCACCGTTTTCACCTGCAGAGGCTTCTGCTTCAAAGCGAACATATAGATCAGGATCACCTAATGGCTCTCCCGCATCGCCACTAAATAAATTTATTACGAGTGTTTCAGCATCTTCAGGTAGGTCTACGATAAATTTCAACGGCTCTGAAGTTGAAATGTGAGGCATTATCTCTTCTAAATTTATCGAAGGTGCATCAGGGACAACAGGGTCAGGAACAACAGGGACAGGAGTTTCGACTACAACTTTATTATCACTTCCACCACAAGCTGAAAGGGCAAGTATGACAGCGGTACTTATAGTTAACTTTTTAAATGACATATATTTACTCCAGGTAAATTACAACTTTGTTAATCTTATGTCCTTTAAGTAACTCTTCCTTTCATCTGTTATGGATTAACTTAGTATTCGGGCTTTTTTTTAACAGAAAAACAGTATTGATATACAATATGCAATACATAGCATGTAGAAGCAAATACAAAAACGAACAATTTTTCGTTGTGACTCTTTAAGTAATTATGATTAGCTTCTTGTTGGCTACTTTTAAATCACTTACCTTGTGAATGCTACTTATCACACCTGATGAAACATGATGGTAGCTTATGGTTCGTGGTAACACATTGTATTAATAGTATATTTACATCTTGTTTTTAACGTTTTTTTGAGGTGGCTTTAAGAGGTTTTACTATGGTTTTGGATTGTTTAAATTAAAGTGAATGTTAGAAAAGATATTGTATTTAAAGTATCTGAGCGGTAATTTATAAAAAATAACATACAGTATAAATTCTGCTTGACTCAATCAAGCATGATGAATTATGTTGATTGGGATGTTATACAAATAACACAATAATAAGAAGCATATAGAAAATATGCGCCATTGGGGCACACCAATAATCAAAGATAAATATATAGGAACATATTATGCGCTTAAAGCATATTTGCGCCACAATATTTGCTGGATTGGTTATGACCCATGCACAAGGTGCAGACCTCATATCTCCAGCAAGTCAGTGGCAATATTACGATAAACCAGAATCCCCTGCCTCTCATTGGAATCAAGCCAATTTTGATCATAGTTTATGGATGAGTGGTTTTGCCGAGTTCGGTTATGGCGATGGCGGAGAAACAACAGTTACTTCATTTGGTGATGATCCTACCAATAAACCCATTACTCAATACTTTGCAAAAAACTTTACTATTAAAGACTTAAATAGCATAGACGCACTTAAACTGCGGGTTTTAGCCGATGATGGTGCTGTTGTTTATATTAATGGTAGTGAAGCATTTCGTTTAAACCTACCCATTAATCAAAGCCATAATACCTTAGCTTTAGATTCAACTTTAGAAAGCGCCTGGGTTGAACATGCTATTTCAAGTGCTTTATTGCACCAAGGTAAAAACTTGATTGCTGTTGAAGTTCATCAACTTTCTAAGCAAAGCAGCGATATAAGTTTTGACCTTGCATTAACATATACCCCTATTGAAGGTCATCAAACCTCAAAAAATTCATCTGATGTTAGTGTTGATTTACAGTCTAGTGTCAAAAGTGAAATGCCTGAGCACTTAGGTCATTTGCAGGCAGGCAAGGCTGAAAGTGTTTCAATCACCCAGCCGAAATCTTTTTCAAACTTATATAGAATAACAATAGGTGAAGGCGTACCTTCTTTAAACATTACAATGACTGGCGGCAGCGGTGATGCTGATTTGTATGTGCGCTATGGTCAAGCTGCAAAATTAAGTGACTGGGATCAACGTCCCTTTAAGCCAGGTAATAATGAGACAGTGAACTATCAAAACCCGCAAGCTGGGGTTTATTTTGTTTCATTATTTTCATATAAAGCTTTTGCTGATGTAAAATTAATTGCTAACTGGCAAGATCCCCTCGGCGCCAAGATTGTTAGCGATGGTCCTTATGTACTTGAAGATAAGCTAGGCTCTAAACAAGCTTATTGGATATGTGAGAATGCAGTACATCAAACAAGCGTGATCAAAAGTAAAGTTAACCGCCCCAAAGCTTGTGATTTATTACCTGAGCCCACCTTAACCCCCGCGCCTCATCTCATTGCTAAAAATGTATATAAAGGTGTAAAAAAAATAGTCGCATTAAGTGATATACATGGCCAATTTGATGTCTTAGTTGAGCTTTTAACTAATCATCATATTATTAATGAAAAAGGCGACTGGAGCTTTGCTGATGGCCACATGGTAATTACCGGTGATATGTTTGACCGTGGTGAGCAGGTTAATGAAGTACTGTGGCTTTTATATAAGCTTGATTTCCAAGCGCAACAAGCGGGTGGACGGTTACATTTATTAATGGGTAATCATGAACAAATGGTTTTTATGGGCGATCTTCGCTATGTTCATGAAAAATATAAAGTCACTGAAGAATTACTCAGTCGCAGCTATAACCAACTTTATGATAAAAACACAGAAATAGGAACTTGGCTACGTAGTAAACATACTCTCGTTAAAATAAATGATGCTTTATTTCTTCATGGTGGTATCAGCCTACAATGGATTGATAGAAAGTTAACTATCGGGCAAGTCAATCAACTGTTTCGGCGACATATTGATGATGAAAAAATGAAAATAAAAAATGATGATACCTTAAACTTTTTATTTTATAACCAGGGACCTACTTGGTTTAGAGGTTACTTTACTGAAGAATTCCCTGAGAAGGATGTCGATAAGTTATTAAACTACTTCGACATTAATCATATTGTTGTTGGTCATACATCACAAGAACAAGTGATGGGGCTTTTTAATAATAAAATTATCGCAATAGATAGTAGTATAAAGTTAGGAGAATCAGGTGAGTTATTGCTGCTTGAACAAGGGAAACTCACCCGAGGTTTATTTGATGGTTCAACATTAAGGTTGCAGGTCCACTGACCAAATATCACCATTTAACTGACTTATTTTACTCGCCGTAAAGTTATAGATTCGTTTTTTTGAACGAGAGCTTAACTCCAGCATAGGGTAAATCCCCACTCTGTGCTGCTCCCCTTTAGTTAAATCTAGCTGCCATAGCTCGCTTTGGTTTATATTTTCAAAGGATGATAGATAATATAAAAACTCATCATCAACAAACCAATTTCTAGGTAAGTCATACTGTGTTGAATTTGCTATCAAGTTAGGCACTGTGTTTCTATCCCATAACCAAATCCCAGCAGCTTTATGGCTTGTATAAACTATTTGCCGTTTATCAGGTGTTAGTCTAGCTTGATAAATGTTTAAGTCTGATAGTTTTTTCTTCTGTTGCAATTCCGTGTCATATTGAAATAAATACCAGCTATCTTTTTGTCTTTGCGTGAAAAGTATTAATTGGTTTGTTTGCCAGTCAGCAATATTTATCGGGCTTTGACCTAATGCAATTCTACTATGCTGATTTGTGTCAATTTGATAATTAAATAAATAATATTCACCTTTAACCTTTAAGGTTGCAACTAACTTTGTGCTATCCGGCGACCAACGTAAATCATAAATATAATCAGCAATACTTGACTCAATATGAGATAGATTATTACCTTGAAGTAGCCAAATTTCAGACTGCCCTGTGCGGTTGGACACAAAAGCTAAATTCCGTCCATTTTGGCTAACATCACCTTCAGTATCATTCGCTTGAGAAATGGTTAGGTTATGACCTAGATTTGCGTCTTTCAGTGGATAATTTACCACTTGAGTTGATTGCTTAGACTGACTAAAAATTAACTGTTCATTTCGAGCAATGAAATGCATATCGAGCGTGCTAAAGCTATTGTTCTCAATACTATTAATGCTTTCAACAGTTAACTTACCTGTCAGTGATAACCTTGACGTTCCCTTTGCTAAAGATAGCAACAACTCCTTATCATTTAACCAGACATAACTTAGTATTTGGGAAAAATTAGCGCTTATCCTTTGCATTTCACCTTGTAAATCCACCACAAATAAAGCTTGCTCCCGATAGGCAAAATGTCGGATAAAAGCAATTCGATTTCCATCCGGAGAAAACTTAGGTAACTGATCTTTTATCCCCGTTCCGCTATGAGTTAGCAGCTGGGGTTGCTTTAGTTCTGTATGTACAATGAAGATACTAGGCCTGCCTGTTTCCGGGTGGGCCTGAGTGTAAGCAAGTAAGTTTTGCTCGGGGTGCCAACTTAAACCATGACTTGTTTGTTTAAGCGTAATAATCGATTGAATATCATTGGAGTTAACATTAATTATCGCCAGCTCACTTTTATTTACTTGGTCTGAGATAACAGCTAAAGAAACATTGTCTTTGTTAAAAGTTGGATAGCTATAATTATGCTTTTTATTACCAAGCCAATACGTTTGGTTGTTAGTTTTATTTAATAGTTTTAATTGGTTTGGTTTACCTTTAGTTCTGGCTACGTAGACAAGTGACTCACCATTGTAAGAAACCACAGGCATAACATTCTGCTCTTGGCTATAAGTGAGACGACTTAGCTTTCTTTGAGAGCTATCTGACTTTTCCTGAGTGTCGAATACAGTGCTAAATAGGCCTACCAGGATTAGGGGGACTAAAACAATAGTTGAATAAGTCTGCCATAATTTCAACGGGTATCTGTCAAAAAATGATGACTCTTTAGTGGTTGATTTTACCTGAGCTTGTTTTGGTTTTAGTTTTAGTTTGTCAACTGCAGCATTTTTAGATGATAGGTTTTTTTCTATATTTTTCAGGACTGATGCTTGGTGTTCTTTAACTCGGGGGTCTTCTAATATTGTTGTTGGAGCAATTAATTTGTAGCCCCTATTGCGAATAGTAGCAATATATTGGGGGTTATTCGGAGTATCACCTAAAGAACGGCGAATATTCCACATTGCTCGATTGAGAGCATCCTCAGTGACAACTTGGTTTTTCCAAAATTCGGCAAATAAAACTTCTCTAGAAACTACATTATTAGCATGCATTACCAGATATTGAAGAATAGCCATGGCTTTAGGCTCAAGATGAATTTTACGACTTCCATGCCACATCAAATTCTGATTGGCATCTGCTTGCCAATCTCCTACTTGAAACAGATGAGGTAGGATTTCACTCATAGGCGAACTGTTATCATATATTTGTACCCAGTTTTTTGTTGTTATAGTTAGAGTATAATATTTTTATTAAAAAAAAAAGCCGCTCAAATGAGCGGCAAAGGATCACCTGAAATAATTTTACGAGGCTTAATTCATATAACTATTCTTCGGGGCACAAGTCCATCAGATGATTTACCATTAGATTAATGACTCAACAAACAGCAAGAATATTGAGTTATGGCTAAGTAGTAAACATTTGATGCAACTCTATTTGGCAGTATTTTAGAGTAAAAGCCAACCTACCAATTATGATGGTGCCTTATGTAACCTTACGGCATAAGCTACTGTTAATATTATCAATATTGTCTTCGTTAGTGACTTATAGCTGGTTATTAGTAGATATTGAAGCTTGTTGCACAAAGTTTTTCCTTTGATATTGGCAACTATTGAGTTGTATATATGGTGGCGTGCGTAATAGAGGGTAACTAGACTCAGCTTATTTATAGAATATATAACAGCAAAGAAACAACTAATAAAAAAACGCTGACTAGCAGCGTTTTGAATATATTATATTAGCAGGGACAACTTAATTGCTTGCACCTAATGGCGGTGCTGGTTCATTTACCTTCCTTGCTCGGCTAACCGGAGCATGTTCATGGCCATGTCCTTGAGTTACGTTATCTCTGGCATCTCTTGATTGGTTCGCGGTAAGAGGTGGAGGTGGAGCTGGTCTCGAATAGCCTCTTACTTCTCGTGGTGCTTCTTCTTGCTGGTGTTTACTTTTTTCTATTTGACGAGTTGTTTCCGTAGTGTTCTTGGTACTCGCTAGGTAAGCACTTTCGTTTTCCTCACCATGGATAATGCGACTATTTTGAATATTGCTCTGACCTGTTATTTCTTCAACAGGCTCTGCAAGTCCGTTCTCTTCATCACTTGATATGAGTTGATATCCAAATGCTGTAATAGCGGCGGTTACGGAAACCATGATCAATAACTTTATTGGTTTCATCTTTTAATCCTTATGACTCTGGTAAATAGCTGAGCTAAAAGCCACATAATTCGCGACCTTTAGCTCGTTATGATAATTATTGCACGCTTAACTGCAGTTTCATGCCACCGAAGTCACCCGTTAAGGTGATGTAATGCCAATAGACATCAGCCGATAGCTCAACAGTAATACTATCGTTATTACCATTACCATTTGCCATGCCGTCATTATCTTCAGCGGAAGGTCTACCATCAATTTTATATAAAATATCAGCATTTCCCCAGCCACCAGAGGTGGTTATCAGTAAAGATGATGCTAAGCCATCAGGGTTTGGTATAGAAAATGATGCTCTGCCAGATTCTGAGGTTATACACTCAACCGTACTATCAAAAGCAATATGACGCATCTCTTTGTCATAAGCATTTTCAGGGTTTTCAACTACACATGGAGAGAAATCCGTGCTGATAGTGACAGGTTCACCTTCCCAGTTGCCGGCTTGGCCACTGCTTAATGCTTCATCATCATTTGGACCAAACTCAACAATACCACTGCGTTGTGTTGATAAGTCGCTTACTAACCATAAGTTCCATTCTGCATCATAACTAGTCGCTATATTGTCGATAAACACTTGATAGTCTTGATATTGATTATTTCTTAAGTAAGCTAATATTTGATTAACATCATCTAGATGATTTTCAAACATAAACCTTACCGCTAAATATCCCCAACGGTAAATACGGTCTTGACCGACAGAGTAATCATTTTTAAAGATTTCAGACAAGGCATACTCTTGATTTTTTCCTAAATCAATCGCTCTAGTATTGTCATCAAGGTTTGAAATGTACTCAGCTAGTCCTTCTGTCCACCACACTGTGTCAGTTGACAAACCTGCCGAAAAACTACCATAGAGATTGAAACGTGCATCTAAATAATGAACGTACTCATGTTGTAAATTCCAAACATGAAAATCAGGACGTTTCCATTCGGCTTCATAAGCAATAAAGCGAGCTTGGTTTTTATCATTGCTTGGAGAACCTTCAAGGTACATACCACCATTATTGGTATCAATATTAAAGAATTGCCCAGCGTAGGTGCCATATTCGTCAGAAGAGTCAAAAACAACTAACTCAAGCGAGGTATTGTTATCATCAGCTACAGGTATCTCTAATGTTTCAAGTATTAGATGAAAGTTAGCTTCTTGTTGTCCAAGAACACCACAAATCCACTCACCCTGATCATTATATAGTTCTTGAGCACGTATTTTTAAGCTGTCAGAGCACTTATAGTTAAAAGACAATGTGTCTTTTTCTAACATATAAGCAAAACCACACATATCATAATAACCACAATCAGCGCGATCATAATAATCAGCCATACTCGCAGCAGCTAACCATATTACCTTGGTGTTATCATCTTTATTGGTTGAATCAATTACACCCTTAACTAACACCTTAACTCTTGGGATCATTTCTTCAATATGATACAAGCGACCTAATTCTCTTACCGCATTGACCAATACATATTCAGCGTCAGTATCTAAGATGTCTCTGTGGATTAATTGAAAATTATTTAAGGCATCTAATATACTGTCATCATAGGCAAAAATGGCCTGCATTTCATCATCCCATTGAGCGCGGAATAATATGGTGAATATTGCATTTGCTGCGCCATTCATACCCCGATTATTTTTCCATTGCTCATTATATTCTGCGAGTACCTTTAGAATAATATGGTTAAATTTCGAGCCTAAATTTGCAGAATCTATTAAAGTGATTGCTTCTCTTAGTACGGGTGCATTTTCATCACTTACAAGCCATGCATTGTCGTTATTAAAGAAAACATTTAGTGCATTAATAATATTATCTTGAGCAGCTGAGCTATATTCAGCAATATCTTCAGGAGAATAATACTGAACATAATAAGCCGCTCGTAAATAATACATCATCGACTCAAGACCAGTAGTATCTTCTCCTGAATAACTTAGTGCACGCTCCTCAATAGCCTTGGCTACAGATGTAACATTTTCTTCAGAGAATAATTGTGCTGCATCAGTACCAACTACTTGAAAGAGAGGGCTGACAGTTTGACTATCATTACTGGCTAGCTGATTAACAAGAGCAGTACCATCAAGGCTAAGATAAACATCTGCACCTGTTAACGGCTCTGAATTGTCATCTATATCAAATAAAGACGCATCTACTGTGTAATTGTTTGTTGTTTCGGTTAATACCGCAACAGCTACACAACTATCTTCACTATCAGCAATCATCATGCGATCACCTTGTGTCCATGTAATCGCGTTATAGCTATCGCCCTTTTCCAAGGTTTGATAATTTTTAGTTAGGTCCGCTTTTCCTATTGAAGGGTTTACCCAATAAAGCTTAACTGTATTATTCGTGGTATTGGTAATACTTATTGCTGCATCGCCAGTTGTGCGTTCATGCCAATTTAATAAATCACAGCTGCCTAGTGTATTTGCTGCTGGGATTATTTCACTAGTAATAGCATCGGCTACCATTGTTTGGTTGATTGTGTAGGTATTAACCGTTTCAGTCATAACTGCTACACCTAAACAATTTCGTACTTGGTCGGCAACAACTAAACGATCACCTTTCTTCCAGTTGTCAGCAGTATAATTTTCGCCATTATTTAAGGTTTTGTATGGGTAATCAAAATCTACTTCACCTGTGCTGCTATCTACCCAATATAAAGTTACCGGAGTATCTGTGCTGTTAGTAATACTAACGGTGGCTGATACGCTCGAGTCACGTACATATTGATAAACTAAATCACAGCTGCCAAAAGTATTTGCGGCTGGAATTATTTGCTGCGGTGGTGCTACCGCATCAGTATTGTTCTGTGCCCAATTAAGGAAACCATCACCATCTGTTGCAGAAATACGTGCAAGTTCGGTTTGGTATAAGCTTTTATCTGTTTTGCGTAGTGCCTCGACAAGTAGTGCTACATCTGCGGATCTTTCTTGTGAAAGATACTGCATAGCAAGATAGCTCCACGGGTATAGGTTGCTAAAGCCGTACTCCATAAACAAGATGTTATCTAATGGCGGGATAAATTCACCAACTACAGAGTTTAAGTTACGCTCATTACCAACATCCTTAGAGATGAACTCAGCCCAACCTTCGGCCCACGAAACGGTATTGTCATGGTAACTGTACTTGCCATATAAGTTGTATCGAGCATCAAGATAATGAACAAATTCGTGTTCTAAGTTATAAACATCACCACCGGCTGCACAAGAATACGGTACCCAAGCATCAGGACATTCCATGGCATGAAATCTTGCCACATTGCCCACTACAGAAGGATCGCCTTCAAGGTAAATACCACCATTGTCAGTGCTATGGTTAAAGAATTCGTAGCCATATTCATCATAATCTTCAGGTGAGGCATAAACTACCACCTCTAACTTTTGATTATTGTCGTCAGCAACAGGGATGTTGTTGGTTGCAAAGAAAGCATGAAACTTATCTTCAATTGCAGTCATCTTATTACAAGCGTTAACAAATTGATCGTTTGTCATCGCTTGTGAGCGAATAAGAATATTGTCGTTACATTGGTAGTTGATTGATAAAATGTCATCTACTGTCGGTTTTGCTATACAGTATTGTGCAAGCGCATCATTTTCATCACATAGGCGGTTTGTTGTTTCCAAGAAAGTGGCTGTCACTTCTTTTTTTGCCGTATCTACAGAGATATCATTGGTCACCTTATCAAAAATTTCAATGATGATACTATCAATACGTGCTTGGGTGGCTTCATCGGCTATGTTACTAACATTACCTAAGGCAATGAATAAATGCCCTAAAATCCACTTCTTATCTTTATCATCATCCCAGCGTAAGTCTAAACCGGTTTCACCTAAACCATAGCTGCGTAACACCGATATCACTTTTAACATATTGTCATTAAATGCTGAGTGTAAAGCACTGCTGTTATCAGCATAATAGGCCATGTCATAAACAGCTTTAAGAAGCTGGTTAGTACTGGCGCCATAATTTGCATGGGTGTATGGCTCTGAAAGCTCTGAATATACTTGCAGCAGAGCAAGTAAGTGTGGCAGTTGCTCTGCAAAATACTCACTAATGGGTGAGTTAGTAAAGTTGAGCATTGCGGTTGCGTAGCTCTCTTGAATTAAACCAACGGGAGCATTAGTTGAGTGAAACTCACTCATTTTAGCCACCGCTTGCAAAGCATTACTCAGACGTTGCGCTTCATCACGAGTAAAGTCTTGATAAGGACCATTGAAGCTATAATTTTTTAAAAAGTACATTAATTGATCTAAATCAATACTGTTTATATCATCTTGTTCCGCAAGGAAGTGAATAGCGTTGGCTACATCGGTGATAGGGTCTATTGAACCACTAGATATGGCAGACCAATCACTCCAAGAGCTGGCTATAATTTGATTTACAGTGTCAGTAAATTCGCTGATCGAATTAAGCTCAGGTAAAGGAATATTTACTGGGACATCTTTATCGATAACGACATAGTCATCTGAATCTGAACTTGAAATTGCACTAACCAATAAGCTAACTCCTTGGTTCTTACCAAAGATGCTGACATATAAACGTCCGCTATCAGCATTAACTATTAAGCTATTTTCAGTACCCTCATTTTCAGAAAACTCAGTATAACGTGATCGTGTCGCCCATTTCCCTTGGTTAATATAAATATCAGCATCACCCGTACCACCCGAGGTAGTGATGGTGATATTGGTATTGTCTTGTTCAACTTCAAGATGATAGTAGAGTCCGTTGCCTGAAATACATTCTTGCTGATCTAATGTTAAGGCATTGCCACTTAAGGTTTTGGCACCACACATGCCATCATTAATTGATGTATCTTGAACTTTAAAGCTTACTTGTTCGTGCTTGCCAAAAAGGCTGATGTAAAGTCTGCCTTCATCAGCCACTAAATCGAGTTGCTCAACCGTGCCTGGGTTATTTGTTCTGTTATCGTTTCTGCTACCCGTTGCCCAACCTGCTGTGCTGGTTAGGATGTCGGCTTGACCTGTGCCACCAAAGGTTGATATTTGTAACGGCGTGCCATCATTTTCAATATCAACCCAAAAATATAGACCGTTGCCGGTAGTACATTCTTTTTGCCCAAGGGTCAGGGCATTACCTGTTGTGGTGGAGTTGCCACACATTTCGGTTTCACTTGCATTACTATTCACTGAGGTAACGAGAGTTGTGATTACTGTTACAGCGGTGAGAAGATTTTTTATTATTTGATAATTCATAATAACTTCCTATCTCATTGTTTAATTTATATTTTTATTGTTTTTGGTATTATTAGTAACTTTATTTATACCTAACTTTTATTAACGGCTTACCTCGAGAAGACTCCTTCTAACGAGAGGTAAGCGCTCTTGTATACAAAATGAGTTTTTGTATACAATGTTATTAGTACTAAAAATTAAATTGCTTCGATAGTGGCGAAAGCCAATGGTTATCTTTGGTAAGGTTTCACTAGGTTGGGTAAACTAATTAGAAATAGGAGTAAATAGATAATGCTTAATTGCCTTTATCTAGATGTAGCCAATAAAAACATGAAATTCCCGCCACTTATCTAATATATTTTAAATTAGCTATGTGACTATCAAACCCCCTTCAATTGACTCAAGTGTCTTCGACGGATCTACACAGATTTAGCATCAATATACCTACGGAGATTTTCATCTTTTCGATGCACAAACATGCACACTTTCATTTGTTTTACTGTGTAATTAAGTGGCGTCAGTGTCTTTTTTTTCTAAAGTGTTAGTTAACAGCGAGGGATTGATAGTTGTTTTTCACTGATCTTGATAGCTAGATATATACATTAATTAACCATACTGAATTTTATCAACATAAGAGTTATATATAAGCCTCATATATTAGCCTTAGCCTAATTCGTATGATCTCTAAACTGCGGTATATCATCCCTCAACCAGAATGTCTTACCAAGAAAATACCCAGCTTATATTGATAAATACGCTATTCCTATGCCCCCCCAATCATAACTAATGCTAGCTGATGTTAGCTGATTATTGTCTTTTCATCATTCTTAACGGCATTAATTTAGTTAAGTTACCTACTGTAATCTGAAGTTATATGTGACAACAAAATACATGCGGTAACCCCAAAATGACCTGACTATAAGTTAAAAAATATAAATGGAACTTATAAATTTTGAAAGCTAATAGCTTCTAATTTTGTATTGAAGGTTACGTTTATAAAATCTAACGATAAAAAAAATAGCTAAAAATTAATGGGGATAAAAACAATGAACAATAAATTTTTTAAGCACTCACTTATATGTACAGCAGTAGCGACAAGCTTGATTCTTTCTCAGCAAGCTTTTGCAGAACAGGAAACGACTCTTAAAGAGAAAGACGTCGAACGAATATCTGTAACTGGTTCACGTATTGCGAGAATTCATACCGATACACCCTCACCCGTAGTATCACTAGATCACCAATCAATTAAAAACACTGGCTTTATGAATGTGAACGATTTGCTCACTAAAATGCCTCAGTTTTCTCTAAGTAATGACAGCTCAACGGGTAATTACTCTTTTGGTAATGCCGGTTTAAATACCGCAAACTTACGTGATTTGGGCTCAGAAAGAACCCTTACCATAGTTAATGGCCGTCGTATTGTGCAATCAGCCAAAGATGATGGGATTTTAGTGACAGATACTGGATTTATCCCCATCGACTTATTAGAGCGAACCGATATTTTAACTGGTGGTGCATCTTCTACTTATGGCTCAGATGCAATCGCTGGTGTGGTTAACTTTGTGTTGAAAAGAGACTATGAGGGCACAAGAGTAAGTGGACAAATTGGTGAGTCAGGTTACAACGATGGTAAAGAGAAAAGTTTTACGCTAACTACCGGTCATAATTTTTTAAATGACGATGCCAACATTGTTTTTTCTTATGACTATTATGATCAAGGTTATGCAGCAACAGCTAAGCGTTCAGGTGCGGGTAGTAGAACCGACTGGATAACAAACCCGTTACATAACCCTGATGCTGAAAATGTAGATAGCGACGGTATTCCAGCTAAAATTATCGCACATGACATTACTTGGCCTGACTATAATATTAATGGGCAAATCATTCAAACGAAGAACTACGACACTGGTTTTTCTGATTATTATGATATAACCAATGTTGGTGCTGATTACTTATTTGACAGCAGTGATATTCATAACTCTTACCGATTATTAAATCCTAACGGCTTTGATCCTGCTGCTGATGGTAAAGTGAGGTCGCCTTATGAGCGTCATAACCTTTATTTATTATTTAACTATGCCCTTAGTGATACAACACAGTTAACCACAGACATACGTTATACCGGAGTAGAATCTCAAAATACAACTTCACCAGAGTTTAGCTATGGTTCATGGGGCAATAGCAGTGACTTTGCCGATGACGTTGAATTATCTCAAGAAGTGTGGGACTTATTAGACAGTGATGGCGGCTGGTATAAAGCACCTTACACCTTGAATGATCTTGGCCCAAGAACAAGTCGTACTGATCGTGATTTACTGGCAATAAGTGCCACCCTAGAGGGTGAGTTTGCTAATGGCTGGCTTTGGGACGTTTATGTTTCATCCGGCATTACACAGACAGACGTGTTACGCCTTAACAACGCTAATGACTATCGCAGAGTTGATAATCATACTTATGGTGCCAACGGTATTTGCGGCGTAGAAGACATGTCTTGTCCAGCATGGAACTCTCTACAGCCAATGAATGCTGAGGTTGTTGACTATGTTAGGCTTGATCCTTTTGGTCAACAAATTACTAGCGAGCAACACTTATTTTCAACGAGTTTGTCAGGCGACCTCTATGAATTACCTGCGGGTGATTTAATGTTTGCTGCGGGTATCGAAGGCCGACGTGAGTCAATAGATGTTCAAGTCGATGATACTTGGCAAGATGAAGATCTTTCTGGTAGTCAAAAACTGCCATGGAAAAAGGCGCGCAACATTGTTGAGGCTTTTGCTGAAATAGAAGTACCATTGGTTAGTGATGTTTTCCTCATTAACGATTTAACTTTAAATACAGCTATTCGATATGCTGATTATAGTTATTCGGGTCAAAATACTAGTTGGAAACTAGCATTAAACTGGAGTCTTTTTGAGGGTATAGCTTTAAGATCAACATATGCGCATGCCGTACGTGCTCCGCAGTTAAAAGAGATGTTTGGTGCCCCTTCCACAGGATTCTCTAGTGGTTTAACCGACCCTTGTGACCAAACCAATGTGAACAGTTTACCAGCAGATGAAAAATCGACTGTTATTGCTAACTGTCAAGCCTTTGGTATAGAAGACCCTGAGAACTTTGCTTCTGAAACCAATTTAGGCAATGGTACTGATACAACTACCTCGGGTAATCAAATTCTAGAAGTAGAAAAAGCAGACACATTAACAATAGGCTTAGTTTATCAACCCAGCTTTATTGATAATTTAGCTTTGACCGTTGACTACTTTGATATTGATTTAACAGACTCAATTGAAAATACTTCCTCATCAGAAATTCTATATGGCTGTGCCGAATCTATTGATATTAATAATAGTATTTATTGCCCGCTCGTTTCTCGAAAAAGTGATGGAAATATTAGCAATGTTTTAAAAGCGCCAGTAAATAAAGGCGCTTTTACACGACGAGGGATTGATTTCGAGGCAAATTATTCGCTTGAGTCAAGCTTTGGTGATTTAAACTTTGCACTTTATGCCACTCATACCATTCAAGTGTCCGATCAGAGTTCACCAACTGACGAAGCCTATAATTGGCGTGGTGTTTATGATACGCCTGATTGGAAAGGACGCTTTGTAGCTAACTACAGCATTAACGCAGTAAGAGTTAATTGGTCTGTTGATCATACCACCTCAACCTTAGTTAAACGCAATGCCACTATCGAAGATTATGATCGCCCTGAAACTCCTAGCTTTACCGTTCATAACGCGCGCCTAGCTTATGATTTATCGGATTCAACAGAAATATATTTGGGTGCGCGCAATATATTCGATAAATCTTGGACTGCTCACCCAACTACATCTGGGTATAACCTAATGGGCCGTTATTACTACGGTGGGTTCAGCTATGAATTTTAGCGTCAAAAACTTAATTCATTAGCTTTATAGGTTATGCACTTTCACCTATTCGTCTGTGTGTAGCCTTTTTAATGGGGCTTAAACGCTCTCCCCCTTAGTTAACTAATTCAAAAAAACCACTTTTTAATTAAAATAAAAAGGCAATACCTATGATAACTAAAACTAAAAGCAATAAATTTTGCCATAACGGATTTGCAAAAAACATTATTACAACCACTTTACTGCTAACTTTAGCCAGTACTACAAATGCATGGGCTGCAGAAATTGTCCGAGGCCCCTATGTGCAGATGGCCACTGACAAAAGTATGACCATAAGGTGGAAAACCGATGTTGCAACCAACAGCCAAGTAAGTTTCGGTAATGCTGTTGATGCATTAAGTAATAAAGTCTTAGAGGATGAATTAACCACTGATCATGAAGTGAACATCGAAGGCTTATCGGCGTTAACCCGATATTATTACTCTATTGGCTCTTCTGCAGAGCAACTTGATGGTAATAATGCCGAAACCTTTTTTGAAACATCACCAACGACAGGTGAAGCTGTACCAACAAGAATTTGGATATTAGGCGATCCAGGACGTGCCGGTGATAACCCAACAACCTTAGATCAAAAAATAGTACGTGATGGGTATTACAACTTCGCTAATGGCAAACATACAAATTTTTGGATGATGCTTGGTGATAATGCCTACCCAGATGGCACCATTGAAGAATATCAAAATGCAGTGTTCAATCAATATCCTAAAATGTTGAAACAATCTACCTTATGGCCGGCAATGGGCAACCATGATAACCGCACAGCCAAAGTAGAAACGGGTACCGGTGGTTATTACGACTTATTTACTATGCCAACCAAAGGTGAAGCAGGTGGTGTGCCGTCGAATACGGAGGGCTACTTTTCTTTTGATTACGGTAATATTCATGTTATCTCTTTAAACTCTAGTGATGAAGAGCACTATGATGTAGATGTAACAACTAATGCTGATGGCTCTATTACCTACAGCGGCGCACCAATGGCCCAGTGGCTTGAAGATGATCTCGCTAGCAGCAATGCTGAATGGCTTGTTGTCATATTCCACCACCCGGTTTACGGCAAAAGTGGCCATGATTCAGACACTGAATATAACATGGTAAAAATGCGCGAGGTATTTAACCCTATATTAGAAAAGCATGGTGTTGATCTTGTCATGATGGGTCATAACCATTTTTATACACGAACCGCTTTAATTAATGGCCATTATGGTAACTCATCAACTTTTGATAGCAGTAAACATATACTAAATGGCGGCAACGGACGTATTGATGGTGATGGTGCTTATGTTAAAACCGCCGGCAAAGCGAATGATGGCACCATATATATTACTCATGGTGCTAGCTCTGGTGACGGTAATGGTCATGCTGAAGTGGTAACTGATGAAGATAAAGCTTCAGGTAAGCGTCATCCAAGTGATTATATTTATGGTGGACGTGGCTCAATGTTGTTAGAGATTAACAATAAAACATTAAAAATGAATGTGTTAAATCCACAAGGTGTAGTTAAAGATTATTTTACCATTGAACATACTGATAAAAATCCTCCGATAAATATCAAGCCAGAAGCTATTATAAATGGTCCATATGTTGCTACCACTGCCGATGAAATATCTTTTTCAAGTGCAGGTTCTAAAGATTCTGATGGCTTGATCAGTAATTTTTTATGGAACTTTGGTGATGATACTACTAGCAATGAAGAAAACCCTAGTCATCGCTACCTTAGTGCCAATGACTACACAGTCACATTGCAAGTAAGAGACAACAAAGGCGCTGTTGATATAGTTACCACAACGGCGAGCATTACTGCTGGCGTAATTGATAATACCTTAGTAAATGGCGAGTATCGTTTGCTTAGTGGCGTAGCTTCATCAGAGCAACACTTCAATATTAATATACCTGTTAATGCCACAGATCTTACCTTTAGCTTATCTGACGGCAGCGGTGATGCGGATTTATACTTAAATCAAGGTTTACCTGCATCTATGAATGATTTTGATTGTCGTCCATACAAGCCTGGTAATAATGAATTTTGTGAGGTTCCAGCGGTTGTCGAGGGCGCGTACCATGTAATGGTTCGTGGCTATAAAGGTTTTGACGATGTTAAATTAACTGTAACTTTTGGCTTAAATAATCAACCTCCAATTGCCTTAATATCACCAGTAGATCCAAGTACAGTAGGTAATCTGGTAAGTTTTCAGGGCGCTAACTCTACAGATCCGGATGGTGAGATTGTTAGCTATAACTGGGATTTTGCTAATGGAGATATAAGTAGTGAAATCAACCCAAACTATATATTTGATACTATAGGAACATATGTTGTTTCATTAACTGTAGAAGATGATTTAGGTTTAACAGATACTGCGACAATAGAACTAAATGTAACTGAAACTGATGTCAATCAAACGATAACAGACGCGTGTTTACAAAATGCTGAGATTAAGTCGCAAGGTAAATTACTCTTAGATACAACATATTGTTTAGCTGAAATTATTGACGGTGGTCAATTACAGTTTTCATATTATGTAGAAAGTGAAGATGTGGATAAAACGCTAAATGTATATACTGAGCATGGTGAAGGTAATGCCAACATTTATCATCAATATAAATCACGTCCAACCACGTTGCAGTACGATAACGTAGCAAATAACGACGACAATAAAGAGCATATTCAACTGTCTAATGTACAAGGTGGCTGGCATTATATTCATGTTCGCGCTAATGATACTTTTGCAGGTACTAGTTTAAAAATATCTTTTGATAACAACCAACAACCACAAGCTGATATCAATGGTCCATACAATAGCAGTATTTCACAAGCCGTTACTTTCTCAAGTGCTGGCTCGTTTGATATTGATGGCAATATTGTTGCTTATGATTGGGACTTTGGTGATGATGAAGTGAGCAAGCTAGAAAACCCTACACACCAATATGCCAACTCAGGTGTGTATTCTGCAAGCTTAACCGTGACTGATAACCAGGGTATTTCCCATACCGACACGGCACAAGTAATTATTACTAGTGAGCCGGTTAGTGAAATAATAAACGCCTGTGAAAATGGTGGTTCAGTTATATCAGGATCAAGAGTATATGCAGATACCGCTTATTGTTTGGCTAATACCAGCGACCAAGGGCAAGTCCAACTATCTTATATGGTTAAGAGTGAAAATGCAGGAAAGAACTTAGAGATTAACCTACGTTATGGTGACGGTAATGCTGATATGCTCTATCGCCTCGATTTTCGCCCTACAGAAAGTACCTATGATAAAAAGTCTGCAAGTGAGGGGAATAATGAGACTATTGTGGTAGAAAGTATTCAGCAAGGTTGGAGCTATATCCACATTAAAGCTAACCCTAACTTTAGTGCACCGACATTGTATTTAAGATATATAGATTAATCTATTGGCTTAGCCGTTTAATAAAAAACGAGTAGTAACCCTACTCGTTTTTTATTAACTATTGAAAATTGAAAGTAAACATTAAGTTTGAAGCCTAACATAAATAAAATTATTGCTAACAAGCACCTCGAGGTTTATTCAAGAGCTGAAGATGAATTAATGCAAAAGGTATAATAATTTAAAGTGACTGTGGAAGTTTTCAATAATGAGGAAGTAGATACAAATAAATCACATTAAATCATTTACTCTATTAGCTTCAACGCTTGAGAAAGATCTAACAATAAGTCTTCAACATTTTCTAAACCAACAGAAATACGCATATCCCCTAATGAAATCGCCATTCTTTTAAATTGCTCGGGACTTTGCTCTTTCAAATAGCTGATAGCTGGTGCATAAATCAAACTTTCATGTCCTCCCCAACTAACACCAATTTGAAATAATTCAAGATGATTAAAAAAACTTTTTATTTTCACAAGATCGTTTGTTTTTAACCTAAAGCTCATTAAGCCACTAAAGCCTGACATCTGCTGTTGAGCCAGCTCTGCTTGAGGGAAGTTTGCGAGACCGGGGTAATTAACAAGTGCTATCTGTGGATGAGCATTTAAAAATTCTGCTATTTTTAAAGCGCTCTGTTGATGTCGATCCATTCGTAAATCTAAGGTACGTAAACTGCGTAATAATAGGGATGCTTCAGCGGGTGCCATTTTGGCGCCAAGTAGCTCGTATTCTCTAATATGTATCGCATCTATCAATTCTTTACAACCAATCAATACCCCTGAAACAATATCGCTATGTCCGCCTAAATACTTAGAACAAGAATGGATTTCAAGGTCTATGCCTAACGCTAATGGTTTCTGAAATAATGGAGTAGCCCAGGTATTATCAATTGCGGTAGCTATATCATATTTTTTAGCAACAGCAGTTATTAGTGCCAAATTTTGTAAACTGAATATTACTGATGATGGACTTTCTAAATAAATCAATCGGGTATTAGGTTTTATCGCTGCAATTATTTCATCAATATCATTACCTGAAACATAACTAACTTCAACATTCATCTTGGGGATCAAAAAATCATTAATAAGGCTAATCGACGGCCCATAAATATTTTTTAAAGTGATAATATGATCACCTGCAGATAAAAAATGTAACATACCCGCAGAAACAGCGGCCATACCAGAAGCAAACAATTTACTTTTATCTCCACCGGCTAAGGTTGCTATTTTTTGCTCAACTAAGGCAACAGTAGGGTTTTTACCTCGGGTGTATATTGAGTTGTTAATTTTATCTTCAAATGCTTGCTCTATTGCTTCCCAGCTAGAAAATGTAAACAATGAATTTTGATAAGTAGGCGGTACAACGGCACCAAATTGGTCTTGATATTGATCTTTATCATGTACCATTAAGGTATTTAGATGACGTTTATTTTCCATAACTTACTTCTCTATTTTCTTTTTATAAGAACAGCCAAAAACAACCTACAACTTGCTGCAAAAAAAATCTCTAAATATCAACAGATCCTAGTTATTTTACTTTTACTTTTACTTTAATTAGCCTAGCGACCCAACCACCACTTGGCGCAAGTCTAACTTTAACTTTATTAAGGCGAGTTACTGACTGTTTATTAATTTGATAATCACTCGCATATTTTTCAGAATTTATGCCATCGGCAAAGCTTTCCATTTGATAATCACCCGAAGATAAAAAAGATAAATCAACGGTAAAGTCATGAGCCTTACTATTTCCCATAATACCAACAAACCATTCATCACCTGAACGTCTAGCAGTGATGATATGGTCACTGATCTTAGCCGATAATATACGTGTTTCGTCCCAAACGGTCGGTATAACACTAATGAATTGAGTAGACTGATATTCTTTTAAATAATTTGAAGGGCTATCAGCAAGCATTTGTAACGGGCTTTCAAAAACAACATACATAGCCACTTGATGAGCTCTAGTAGTTTTGCTCATGGGCCGGTCAAAAACGATATTAAAGTTTTTTGAATGTGCATTAATCATAGCCCCTGGCGTATAATCCATAGGCCCTGCTAACATTCGAATAAAGGGTAATGTTAGGTTATGTTCAGCAGTAATGTAGTCCGCCCATTTATTATGTTCTAAACCTCTAAGCCCTTCTCTGGTGATCACATTAGGATAAGCACGACGTAGGCCTGCAGGCTTATAAGAGCCATGAAAATCAACCAACAAATGTCTTTTAGCGGCTTGCTCTGCTACCTTCCAGTAATAATTAACCATTGCCTGATCATCCCGTTGCATAAAATCAACTTTAATGCCGGCAGCCCCCCATTTTTCATAGGTATCTAGTGCTCGTTCTAGTTGTTGATCAAGTGTTTCCCAAATAACCCAGAGAATAACGTCAACATTTTTAGACTTACCATAATCGATAATTTCTTTTACATTAATATCTGGAACCACATCTAAGACATTACCTAAATGGTACCAGCCTTCGTCCATCACAATGTATTCAAGACCATATTGTGCAGCAAAATCAATATAATACTTATAGGTTTGAGTATTAATGCCTGAAGTAAAGTCAACACCATAAATATTATTAGCATTCCACCAATCCCAAGCCACTTTTCCTGGTTTTATCCAAGAAGGATTTGCTATTTTTAATTCGTCAGCTAATAAATATGATAATTCATTGGTTAACAGTTCCGCATCTGTTTTACCGATAGCAATGACACGCCATGGAAAGTTTCTTTCAGCTTGATTAGCCGTTATTTCAACTTTTGCTAAATAACTTGCACGTTTTATTATATTTTCATTACGATCAGATTTTTCTTTAAGTTCACTTTTTAAAACTTGTTTTGGAAATAAAGCTGATAAGGCTGTTTTATCGCTGCCCTTTAGCCACATACCAGGGTAATCACGTAAACCAGTTTCAGTTATTACCACTTTTGTATTGGTTTTATTTGAATGCATTACATCAATTAATAACGGTAAGCTTGCAAATTGTTTAGAAGATATTTCAGATAAAAGCTTAGGTAAATACAATCGTTCGTTGTGAGAAATAAAACTCTTTTCTTCTGGAAACAATACTTGATGATCATTATCAAAATTAAAGAGTGCCAACTCTGAATTCACAACTAAAGTACCTATTTTTTGCGTACTAAACCGATATGCCATGCCTTGGTCAAAAATACGAAAAGTTACACTTTGTTTATTATCAAATTGTAATGAAATTTCATTATAGTGCTCAACAACGTCTTTTGATTTTTGCTGCACATGAGGGTTTAAAATACGATGAACACTGTTACGCTTGACGCTAATGATTTTTTTAGAACTATCGACTCCTTCAATAGTTAACTCAGCTTTAGAATCTACAAGCACAGCTTGCCCTGAAACATTTAATGAATAATTTAAGCTATTATTTAAGCTGACAGATAGCTCCAACTTTCCATCAGGGGAAGTGATAATAAATGTTTGAGCGTAACTTTTAACGATAAAAAAATTACACAATAATAGTGCAAGGCACGCTATATTCTTGAAACCAAGGTTCATGACTTAATACTCTTAATATAAAGATAGGAGACTGAGAATTAGAGAAGATAAACCCCAAGAGTAAACTTCTCTGTTTATTTAGGCGCGGTTGATCACTTGAGATTATTTTTGCAGCAAATCATTGGCTATTTATACAAGGCAGAGCCTTTAAAATAGGGTTATTCTACATAAACAGGCGATAACGCCATAAAATGCCCAACAAACGCTGTCCGGGATTGGGCTAAAAACTAACACTTACAGGAGCCTGCCCATCCCAATTAATCTGTTGAGTTTTACCATCACCATGATTAACTGTTATTTCAAAGTTAGCGCTTTTACGAGTAACACAAACATTAAAATCATTAGCCAATGCACGGACGTGATTTAAGCACATATGATTCCATTCACTTGGTAAATATGGCGCCACATTAAAACGATTAAAACCAGTTGGTTCAATTCCAAATAAGCCTTCTATTACCGTACGAGCATATAAAGCACTTTCTGCTGATAAATGACGTTGATTGCCTTCTGGCCATGCTTCTACAGCATAGGGAACATGCTCACCTAATAGTCTTTTACGTGAGTAATATTTAAAATAACGCATCGCAGTATCTGTTTCTTGCGCCGTGAATATACCTCTAAAGGCATATAAAGTTGCTCGATCCCAAAAGGTTTTATTGCCGGCTTCACTATAGATGCCATCAGCGCTCCAAAGGTGCTCAGATAATAAAGCGTTTAGAGTTGCCTCTTTACGGTCAAAAATACCAAAAGTGAGAGGTAAAGCGATCCAAGCTCGAAGCTTATCGTTACCTTGATAATACTGATAAGTATCAAATCCTTGAACATTAGCACCAAAATAGTTTTCAATTGCCGTACGTAATGCTATGGCTCTATTTTGATAGTCTTTAGCAATATCTTCACGGCCTAATTCATTATTTAAATGATTCGCAGAAATCAAAGCACCGTAAGTCAGCATATTGGTACTTAGATTAAAATCACCTGCTGGAAAACGACCTTCAAGTTCATCGCTATCGGAACCAATAACGCCCTCTTTATTCATTTTGCTATAACTAAAGTCAATGCACCAATCGATAAGCGCTAATAACTCAGTTGCTTGATTTTTATCAGCTATTGCCAAGGCGTAACGACTAGCACCATAAGCTATCATGGCGCAATCACCACGGTCACCCGCGCCATCCCAAATATCATCACCTTCAGCAATAATTGAAGATGGAATATGTTTACCTTCATTATTCATAAAGCGAGCAAAATGGCGGAAGCTGTTTATTGCTGATTCATTACCCGTTTTGTTCCCTAAAAATGGAAAAAATGGATTGATGTATTCCGCCTGATCATTAGCCCAAATAGCAGCGTAGTACCGACCACCACCCGGTGCATGCATTAAGCCACCTTTGGTACGAAAGATACTTTCTGCAGAGCGTAACTTAGCAAAATCGAACATTTTATTTAAAATAGGGTCAGGTGTTACTAATTGCAGATTATTTTTAAGACTTTTAACATAAACAAGACGCTTTTGAATTTCATCTGCACCATTAAAATCTGCAATTTGACCTTGTTTAGTCGCAATATATTTAACAAAAACATCTATCGACTCACCTGCTTTTAAACTTATTCCTGCATATTTATCACTTTGGGCAACGATGCTATAAACACCATAAGTTCCTTTCTTAGCAGCTGTTTTCACTTGATAATTTAATGCATCAATGGAAATCTCTACTTTGGTCTTACTTGTATTTGCAAAGTGTAGTTGCTCAACCATTACCGCTTCTGTAGTACTAGGAGATAAAGTGCGCGTAAGCGTGACATCGTTATTTAATAGACTTGTTAATGTGAGTACACCATTAAAACGCACATGTTTTAACTGTTCTTGATTAGTTACTTGCCCATTGATTTTTATGTTAGGTGAAACCGAAAGAGGAAAATCATGAATTAAACTGGCGTGGGTATCATTAGGTATAGTTCTTAACATTGGCCAAACAAGTTTACGATTTAAAGACAACTCCCCCTGTTTATCGCTACCATAATAGATAATCGCAGATATTTGCTCACCACTCATTTCAATATGGTCTTCATGGCTATCAGTAACTTGCCACTCTATACCTTGTTCAGTTAGTGCCCAGCGATCAGTCAACGTATTAGCCAAACTATTTATGCTACTTTCTGGGTGATTAGCAACTTCTACTTGTTCAATACCACTACAGCCCACGAGACTAGACAACAAAATAAAACTTGAAACAAACTTAAGCAAAATAATTGCCTCCAATAATATATTTACACTAAGTGATAAGTGCATATTTAGTTATATTGGAACAGCTAAGCCAGCAAATAACTTATCGAAATTTAATGAAAACTTCCTGAAAAACACACTATTGATAAAATATGTTTTTGGTAAAATATTAATTTGAATAAAACAGTTAGTTAAGTTCATTCTGTCTATTTTACTTCTGAATTCGTTATCGAATTAAAAGCATTTTGACGAAATTGTAATGGTGTCATTTTAAATTCGCGCTGAAAAACATCATAAAAACGGCTTATAGAACCAAAGCCGGCTTCCAGAGCAATATTTAATACAGCATTATGAGTATCTATTAATAGTGCTTGAGCATGTTGTAGTCTTAATTTATTAATATATTGTTTTATCGAAATTTTCATCACTTGCTTAAAAATTTTCATCGCATAATTAGGATGTAAACCTGTATGTTTAGCCACATCATCAACAGTGATTTTTTGATCATAATTATCAGCAATATAACGAAGAATTGTATGAATGTAGGGTAAACTAGAAACTAACGACTTAGCTTCATATTTTCTGTCAGCACTTGATAAATTAAATGTACTAAAGGGTTCTAATGACATTCTTCGTATACGGTTTCTAATTTCATCAATGACTTGTAACATTAAGGGATTTTGTTTTTTTTCTAAGTTTTCTTCCCACATTAAAGTAAGAGGTTGATCGGTTGGATGAAGGCTATCTGCAACGAGTACTTCGCCATGTAATATATGGTCAATAAAGGCATTTGGAAACTTCCAACTTAAAAACGCTTGTAACGGTATGTAGATGTTGACCATATAACCCTCCCCCTCAGTTGCCGTCATTTGATGAGGAATAGACGCCCAGAACAGAATCATTCGTCCTTCTGGTACACTGATTTTTTTACCGTTTATCAGGTAATCTGCTGAACAATTAAATAAATAATTAATTTCAATATGTCCATGCCAGTGACTACTTTCCATAATTTCTGGTTGGTGTCTTTGAAAACCAAACTTATTTTCATACCCTTGCACTTCTAAAGGACTACTTTCATCAAAAGTAATTCTATTGACCCAATCAAACATATCATCACTCCACTACTACTTATTGGGAAAAAATACATGATAAGTGGGAACTAAACAAATAAATATTACAGAACGGGAATCTATTATGAGTTTTCCGTAACAGGCATTACAGCCCTATTTAAATCGTAGCTTTTGCTAAAAAAATCAATCAAATGATCATTACTTAATAATAACAAAGAGCTTTACATGAAATATCTGCATATCGTAAATAACGATGACATTACCTCAAAAAAAACAAACACTTCTGTGCTTTACGCATAAGATCACTTTCGAGACAGCCACCGCTGAGTAATCCAAAAACTTGACCGTTACTGTTGAACAACATTTCCCCTCTCGCCTTACGATAGGCAGCTCCCTTTGTTTCAAAAATAGTTGTTCTAAGCGATTAGCCAAAATAATATCCTGCTAATAATAAGCTGAATACTCCACTACTAAATAGTTTTTGTCCTAAATGGCTGAAACTCCAATTGTCTTTTCCTTTCACAACGACAGGTTCAAAACTAAGCATATTAGCGCCACCATATTTTCAGAACTTAAAAGGAATTTAGAAAACGACTTGAACTATCATTAGCAGATCAAGTCGTTATTGGAAGTCGTAAATTGAATCACATAAGCCAGATCAAGAGTTAATATTTCCCTGCATTGCTTAGAACTAATCGTTATAGCGGGTTAAATTAACAATCAAGTATTTGATGCTTTATTTGTTGAGTAAATATTAAATAATCGCTGTTCCGCTAGGCGATCTAAAGCAAAGCGTCCACCATTAAAAATCACAACCTGTGCCAATAATACGCCCCATAATACATGTTCTGCATAAGCTGCTGGGGCAATCTCTTCTAAGCTTATTACCGCAACAATATTAACAAAAAATAATCCCAAAGCAGAAAAACGACTCGCTAGTCCTGCAATTAATAACAACGGCAAAACAATTTCTGCAGCAGTGCCTAAAAAGGCGGCCAATTCAAACGGTAAGACCGGCACTTGATATTCATATTCAAATAACATTAACGTGCTGTCCCAATCTCTTAGCTTAGTTAACCCCGAAGAGAAAAATGCCCAAGCAACATAGCAACGTGCGGCTAATAACGCGACTGGCTCTAGCAAGCTGATTTTGCTAGCAATATTACGGTATATATAACTGATAGATAAAAATAGATTGTTTAGAGTATTCATATTTTTTTCTCTTTAATAATATTAATTAAGTTACGTTCAATAGCGGTAAACAGCCATTGCTCAAATGAAAATTCGTTATCATATTTCACCGCATCAAGTGATTGCGCTAGTGATTGTCCAGACAATAAAGAAAGCATAAACGCCCCTTCACTGGCCGATAATGTAGTCACTTGCGGCTGAAATTCAGGACGATAAACCATCACAACTTGTTCGACAGACACACTTGCCAGTACTTTTTGCGCATCACCCATCGCGACTTTTCGTTGAAGTTCATCACTGTTATGATGAGCCTGAAATATTTCAGTTAAGGGATAGGCTGTTTTAAATACTTTTACATTCTGATTGAAAGCAATGAAAAGTTGCTCTGGCTCACCCTTACTAAGCAATTGTAATGTCGATGATGCTAGGGTTTGGTCTCGACCATGTAATGCACAATGCACATACCAGTCTAATGCTGCACAATCAGCAAGGTACGGATAATCTGCCCCTACTTCTGTGGTACTTAAAAAGTGAGAAAAATGTTCGCCCCATTGCGTCCAATCGCCTCGGTTAGGTGCAGACACGCGTAAAAATTGATAAACAAGACTCTCGCTAATGTCGCTATCAAGCAGTGCAAACACCGTTGGGAAACTAATAGTTAATGCTCGCTGAGCATTAACCAATAAATTTCGTCGATAAATATTAATGCCTTGAGCATTAAAGCCGCATTGTGCTAGAGCTAAAGGTTCATCATTCCAAATCACTTCTAACAACAAGCGTTGTTCATTTTTAACTGATTCATTAATGGTTGACTCATTTTTGCCTGTTTCAGTCTTACTTAGCTCATTCATATACTTTTCCTCGCTAATGTAGCATGGGCAATATCACGTGCTTTTTTCGCTTCATCAACCAATACTGACCATTCGGGTAGCTCACTGTCCCATTCAATTAACGTTGGCACAGCGCCAAAACGTATTAACGCTTGTTGATAGCCCAGCCAAACATCATCAGAAACAGGGCGTGCATGATCATCAATGGTCATCTCTCCCGTTAAAGGTTCAGTGCAACCCGCTAAGTGAATTTGCGCGACACTCCCCACGGGTAGTTCATTAATATAATCAGCCACTGATTGATGAATATCACCACCTTCAAAATTCATACTGTTAACGGCAATATTATTAATATCTAATAATACTTTTGCCCCAGTTCTTTGACAAAGCCGTGCTAAAAAATCAGCTTCACTAAAGTAACTTTCATCAAACTTCACATAGGCAGAAATATTTTCAATGATCAGTTGCCGACCTAAAAAATTCTGCACTTTATCCACTTGTGCAGACATTTTAGTTAACGTCTGCAGGGTATGAGCAATCGGTAATAAATCACCACTATGAATAAGTTGTCCTTGCTGTTGCCCCCAAGTAAAACAGGCATGTTCAGACATCAGAAATGGATTTATTTTTTGGGTGAGCGTTTTTAAGCGTGCCAAATATTGCATCGGAACATTTTGCGTAGAGCCAAGCCCCATCGACGTTGAATGTAAACTAACTGGGTACTTTTCTCTAACTTGAGTAAGCACCGAAAGCGCTGCACCTCCTAGACCGAAATAATTTTCCGAATGCACTTCAACAAAATCAACCTGCTTAGGCTGGGTTAATATGTCGGAAAAATGTGGGTGTCTTAGGCCAACACCTACCATTATTTCGCTATTTTTTACCGACATAGTCATTTTCTAAGCACCCTTTGTTGCTTTATAGTGTTTTTTCGCTGCTTTTTTTGATAATCCACCCAGCGTTGAACACGTGCCTTTAGTTACTAACTTCCACTCACCTTTGTCATTATCAACCTTTGATTGACCCGCACATGAGTGAGTACCGGCTAAATTTGCACAATCGTTTTGAGACGCTTTTGCCACGCCATAACATTTTTCTTTCTTACCCGCAGCTTCGGCTGGGGCAATAACCCCAGTAGAAATTACTGCAGCTAATGCTGCGCTTACTAATAATTTATTGTTCATCATTAATCCTTAAACGTTTAAAATAAGCAGCTAAGTCAGCTGCTCTAACCATTGCATTAATTGCTGTGGTGGTAATCCGCCAACACGTTGCTCAATAATTTCATCATTTTTCACCAACATCAGCGTAGGCACACTGCGTATGCCATAATCTGCTGCAAAAGTGGGCAAGTTATCAACATCAATTTTAATGGTGTTAAATCGATCACTCATCAAACCTGATACACCTTCAACAATCGGTGATAGAGACCGACAAGGGCCACACCACGAGGCACTAAAAAATAATAGTGAAAATTCGTGCTGCGATAGTAACTCGTCAAGTGAGTCAGCTGATGTCAGTTGTTTCATCATTAAAACCTCATGCTTGTTATCAAATAACTCAGTATTAGTCGTAAACTTTTTCAATTTGCTCTGTTGTTAATCCTTTAATATCGGTCCAATTAGTTTGAGCTGTCTCGATGTAACCCGGAATATCAGTTACCCATTTCTTTTGTACGTCTTTATTTAGGTTCAGGTATAATTTGTCGCCACGGATATGCCAAGCCATAGGGTCAGTATCAAATTTCTTATGCATCGTAACGCCAAAGGCACAGTACCCACCGTATTGAGGTGCATATTTACTTGGCTCTGATTTAAATAAATCTCGGTTGTCAGCACTTGAAAACTGATAAATGGCACCGTTGTAAGCGGCGGTAAAATTATCAGTTCCTTTAGCCGGTGCGCCTTTAGTAAAGTAAGATACCGCGTCGTATCCTTTAATCGCTAAGTCATTACCATTGGCATTTACTTCGATATTTGCAGCAAAAGTTAGGCTGCTCATCAATAGTGCAGAAGTTGTGAAGGTTGATTTTATAAGCGTTGCAAGTTTCATTTTGTTGTTCCTGTTATTAATAATTGATAAGGATGCTTTCCTTGGTTGATAATATAGGCCTTTCAATTAACCAAAAGGGATGACATAGTCCTAACTTTGAACCCTATCGTCCAAAACAAGCATAAAGGGGAGAAGAATGGATCAACTTTCAGTCATCTTGCAGCGCTTTTCGATGAATACCGAAGTATTCTTCACTGGTAACCTCTGTGGCATCAGTACTTTTAGTCGAGAACCAAATCAAGGACATTTGCACTTACTGTGCAGTGGTGAGTTAACGCTGATTGATGAGCAAGGGAAATCTCAGCTAGTTAATGAACCCACAGTACTATTTTTTCCAACCCCCCATGTTCATCGTATTATTGGCAGTGAAGAGAATCCTCCAGAGTTGGTTTGCGCCAATATTATTTATAATGAAAGTAGCTCAAATCCCATTGCTAATGCTTTGCCGGCATTATTAGCTTTCAAGCTTAGCGATTGTCAAAAGCTCAAACAAACCGCGCAATCACTCTTTGAAGAAGCTTTTCATGATCGATGTGGACGACTACCGATGATTAACTCACTGACCAATATATTTCTTATCCATGTGCTGCGACATGTGCTTAATAACAATATTATGCAGCATGGGTTACTCGCGGGTTTAGCACACCCTCACGTAGCTAAAGTTTTATTGGCTATTCATCAAACACCACAGCAACAATGGGGATTAGAGGAAATGGCTGAGCTTGCATTAATGTCTAGATCAAAATTTGCCGAGACTTTTAAACGTATTGTCGGTCAAAGCCCGGGAGATTATGTGATTGATTGGCGAATTGTTGTCGCCAAGGATTTGTTGCAACAAAAGAAGTCTGTGGCATTAGTTGCCAATGCCGTTGGTTATGAAAATGGCTCGGCACTCGCGCGGGTATTTAGAAAGAAACTCGGTTTATCACCTAAGCAATGGCTAGAACAAGCTAGTTAATTTATAGTTAAATAAAATATTATAGCTATCTGTTCGTAAGCGGTGGTGCGACTATACATTTGGTCATATTTATAGAAGGCCAATGAATATCACCTATCTCGCTTTGTGCACCCATAGCGAGATAGAGTATTAAATTCACACTGAATTTATTCATTGATAGAAGAATAGCTTACCTATAGCGCACTAAAAGGTAATTAAATTATTCTAAAAGACAATCAATTCTTTGCTTGCTTTACTCCCTTAAAGTGAGTTCTACCACTTCTTTTTTGGCAGAAACTCGGACTGTTATCAAAACCTGTGTCTGATTTATGTCGGTTAAATCATCTATATTGGTAGGTAACTCACCGATAATTTCAAAGTGCTCCTCTTTAAGCGCATACGACCATAATTGAGAATCATCATTGATGCCATAAATGACATTGTCTTTTATCAAGAACCCTTGCTTAGCACTTCCTTGACCCTCTAACGCTTCAATAAGTTGATCTTCAGCAGGTCCTGGTTGCCAAAACCTGTCCATATGGTCCTTGTAGACTAATTGACCGCTTTCACTTTTTAATGCCCAATTAACGCCTTTGTCATTAATAATGCGAATCTCGGAGTTAGTTAAATTGAGCTCGACGAATTTTAATATACCCTTAATACGTACCAGCAATAAAGCACTGTTGTTTTTACTATTCCATTGGAAAAGTTGCACAACTGGGTATTTTAAGGGAAACGATTTTTGCTTTGAATCCAGGTATACCTGGATTAACTCATTATTGGCATTGATTAAAATACTTTTACCGTCTGCCGCCCAATCCATGCCAAGTAAATAACTATCCATAGAAAAGTGGGTGAGTTGTTGTGAACCTTTACCGTCGGTTATCCAAAGTTGCTCTTCTCCTGAACGTTCTGATTCGTACGCAATCAACTCGCCATGGGGCTGTAATATGGCGTTTTCTTCACTATGAGTCGAGCGTTCAATAACGGAGAAATTTAAGTTTTGTTTGTTTTGAGGTTTTTCTGTTTGTGCCAGTGTTATCTGTGTCTTCTTTACCTGTGAAAGCGGCATCGATACAATATCACTATCGTATTGCCCTTTAATTACCAGCATTTTATTGCCACCTGGATGAAATATCGGCGTTCCCATTGATTCATCCAAAGGTAAACTGATATTGGTTACTTGGCCTTCATGGGATAAGGTAAAAAGTTGTCTACCTGTGCTAAAAATAAATTGATTTTTTAACGGTGAAAAGTTGGGATAAATCAGCCTGAACTTTGCTATTTCTTTCGGATAGCTAATTCGATGACTAGATAAGAGCTGACCATCTGTTTTGATCACTTCAATGTAATAGTGACCATCACTATGAAAACTGGTGAGTGCGATTAAATCGTCTGCAACCGAGTAGTCATAGTCGATTATATTACCGTCATTTATGGTATATAGGTCTTGGCTTGTATTTTCACTTACTGAGTAACTGATTAACTTCCAACGATCCGAAAACTTCTGTAATAAAGCAATATTTTCATTATTTAACCATCGAGGAGTTCGTATCCGTGAATTTTTACATTCCATCAATACCTTTGGAGATTGAGGCGACACCAGTGCCTTGTTAAAATCCAAGCTCATCAGTTTATAACATTTTTTCTGAGTGTCCGGTTTTCTACAACCGCCAGTTTTAATAAATGCCAATTTATTGCCATCGTTAGAAAAACTATGGCTGCCATATGAGTCTAAATTCTTTGTTAACTGAAACTCTTGCTGTGTTTTAGTATTTTTTGCCCAGACATTATTAATACAAAACGCTTCTGAATAACGATGAAAAACCACGTACTGACCATCAGGCGAATAGATACTCGCTAATTCTTTGCTGTCTGTGGAAGTCAGTGCACGTAACTGTCCAAAGGAGAATTTCGCAGCTTGCTTAGGTACAAGATATTGATAGCCAAAAATAGCCAGAATCATAATGCAAAAGATAGCGCCAAAGGTGATAGCAATCTGCCTTAAACTAGCTTTAGAATATTTTGGTTTATCTTCTGCATCAATCGCTGACCTATTTGTGGGATAAGCGGTATGAGTGGTCGTACTAATATCGTTCTTGACCTCACTGTCACCTTCACTATTACCTTCAGTATCTCCTTCAATATAGCCATCACTAACCTCTTCACTGATACGGGTCTCGTCGACTGAATTTTTTTCGCCGTTATTGAGGTTAGTCGATTCATCATTTGTTGAGTCGACATTTTCATGCCATCGAACATCACACTCCAGACTATATCCTTGTTTAGCATGAGTCTTAATATAGACTTGAACTTTTCCGTCATCACCCAGTGCTTTTCTTACTTGGGCGATGCTTCTTTGCAATGTATTAGTTGAAACCACAGTTCCTTGCCAAACGTTCATTAACAATTCGTCATGGCTAACCACCCTACCCTGATTTTCAGCCAAGTAGGTTAGTACAGCCAAAGCTTTGGGGGCAATTATTTGAGACTGCATATTTTGAGTGATTTGATTTCTAGATAAATCGATATAAAAACCACCAATCCAATATTGCTCTGCCATATAACCTCTATTGTGGATGAAACGGGTACTCAAAAGTGAGTCTAAACGAAAACAATAACCTTAACACAACCCCTACTTTAGCTAAACCAGATTATTTAACCAATTGATAAACTGTACTTTTTATACTATCAGCAAGACATCAGGTAAAAATCATCCTAACTTCAAGCATTTTAGTTTCTAACCGTTTAAATTCACTTATCCATGTTATTTAAAGAGCGAACTTTACTTGATGTATACCATGCCAATTATTTTAAAAGAAATAGGAACAGATAAACTGATGAATATGAAGAAGTGTTTTACCCTAGCTATTTTATTATTTCTACCTTTTCTAACAGTACATGCGAACGATGTTAGCGAAACAAGCGATTTTACCTTATCGAAAATACAAGTCGCCTCAATCAAAGATACTCAGGCTGATAGACAGTATGAGTTGTATATTAAACTACCAGAGGAATATACAAAGAATAAAGACAAAATTTATCCGGTAATCTATTTTACTGACGCACTGTGGCATATCGAATTATTATCTGCTGCCACTGAATTCCTAATGGAGGACGCTATTTTAGTGGGGATTTCCTGGCAAAAAGACATCAAAGAAGATTTACAGAAAGACAGTGGAGCACATGTCAGTCGATTTCGGGATTATTCAATAAGTAAGTCAAGCAACCCTGAACGTCAAGCGAAGTATCAATTTGGGCAAGCCAGTAATCATCTAGATTTTATTCGCAACGATGTGATTAAGACTATAGAAAACAATTACCGAGCAGATCCTAATAAACGCACTTACTTTGGCTATTCTATGGGTGGAAAGTTTGGCGCATACATTCTACTGACACAACACGATACTTTTAAAAACTACATTCTTGGCAGCCCATCGCTTTCAAGAGATATTCCCTATCTATCCAAGCTTAGCGGTAATACGGCTTTAAAGCGTAAAGGTCTAAACGCTAATGTTTTCATTTCATATGGCACATTGGAGAAAAAGCTGGGCATGCATACCGAAAAATTAATTACCCTGCTCAAAGCTAGAAACGATAAGAGTTTATCTTTAAAACATGTAGTCATTGAGGGTAGCCATCAAACAGCGTTTCCTTTGACTGGAGTACGCAGTGTCACATGGTTAACAAATTTAAATACTGATTAAGCTAGCAATATAAAAACCACTAGGTTTTAAATAAAACATTCCCTCTAGAGAACATAAATATGAACATTAACTTTACGTTAAAAAAATTGATCGCTGTAGCACTACTCGTTAGTTTTAGCAGCTTTGCCGAAGAAAGCGCCATAAATAGTACCGAAAAAAATAATAGTCGAGCACCAGAGGTTACAACCGCTGAAGCCTCGATTTCCTTCTGGGATCTTCCGTATCTAAAAGAAGCCTTTATCGATTCAACGCCAGCAGACAGAAAAGACGGTCTAGTGGTTGGTGATTTGGTCGCTAATGGCGGTAATAAAGCTATGATTATGCAACTAAGCCAAGAGATTGCCGACCAGAAACATGGGAAATACGATAGCCTGCTTATTGCCCGCCACGGCAAACTTGTCTTTGAATCCTATTATTTGCGCGGTCGCGTCAACCTTCCTCATATGCAAGCTTCAATCACCAAGGCTTATACAAGCCTGCTTGTTGGCCGTGCAATACAACTTGGCTACCTGACAATGGCTGATCTGGACAAACCTCTGGTCAACTTTCTCAAAGACCTAGACTCAACGAAATTTGTTGGAGGTGTAGAAAAAATCACCCTTCACAAAGCATTGACTATGAGCTCAGGGCTTCGATTCAGTGAAGAACAGTTCAAAAAATTCAGGGGAAATCGCAGCCAGTTTAAAGGCTTAGATCAGATTCAGGCTTATCTTGAGCTTAGTGCACCTATTACCTCTGAGTCTCAGATCTATAAATACCAAGGCCCCGATCCGATAATAGTCATGCAAGTACTTGATGCTGTGGTACCAGGATCCGCTAAAGATTTTATTAAAAATGAACTGCTCAATAAGGTAGGGATCAGTATTTATAGCTGGCGAAATGACCTCAGTGCCCTGCCAACAGGGGACAGTGGCTCAAGCATGACATCGCGCGATATGATCAAGTTGGGCACTTTGGTTATTAACAACGGCAAATGGAATGGCGAACAACTTATTTCTGAAAAATTTTTAGCGGCTGCCACCAAAGGAATAACTAAAGCTACTGAAGATTGGCAACCCGATAGCTTTAATTATGGCTATTTTTGGTATCAAACTGATAGTACAGTCGGTGATAAAAGTTATGATGCCAAAATTGCTTGGGGTGCAGGAGGACAACGCATTATAACGGTTGAAGCGCTTGATTTAATTGTGGTTATTACTGGTCATGACCGTGAAGATACCATAATGACCCAGCTTTCAAAAATCATCCTACCTGCATTTGTTAAATAAGGAACAACCATGAAACCTATTTCAATTATTTTGCTGCTTTGTCTGTTAGCTATGAGTGGTAAAAGCTATGGACATGATAAACCTCCTATCCTTGAAGGCCCTTATCTCGGGCAAAAGCCGCCTGGCATGGTGGCAGAGCCTTTTGCACCGGGTATCATTTCCAAAAAAAGTTGGGATGGTGAGGGCGTATTTGCCCCCGGGATGAAAGAATTTTACTTCACCACAAAAGGCGGAAAATACACACGCCGAACCGTTATCGGCTTCCGGCAAGAAAACAAACTCTGGACGAAGTATCTAGAATTTCCGCGAAACGGTGAAACTGCGTTCTCGCCTGACGGCAAGCGATGGCACATGGCAGAAGGCTATAAAGACCGCATTGGCGACGGCTGGTCAGTACGCAAAAGCCTTGGACCGATGTTTGACCGCAAAGACTGGGGCATTATGCGCCTGACGGCATCAGCCAAAGGTAGCTATGTTTTTGACGATTATAAAAACAAGGTAATCCGCATTTCAAAGCTCAAGGACGGAAAACGCCAAACACCAAAGGAAATAGGACCCGTAGTCAACACCGGACAATGGACGGCTCACCCCTTTATCGCGGCAGACGAAAGCTATCTGCTTTGGGATAGTGAACGGGAAGGCGGCTATGGAGGTAATGATATTTATATTAGTTACCGACAAAAAGATGGATCATGGGGCCCTGCGATCAATATGGGTGATAAAGTCAATTCCGCTAGAGAGGATTTCTATCCAAGCGTCACCCCTGACGGAAAATACATACTTTTCAACAGAAACGTAGCTGACGGTAATACAGATATCTACTGGGTGGATGCACAGATTATTGAAACACTCAGGCCAAAATAGTAAACCCTATGACAAACTATTCCCGTGGAACAAGAGTCGCTACGATCCGATTTCCGCTGAATAAAGTACTGCCGGCTGCTTTTTCGATAGCTACCATAAACTTGAAGCATCTATATGCCGGCAGTGCAGTATTCCTAATTTCATAGTTAATAGGGGGCTTTAAAGAAACTTGAGTATGAGTTCTGTGCTTAAGAGCGCAGTATTTAGGGAATATAATTGTAGGGTTTAAAGTGATAGCTCACTTTTAGAGTTGATCAATAAGCCTCGCTTGTTAGATGACAAGTTGAATGGATAATTTTAGACAAAAAAGCCCCTACATTGCTGTAGAGGCTTTTTATTTAAATAAGTGAGTTGACACTATAAGCCGGGTTTTGTATCTCTTGCTTATCCTAAAATAAGTAAAAGTGACAATCATTCGTCTAGGCTATAAATCGCTCTATAGCTCAAGCAACCTACCCGGTTTCCACGCGAGCCACGCTTATATTATTCAAACTTACGCCTAAATAATCATGAAACCCTATTTGGTCTTGCTCCAGGTGGAGTTTACCCTGCAATTACTGTTACCAGCAATCCGGTGCGCTCTTACCGCACCCTTTCAGCCTTACCTGTTCCGCAAGCGGCCATCGGCGGTCTTCTCTCTGCTGCACTTGTCGTCGGCTCACGCCGCCCAGGCATTACCTGGCACCCTGCTCATTGGAGCCCGGACTTTCCTCCCGCTAGAAATACTTACGCAAACTAGCCAGCGATTGTCTGGTCAACTCGGGGCGCATTCTACCCTAATATTTTTGTTGCGCCTATAAGTTGACTCAATTATTTTTCATCTAGTGCTTCTATCTGTTCGAACGAATGTTTATGATCTATGCCATTTGCCAAGCTACTAACAAAACCATCGGCTAAATTTATCGCTAAAGGCTTAATATTAAAATATTTTTTTAATAACTTATATTGAGTAGTTTTCTGTTCACTATCGAAAACATCAATCAAATAATATTGTCTACTCTCGTTACGTAAAAGCCATTGCTTGCTTTGCTCTTTATATAATTGATATTGCTGCAATGACAGAAAAGGCACAGTATTTAAACCTGCGAGCTTGCTGGCCGATGACTTTTCTTGCAAAACTGAAGTCTCTTCACGAGCTATTGTTCGAGCCCGTTTATCCCCCAAAACGCTATTTTCTGGAGCTTTAAAAGCTGGCAGATCGACCATTGCAACTGCGACTTCATGCTCCTGTTTCCTTGCAACATAAACTGGTGCTTGGGCGGGTACTCGCTTAGCCACTTGAACAGATTCTTGAATCAGTGGGTTAGCATTTTTCTTCGCTTGATGGTTGCTTTGCTTAGCAAACTCTCGACTTTGCCCTTGCGCCATAACATTTCTTTCAGCTATGCCTACTCTTTTAGTGCTTAGTGCCTGTTCAGCTTGAATCGCTATCGGCTCTAACATAATATCACCGTTTGGCAGCACTGACTCTTCTCCTTGATTAACAACCAATGACACCACTAATACCGTTGACGCTGCTAAACTAAGCGGAACGTGCCAAGTGCGTGACTTTCTGATTTTTGATGATTTTTCTCCACCGAAATCAATTGCCTTTGGACTAGAGTCAACCGCTTTATGCGCTGCTGCTAAAATACGTTGATCGAGTGAAGCACTCGGTTGTTCAGTGAACAACTTATCAGTTGGCTCTGTTGTTAGTTCATTTTGCTGTGTATTTTTCAGCTCGTTTTCTATTTCCCTTTCCAGCTCAGCATAAAGCGCATCAATGAATTTTTCATCATCGATAGTGACTTTGTTTTTATCATGTTCAGTTGACATAAAAACTTAACCCCTTACGCATTTTTTTTAAAGCATAACGCCATCGGCTTTTAACCTTTTCTTTGTTCTGCTGAGTAATATTAGCAATATCATCAATGCTAAATCCGGCTTCTTGTTTGAGCAAAAATACCTCTCTCTGTTCAAAGGGTAATAATGATATTTGCTGTTTTAAGGCAATGCTTAACGCTTGCTTATCTGGTTCAGTCTGTTCATCATCTGCGTTAGATGGCATTGAATCTTGTGAATATGCTTCGTCATCTGTTGTTGTCACTTCAAATAAGTGGCTTTTCTTTTGCTGATAATCAATTACCAACCGTCTCGCAACCGTAAATAAATAAGTAGTGAATTTTGCCGTGACTACATAGCTTTGACGAGCATTAATAATTTTTAGCCAAGTATCGTGGGCCAGCTCTTCAGCCACAGTATGAGCCAAGTTTTGCCGAACAAAAAAACGAAAAACAACCAATTTATGCCGTTGATAAAGCAGATCAAACGCTGAAGCATTACCATTGGCATAGCTAAGCATAAGCGATTCATCCGTTTCATCTTGGCTCAGTTCATCTAAAATCAGCATCTTTCCTTAATAAGTTAGGCTTTAGCACCTTAGGCATTAATGCCGTAGGCTTAGTAAATAGTGTCAAATTGAGTTGCGGCTAAAACTATATCTGATTGAACAGCCAGGTCATTAAACGTTAAGGCATCACTGAGTTTCACCATGTTAATAAATTCAGCTCTATAACCATATTTGTCATCACCTTTGGCTACTTCAGCCAACTTAATAACGTCGTTTAAAGTCATAGTAGTCAGATTTTTACCGCCACGTAATATTTGTCCAAAACCAGCGACTGCCGCTGAAAACCTAAAATTGTTGCTGCTAACAGACAAACTCGCTTTCATTGAACTAAGTAAAATCGGTGTCTCAATTAATTGACTTTTTTCTTGTTCAGGTAATTTATAACGTAACCTTAAGAAGGCAAGTTCATCACTTTTATTGCTTTCATGGTTTGACGTTATTGCCTGCTGATTTTGATCTTGATAACGTAAATCATCAATCAGTTTATTTTTGGCATTAACAAAACTCACTTCATAAAGCGCGGTTACCGTATGGCCCGCACCTATATCACCTGCATCAACTTTATCATTATTAAAGTCTTCACGCTTTAATGCTCTTGTTTCATAGCCAATCAAACGATATTCACTAATAAGGTTTGGATTAAACTCTAGTTGAATTTTTACATCTTTAGCAATAGTCATTAACGTTGCCGTCAACTCCTCAACCAGCACTTTACGTGCTTCATTTAGCGTATCAATATAATAGGCATTACCGTTACCATGTTGGGCAAGTTCCTGCATTAAAGCATCATTATAATTTCCCGCACCAAAACCTAATACACTTAAAGAAATTCCAGACGCCCGTTTATGTTCAATGAGCTCTTTTAGTGCTTGTTGATTAACCGTACCAACATTAAAGTCACCATCGGTTGCCAAAATAACTCGGTTGATACCATCTTTTACAAATGCTTGCTCTGCCAACCTATAAGCAGCTTGAATACCCGCACCACCATTAGTTGAACCACCCGCAGATAAATTAGCGAGTACACTGGTGATTGCATGACGATTATCGCCAGCGGTCGGCTCAAGTACAGTACCTGCACTGCCAGCGTAAACAACAATTGCAACGCTATCACGATCATCTAGTTGTTTAACAAGCATTTTCAAAGAGTTCTTTAATAATCCTAATTTATTAACCCTATTCATCGAGCCAGAAACATCAATGAGAAAAACCAAGTTTGCCGCGGGTCGCTTGGCTTTATCAACTGTTTTACCTTGAATACCTATATGAATTAGATGTTTATCGCGATTAAATGGGCTTGGCGCAACCTCAGTATAAACCGAGAACGGTTGCTTAGTTTTAATATCTGGTTTGGGGTAGTTATAAGAAAAATAATTCACTAACTCTTCAATACGAACCGCATCATGTTGGGGTAGATTGCCCTGGTTTAGTAATCGGCGAATATTGGCATAAGAGGCTGTATCAACATCAATTGAAAAGGTAGAAACCGGTTTTTCACTTACCGATTTGACACTATTTTCAATTATTTGCGAATATTCTTCTCTATCTTTTGATACCGGTGCAATTGGCGGGTAATGAGAATAAAAATTGCTCGGCGGTCTTATATCACGTCCCACAGCCATAATACCTTGCTGCATTGCTGGGCCTGTTTTTCTCACGCTATGTTCAACTTGCCGCTTTTGGGCTAACGAAACAGCAGGTGGACTTGTTTCTGCTCTTTTTTCCTTTTCAATCGCTATGTTTATTTTTTCAACTGCCTCATTTTCAGCGGTTTGTATTATGGCAATGTCATCACCCTGTTGCTGCTTTTTGCTGTCAACTTTAGCTTCTTGTGCACATGCAGCGAGTAATAACACACTTGCACATAATGCAATTTTAATAGTCTTGGTCATCATTTTTCTCCTTTGGTTATTGTTATAAACGCAGGAGTAATGAAAAAGGGTTAATTAAAATGAAATTACTTATTTTAATTTCCTAAAATTATTTAAATGACCTTAAGGGCTGTTGATCTTTCATGGTTAAAATTTTGTTCGTTTCTTTCAAAGAGAGTAAAGCGTTTTAGTCGCGGCGAGTAGTGTGTAGCCAAGTCATTCTAAGTAAATACTATTCAACAAAGAATAGTATTCAATCATATTGCTTGAAATCCAAAAATCATATTTGAGACAGTTATGGTGATGGTCGTTTAAATATGCCGTTTGGAAATCGCGGTAGCTAGTCTAATTTGGCCATTTAAAAAGCAGAGCGTAAAGTAGCCGCTCTGCTAGCCTTTCAAAGACAAAGCAATATCATAAAGCGCATTTTTCTTCACGCCATAGATTTCAGCAGCGATCGCACAAGCTTTTTTAGGTTTCATTTCCCCAAGCAATAACTTTAAAGTGTTAATCACCTCTGCTGAAATTTCATTTTCAACGGCTTTATATCCTTCGATGATTAATACCATTTCTCCCTTTAGCTGGTTGGCGTCTTGCTCAAGCCAAATTAAAAAATTTTCTGCAGTATCACTATGAATTGTTTCAAAGGTTTTTGTGATCTCTCTAGCAATAACAATATAACGTTCGCCACCTAAGGTTGCGACAATATCTCGCACGGTATCTATGGCGCGGCGCGGCGCATCATAAAAAACCATAGTACGAGGCTCATCAATCAAAGCAGTTAATGTCGCTTGTCTAGCACCTGACTTTGAAGGTAAAAAACCTTCAAAACTAAATCTATCGGTAGGTAAACCAGCTACTGATAAGGCTGAAATTGCGGCACAAGCTCCTGGAATAGGCGAGACATTTAATCCCAAACTTCTACAATGACGGACAATATGAAAACCAGGGTCACTGATCAGTGGTGTGCCTGCGTCTGAAACCAACGCAATAGTTTTGCCTTCTTGTAACATAGTAGCGACTTGATCTTGGCGCTGGCGCTCATTGTGATCATGCAATGACATAGTTCTATTTTTAATTGAAAAAGCTGATAATAACTTGCCTGTATGGCGAGTATCTTCACAAGCAATAACATCAACTTGCGTTAATATATCAATAGCCCTTTGACTGATATCACCTAAATTCCCGATAGGTGTTGCAACAATATAGAGGGTAGCTGGGGTTAAGGTTGTTTCACTCATGTAACTTATTTCACTCGATTTAATAGTTATATTTGGCGTATTTAGTTGAGACTAACTTCGTTGGCGTTTATTATAACCCCATACTGACAGCAATATGCACGGATTTATTTATTGTGGTAAAAACAGCGTCTTTACTGGTAAGAATCAAGTTAATAGGATTAAACAATTTTTCAATGTATATTCAACAAATAAAATCTCTGATTCTCCCTGCTTTATTACTGACATTACTTGCAAGTTGTAGTACTAAAGAGCCACCTTTAACACCAACCGTTACTAAAACAGGCACAGAGATTGATGAAATGGTCATTGACTCCGGTGACTTATCTGCTGAGCAACATTTAGCGCTTGCAAAAACGTTAACAAATAACGAAGCGGTAAGTGAACTAATTACAGCAACAAAATTATTTTTTCAAAAAGAAAATTACCTAAAAGCGCTTTGGCTTGCAGATAAAACGCTGCCTTTAATCGATGGTCAAATAGCTAACTATACCCAAGAAAAAGTACAATTGGCTTTAATTAAAGCCAATAGCCTGCAACAGTTAGGTTACTATCAGGAAAGTTTTTTACAGCTAAATCAATTAGAACAATATGCTAGCGAAAATGGCATCACACTTACAGCCACATACTACCGATTACTCAGTATTGCCTTTCATCAGAAGCAGCAGCCTATTGCCGCTTTAAATGCGCAATTATTCGCTTTTTCAACAACAAACAGCAGTGAACAAAGCTCACAACAAATTACTGATATTTGGCAGCAATTTCAAATCCTATCTCAATGGCAGTTAAGTTTAATTGCATTAGATAAAGCGCCCAATAGCGAGGGTTGGTTAAAGCTAACGGCTATCGCAAATAAGTTTACTAACAAAAAAAATCTGATGCAATATCACCTGAAGATATGGCAAAATAATTTCAAAATTCATCCTGCTAATATCATTGCACAACAGTTATCTACGCAAGTAATTGTTCCAAAAAACATTGAAAATATAGCGGTAATATTACCGTTAACAGGTAGTCAGCGCTCGTATGGTTTAGCTATACAGCAAGGAATATTAGCGAGTTTCAATAATAATGAAACCAAGACACTGCATTTTTTAGACAGTAATACTATTAACTGGTATGGCCTAACAAATGAATTATCGACAAAAAAAATAGATTACGTCATTGGCCCTTTACTAAAATCCAATGTAGACAAGTACATCAGCCATACAAGTGTCCAAGCACAATCGCAAAATGATTATATGCTTAATGCTAACTCTGGTTTGTTTACCCTTGACGGCAATCAGGCCCCCGTAAACGCTGAAAGTTACAGCCTCAAACAGTCAGTTGATTACTTAGCTGCTATTGATAGTGACTCTGCCATAGAAAATTATTTAAAGCCAGCCGCTAACTCCACTGCTATTGCGACGTTATTACTAAATATACCGGCCTCTTCTTCACTAACACAGCAACATACTGTGTTATCTATGCGCCCAGAAGATGAAGCTAATCAAGCAGCATCAACCCTTAGTCGGCAAAGTTATCAACACCCGATAGTGCTAAGCCAAAAAAACATTGTCAGTAAACGTATAGCGCAAGCTTTTGTTAAACAGTGGCAGCGTATAACTGGCAATACTATAGAGGTAGTTTATTACGATACCGGTGCTCAAATGCAAGCCAATATAAAAGCAATTCTATCTGTTGATAAAAGTAAGGTTCGAATAAAAAATCTTGAAAGTCGACTGAGTCAAAGTATAAAAACGCAAACTCGCAACAGACGTGATATAGATATGATTTATCTTGTTGGCACCCCTGATAAAACGCGTTTAGTAAAACCTTATATTGAAGTTAATATTAGCCCGTTCGCGGAAATCATACCGGTGTTTGCTAGTTCACGAAGTCATAGCACTCGTAGCGACTACAGTAGTAACAGTGACTTACAAGGGTTAACTTTTACTGAAATCCCGTGGTTATTAACTAGTGAACAAAATCCAAAATTAGCTGCACTTAGTCAACAACTTTGGCCAAAACGTAGTGATGGCTTATCCCGACTTTTTGCTATGGGTTATGACAGCTATCAACTGATCAGCAAGATTCCACTTATGCAACAAGCCCCTCATTTGCAACATTGGGGGCAAACTGGCGTATTAAAGCTAGATAAAAACAGCATTTTAACCCGCAGTTTGCTTTGGGGTGTATATAAAGGCAATAAGGTAGACTCTATTGTTATGGAGTAAGCGCGCAGCAACTACAGGTGTTACCTGTACAGATATAGGAAAAATTACTGAGCAACTTGCTGAGCAATACCTAACAAAACAAGGCTTAAACCTAATTGACAAGAACTACCACTGTCGCCAAGGAGAAGTTGATCTGATTATGCTTGATGGCGATACTTACGTTTTTATTGAAGTTAAGTATCGTAAAAATAAAGCATTTGGAGGTGCTATTGCCGCTATACCTGCGAGTAAACAACAAAAAGTTAAACATTGCGTAACATTTTATCTGCATCAAGTCGGTTTAAATGAATATAATACCCCCTGTCGTATTGATGTCGTAGCCCTTGAGGGTGATATTGCCAATCCACAGGTTACTTGGCTAAAAAATGCTTTTTAAGCTCATAAAACAAATTAATATTATAGACAATATTGTCGCGGAGTCAGTTTTCCATGCTAGAACAGATCACAAATAATTTTACCGAAAGCATTCAAACTCAAATTGCGGCTAGTGAGCTCCTAGCACCAGCTATTGAGCATGCGGGCATGATGATGGTGCAATGCTTATTAGGTGGTAATAAAATAATTTCTTGTGGCAATGGCGGCTCTGCAGGTCATGCTCAGCATTTTTGTGCGCAGCTGCTGAATAAATATGAAACTGAACGACCTAGTTTGCCAGCCATCTCACTTAATAGCGATATATCAACTATCACCTCTATCGCTAATGACTATCAATATGATGAAGTTTTTTCCAAACAAATTAGAGCACTTGGTCACAATGGCGATGTCCTGTTAGCTATTTCTACCAGCGGTAACTCGCGTAACGTGGTAAAAGCGATAGAAAGTGCAGTATCACGTGATATACCTATTATTGCCTTAACTGGTGGCGATGGTGGTGATATTTCGGGTTTACTCGGTGACAGTGATGTTGAAATACGAGTGCCTTCGTCAAGAACGTCAAGAATTCAGGAAGTACATTTAATCGTCATACACAGTTTATGCGAAATAATTGATAGCACCTTATTTCCTCAAGGTGATTCATAAATGCTTTCTTTAACAAATATAGTTAAAGATAAAACTGCACACATTGCTGGCTTGCTAATGCTTGTGTCAGCTTTGCAAGGCTGTGCAGTTGCCACTGTAGTCGCCATTACCGCCGGTGCTACTATGGTTGCTGACAGGCGTAGTTTCAGCAAACAAATAGATGACCAGAGCATCGAGTTTGTTGCCCATAATGAACTGAACAAGCAAAAGGCATTAGCAAAAAATACCAACCTTCATATTATTAGTATGAATGGTACTGTTGTGATTGTTGGGCAAGCACCTAACAGCTACCTTAGAGACCTTGCCATCAAAACAATACAAGACGTTCCTGACATAATAACCATACACAATCAGATTCGCATTAGCTCAATGGTAAGTGTCACAACCAAGAGCAATGATATTTGGTTAACCTCTAAAGTAAAGTCTGCCTTACTTGCAAACTCAGAAGTAAATGCCAAAGATATCAAGGTTGTTACTGAGAACTCAGAGGTGTTTTTATTAGGTTTAGTGACAAAAGAGGAAGCAAACATTGTTGTTGAAATAGCTCGTAATATTAACGGTGTCAGTCGTGTGATTAAAGCCTTTGAATATCTTTAATTTAAACTATGGATAGCAGTACTTATTCAAAATCCCCCTTTATCCGATTTTCAGCGTTAAAACATAGATAAAGAACCTGTTATTCATCGACGTTTTGCCTTGATAATAGAATAAATTGAAACATTAATAGAGTCTACCGCTAGTTAATTTTGTTGCTAACAGCCTAAGTTTTTGTTTTTACTTAAACATCAAATACTCATTATCCAGAATTCAGGTTATTCAATTCTCTTTTAAGTCATATTCTTAAAACAAAAAAAACCTGTAAATATCAATGATATTTACAGGTTTTTGTATTTTAGCTTTCAATTTTTAAAAATAGGTAAGACTATTTAATAATTTTCAGGCTAGCTTTACTTTTACCTTTCGGTTTGTTTGATTTATCTTTTTCACTACCCGTTGATGCAACACTACTTAAAGTAGATTTAGGCTTCTCTGGTACTTCATCGACTAAGTCATCTTCATCCTCAGCTGGATGTTCGATAGGAAGTGAAGTTCCTGCACCATTTTCTTTAGCATAGATAGCACCGATAGCACCATAAGGTACGGTAATGTGCTCTAATTTCCCGCCAAAACGGGCACTAAAATTAATAGTTTTATCACCTAATGCAATGGTACCAACTGCTGAACCAGCAATATTTAATACAATTTGCCCGTCAGCCACATAATTCATTGGTACTAAAACACCATAAACATTAACGTCGACCATAATGTATGGTGTTAGATCATTATCTGAAATCCACTCATAGAAAGCCTTAACTATATAAGGCTTATTCGAACTCATTGAGCTAGGTGTTGCGTCTTCCATTAGGCAGGATGACCAAAGCGTAATTCACGCTCAGTTTCAGTGAGTGATGCTTGGAAAGATTCACGTTCAAACAGACGTAACATGTACGTTTTAAGCTCTTTTGAACCTTGACCAACTAACTCAATACCAAATACTGGTAAACGCCATAATAACGGTGCTAAATAACAATCAACTAAGCTGTATTCTTCACTCATAAAATATGGTGCTTCATTTAGGATTGGCGCAATACTTAACAAACTTTCTTTTAACTCTTGACGAGCTTTAGCTGCTTCTGCCGTAGTGCCTGACATGATCACTTTAGTAAGGCTATACCAATCTTGCTCGATACGATGCATCATCAAACGGCTACGACCACGTGATACCGGGTAAACTGGCATTAATGGTGGGTGTGGAAAACGCTCATCTAAATACTCAACAATGATTTTTGCTTCATATAAAGCTAATTCACGGTCAATTAAAGTTGGCACTGTACCATATGGATTTAAGTCCAATAAGTCTTCTGGCAAATTAGCTAAATCAACTAAGTTGATATCAACACCAACACCTTTTTCTGCTAAAACTATGCGTGTCTGATGACTATACATATCATCTGCATGAGAGAACAACGTCATCACAGAGCGTTTATTTGCTGCTACGGCCATAGAGCCTCCAAAATTATTTACTTTAAAAACTAACAAAGGGGAACCTGATATATAACTATCAAATCCCCCTGAAATTTACTGCATTAATAACTTAATGTACGTCTTTCCAGTACTCTTTCTTAAGGAAATAAGAAAGGATAAAGAAGAAGAACAAGAAAGCTAATACCCAATAACCAAGTGCTTTACGCTCTAGTTTATTTGGCTCACCAACATATTCTAAAAAGTTAGTTAAATCACGAACAACTACATCATACTCTTCAGCAGTTAAAGTTCCACCCATTGCTGGAGAAAGTTTACCATGTTCGTCAATAGTGCTAACACCTTGCAAGTCTTGCAATACGTGTGGCATACCAACATCTTTAAAAACGGTATTATTTACGCCAAATGGGCGTGATTCATCAATATGGAATGAACGTAAGTAAGTATAGATCCAATCAGGACTACGTAAACGCGCTTCCAAAGTTAAATCCGGTGGCGCGCTACCAAACCAGCTTGCCGCTTCTTTTTTCGGCATGCTATTTAGAATATGACCACCAACTTTATCGCCAGTGTACATATAATTAGCAATACCGTCCGCTTCTTCAATACCTAAATCGGTAAAAGTACGGTTATAACGTTGGTACTGTAATTGATGGCAACCTAAACAATAATTGATATAAGTTTTGAAACCTTTTTTCAAAGATTCTTTATCAGATAAATCGTTATTGGCGTTATCTAAGGCAATACTTGGACCAGATGCTGTAGCACTTAATGGTGTAAGTGCCACTAAGCCAACAAAAATGCCGAAAGTAGCGGCTATAATTAATTTTTTCATTAGTCTGCAATCCTCTCAGGTACTGGTTTTGTATTTTCATTCTTGCTGTAGAACCACAATGCAATGAAGAAACCGAAGTAACCAAAACTAGCAATTACGCCAATTAGATTAGCCGTTGGTGTTGCAGGCATAGTACCTAATGCACCAAGCACAACAAAACAAATAGCAAACTGAATTAAGTTAACTAAATGTAATTTTGAACGATAACGTACCGACTTCACAGTACCACGGTCAAACCAAGGTAAAGCAAATAACATTACAATTGCACCAAACATAGCAACCGCACCTAATAACTTATCAGGAACAACACGCAAAATAGTATAGAAAGGACCAAAGTACCATACCGGAGCAATATGCTCAGGAGTTTTCAAACCATTTGCCGGCGTGAAGTTTGGCGCTTCCATAAAGTAACCGCCACCCTCTGGCGCGAAGAACATTACCCAACAGAATAAGAATAAGAAGCCAGCAACACCCATAATATCTTTAACGGAATAATAAGGATGGAAAGGTACCGCATCAACAATATCGTACTTTTCACTGTATTGTTTATGGAAAGTAAATTTACTTAATTCTTCAGGTTTAACACTGCCTTTTGGCTTTTTAATATCGATACCTTCAGGGTTATTTGAACCAACCTCATGAAGTGCAAGAATATGTAAAAATACTAAAATAACTAATACCAAAGGCATCGCGATAACATGTAAAGCGAAGAAACGGTTTAAAGTCGCACCAGAGATTACGTAATCACCACGTATCCACAGTGTTAAATCATCTCCAATAATTGGTACAGCACCAAACAAGGAAATAATTACTTGTGCACCCCAATACGACATATTACCCCATGGTAATAAGTAGCCCATGAAAGCTTCAGCCATAAGTACTAAGAAGATCAACATACCGAAGATCCACAGTAATTCACGAGGTTTTTGATATGAGCCATACATTAGGCCGCGCATCATATGCATATAAACAACAACAAAAAATGCTGAAGCACCAGTAGAATGCATATAACGTAATAACCAACCGAAGTCGACATCACGCATAATATATTCAATAGAAGCAAATGCTCCATCGCCAGATGGTTCATAGTTCATCGTTAACCAAATACCGGTAAGGATTTGATTAACAAGTACTAACATAGCTAATGAGCCAAAAAAGTACCAAAAGTTAAAGTTTTTTGGTGCTGGGTATTGTGCTAAATGTTTGTTCCAAGCGTCAGTCACTGGCAAACGTTTATCAATCCAGCCCATGAAATCAGTAAATAATTTCATTAACATTATACGTCTCCTTGACCAACACCAATTAATAAGGTGTCATCGCTGATAAAAGAATGTTCCGGCACTACCAGGTTTAATGGTGCAGGAACGCCTTGAAAAACACGGCCAGCCATATCAAATTTACTACCGTGACATGGACAGAAGAAACCGTTTGGCACGCCTTCAACAAACTGTTCAAAATCGCCACCGTGATGAGTAGGTGCACACCCTAAATGAGTACAAACACCTAGAGCAACTAAGAATTCAGGTTTAATTGAACGATAGGCATTAGTAGCATATTCAGGCTGTTGTGCCTTTTCAGAATCTGGATCTCGCAACTGGTCATCATGTTTAGCTAATTCACTAACCGTTTTTTCCGTTCTACGTACAACATAAACGGGTTTACCACGCCATTCTGCACGGATTAATTGACCAGGCTGTATTTTACCTACATTAACTTCAACTGGAGCACCCGCAGCTTTCGCGCGAGCACTTGGGTTCCAGGAAGCAATAAAAGGCACAGCAGCTCCAACCACACCAGCACCACCAACCACTGCCGTAGCAGCCGTTAAGAAGCGTCTGCGGCCGTTATTCACAGGCACATTGCTCATTCATACTCTCCAACTAAGACACTAACAAAACAATTTTTTTCTGACAAACTAAGTGATAATTTACCATAACCAGCAAGCACAGCGTTTGTTTTTGTTAGCTCAAATTCATACCAAGCGGTATATCGACAAAAAATTTTTCTGATCATAAAGAAATAGCGTGTTTTTTACAAGGTAAAAAGGGGCTTAGGCACTGTAAAAACAGAAATAATTTGAAATACTTTGAAATAGAATAAATAAAGGATATTTATGGTGAGTTAATAGGAATTATTAACAAAAGGGTAAATTTTTTCAGGGCATAAAAAAACCGACACGAGGTCGGTTCTTTAAATGCATATATTCTAAATAGTCTGGATTTAGACAAAGCGGTCAAGTTGTGAGCCCCTGAACTTAGGTTAACTAAGTGGCTTGGGCGAACAGCGTAGACAATGCTGTATAAATCCTGAATATGACGAATATTAACGTTTTGAGAATTGTGGCTTCTTACGTGCTTTATGAAGACCAACTTTCTTACGTTCAACTTTACGAGCATCACGAGTAACGAATCCAGCAGCACGTAGAGAACCACGTAAAGTTTCATCAAACTCCATTAATGCACGAGTAATACCGTGACGAATTGCACCAGCTTGACCAGAAATACCACCGCCTACTACAGAGATGTTGAAGTCAAACTTTTCTAACATTTCAACTAACTCTAATGGTTGACGAACAACCATACGAGCAGTTTCACGACCGAAATACTCAGAAATGTCACGTTTGTTAATTGTGATTGCACCGTTACCAGCTTTCATAAACACACGAGCAGTTGAGCTCTTGCGACGACCAGTACCGTAATATTGATTATCAGCCATTGCTTATAGCTCCAAAAGTTGTGGTTGTTGTGCTGTATGTGCATGCTCAGGGCCTGCATATACTTTTAATTTGCGGAACATTTCACGACCTAAAGGACCTTTAGGTAACATGCCTTTCACTGCAAATTCAAGAACGCGTGTTGGTGCTTTTTCAATTAACTTTTCAAAGCTAATTTGCTTAAGACCACCAGGAAATTCAGTATGCGAGTAGTAAATTTTACCTTTCGCTTTGTTACCTGTTACACGTACTTTCTCAGCATTGATAACAACGATATAATCGCCAGTATCTACGTGAGGTGTATATTCTACTTTATGCTTACCGCGTAAACGGCTTGCAATTTCGGTAGCGATACGACCTAAAGTTTTATCTTCGGCGTCCACTAAGAACCATTCGCGTTGTACGCTTGCTGGTTTTGCTACAAAAGTTTTCATTAAAAAACCCAATCTTATATATGTTACTTAAATGACAATAAAAACAAAAAGTTCAATTGCCGGTTAAATGGACTACGCCATTGCCCCTTCGAGCATCGAGCCCAGCGCCTCTATTTATAGGGAACTTAAACAAGAATCCACAAAACAATAGGCATTTGTAACGTAGGGAGCGCGGATTATACAGAAAGAATGCATAAAGATCACGTCTATTGCCATTATTTTTTAATATAATTCATCTAACTATATATAAGCTAGTTCAAGCGACACTATTAATATGCATGGTTAAGTTAAACATCCCTAAATCGACCTAAAAGCATAACCATGAATAAAGTGACGAGTATGGTGTAATAGCCTGTAATGGCCTGAACCATCATATTATTGTATATTTTAATATATCAAAGATCTCTTAGTTCGATGATATAAGTAAACAGCACTAAGAATATTTGTATTTATTGCGGTTATTACCTATATAGGTGTCATCACTTAAAAAGGCTCACATTAGAGTGAAATAGCGCTTGCATGAGTTGACATTAAGTTTGAAAATCCTTAGCGTAACAACTGTTAATAAAGTAAAAAGCTCCGAGCAAAAGTTAACTCATAGTTAATAATGGGTTATAAAGTAATCGCTCAGGGGTTAACCAATGAATAAAAGTAAAAAAAGTCGCAACAATATTTTACATTTGTAAAAATTTGTCGCAGTATGAAGTTAGCCCCCGTAAAACATAAATGGAAATACAATATGAAAAACTTACAACAAATGAAAAAAAGTGCACAAAAAGGTTTTACTTTAATTGAATTAATGATCGTTGTAGCGATTATTGGTATTTTGGCTGCAGTAGCGTTACCTGCATATCAAGACTATACCAAACGTGCTGAGTTTACTGAGACAACATTAGCCGCTGCAAATATAAAAACTGCAATATCTATCTGTGTTCAAACACAAGGTCTTCCAAATTCTGGTAACTGTAATAAAAATGTGTTTGGCGTTCCTGCGGATGTTACCGCTGGTGCTGATATTGCTGGTACAGCACTTACAGGTACTGCTCCAGGTGTTGCAGCTGGCTCTGGTGTTGCTGGTGGTACATATATTATTACCGCAACTGCAGCGACTAACTCACCGAACACTGCAGAAACATATGTATTAACAGGCACATTACTTGCTTCTGGCGCAATTTCATGGGCTCCAGGTGTTTGTAGTAATACTTCAGCTAACTTATGTTAATTTGAATTAAATAATAAAAAGAATTTAATCTTTCTATTATTAATTTTTATAAAAGCTCCTTAGGGAGCTTTTTTTATTAACTTCAGTTTTATAGACTCTAAAAAATACTTGGTTATATCATTAAATATCAGACGCTTTTAGCCATAAAACTACCTGTATTTATATCACCTAAGTCTTATAAATCTTTTTATGCTTTTCTACTGTTATAAGTTACACTAAAACAGTTAACTACTATTTTAATATTTCCAAGAGGTTATCTCTAAAAGTTATGAAAGGCAACCATCAACAATCCAGTGTATTATCTGCATTATCAAAGCAGAACCTTATTCCATTAGAGTCAATAGATGATATTGCCGCCGACTTTGTTGGAAAGAACAAACCTTTCATTCGCTTTCTGATAGAAAACAAAAATCTTGATGGTAATAGCATTGCCAAAGTGCTCTCCAAAAGTTTTGGTTATCCTCAAATTCAACTTTCTCATTTTGATACTAGTTTAATACCTGACGGAATTCGAAACGAAAAATTGATATCCAAACACAACGCACTACCACTATTTCTTAGAGGCAAAGTGCTATTTGTTGCCATGTCAGATCCAACTAACCTTGATGCCTTGGAAGAGATTCAATTTAATACTGGTTATAATACTGAATTGATATTGTGTGACGAAACCAGCTTACAAACTTGTATTGAAAAAGTATTAGAAGATGAGAATGATGCTTTAGATATAAGCGATATTGATGCAGATGAACTTGCTGGCATCGATGTCGAAGATACAAAAAAGGAAGAAGATAGAGCTAACAGTGAAGACGATGCTCCTATTGTTGTTTTTATCAATAAAATATTACTTGATGCGATTAAAAAAGGAGCCTCAGATTTACATTTTGAACCTTATGAAAAGTCCTTCCGTATTCGCTTTCGTATTGATGGTATATTAGCTGAAATTGCCAGGCCCCCTGTATCGCTTTCATCAAGAATGGCTGCGAGATTAAAAGTAATGTCAAAGCTAGATATTGCTGAGCGACGAGTTCCCCAAGATGGCAGGATTAAATTAGCACTATCTAAGAAAAAATCGATTGATTTTCGTGTTAGTACTCTTCCCACTATGTGGGGTGAGAAAATTGTTATGCGGATATTAGACTCCTCAAGTGCCATGCTTGGTATCGACATGCTTGGTTACGAGCCCGAGCAAAAGAAGATCTATATGGAAGCGTTAGATCAACCTCAGGGCATGATTTTAGTTACCGGCCCTACCGGCTCAGGTAAAACAGTATCACTTTATACCGGTTTGAATATTCTCAATACACAAGAGCGGAATATTTCTACAGCCGAGGATCCTGTTGAGATTAACCTTGAAGGAATTAACCAAGTTCAAATCAATAATCGCGCAGGTTTAACTTTCCCTAGTGCTTTGCGATCATTTTTGCGCCAAGATCCCGATATTGTTATGGTTGGTGAAATTCGAGACCTTGAAACAGCTGAAATATCAATCAAGGCTGCACAAACGGGTCATTTAGTGTTATCAACACTACATACTAATTCAGCCGCTGAAACTTTAACTCGCTTACTTAATATGGGTGTACCTTCATATAACGTCGCTAGCTCTGTGTCCATTATAATTGCTCAGCGCTTAGCTCGTCGTTTATGTCCCCAATGTAAAGAAGAGGAACCATTGTCAGAGATGCAATTGGCTGAGCAAGGTTTTCCTGCTGACAAATTGGCTGAAATAAAACTATTTAAGCCTGTTGGTTGCACCCATTGTACCGGCGGTTACAAAGGCAGGGTTGGTATTTATGAAGTGATTAAAATTAGCTCTGTTATTGCTTCTATTATTATGGAAGGTGGTAACTCTCTTGACATTGCACGACAATGTCAAAAAGAGGGTTATAACAATCTGCGTCAGTCTGGAATAATTAAAGCAATGAGTGGTATGACAAGCTTAGAAGAAATTAATCGAGTAACTAGCGCCTAAAGTATACTTTAGTCAACTCGCTTACACTTAATAAAATATTTATGCATTAAATAATTCTTTACTGAAGATAATAAGAAACAAAGAATAAAGTAACTCATGGAACAAAGTTAATTATGGCGATTACAGCAGGTAAGAAAACTAAAAACAAAATAAAAGAACAAGATATTTTTGTTTGGCAAGGTGTTAACCGTAAAGGAAAGAAAATTAGCGGTGAACTTCCTGCGAACAATGTTATCGAATTGAAAAGTCAATTGCGTAAGCAGGGTATAACGCCAAGTCGTGTCAAAAAGAAAGCTAAGCCCTTATTCGGCCTAAGTGGTGACAAGCCAATAACTCCTGGTGATATCGCAGTCATTACTAGGCAAATATCTACCATGTTAGGAGCTGGTGTGCCCTTAGTACAAACAATTGAGATGATTGGTTCAGGTCATAATAATGGTAAAATGCGAAAGCTTCTAGGTGATATTGGTATCAAACTATCTTCAGGTATCCCTTTGTCAGACTGTTTACGTGATCACCCGCTATATTTTGATGATCTGTATTGTGATCTGGTAGCTTCAGGCGAGCAATCAGGTTCGTTAGAAACTATCTATGCTCGTATTGCTACCTATAAAGAAAAAGCTGAAGCACTTAAGAGTAAAATTAAAAAGGCAATGACCTATCCAATAGCTGTTTTAGTTGTAGCGGCAATAGTAACCTCTATTTTGCTTATCTTTGTAGTACCTGTTTTTCAGGAGATATTTTCTAGTTTTGGTGCTGAGTTACCAGCATTCACACAATTCGTAATTGGCATATCCGAATTTATGCAAGCTTATTGGTATTTCGGCTTGGCAGGACTTTATCTAGCATCATTTCTATTTAAACGTGCCCACAGAAATAGTCTTAAATTTCGTGACAGTGTTGATAAGAACATTTTAAAGCTGCCCGTAATTGGTGATTTATTAGAAAAAGCCGCAGTAGCACGGTATGCTAGAACATTATCTACAACCTTTGCCGCTGGCGTACCATTGATAGATGCCTTAGAGTCCGCAGCTGGCGCGTCTGGTAACGCTGTATTTAGAGAGGCTATTTTAGAAGTACGTGCTGAAGTTTCCTCTGGTATGCAAATGAATTTAGCGATGCGTAACTGTAAAATATTCCCTGACATGGTTATACAAATGGTTGCGATTGGGGAAGAGTCTGGCGCTGTTGACGATATGTTATCCAAAGTGGCAAATGTATATGAGCAACAAGTAGATGATGCTGTAGATGGTTTAACCGCTTTGTTGGAGCCGATGATTATGGCTGTATTAGGTGTTGTTATCGGTGGCTTGATTATTGCCATGTACTTACCAATATTTGAAATAGGTAAAGTTGTATAAACCTATCTTAAAATGGAAAAGTAATATATCAATACTCTTCCATTTTATCTCTAAATTCATTCACTTGTAACTTCAGATTAAAATGTGGACTTCACTTTGTTAGACAATACTTTTTTATCTTTTATCAACAATTTATCCTTGTTATTCCTTCAATATCCTAGCTTCTTTTACATCACAGTTAGCCTAATATCATTAGCCATTGGTAGCTTTCTCAATGTAGTTATTTATCGTACTCCGAAAATGATGGAGTATACTTGGTACCATGAATGCCGGGAATATTTAGCTGAGGAAGTAAGTGATGTTGAAGCTAAAAAATTTACTCCTGTCACATTATCAAAACCTGACTCTACCTGTCCTAGTTGTGGGCATAAAATTCGATTTTACGAAAACATTCCTGTATTGAGCTGGTTGTTTTTAAAAGGGAAATGTAGTCAATGTACAAATAGTATTTCTGTACGTTATCCTTTAATTGAAATATCAACCATGCTATTAAGTCTTATTGTTGCACAACACTTTGGCGTTACTATAACAACCCTATGGGTTTTATTACTCACTTGGGGGTTAATAACACTCACCATGATTGATTTTGATCATATGTTATTACCTGATCAAATAACCTTACCGTTATTATGGCTCGGTTTACTGATAAATATAAACGGTACTTTTATCCCATTAACAGACGCTGTAATTGGCGCCGCTGTTGGTTATATGAGCCTATTTTCTGTCTTTTGGCTCTTTAAGTTGATGACGGGAAAAGAGGGTATGGGTTATGGTGACTTTAAATTGTTTGCTGTATTTGGTGCTTGGCTAGGCTGGCAATTATTACCATTACTTATTCTTATGGCATCTGTCGTCGGTGCTATTGTAGGTATTGCTTTAATGTTATTCAAAAATCATCAAAAAGAACAAGGCATACCTTTTGGTCCTTATTTAGCTGTAGCTGGTTGGCTCACCTTATTATGGGGTGAGGGTATTTGGTCTTGGTATTTACAAAAATTTCTTTAATTTATAAGTCTCTTGCACAATGTCTGAACTAATTATTGGTCTTACTGGCGGTATTGGTAGTGGTAAGACCACGATTACCAATTATTTCCTTGAATTAGGCATTGATGTAATTGATGCTGATGTCATCGCTAGAGAAGTGGTCGCTGTCAATAGCCCTGCTTTAACGGCTATTGCTGATCACTTTGGCGAAAATTATATACAAAACGACGGTAATCTAAACCGTGGTTTATTGAGAAGCCGTATCTTTAGCAATGAAGCTGACAAACTGTGGCTTAATGCTTTATTACATCCATTAATACGTGTTGGTATCATTAAGCAAACTAAAAACTCAACAAGTCCATATTGCATTTTAGTGGCGCCTTTACTTATTGAAAACAATTTATTATCACTAGTTAATCGTGTATTAATTACTGATGTTAGTGAAATTACTCAGATAGAACGTACCATGCTAAGAGATACGAGCACCTTAACAGAGATTAAAGCTATCTTAGCTAGTCAAACAAGTCGTGCAGAGAGACTAGAAGTAGCTGACGACGTGATTAACAATGACACTATCAGCCAGCAAGAAATTAAAGAACTTGTCATATCACTTGATAAAAAGTATTTATCCTTGACAAAAATGGTTTAAAAATCAACAATAAAATAATTCGTTCTTTAATTTTAACCTCAGGTTCAGTAGTTCAAAATTTTTATGTCTACGGTCTTATATGAACATCCGCTTAATGAGCGCATAAGAAATTATCTTAAGCTTGAGCAACTTTTTGCTCAGGCATTCACTTGTCTTAGCAGCGACCTAAGCATCAAAACTAGCCACCAAGTATTTTTCAATGCGCTATTCTCTATTTTAGACACACTAGAACGAAACGATGTCCGTGGTGATTTGATTAAAGATCTAGAAAAATTAGAACAAAATTTAGTTGTATGGTCTAAAGTTCCAGATGTCGATACTAGCGCACTAGAAAAGAATCTGGCAGAAACCGTAAAGTTAGTAAGTCACCTGAGAATTCCACGACCTACCTGGGGTCAACTCAAAGAAGATAAACTACTGTCTTGTTTAAAACAGCGCTTTGCAATTCAAGGCGGTAGCTCTAGTTTTGACTTACCACAATTACATTTTTGGCTGCACCAAGATGAAAGTAAGACAAAACAAGAGATTCAACAATGGCTTAACCTGTTAAGTGATATATCCTCCGCTTTAGCCATTATCTTGAAATTCATTCGTTTACGTGCTGAATTCGAAAATATTGAAGTTGACAGTGGCTTTTACCAAGATAATGGTGAGGGTCTGTTATTGTTGCGGATACAGTTAGCGCAAGGGGCTAAGTATTATCCTACAATTAGCGGTAACAAGTTCCGCTACTCCATTCGTTTCATGCTCCCATGCCAACACACAGGTCGCAGGTACGCAAATCAGACAACCGTGTTTCAATTAGCTCGCTGTTAACGAGTCTCAGCAAATTATTGCCTTAAAGTTTCACTCATTTTCTGTTAATTCAATCTGCTAAACTTTAGTGTATAATTAGTTATAATTATAGTTTTACATGATATTACCACATGACATTAAAAGTCCCCTGCCCTCAATGCCAAAAATCTGTAGAATGGCAAGCAAGTAGCGAGTTCCGTCCTTTTTGTAGCAAACGTTGCCAATTAATTGATCTTGGTGAGTGGGCAGACGAAAACCACAAAATCAGCCAAAATATTCAAGTAGACACAGTTTTATCAGAAGAAATGCTAGATGCAATGGAAGATGAGTTTTTAATGAACAATAAGTTTTTTGTTGAACCTGAATAACTTGCGTTTTATATGGATGCTTGTTCTAAGAGTTTTTCAATAATAGCCCTATTGGCTTCTGGAAAACTAAGTGTGGACAATACACTTAAGGTAAACCAACCCTCACCCTGCCCTTCTTGGGCACTTGGCTCACCAATAAAATTATCGACAATAAATACATCTAAACAAACTGTTTTATCTCCCTGCTCTGTTCCTTCTTTACCGCGGTAAGTATGCTCAATCTTGAGCAGTGGTTGACAAGATAAAACATCAATCGCCACCTCCTCTTTAAGCTCTCTAGCCAGCGCTTGTGCAACTGTTTCATTACTTTCCAACTTACCACCAGGGAATTCCCACTTTCCTCCCTGGTGAGCGGCTTCAAGACGTTTGGTTAAAAAGTATTGAGTACTAGCTTCTTCACTCGTTCGGGTAATAATGCCTACGGCAACATGAACAATTTTATTCATAATTTCTCTTCTAATAACAACTACTCGACTTCGAAGTGAAGCGAAAAAAAAATGCCAGTCATTTGACTGGCATTTTTAATAACAATATTAAGTTAAGCTAACTTACCATGACACTGCTTATACTTTTTACCTGAGCCGCAAGGACATACTTCATTACGACCTACACGAGGCATTTGTCTATCTTCATTAGGATTGGTAATCGATTGATGTTTAAAGTCCATTGGAATTTCTTCAGCCTTTCTACGTTGCTCTTCTACGGCTTCGACATCAGACTCAGCACGAATTTGTACTTTAGACAAAATACCAACTACATCAAACTTTAAGTTATCTAACATTTCGGTAAACAACTGAAAAGATTCGCGCTTAAACTCTTGTTTAGGATTCTTCTGAGCGTGAGCACGCAAGCCGATACCCTGGCGTAAATGATCCATTGCTGATAAATGTTCTTTCCAATGTGAGTCTAAGCTTTGTAACATCACCGCTTTTTCAAACTGACGTAGCACATCTACGCCAACTGCTGCTTCTTTATCTTTATAAGCTTGTTCAAATTCAGTGACAATTTTCTCACGCAAGCTTTCTTCATGAAGCTTATTATCTTGTTCAAGCCACTTTGCAATAGTTAAGTCTGTAGCGTAATCACCTTTCAATTGTTCTTCAAGGCCTTGAATATCCCACATCTCGTCTAATGATTGACGAGGAATATGTTGGTCAATGACACCATTTATGACGTCGCTACGAATAGCATCAACAACTTCACCAATCTCTTCATTATCTAGTAATTCATTACGTTGTTCATAGATAACACCACGTTGATCATTAGCAACATCATCGTACTCTAATAACTGCTTACGCATATCAAAGTTACGACCTTCAACTTTTCGCTGGGCGTTTTCGATACTACGAGTTACCCAAGGGTGTTCAATTGCTTCGCCATGTTCCATACCTAACTTGCGCATCATATTTGAAATACGCTCAGAGGCAAATATACGCATCAATGAATCTTCCATTGATAAGTAAAAACGAGTGGAGCCTTCATCGCCTTGACGACCTGAACGACCACGTAATTGGTTATCAATTCGACGCGATTCATGACGTTCTGTCGCAACTATATGTAAACCGCCTAACTCAAGCACACGATCATGGTCAATTTTCCACTGCGCTTTAGCTTTAGCAATATCGTCTTCACTAGCGTTGGTTAATTTTGCGATTATGGCATCCAAATTACCACCTAAAACGATATCAGTACCACGACCTGCCATATTGGTAGCAATAGTCACTGCACCTTCTTTACCCGCATCAGCAACAATTTCAGCTTCTTGTTGATGGAATTTGGCATTAAGTACTTTGTGCTTAATTTTTTGTTTCTTCAAGAAGTCAGATAAAAACTCTGAAGTCTCAATGGCAATAGTACCAACCAATACTGGTTGACCACGTTTTACGCAATCTTGAATGTCAGCTAAAATAGCTTCAAATTTTTCATCACCCGTTAAGTAAATCAGATCAGCCAAATCTTTACGAACCATAGGCTGATTGGTTGGGATAATAACGGTTTCTAAGCCATAGATATGATTAAATTCAAACGCTTCAGTATCGGCAGTACCTGTCATACCTGATAGTTTTTGATAAATTCTAAAGTAGTTTTGGAAAGTAATTGAAGCTAGTGTCTGATTTTCATTTTGAATATTAACGCCTTCTTTTGCTTCTACAGCCTGATGAAGACCTTCAGACCAACGACGACCTTCCATAGTTCGACCGGTGTGCTCATCAACAATAACTACTTCACCGTCTTTAACGATATAATCAACATCTTTTTGAAATAGTTTATGAGCACGAAGTGCCGCCATAACATGATGTAATAAAGTGATATTAGCTGCTGAAAATAAGGTATCCCCAGCAATTAACAACTCTTTTTCCACCATAATTTCTTCAATATGAATTTGACCACGTTCGGTTAAATAAACTTGTTTGGCTTTTTCATCAATGGTGTAATCACCAGTACTTTCTTCACCTTCTTTATCTTCTTCTTCTTGTTGTTCAAGCGTTGGTACAACAACATTGATGGTTTTATACAATGCTGAACTATCTTCAGCTTGACCAGATATGATAAGTGGCGTTCTTGCTTCATCAATTAAGATTGAATCGACTTCATCGATAATGGCAAAGTGCAATGGTTTTTGAGAGCGTTCTTGCGGAGAGAACACCATATTGTCACGTAAATAATCAAAACCAAATTCATTATTGGTACCGTAAGTGATATCTGATTGATATGCTGCTTGTTTATCTTCAGTTGTCATGCCTGCGACATTACAACCAACAGTTAAACCAAGAAACTCAAATAAAGGACGGCTCCAATCGGCATCACGCGTAGCTAAATAATCATTAACCGTAATAACATGAACACCCTTACCTGTTAATGCGTTTAAATATGAGGGTAAAGTTGCAGTTAGAGTTTTACCTTCACCAGTTCTCATTTCAGCAATTTTGCCTTCATTAAGTACCATGCCACCAATCATTTGCACATCAAAATGGCGCATGCTAAATACACGTTTACTGGCTTCTCTTACCACAGCAAAAGCTTCTGCTAACAATTGTTCTACAGTTTCCCCTTGAGAAAACCGGTCTTTGAACTCAATGGTTTTAGCTTTTAATTCTTCATCACTTAACGCTTCTAAAACGGGTTCAAGTGCATTGATCTTAGTAACTTCTTTACCCATTTGTTTCAGCAATCTATCATTTCGACTACCAAACATTTTTGTTAACAAACTTCCAAACATCTTATTTAAACCATTTAGTGATAATTATCAGTGGCTATACCCGTTACCTTGGTACCGAGTATATCTGCCACCTTATGTGAATTGATTATGATAACCGCTTAACGTTCTACTCGGTTATTTCCCTTTGCGATAAACAAACTTAATAGGATTAATTTGTTTATTATTTCGTAATATTTCATAGTGGACATGTGGTCCGGTAGAGCGGCCTGTGCTGCCCATACGCGCAATCATTTGTCCTTTATTAACAACGTCACCTACATTTACTAATAAATCTTTATTATGACCATAACGAGTTGTTAATCCCTCACCGTGGTTTATTTCAATTAAATTTCCATAGCCATATCGTTTACTCGCCCAAGTTATGACTCCTGAAGCTGTAGCTATGATCGCAGTGTCTTCTTTGCCTGCAAAATCAACGCCTTTATGCATAGTTGGTTTGCCATTAAATGGGTCTTTACGGACGCCGTAATAAGAAGATAACCAACCCTTAGCTATAGGTCGCCCTGACAAGTAACCATTACTTTGTATATGGTGACCAAATGTTAAAGATTCAAGCATTTGTAATTGTTTTTCTTCGTAATTTATTTTACTTTCAAATTGCTCTATTTCGTTAAAAATTTGCTCAAGTGTTTTGTTATTTATCGGAAAACTAGCGGTTGAAGGCCCACCACTTGCTGGTAGCTGACTAAAGTTGAACTCTTTCTCAGGAATATTTGCATCCTCAGCTAAGCGGTCACCAAGGGCATTTAGCCGTAAGACCTGACTTTGTAACTCGGCAAGTTTAACAGTCAAGGCGGTAACCTTTTGTTTTTCTATTAAATTGGGAGTTGAATCAAGGTATGATAATACTTGATATTTATTGCCATCGGGTTGTAATTCATTACTGACAACAAGATGAACAATACCACCTGAAATTAAAGCAAACGCACACACTGCTGACAACCAATGCAATTTAGTGAGTTGCATTGAAAATCTGACGTTTTTTCCTCTGTATAGTAGTGTTAAACTCATAGGACTCTATTTCAGTTAATTTATTCAGTTTGCCTTAGCACTGAATTTTGGTAGTTATAATGGCTAGAAAATCAAAAGTCCCTATTAATATGTCTTCACTCCTGCAAACAACGACAGGCACTTTGGCACATATTCAGGAAAAAACCAACTCTTTGACTATATTGGCTGACATTGTACGGCAAATATGCCCTGATTTACCAGCAGATGCTTGGCATATTGCCAATTGCCGTCACGACACCCTGATTATAGAGGTTAAGTCACCCGTTTGGGGGCAAAGATTACAGTTTGAAAGAAACAATATCTGCAACGCGTTAGTAAATAGTACTGATGGTAACTTCCAAAAAATTGAAATAAAAGTTAACCCGCAAGGTTTTCGCCAACAACGCCATGAAATTACCGAAAAATCACGTGCTGAGCTTTTGCAGTCTGCGCCATTACATTCGGTAGAAAGCAATACTGTTGTTAATGAAAAAACCGCTAAACAATTTTTAGCTATTGCGCAGAATGCACCAAAGGGTTTGAAGGAAAAGTTAGAAAAATTAGCTCGTGTTGCTGGGAAAACGTAGCTGAATAGAGCTATGTGCGAATGTAGATAATTGATGATGCGAATACAACATTTCGAATCAAGTACTTAGTATTCGCATTTTAATGTAAAGTTAGCCCGTTAACTAAAATGCAGTGGCATTTATTTCCTGATATTCTATCGGCGAAGCTTTATCACCTTCATACGTTACCCATTCCCATGAATCGGTTCGTTTGAATACTTCTCTTAATAAAATATTATTTAGGCCATGACCTGACTTGAAGGCGTTGAATTCACCTAAAATACTTGCACTGCCCATATATAGATCGCCAATGGCATCAAGTATTTTATGCTTAACAAACTCGTCATCATATCGTAATTCATTTTTATTGAGCATGCGGTAGTTATCCAGCACTATAGCATTTTCTAAACTGCCACCTAACGCCAAATTATGAGAACGTAAAAACTCAATATCCTTCATAAAACCAAACGTTCTCGCTCGGCTAATTTCTTTAATATAAGAACAACTTGAAAAATCCATACTCATGGTTTGGCAGGTTTTTTCAATTACAGGGTGCTCAAATTCAATAGAAAAATTAACTCTAAAACCTTCATAGGGCAGTAATTCTGCCCATTTATCACCTTCTTCAACGCGGATTGGCTTTTTAATGCGCAAAAAACGTTTAGCGACATTTAAAGTCTCAATACCAACAGATTGAATTAAGTAAACGAAAGGCAAGGCGCTACCATCCATAATTGGAATTTCAGCAGCATCAACATCAACAATTAAATTATCAATACCTAAGCCTGCAACTGCTGAGAGTAAATGCTCAACAGTTGAAACTTTAACTTGTTGCTCGTTAACTAAACATGTACATAACGTTGTTTCACCCACAGCTTCAGGTGTCGCTTTAATATCGACCACAGGGTCAAGATCAATTCGACGGAAAACAATACCGGTGTTTGCTGGCGCAGGACGGAGAGTAACCTGCACTTTTTCACCTTTATGTAAACCAACACCTACTGTTGAAACACTCGTTTTTAATGTACGTTGCTTAATCATATTAGCCTCGCTTACCTTGCTTTTTATTTGTTAATAAATGCTGTTACTTTTATAAATGCCATTTTATTTACCAACCATTAAATAAATAGCTACACATTTATTCTTAGCATTTAATCCCACCACTAAGCTGAACTAGCACCCACTCATACATAACGTAAGAGTTGCAGCAGCTAAGTCAATTTAATGGGCGCATAATATATCAGAAAAAAGCATTAAAATCAAAAACACCACTAATTACTAGACTGACTTTATAACAACTTAGTAACTAATTAGTCAGCTTGCTTACGCAAAAATGCCGGAATATCTAAATAGGTATCTAAATCAGTAGCAACCGCTTTTTGGGCATTACTATCTGTCATTGCTATTGGTTCGGCTACGCTATTTGGTTGTGCCGTTGGAGCATAATCAGCACCCACAACTTTTGGCTCTGCCATTGGCGTAGGGTTGACTAAAGTGATATCAGGTTTACTTTCAGCGCCAATACCTGTCGCAACAACGGTAACGCGAAGCTCATCAGTCATGTCCATATCAATGACAGCACCAACAACAACAGTAGCGTTTTCAGAAGCAAATGCTTTTACTGCATTACCTACAGTCTCAAACTCGTCGATGCTAATATCCATACCAGCAGTGATATTAACAAGAATACCGCGAGCGCCCGCTAAATCAACATCTTCAAGTAACGGACTTGAAATAGCTGCATCAGCTGCCTCTTGTGCTCGATCATCGCCAGAAGCAGTGCCAGAACCCATCATAGCAGTGCCCATTTCAGACATTACCGTACGTACATCAGCAAAATCGACATTGATTAAACCAGGACGAGTAATTAATTCGGCAATACCTTGTACCGCGCCAAGTAAAACATTATTAGCGGCTTTGAACGCATCTAATAAACTTGTACCTGGGCCAAGAACTTTCAGTAATTTTTCATTCGGGATAGTGATCAATGAATCAACATTTTTAGATAAAAACTCAATACCTTGATCCGCATAGTTCATGCGTTTCTTACCTTCAAATGGGAAGGGTTTAGTGACTACAGCAACGGTCAATATGCCCATTTCTTTCGCAATTTCAGCAACTACAGGTGCAGCACCAGTACCTGTGCCACCGCCCATACCAGCAGCGATAAAGATCATATCGGCACCTTGTAAAGCTTGCTTAATTGTTTCTCTATCCTCTTCAGCTGCACAACGGCCTATTTCAGGATTTGCGCCAGCGCCTAAACCTTTAGTGACATCAGCACCAAGCTGTAATGTTACATCTGCAGAAGAGTTACGCAGCGCTTGTGAGTCTGTATTTGCGGTAACAAACTCAACCCCTTCAATCGTCTGTGAAACCATGTGCTCAACGGCATTACCACCACCGCCACCAACGCCGATAACTTTGATTATCGCTTCTTCGTTATGGTCTTCCATTAATTCAAACATTCTCTCTCTCCGTTTTACTTACAATTACTTAAAATACTTAATAAATCGTTGTTATATATATTTGTCTCAACACCGATTCGAGATAGCTGTTAGTTCCATTTAACAGCTCACAACACTAATTCTTTAAACTAGCCTTTAGCTCTTTCCTCTAAAATTCGCCTTTAAACCAAGCATGAATTCTTGACCAAAAGTCACCAACACTTTCGCGTTTTTTACTTGAACTATCCATTTCACTTGTTGCTTGCATACCGTAATGCAAAAGTCCAACCACTGTTGCGTAACTTGGGTCGTTAACATATTCTGTTAACCCTTGTACTGACAAAGGGTTGGCAATACGGACCGGCATTTGAAATATTTCTTCGGCAAACTCTAATACACCTTCCATTTTCGCCGTGCCACCCGTTAATACATAACCAGCGGCAATTTGATCTTCTAAACCTGACTCTCTAATTTCATCTTGAATTAGCTCAAACAATTCTTGATACCTTGGTTCAACCACTTCAGATAAAGTATGACGAGACATAGATCGTGCAGGACGACCACCAACACTCGGTACATCAATACTTTCTTCCATGCTAACTAATTGTTTTAACGCACAGGCATATTGCACTTTAATATCTTCTGCATGGCTTAATGGCGTTCTAAAAATTTTAGATATATCACTGGTCACCTGATTACCAGCAACAGGTATTACAGCGGTATGTCGTAAAGTACCGCCAGTAAACACTGAAATATCCATAGTGCCCGCGCCCATATCGACAACACACACACCTAATTCTTTTTCATCATCGGTTAACACCGCATAACTTGACGCCAGCGCTGAAAAAATTAATTGATCAGCCGTTAAATCACAGCGTTCAACACATTTAACCAGATTTTTAGCCATATCATTAGCGCAAGTGACTATATGTACTTTTGCTTCCATACGCACACCCGACATACCGATTGGGCTTTTTATGCCGTCTTGACAATCAATACTATATTCTTGCGGCAGTACATGTAACATACGGCGCTCAGCTGAGATGGGTACTGAACGGGCCGTGTGAATTACATTATCGACATCTTCTTGAATAACTTCGTTGTCGTTAATTGGCACCATACCATTTTCATTTTGGCAACTAATATGCTTGCCCGAAATACCTAAGTAGATAGAGCTTATTTGGCAATCGGCCATTAACTCAGCTTCATTAATCGCCCGTTGAATTGCTTGAATAACTAAATTTAAGTCATTAACTCCACCTTTATCCATACCGCGCGCAGGCTGATTACCGACACCAATAATACTTAATTGGTTGTCCGGGGTGATCTCTCCAACGGCGACTGATATTTTTGAAGTTCCAATATCAAGACCAACCACTAATTTTCTTTCTGCTGCTTTAGACATTTAACTTAAACTCTTAACTGATTGTGCTTATTTGAGGCACTAGTTTTAGGTGATTATTATCGTTATTTTTTAGCAATTTATTCTGGCTAATTTTATCTATTGTTTTCCAACCAACAGCCAATCCCGTATCATACCGTAAATCTATGTAATCAACTGCCTGATTTTGCTGTTTTCCCGCAATTTTTTTCACTTTAAGCTGTGCTTTGATTATTGGGTAAACATCCATAAATCGTTGAATGCGCTCAACTCGCTCTTCGCGACCTAAATTTAAGGTAACGCCGTCATCTAGAGTTAGTTGCCATGAAAAACGTTCACTTAACACTAACTCATCAATAGACAAGGCTTTAAAGTCTAATAGGGCATTGAAATCACGGTAATTTTTCAACGCTAACAACTCACTTCCCTCAGGGCCAAAAAAGCTCGGTAGATAATGATTAATGCGCGCTATTTCCGCCTGAAATACTTGACCGAGTTGATTGATTAAAAAGTTACCATTCCAAAATGCTACTGGCTTTTGATCAACCACATATATTTTTAATTCATTTGGCCATTGTTTTCTCACCGCCACAGAGTAAACCCAAGGTAAAGTGAGTACATAACTTTGTACCTCATTGACATCGACTTGAAAAAAGTTACCCATATCAACCGGCTCAATAGCATTGATAATATCGTTACGGTGGCTATAGGGCATCTCCCCTGATATAACGATAGAAGTCACCGGCGCACTTTCTTGACCGATGAAATGTTGGGTAAGCCACCAACTGATAGTGATTAAACCAAACAGCACAACAACAAAAAATAGCAAACCCAAACCAAAAGACAAGGTACTCGCTTGGCTTGGCTGTGTTGTTTTTTTACTATTGTTATGCTGATTTTTTTTCATAATCCTCGTCACTCTTTGACGTTTATTTTTTTATGCTAAGTAATAAAATTTGCGTAACTAACTCACTGAAATTTAAACCGTATACATTCGCTGCTTTTGGCACTAATGAGGTTTCTGTCATACCTGGTACAGTATTGACCTCTAAAATTTGCCATTCACCACGGCTGCTTCGCATAACATCTACACGGCCCCAACCTTTTGCCCCTGTAGCGTTAAATGCTTTCAACGATAATTTTTTCAATTCACTTTCGTCACTATCACTTAAGCTGCATGGACAGTGATATTGCGTACTTGTTGATTGATACTTTGCTTCGTAATCATAAAATTCACGTGGTGTTTCCATATGTATTGCTGGCAAGGCTTTATCACCTAAAATAGCGACTGTATATTCAGGTCCATCTATCCAAGCTTCGAGTAATACCTCATCATCAAAACCAAAGGCTTCAATAAGCGCATTGCGTAACTGCTCTACAGTTCGTGCCTGCGCCATGCCAATGCTTGAACCTTCATTGGCAGGTTTGACCATGACTCTACCGCCTAATTCAGTCAATAATGTCTTTAATGACAAGTCATCGAAGTCATTCTTACCAACAACGGCGAAGGGTGCTGTTGGTAAGTCACAGGCTTTAAAAATTTGTTTGCTGCGTACCTTATCCATTGAAAGCGAAGATCCTAAAACATTTGAGCCTGTATAAGGAATGCCCATGTACTCAAGAGCACCTTGTAAACAACCATCTTCACCGCCTCTACCATGCAGAGCAATGAAAACTCGATCTATTTCTTTACTAACCAAATCAGTCAAAGGCACAAATTTAGTATCAATTAACACCACATCAAAACCTGCTTGCTCAAGACCATTAGCAATAGCTTGTCCTGAATTAAGTGACACTTCACGCTCTGCAGAGTTACCACCATAAAGCACAGCAATCTTCTCTTGCTTAAGCTGCACAAATTCACTGCTGATATCGCTAGTCATTACTCACTACCTTCATCAGCTGAATTAACATGTAATAAGTTATGCTCTACTAATTTTCTAGCTACTGCGCCAATGCTGCCGGCCCCCTGAGTAATGACCATGTCATTATCTTGCAACTGGTTTGCTAATAGTTGCGCTAGTTTATCTACATCACTAACATAAACGGGCTCAATTTGGCCTCTTTGTCTAATTGAACGAGCTAAACTTTTACTATCAGCCGTTGAGATAGGTATTTCTCCGGCCGCATATACATCAAGTAAAAACAGGCAGTCGACTTCTGATAATACTTCAACAAAGTCTTCATATAAATCTCGCGTACGCGAATACCTATGAGGTTGAAAAACCATCACTAACCGCTTGTCTGGCCAACCTTGTCGCATAGCCAAAATTGTGGCTTTTACTTCACTTGGGTGATGACCATAATCATCAATCAATACCATCTCACCTGCATCAGTACTGAAGTTTTCTAGCTGTTCAAAACGTCGACCAATACCGGCAAACTCGGTTAATGCTTGGCATATAGCCTCATCATTAACACCTTCATCTTTAGCGACGGCAACACCTGCCAAAGCATTTAACACGTTGTGTTGCCCTGGTAAATTTACACTCATATCAAGTGCTTTTTTGTCCGCCACTTCAACGGTAAAGTGACTAACTGCGCCATCTTGTCGGTAATTTACCGCTCTTACATCTGCATCTTCAGAAAAGCCATAAGTGATCACTTGACGGCTAATGCGTGGCAATAACTCACGTACTACTGGGTTGTCGATACATACAACAGCTAAACCATAAAAGGGCAAGTTATGTAAAAACTCGATGTAAGTATCTTTGAGTTTTTCAAAGTCCCCGCCATAAGTTTCCATATGGTCGGCATCGATATTGGTGATAACCGCAACCATAGGTTGTAAATGCAAAAATGACGCATCACTTTCATCAGCTTCGGCAATTAAGTAGCGACTACTACCTAATCGAGCATTAGTACCAGCACTATTGAGTAGGCCGCCAATAACAAATGTTGGGTCTAATTGGCCTTGGGCAAAAATACTGGCAATTAGGCTTGTTGTTGTTGTTTTGCCATGCGTACCGGCAATGGCAATACCATGGCGAAAGCGCATTAACTCAGCTAACATTTCTGCGCGTCTAACCACTGGGATGCGTAATTTTTTTGCTGCAACTAGCTCCGGATTATCACTACTTATCGCGGTAGAAACAACAATGACACTTGCCTGTTCGACATTTTCTGCTTGGTGGCCAATTATAATATCGGCACCTAAGGCTGTTAGGCGTTTTACTACTTGGTTTTTACCTATATCTGAGCCTGAAATTTGATAACCTTCGTTAAGCAATACCTCGGCAATTCCGCCCATGCCAGCGCCACCTATTCCGACAAAATGGATACGTTTAACCCGACGCATTTCAGGTACCTGACCTATGTGTGAGGCAGTACCTTTACTTGAATCAGTACTTTTAATTGAGCTAGTACTTGAGCTGGCATTTGAGTTCGTTTGCTTAATCATATTTTCTCTTCGTTATTGCTGGGTTTTGCACTATTAACTTGTGTAAGTTGTTGGCACAATTTTGCTACTTTTTTACTGGCATCACTATTTGCTGCACTAAATGAAGCTTTAGCCATATTTGTTAAAGTTTCAGGCTGCTCAAACAGTTCGCTAATTAATGTTGCGATACTGTCTTTATTTAATTGCGCCTGTGGCATTAACTTTGCTGCATCGCGTTTAACTAGGTAAAGTGCGTTTTTTGTTTGATGATCATCTACCGCGTGAGGTAAAGGAACAAAAACAGCTGGTTTTGCTGCCATGGCTAGTTCTGAAACCGTTAAAGCTCCCGCTCGACAAATTACCAGATCGGCCCAATGATATGCTTTTGCCATATCGTCAATAAATTCATTCACTTGCACCTTATCCCTGCCATGGTTTTGTTCTGCGTAAGCTTTGACAACTTGTTCTTGTTTACTTGCGCCAGTTTGGTGCCATATGGAAAATTTTTCATCATGGTTAACTAGACTGGCAAAACAAGAAGGCATTACTTCGTTTAATACCTGTGCCCCAAGACTACCGCCAACTACTAATATATTTTTACTTGAACTTTTGCTTTCTTTTTCTTCATCGTTATTTATTGGCGAATTTTGCAGTGCAATTGAAGAACGTAATGGATTACCAAGCACCTCAACAGCTACATTCTTATCAAATGCACCAGGGAAAGCGCAGCATATTTTATTGGCAATATGCGCTAATAATCGATTGCTTAAACCAGCGGCAGCATTTTGTTCATGCACAATTAAAGGGATGTTACTTAGCCAAGCCGCAAAACCACCTGGCGCGCTGGCATAACCGCCCATACCTAACACCACATCGGGTTTAACCGCTTTAATCACCCGCCTTGCTTGCACAACCGATTTAAATAACTTAAAAGGCATACCTAACATTGTTAATAACCGCTTTTTACGCAAACCACTGATATCGATAAAGGAGATATTATAACCATACTCAGGCACAATTTTAGCTTCCATGCGATCAGCCGTTCCCAACCAATGGATGTTCCAACCCATAGCTTTAAGCTCATCGGCGACCGCAAGACCTGGGAATATATGGCCACCGGTACCACCAGCCATGACAAGTAAGGTTTTTGTTTCACTTGCTTCGATTTGATTGTGATTCGTGTTCATTATTTATCATCACTTTTCTTAGCGTCTTTTTTTGTAGTTCTTTTCGAGCTAGTCGCTTGAATACTCTGCAATCGAATCTCATGGTCAATGCGTATTAAAATAACTAAGGCTAATGTCATTACTATCATCGAGCTACCACCATAACTAATCAGTGGCATGGTTAAACCTTTAGTGGGTACGATACCAGCACTAGCGCCTATATTTACCGCAGCCTGAAAGCACATCCAAATTCCGATAGAATAGGCTAAGAAACCTTCAAAATACTTTTCTTTTGCAAGCGCATAACGGCCCAAAATAAGCGCTTTATAAACTAAAGTCATGCTAAGTAACAACACCAAGCTGATACCAATAAAGCCAAACTCCTCAGCTAAAACTGCCATCACAAAATCAGTGTGCGCTTCAGGCAAATATTCTAATTTTTGTATGCTATTTCCTAAGCCTTGGCCTAACACTTCGCCGCGACCATAGGCCATTAAGGATTGAGTTAATTGATAACCACTGCCAAACGGGTCTTGCCATGGGTCTAAAAAGCTAGTGACTCGGCGCCAGCGATAAGGTTCAAAATAGGCCAACATGCCTAGAGAGGTTGCTCCAACTGAAGCCATAGCGATAAATTGCCATAACTTAGCTCCAGCTAAAAACAGTAAACCAAAAGTGGTAACAAACATCACAATTACTGTGCCTAAATCAGGCTGCAATAATAACAATGCCGCCATAACGCCAAAGACAATGAGTGGTTTTATAAAACCTTTTAAGTTTTCCATGACTTGCTCACGGCGACGCACTAAATATGCCGATAAGTAACAAAAGAAAAATAATTTAGCAGGCTCTGCTGCCTGTACAGTGATTGGCCCTAATACGATCCAGCGCGTCGAACCATTTACTGTACGACCAATCAGCAAAACCGTAACCAACAGCACTATGGCAAAACCTAACAAGTAACTACTGTTTTTATGCCACCAAGACATGGGGACCTGTAAAGCAACACCTGCAATCGCAAGACTTAAACCAATATAAATGCCGTGACGAATAACAAAATGAAAAGGGTTGTTAAATAGCCGTTCTGCAACCGGTATTGAGGAAGTTGCCACCATAACCAGTCCAACCATATACATGATTATTCCCAGAACAATAAAACTGCGATCAAATGCGCTTGCGCCATATTGATTTGAACCCGCCATAAAGCGATTTATCCACTCAGGTAATGGTGGTGCTGACACTTTTGAAATGGTCTTGGTAATTGCCTGAGTAGTTTCTAATGACATGGTTCTTGCTAAGGTCATGGTTTTTTCTAACGACATGAAGTATCCTTAGCTTGCGCGGCTGCAATAAATTGTTCGCCACGTACCATATAGTTTTTAAACATATCAATACTGGCGCAAGCCGGTGATAGCAAGACCATATCTCCTGCTTTTGCTATTTTCTTAGCTTGTTCAACGGCCTCCACTAAAGTTTCAACTACAATCGAATTACTGACTAAACCAGCAATTTCAGCGCCATCTTTACCTAACGTTATTAACTGGCTCACTTCAAGATTGAATATATTTTTAAGGGGGGTAAAATCAGCACCCTTTCCATCGCCACCAGCAATTAAAATCAGCTGGTTTTTTCCGCTCAGCGTTGGCGATAAGCCTGATATAGCTGCAAGCGATGCACCAACATTGGTCGCTTTTGAATCATTAATCCATTGAATGCCATCGTCAGTTACTACTCGTTGACACCTATGCGCTAAACCAGTAAATCCTGCTATATTTTCTGCCATAGCAGATAATGACCAACCAGCACTATAACCAAGGGCAAAAGCCGCCATATAGTTTAGCGCGTTATGCATACCGGCAAGTGGTAATTCATCTAGAGTTATAATTTCTTGTTCACCAAACATAATAACTTGCTGGTCATCAATAATCGCAAGACCAAAGTGGCCTTGTTCTGGTGCATTTAAACCAAATGAGATGACTTTTTGTTCGGTTATTAAACTGTTGGTAGCTTTATCTTCTCTATTTACTACGGCTATTTTTGCTTGTGGATAAATACTTTGTTTGATGGTCTGATAATTAGCTAAGGTTTTATGTCTATCAAGGTGATCATCGCTTAAATTCAGTACACTAGCAGCAATAGCCTTCATACTTACTAAGGTTTCAAGTTGGAAGCTAGATAGTTCAACAATTGCTATGTCGACTGACTTAACCTCGGTGTTGAAGCCTTCATGAATCAGGTTAAGTATTGGTTCACCAATATTCCCCGCCAAAGAAGCGCTTTCACCAAGGGACTTCGCTAGATAGTCAAGCAGTGAGACCACTGTGGATTTACCATTTGAACCAGTAACAGCTAACATTTTTATTGGCTTAGTACTGCTATTGTTTACTAGACAAAATAATTCAATATCACCTATGACTCGGCAATGTTTCGAAATAAGAGCGGCAATACCTTCATCTTCAAGGTTAATACCGGGACTGGCAATAATAATATCAGCACTAACAATCAAACTTTGTTGCCATTGACCAAAAACAAATTGTGCCCTTGGATAGTCATTCATGTATTTTATTTGTTCACCATTACTGGCAAAAGGCGCAGCACGAGAATCATTAACAGCAAAAGACAAACCTTGCCCATGCAAAAAGCGCAGACATGACAAACCTGTCATTCCGGCGCCAAGCACAACAATATTTTTACCTTTAAAAGCTGTTAACCAAGTCATAATTTATTTAAATTTACCTTATATTATTTACGTATTTTTTAACGCTTTGTTCAACCTAGTATTTAACGTAACTTCAAGGTCGCTAAACCTATTAATACTAATATCAATGAAATAATCCAAAAACGAACAATCACCCGCGGCTCTGGCCAGCCTTTCAATTCATAATGGTGATGAATAGGTGCCATACGGAAAATACGCTGACCGCGCATTTTATACGAGCCTACTTGTAAAATAACTGACAGCGTTTCCATAACAAAAACACCACCCATAATAAATAAAACCAACTCTTGGCGAACGAGTACGGCAATTACGCCAAGCGCTGCGCCGAGAGCTAGTGAGCCAACATCACCCATAAATACTTGCGCTGGATAAGTGTTAAACCACAAGAAACCTAATCCTGCACCGACAATTGCAGTACAAACTACAACGAGTTCACTTGTTAATGGGATATATGGAATATTAAGGTAATTGGAAAAGTTCACATGACCCGTAACATAGGCGAACAGAGCAAAAGCGCCGGCGACCATGATAGTAGGTACAATAGCTAAACCATCAAGACCATCAGTTAAGTTAACCGCATTTGAAGTGCCGACAATGACGAAATAGGTCATCACCACATAAAATATGCCTAATTGCGGTAAAACCTCTTTCATAAAAGGTACTAATAACGCCGTTTCATTAGGCCCTTGAGCAATATAATACAAAAATAATGCTGTACCTAAACCAATAACGGTTTGCCAAAAGTACTTCCAACGGGCAATCAATCCATTTGAGTCTTTTCTAATAACTTTACGATAATCATCAACAAAACCAATTGCGCCAAAGCTTATTACCACAAATAAAACGACCCAAACATAAATATTACTCAGATCAGCCCACAATAAAACACTAACAACTATGGAGGCGAGTATTAACAAGCCACCCATGGTTGGCGTACCTGACTTAGAGAGGTGACTTTCTGGACCATCATCTCTAATCGTTTGACCAATTTGCATTTTTTGCAGGTAACGAATCAATTTAGGGCCAAAGTACAGTGATATAAACAGCGCGGTCAGCGTACTGGTAATGGCGCGAAATGTTAAATATGAAAAAACATTGAACGCTGTATAAAATTGAGTTAAAAACTCTCCTAACCACAATAACATTAAGCTTTACCTTCTTTACTTTGATTTTCATTAGCTTGAATTTTACAAGCTTGGTTGGTACGAACAATACTTTCTTGACTATTACTTTGTTCAGTATTCATTTTCCCAAACCATTTAATAAGTGCTGTTACTACATGCTCCATATGCGCACTGCGAGAGCCTTTAACTAAAATGGCAATATCTTGCTGCCCAGTCGACAATTGCTGAGTGATCATAGTTAGTAAATGAGCCATCAAATCAGCCCTTTTATTAAAATGTCGACTTTGCTCATTTTTATCATTGTCCTGTGCAAAGGCATCACTGGCACTTTGACTTAATACTCCTAAAGACAATAATGTATTTAACTGTTGGCTCTTAGCGAACTCACCAACTTCTTGGTGATAACGACGTGCATCACTACCGAGCTCGCCCATATCACCTAGAATAAGCAACTGTTTACCGGGGTAACTTGATAATAGTTGTGTAGCCGCTTTTACTGACTCAAGATTGGCGTTATAACTATCATCAATAAGTTTAATATTACAACCGGTTTTGTTATCGATTATTTGATGTAAATTCAGACGCCCTTGTACTGGTTGCATTTGTGCTAGACCTAAACGAATATCCTCAAGCTTGGCGCCAAATTCTAGCGCAATACAAGCTGCTGCAACTGCGTTACAAACATTATGTTTACCCGGTACTGTTAACTTAACTTCACAGCTGCCTTGATCAGTTTTTAAGGTAAAACTTGCGCAGCCACTATCATCTAAGTTGGCATTTTCGCTATAACAATTGGCCTTACTTTCTGGTGAAGAAGTGACACAAGAGAAAGTACGAACAGTTTTATCCGTTAAACGCCATTGCCATTTATTGGTATATTTAGTGTCTTGGTTATATAAAGCGACACCATTTTCGCCAAGCCCTGAGAATATTTCACCTTTAGCCCGTGCCACGCCACATAAATCACCAAAACCTTCGAGGTGCGCAGCAGCAATATTATTAATTACGGCAACGTCTGGTTTTGTTAAGACGGTGGTATAAGCGATTTCACCTATATGGTTAGCGCCCATTTCTATGACAGCAAAATCATGGCTTCTATCTAAACGAAGTAACGTTAGCGGCACGCCAATATCATTATTAAAGTTACCATTAGTAGCCAATACTTTACCTAGGCGAGATAAAATAGCAGCCACCATTTCTTTCACAGTAGTTTTACCGCTGCTGCCGGTAATGCCGACAGTTTTAGGACCAAGCTCTTTTTTAACAAAAGCGGCTATTTTTCCTAAAGCAATACGGGTATCGCTGACAACTAATTGTGCGGTATCAGTCACACTGCTCAAATGATGATCAACGATAAGCAATTGACAGCCTTGCTCGATAACTTGTGGTGCAAAACGATGACCGTCAAAACTAGGGCCTTTGAGCGCTAAAAAAGCAGTGGTTTTGTCGGGATTGTTAACAATGGCGCGACTATCAATAACTAAATCATCAATGGCCAATTCATCGAAACTGACCGAGGTTGCATCTTCTGGCTTAATCAGTTGGCCATCAGTCACTTGTGCTAAAGTCGATAATGAAATAGCAATCATAAGTTTGCCTTATTAGTCGATATGGCTAAGTCTGCGTTATCGTGGTAAAACTTTTTCACCACTGAACGTTCGTCGTAAGCTAGTTTTTCTGTGCCTATGATAGCGCCATTAACATCATATTTAGCGACAATGACATAATCTTCATGCCCTTTACCTGCCAATAAAACAATATCGCCAGCCTTTGCTTTTTTCAGGGTAGTCAATACGGCTTGTTCTCTTGCTAAAATCACGGATATATTTTCTGCATCTGGATTGATAAATCCGGTAACAATATCATTGGCAATTAACTGCTCATCTTCACTGCGGGGGTTATCATTGGTCACTACTAGAAAGTCAGCATATTTTTCTGCTGCTTGCGCCATTAAGGGTCTTTTACCTTTATCTCTATCTCCGCCACAACCAAAAACAACATAAAGTTCACCTGAACAATGTTGACGACAGGCTTGCAGGGCTTTTTCTAAGGCATCTGGTGTATGGGCATAATCAACCACGGCGGTTGCTAAGTTGTTTGCACTGCTAGCTTCCATCCGCCCGGCAATACCATTAACTTGTTTAACTAAATTGGGAACATCGGTTAATGACGCTCCTTCTATAAGCAAGACACAAATAGCTGCCAACAAATTATCAATATTAAAGTCACCTAATAATGGGCTGATAATATCAACACTACCCAAGTGACTTATTAAGGTGAAGGATACACCATGACTATGGCGATTAATGTTATTGACTGTTACAAAATATTTGTTATTACTGATATTTTCATCACGACCATATAACCATAAACGTTGTTGCTTCGGCCAACTTGCTAACCATTGTTTTCCTAACTCATCATCAAAGTTAACAACGGCAACTTGATTCATATTTTCAGTAAAGATTTTCTTTTTCGCAACACCATAACTTGCCATAGAGCCATGGTAATCTAGATGATCACGGCTTAAGTTGGTAAATAAGGCTATATCAAATAAATCTGCTTGCACACGATTTTGTGATAGTGCATGTGAAGAAACTTCCATAGCAACATGGCTAAACTTACCATGGACAGAGTGCTCATCATTAAAACGATTAAATAATTGATGTAACTCACAAGCACCAGGTGTGGTATTTTCAACGGGCAATAATTTATCAAGACTACCAGCGCCATTAGTACCTATGACTGCGCAACTTTTATTAGAAAGACTGAGCATTTGAGCTAATAACTGACTCGTAGTTGTTTTCCCATTAGTGCCCGTAATACCAACTATAGTCATATTCTTTTGCGGTTTTTGATAATAGCACTTCGTTAAGATAAATAAGTGTTGATTAAGCTGGTAGAACTTAACAATAACAACCTCTTCATCAATTGAACTCTTAGTAACTTCACCATGTTCATCAATGCTTTCACATTCGGCAAGAACTAGCTTAGCGCCCTGTTTAATTGCTTGTTCGATATATTGACGACCATCTTGGTCGTGACCAATAATCCCGCAAAAAATATCTCCTACAACTATTTCTCGACTATCGTTATGGAGATCACCAACATAACAGCCTAAATTAACCGTACTTGCCATGGCAATATCGAATTTAGCTAAGCAAGTTATTATATTTTGCGCGGCAGGTTTAGGCATGTTGCTCTCCTGCTACTAATGTCAAATTAGGTTTTGACTGAATAATATGCTTTTTAGCCGTTTGTGAGTTTTTCGCATCCGGAGCGATATTAAGCACCCGCAAGGCTCCTTTCATCACTCTTGAAAATACAGGTGCAGCAACCTCACCGCCGTGATACAAATCGCCACTGGGTTCATTAATCACCACCACGACTACAATTTCAGGATCCGATATCGGCGCCATACCGGCAAATAAAGCCACATAATCATTACCATAACCACCGGCTACAGCTTTAATTGAGGTACCAGTTTTACCGCCCACACGATAACCATCAATTTTGGCTTTCGGTACATGTTCATCCACAACAGCTTCTAACATGTGAGTAATGGCTAAGCTGTTTTCTTTAGAAAAGATCCTTTCTTGATCCTCAGACGATGCAGTTTTTTTATCGGTTTTAACAATGGATAACCGACGTTTTATGCCACCATTTGCCAACGCCATATAAAAACGCGTTAACTGAGCAGGAGTAATGGCAAGTCCTGCGCCCCAAGAGAGCGTGGCTAATTCAAATTTCGACCAACGACTTCTATCATGCATCATACCGGCACTTTCACCGACTAAATTGGTACCGGTATCATCGGCAAAACCAGCATCGAAGAACTTAGTTAATAGATAATCTTTTGGTACTGAAAGCGCCAATTTAGTAGTACCCATATTTGATGAAGTAACTAATATTTCTTCAATTGATAACTTACCGCGATTTATTGGATCACTAACGCGCCTACCACCTAAGCGCATCCAGCCAGGACTAGTATTAAGGATAGTATTAGTTTTTACTGAACCAAACTCTAATGCAGTTAACGCTGTAAGTGGCTTCATGGTAGAGCCTGGTTCATAGATATCGGTAATCGCACGATTTCTAAAACGGTGTATCGCCGTATTGCGACGGTTATTTGGGTTGTACGATGGGCTATTAGTCATAGCTAATATCTCCCCAGTATGTACATTCGCCACGATTACCGAACCTGAGGTCGCTTTAAAAGCCTGTACTGCACCTTTTAACTCTTTATAAGCAATAGCTTGAATACGTTGGTCAATGCTTAAGGTAATGTCTTGCGCTTGTTCAGCGTCTTCCACAGAGATAATTTCAATTTTTCGGCCTTTAGCATCTTTTCTAAAACGTTTAGTGCCACCAGTACCGGTTAATAATTTATCGTACATACGCTCAATGCCTTCGATGCCTTTATCATCTACATTGGTAAAGCCGATAAGGTGAGAGCTAATTTCCCCCGTTGGATAAAAACGTTTTGACTCTTTGCGTAAGTGAATACCAGGAATTTTCAACTCTTTAATGTAGGTTGCTATGGCGGGAGAGATTTTACGCTCTAAATAAATAAAACGTTTTCGCGGACTTTTAAGCACTCGTGCGGTAAGTTTATTTATATCTTGGTTGAGCACATCAGCTAGTGCTTGCCAATGTTTAGTCATGGTTAAAGCATTATTGTCCATGATGATTTTAGGATCTGCCCATACAGTTTCAACTGGAACACTAATAGCCAATTCAGCGCCATTACGATCAACAATAGAGCCGCGTTGTACAGTATTAGCGGCAACACGCAATGAGCGTAAATCACCTTGTCTTTTCAGCATATCCGGTTCAATAATCTGAATGTAAGCGGTACGCGCCATCAAACTTAGATAAATCAGAGCTACAACAGCCAGCACTAAATAATAACGCCATGGAGCGGTATTTAATGGGTTATTGTTTTTGGCTGATCTTTTATTCACAGCGTTCTCATTAAAATTATTGTTTTATCGCTCTCTAGTGAAATTCGTACTAAACATTATTCTTTTTTAATAAAGTTTTTATAATAAAGTTGAAAACTCAGAGCCATTTACTCAAAATTTACAATTACTTCCGAATTGCTATCAGGTTGTTTCATATTTAATAGCTTTTTAGCTTTACTCTCGATTGCACTGTGCTCAGCTAAGCTGTTTTGCTCTAATAATAAATTGCGCCACTCAATGTTAAATTCATCTTTTTTTGATAATAATACTTCAAGTTCACTCGTTGTTTGTCGGTTAATATGGCTATAGTAAATGACAGAAAATGCTGACATAACCACAAATATCAACAATATATACGTTACGCTATAACGGACAATATCTTGCCAAATATCAAAAACTAAGGCACGAGCTGCCATAACTAATCAACGTTTCTTGCTAAACGCTCAGCAATACGTAAGACCGAACTACGAGAACGGACATTTTCTTCAACTTCTGTTTTACTCGGTTTTAATTTCCGGCCAATTAAAGCCAGTTTTTTACTCTTATTTAATTCTGCTTCGCTTATAGGTAAACCTCGTGGCACTTTTTTACCCTGAGAGTGTTTTTTCATAAACTGCTTAACTAAACGATCTTCAAGAGAATGAAAACTGATAACAACTAATCGTCCGCCTTCCGCTAACACATCAAGAGAAGCAGCCAGAACTTTCTCAATCTGTTCTAGCTCGCTATTGATGTATATGCGGATTGCTTGAAAGCTACGAGTTGCAGGATGCTTTTTAATTTCTCTTTGTGGTGCCGTTGTTTTGATTAGCTTGGCTAGCTGGCTTGTTCTGGTTAACGGTGACTCTTCTCTGCTATCGACAATGGCATTGGCTATTCGCCAGGCATGTTTTTCTTCACCAAAAGTACGCAATACCCAAGTTATATCTTCAACATCAGCCACCGCTAACCACTCGGCTGCAGTTTGGCCTTTACTGATATCCATGCGCATATCCAGAGGGCCATCTTTCATAAAACTAAAACCACGTTCGGCTTCATCAAGTTGAGGAGAAGATACACCTAAATCAAGTAGAATACCGTCAACCTTACCTGTTAATTGATGTTTTTCGACAATGTCAGCTAATGCGGCAAAGCCTTGGTGTTCAATTAAAAATCGAGCATCATCTTTGAATTTTTTAGCGGCTTCAATGGCGGTTAAATCACGGTCAATGGCAATTAAGCGACCATCTGCAGATAACTTAGAAAGAATTAATGACGAATGACCACCCCGACCAAAAGTGCAGTCGATAAAACAACCGTCACCTTCAATTGCCAAGCCATCAACAGCTTCATTGAGTAGTACTGAGATATGTGTGGTATCTAATTCCATGTTATTATTTTTATAACCTTTGTTAACGCATTTATTTTTTATAACGTATATTTCTGTTATTGCTAAAGAGCTAAATCAAGTAAACGCTCTGTCAATACAATTTCACCTGATTGTATTTTGCTAATACCTTGTTTCATCTGTTCTTGCCAGGCACTTTCATGCCATATTTCAAATTTATTCAATTGCCCAACTAGCATAATACTTTTCTCTAAGTTGGCATGTTCTCTTAATGGTCCATTGATAAGTAAACGGCCATTTTTATCCATTTCACAATCACTCGCATTACCCAGAATAATTTGTTTGAATAAGCGCTCTTGTGGGTTTGTGCTAGATAAACCCGCTAAGGCTAACTCTATCTCTTCCCATTCAGCTAATGGATAAAGCAATAAGCAGGCTTGCTGGATATCGACAGTACAGACCATTTTTCCTTGGCAATCAGCAAATAGCTCTTCACGATACTTGGTCGGTATCGTGATCCTATTTTTGCTGTCAAGCGTAATTGCGCTAGTGCCTCTAAACATATCTGCTGTTTCTTAGCCATTTTGGATTGATTAATAAACAAGTAAAGTGAAGCTAAATTTTAAGATCCACATTTACCCACTTTTTTCCACATTGCTACAGTTTAGTGAAAAAAGCAATGAACTGTCAAGTAAGGAAAATGAAAAGTGACTTACTAAATACTGGCTATAACACCAGTAAAATTAGGCCTTGCAAAGAAGTAGATGAATTTGTGGGCTTTTGTGACATACCATCCCAAAATTGTACTCAAAAATAATTTTTATACGACAAAAAAGCGTTAAATGGATCACTGAAAGAAAAAAATGGTATGAAAGAGCTAGCTTCACCCAAATAAGGAAAAGCTAGCTAGAAAGATAAGCCTGTTTCAGCTTGGCTACTAGGGTAATTTAGTTAGAAAAGTTCATCTTCAATAGCAAACAAACTATCACTGCCTGATTTAATAGTGGCTATTAAAGAGAGTTGTCTTGGTAATAATCGCGCAAAGTAATATCTCGCTGTATGTAATTTACTTTGATAAAAATTTTCACCGTATTCAGAGGTTTCGCTAATTGTACCCTCTTGTATATTACTCAGTGATACTCGCGCCATTTTTGCCCAAATAAATGCCATAGCGGTATAACCAAATAGGTGAAGGTAATCATTGGCTGCCGCGCCTATTTCATTGATATCATCAGCTGATTTAGCAAGTAACAGTGATGATATTTCATTCAAGTGTGCTATTGAGACTGTTAGTGGCTCAATAAATTCAGCCATAGTATTATTATCTTGTTGTGAGCTTATGAAGTCTGTTACTTCCTTATCAAAGACGTTCATTAGCGCCCCTTTAGAAGCAATAACTTTACGCATCAATAAGTCCATTGCCTGGATCCCGTTGGTACCTTCATAAATTTGCGCAATACGTGCGTCACGTACTAGTTGCTCTTGACCCCACTCTCTAATATAACCATGACCACCAAGTACTTGCTGACCCGCTACAGCACTCTCAAAACCTAAATCTGTGAAAAATGCTTTAGCTAAAGGCGTCATCAGGGTAGATAATTGTTCACCTTTTTTCTGCAGCTCACCTGAGCCAAAAGTAGCATAATCAAGTTGCATAGCAATATAACAACTTAGAGCACGTGAACCTTCATTAAAGGCTTTCATGTTTAACAACATACGGCGCACATCACCATGCACCATAATAGAATCAGGCTGTTTTATTGCTTTTGTCGAAGAATCTAAGGCTTTACCTTGTTTACGATCTTTAGCGTATTCAAGGGCATTTTGATAAGAGCGTTCACCTGCTGACATGCCTTGAATACCAACACCAATACGCTCAAAATTCATCATGGTAAACATACAAGCTAGACCTTTATTTAACTCACCCACTAAAAAGCCTTGCGCGCCATCAAAATTCATTACACAGGTTGCCGATGCATGTATGCCCATTTTCTCTTCAATAGAGCCACAGCTTACTTTGTTTCGACCTGATAAGTTTTCGTTTTCATCAACATTAAACTTAGGCACTAAAAACAATGATATACCGCGAGGACCATCTGGAGCATCAGGTAACTTTGCTAGTACTAGATGAATAATATTTTCGGTGAGATCATGCTCCCCGCCGGTAATAAATATTTTACTGCCGCTAATTTGATAACTACCATCTGCTTGTGGCAGCGCTTTAGTTTGGATAATACCGAGATCAGAGCCCGCATGAGCTTCTGTTAGACACATTGAAGCCGACCACTGACCGCTGTACAACTTAGTTAAATAGCGTTGTTTTAACTCTTCACTACCATGTTTAGCCAGTGATAAAGCCGCACCTGCAGTTAAGATTGGATATAAAGCAAAAGAAATATCAGTACTGCACAACATCTCTTCCATAAACGCAGTCACTATTTTGGGCATGCCCATGCCGCCATAGTTAACATCACCACCCAATGCAGTCCAACCCCCTGCAACAAAAGTATTAAAGGCCTCTTTGTAACCCGGTGCTGTGGTTACTTGACCACCAGAGCCATCTTCATTAAGACTAAAGCTAACACCTATTTCATCCCCTTGACGGGCGATAGGATCAATTTCTTTTTCCGCTATTTTTGAGCATTCTTGCAATATTGCCGTTGCTGTTTCTTTATCTACTTGCTCATTAAGTTTCGGTATTTCTTGCCACATTTTATCGGCATTAAACACTTGATATAGCAAAAAATTCATATCTGATAATGGCGCTCTATACTCAGCCATAATGACCTCCTTTAGGGGAATCGGTTAAAGTGTGGCAAACACACAATTAAAACACTCGTTTGAATACAATATAAATCATGACAATGTAAAGGGCAAGTCTACAAACGTTTTCATTATTTGAAGCTCAAATATCCAGCCTCTAGTTTAGTTTCGGCTCAGCTCTTTGCCGGTAATTCAATAACAATCTACATGACGAGATTTTTCGTTTGAAATATACCTGCTGTTTGCTATTAGCTTTAAAACTAAGTTAATGTGTTATTTAGGGTTTATACTCATATAATCGACATCAGCTTTGGTTAAGCTGAGTTAAAGATTAAAGCAACACTGATATAATTAATAATTCCTATACCTATGAGTAAAAATAACGTGACCTTCGATTTTGCCTATAAATATCTAAAAATACATCAGCGCTTGCTAACGATAGCAGCCCTCATGTTATTATTTATAGCTGATGGACAAACACAGCAAGTAAGTTTCGAGAAAACTAAAATAAAACAAGGCTACCGCTTTCATTATCAATGGCTTGATCACAACAAAAATAAACAAGACATCAGCTTTACTTTAGCTCAAGAAGGGCTATTTGACCGATTCAGAAGTTTCAAAACCTATCAAAGAAGTTATGCGCAAAAAACAATCCTGCGCCGTATTAAAAAGTATATGCAGAAAAACCCCATTTCAGGGGTGCAAGTACGTTATCAGCAACAGCATGATAATTTCTCTATTGAAGTAAGGGGCTTAGATAAAGAGAAAGTAGCTAAAGCTTACCAAACTCTAGCTAGGCTCGAGAGCGACATAACAAAAGAGTATTTCCAACAGACTTACTACCAAGCTTTTACCAATCATGAGCAAGTAAACGGTATTAAAGTAGATCACGTTAGCATTGCAGATAATTCAGTTGCCGACTTAAAGTCATTAAAACCTATTATTTTAGATAAAGTATCCATAGAAAACATACGAAAAGTAAGTAACTACGTATTAGGCTTTGTGCAGAGTATTCCATACAGCACTTTAGAATCTCGCCTCACGTCTTCCGGCGCAGGTTTTAATCCACCGCTGCGATTACTGTGGGAGAACCAAGGAGATTGTGATAGTAAAATGACATTAACCGCCACTTTATTACGGGCTTTAATGCCGCGTATTGAGATGGTGTTTGTTTATATTGATGGTCATGCTTTTATTGGTATCAATATTCCAAGCGAAGCTGGCGAAGTTGCCATTGAACATGATGGCGTAAACTATTTACTGGCTGAGCCGACCGGCCCCACTTTACTGCCTTTGGGTGCTTTAGCTCCTGAATCTGAGCTAGCGATTAATCAAGGCCATTATATTGCCCAAAATTACCACGAAGTTTTATCTGAGCAGAACGAAGAGCCCAAAGAGGAGCAAAAAAAATAGCTCATCGTTAGTCATATCAATAACCTTAACAAATTAAGATTATTTCCATTATGCTTAATTGAAGTAATTACAGTTTAATCAATATCAGCTACGTGAGCGAGAAACGTTAAGCTCGGCGCAAAAAAAGCACTGCCTGTTTCAGCTTGAGTATATTTAAGTAAATGATCAGAGTTACCATGACCATCGCCATGTATCATGCTATTGAGCATAACCTCAAACGGCTTAGGTGAGTGGCAATATGATACAAAAAATAGACCTTTACGCTTCATATCACCATAAGGCATGCTTTGTCTGACAATTTCAATGTTATTGCCCTGTTCATCTTTAAGACTAGTGCGCTTAGTATGAGCTGTTAGCGCCTTATCGGCACTATCATATTCAACGTTATCTAATTTGGTTCGACCATAAACATCTTCTTGTTCATGCTCAGCAAGAGAGCCCCAGAGTGATAGGTTATGCTGATAACGCTGAGTATGTAAATAGCTGCCACCAGCAAACTCACTGTCATCAATGGCTTTAACCAAGGCAACTTCGCGGCGGCGTAACCCTTGCGGGTTTTCAGTACCGTCAACAAAGCCAGTTAAGTCTCTGCCATCTAAAAATCTAAATGCCTGTACTTGCTCGATTAATTCAACACTATCACCGAGTAATTGGCAGACTTTAGAGCTAACAATATGATTAACATCGGCGCGATCACTGCGTATTTCAATATAAATATCATAACTACTCGTTGGTGCAACACGATCACCACTATGCATTGCAGGAAATGGTGCTAATAATGTAGGACGTGCACGGGGATAAAATTCATCCCAATACGCCTCACCAATAGCGACGACACCAATAAGATTTGCTTCAGAGAATTGATCCGCGTAATTATCAAACAGCTGAGGTAAACGAGAAATTGCCGCTCGAATAAAAGCATTTTTATCATCTAGTGCATTAAACAGTAGATAATTTCCATGCAAGTTTGGTTCAGCACAAATTCCAAATTGTTCTCTAGCCATTTCACTTCCTGTTAACTTATTTTATATTAAAAATATATAATATCAGTATTGTACACAATAAAGTTGGTCTTACCATGATGTCGTCAGGAAAAGCTTAAATGACCTTCCATAAACCTTTTTCATTGATACACATAAGCTCTTTGAGTGTTTCTTTTTCATTACCGAAATGATTGTTAAAAATGACATTAAGACATGCTTGTTTATTTCGGGTAGTGCTATCACCTTTAATTATGGTGCCGCGGTTGCCGCTCTTCACATTTTGCCAAATCGTTTTAGTTTGATTACCATCGTTGAGTAAAGCAACGACCTTTTCTTGCATTAAAGCAACATCTTCAGCAGTTAAGTATTTTGCAGATCGAGAGTCTGCATCAACAATACCAGCTAAGCCAGCAACCATTTCAAATGGCAATGAAATCACACCTTTGAAAAACCCAGTAACTAAACCGCTACTAGCCTCCTTACCAACTGTTTTAGCATCGACAACGGTATTTTCAATACGTGTAAGATAGTTCGGAATATAACCTCTGGAAAGGGCAATTTCCTCTAGGTACTTAGTAGAATGAGGACGCCAACGCGCAACTTCATTAGTGGTATTATTTGTGGTTTTAACCACTGCATCAACACGTTTTAATATTGCTGGCATCGAAGCTTGCAATATTGCGACTTGTTGCTCAATACTCGCAATTTGACTCATTATACTAGGTAATTGCCGTGAATAATTTTCACTTTCAGCAACCACTTGCTGGATCACAGGTAGAGATGCTTCAATTTGCGATAAAATATCAGGCGTTTGTTTCGATACCATTGTCCTAACTTTACCCACTTCCACTCTAACAAGGGCAACTTCAGCAACTATTTCGTCGACTCTAGGGCTTACAACATCGATAGTTTGTGTCGTTTTCTCTATAACGCTGAGAATATCAGGTATCTGCACTGTAAATTTAAATAAGGAAAAAGCTAGATATGTTATAGCTAATGCTAACAAAGCTTGTGAATAAGAAAATTGTTTTTTCATAAAATATTACTGCTGCTCAATCACATTAATTTCATCAACTAAGCAATGAGCTAATTCATTAATTGATAAATGATTAGGTTTATCTGTTCCCAACTCTTTTTTAATTATAACCTCTAATTCTTTCGCTGCTTGATTGAGTTCATTAAAACCAAACATTTGTGCGGCGCCTGCTAAACGGTGGCTAAGGTAAGCAAGCTTCTCGATTTCATTATTATCACTAAAAAGTAACAACGCTCTTTTATCGTTACTAAGATTAATTTTAAACTCAGCGACTAAATCACTTAAATCTACTTGTGCTATGTTTTCTTCCGCTTTATCAAACAGTTCGTTTGCCGACAATACTTTACCCGGTCCATCATTTCGCCTGTGTGTTGAAGAACTTAATGCGTTATTTGTATTAAAATACTTGGCAATGGTAGCAATAAAATTCTTTCTTTCTATAGGTTTCTTTAAGTGTCCGGTAAAACCTATACTAAGATACTGGCTAACTTCATGGGACATAGCATTTGCTGTTAAGGCATAGATAGCTTGCTTACAACCTAAAGCACGTAAAGCTTTAAATGCCTCTACACCATCCATCTCTGGCATTTGAATGTCTAATAGTATCAGCTTTGGCTGATGCTCAAGCCAAAGCTCTACGGCTTCTTTACCATTGCTGGCGACAATGACCTCTAAACCTAAGCTCCTCAATAAACGAGCAATCAAGCGCCGGTTATCATCATGATCTTCAGCCAATAAAACTTGGCCGCTAAAGAGATCTTCACTACTATGTATGAGCAATGCATCATCTATAACCTTAATGTTTTCTTTAACAATATTACTTTTATCAGCATTATGCTGACACGGGAGAGTCAAACAAAAGCTACTACCTCGACCTAATTTACTTGTTACCGCAATATTACCAGACATCAGCTTTGCCAACTGATTTGATAAGGAAAGGCCTAAGCCTGAACCACCAAACCTTCGACTAATACTATTATCTGCTTGAGTAAATATTTCGAAAATTTGTGCTAAATGATCGGTACTCAAACCAATACCCGTGTCCGTAACTGTAAAAGCTAACTGGCCACTTTGCCAACTGATATTTAGTTTTACATGGCCCTTCTCAGTGAACTTAATAGCGTTAGCACATAGATTAAGCAATATTTGTTTTAAGCGTAAGTTATCCACCTGAATAATAAAGGGCAGAGATAGTTGATGTTCAATAGTAAATCTTAGCTGCTTCTGTTCAGCCTGACTGGTAAAGGTATGCGATAAATCTTGAATTAATTCAGCTAAATCTACAGGCTGAATTTCTAATTCAAATTTATTGGCTTCAATGCGGCTTAAATCCAAAATATCATTAATAAGCTCAAGTAAGTGTAAGCTATTGCCATGGATTACTTCTATATCTTCTTGCACTTTACTTTTATCAATATCGTCATGAATGATGGCTTCCGCGTGCCCGACAATGGCAGTAAGTGGCGTTCTAATCTCATGGCTCATATTAGCAAGAAATTGGCTTTTAACTTGGTTAGCTTGGGCTAATTCATCTGTTAAGTTTTCAAGTTCACGGGTACGTTGTTTAACACGAAATTCTAACTCTTGTGTTAATCGCTTCTCAAGGTAGCGGCGATAGATAAAAAAGATCACCACAAGCACTAATACTAAACCCAAAATGATAAGATTGCGCTGCTGCTCTATTTTAGCCGATTGTAAATTTTGTAACCTTCTACGCTGCTCTAAATCGACTATCTTTTGATTAAGCTGCACTGACTCAAATTCAGCCAATTTATGATTAAGTAAATTATTCGAAGCTAATAAATACCTATATTGATATTTCTGTTGTTGAACAAGTGCTTGTACAAAGTCTTGTTTACTGGCGTAAATTAAAGCAGATATAGCTAAATTTTCAGTCAGTAGTGCCTGATAATCAATTTTTTCTCCTACGTTAATTGATCGCTCTATATATAGTTCAGCTTGTGCTATGTCACCAGAATAAAAAGAGGCTTTAGCTAAACTTTGTAAACTGCCAGCATAGGCTTTTTGGTGGCCAACTTCTTTACTTATGGCAAGTGCCTGTTTGCCATAATACAACGCTTGTTCAATATCAAAAATATCGTTGTATATTTCAGACATATTATGCAGTTGAGAGGCTATATCATGCTTGTAACCGTGCGCTTGAAAAAAACGTAAAGCGGATAAAATATTTTCAACGCCTAACTCAAATTGGCCAGAATCTTTATAAGCAACACCTAAATCAGCTCTAGCTTGAGCGACACCATAGTCATCTTTTAGTTGCTGACGTTTTTCTATTATCACTATCAACATATCAATGGCACTATCAAAACGTTTTAAACTGATATGCAAAGCCGCAATGTTATATCTAACATCAACTTTATCAACTTCATCACCGTAGTGGGCATATAAGGGCTCGGCAAGTTGATAATTCACTAAGGCTAAATTAGGTTGTCCCAAAGAGGTATAAACTAGTGCTATATTATTTAATAAATTTGCCCGTTCAATAGCAAAAGTATTAAGGTCGCTCTCTTGATTATCATCATAATAAGCAAGAGATGCTTGGTAAGCCTTTAATGCCGACTTTAACTCGCCTTGATAATACAACAGTACACCAAGCATTTTATCTGCTTGTGCTGCTAAGTTAGATAAACCTGCCTTCGTTGCTGTATCTCTCGCCCGCTGCACGACATCAATACCTTGGTTATATCGATGCAGGGTAAATAGTATTTTACTTTGTTGCAGTAATATCGCCACTTTATCTGCCGCACTAAGGGCTGGGGAGTTAATCAATTGCGATAACGCTAACAAGGCTTGTTTTTTATCGACTCTCTGGTTAATTTCGATAAGCTGTTGTTGCAACTGACTATGCTGAGCCCAAGCTTTATTGAGGCTGGTTAAATTACTGATGGTCAATATACAAAAGAGCAATATTGTTTGTTTAAGTTGTTCCATCATGGGGTAATTAGAGCTCTACTTTAACTATCATGGGCTGCTGAATTTTATTAACAGGATTAAGGGATATTATTTATAGCATTAATTACGTTTAAAAAACATCGTATCAACAAACAGCCTGTGATAAATCATTTCAATTTACATCTAGGAAATGTACCAAATTTAAAGTACAAGCTTTTGTTATATTTAGCTTTAGGTCCCTAGCTATACTTTTGACATAGATAAAGCAATTCCCTAAAATTCAAACTGCAACTGTTACATTCATTCTGTAATTCTCTCATGCAAGGACAGCTCAATGATCAAAAAAACTATGGTGATTATATTTTTATTATTTGGTATTTTAAACCAAGTAAGTTATGCCCACCTTGATAATAAGAAGTTTATCGAAGTGCAGATTCATTCCTTAGACGAATTAATAGCCTTATTCAAAAAACACCACTACACCAGTAAACATTGGCAAAAAGGTAATAGAGAAGTACCGAGGCTAATTTTTTCAGGTGTTAGTGAAAAATGGAAAATAGCCTCTAGTCATATTCCAGTAAAGCAAAAAAAGCAGGTGTTTTTCCGATTAATGGCACCGCTAGTATTAATGTCTAATGAAAATATCCTCAAAGAACGTGAAGTCGTAAAATCGGCGTCATGGTCTTCAAAGCAATTACTCGCTATCGCGAAAAAGTATCGCCTAAAAACCAAATCAGATTCAGGGTTAACTAATAACGAACGCCAACAACTGTTGCTGCAAGTGGACATTATGCCGCCTTCCCTGGCATTAGCCCAAGCGGCGGAAGAAAGTGGCTGGGCAACGTCACGATTTACTGAAGAAGGTAACGCCTTTTTTGGACAATGGGATTTTTCTGGTAAAGGTATGACTCCTAAGCAACAACGCAAAGAACTAGGCAACTATGGTTTAGCGCGTTTTGATAGTCCATTAGACTCGGTTGAAGCTTACATGCTCAATATCAACACTACAGCTGCATATAAGAAACTTCGTATCTTGCGAGAAAGGTTACGTCAAGAGAATAAGGAAATTACGGGTTTAGCGTTAGCTGGCACGTTAGATAAGTATTCTGAACGTGGCCAAGCTTATATTGATGGCCTGCGCTCAATGATCCGCTACAACAAATTAGAGGATGTGGATGAAGCTTATTTGTCTGACACTATATTGATTAAGTTAGTTACCACTAAATAGGGCTATTAACATAACCTGAACTTGGTTTAAGAGGTAAGTTAATCAATTGAAATATAGATTAAGTTTTATAGATATTATCTAACTTGATAGTTTTGCTTAATTCAAGAAAAAATTACGTGTCAATAGGGAGCTAATACAAGTGAGTTTTCCGCAGAAGTAAGGAGAAATAATTGTTAGAGATCTTTTATGAAGCCGAGTTCAGGTTAGCACAATAAAAAACCACCGACTAAGCGGTGGTTTTCACTAAATGATAATTGCCTGCCGATTAAAGCGAACTGGCTATCTTAGCTGACTCACGCTTTAGTTGTATCCGCAGCATCCGTACCAAATAACATACGTTTGATGGCATTTATCAAGCGTCTTGCCTGTACACGTATATCTTCAATGATCAAGTAAAGGCTAGGAATAAACACTAAAGTTACGATAGTGGCAAATAGCACACCAAACGACAGTGATACTGCCATAGGAATTACTATTTGTGCCTGAGCACTTGTTTCAAAGAAAATAATTGGAACTAGACCAATAAAGGTAGTGATTGAGGTTAACATGATGGCGCGAAAACGCTTAGTGCCTGCATGTATTACCGCATCTTTTAAACGTTCACCACGCTGTCTTGCTTTATTGACAAAATCTACCATCACTAGGGAGTCATTAACCACCACGCCCGATGCTGCCGCGATACCAAACATGGATAATACACTTAAATCCAAACCTAATATCATGTGACCAAATACTGCGCCAATAACACCAAAAGGAATCACGGTCATGATCATGACTGCTTGTGAGTAGGACTTTAAGGGGATAGCCAAAAGTGAAAATATAATCATAAACGAAATCATCATGTCACGGAGCTGCTCCGCTGCACCATCCATTTCTTCCTGAATACGTCCAGAGACTTCACTTTTCACCAATGGATATTTACGCAATAACTGTGGCACAAAATTATCACGGATATCTTTAGCTACTTCAAAAGGTTCAACCTGTTCAGCATCTACCGATGCCCAAACATTAATAGTACGGTTACCATTTTCACGACGAATGCGAGTAACACCATCGGTAAGAATAATTTCAGCTAACTCCGACAAAGGCAATTCCGCACCATTAGGCGCTTGGATCATAACATCATCAACATGGCCAACACTGCTGCGTTGCTCAAGTGGATAACGTACCATGACTTTAACCTCTTCACTATCGCGCAAAATACGCTGCGCTTCTAAACCATAAAAACTATAACTCACTTGCGAGGCAATATCTTCCAGCGTTAAACCTAAACTATAGGCTAAAGGCTTTAATGTGAACTGCACTTCTTTAGCACTGGTTTGGCGAGAATCGTTAACATCACCGACACCTTTAAGCGAATTAAGTTTCAGCTTCAGCTCTTTTGCCGCCGCTAGTAACTGAGCATCATCTTGGCTTTCCAGTCTAAAAGCAATATCCCCATCATCTCGGCCACCGCCAAACAAATTATCACTAATGGTAAGGGATTTAACACCTGGGTAGTCAGGAATTGCCTTACGCCATAATTCGGCCAGCTCAAAAGTATTGATAGCTCTTTCTTTTGGAATAACCAGCTTAACCATCACTTGACCGTTAGTTCTGCTACGCAAATCAACTTGCATATCGGAGATCATTGAACTGCCATATTTAGCTTCAATATCCTGATCAACTTTATGAATAATACTTTCAATGCTGAGTAGGGTATTTAAAGTAGCTTTTTCTGACGCATCTATGTTCATGTCTACACTGATGCGAGGAAAATCATGGGGGATTTTAGGTTGACCAACATAGCGAACTAAACCACCATCAAACAAGCCCTTGCTAATAAGCATAAGGCAGATAAAAAACATTAACACCGCATAGCGATATTTAATCAAAACCACTAAAGCCGGACGATATACATTATTAATAAAGTTTTTTAACTTAGTATCAATCCAGGCGCGAAGTCTATCGAGCGGGTTTCTCGGATTAAATTTTTTCACCTTCATTTTAACCAAATGCGCTGGCAAAATAAGTTTTGATTCAATCAGTGAAAAGATAAGACATAAAACCACCACCCCACCAATGGCTTTGCCAAAAGCAGATGACGGACCTTCACCAAAGAGGAAAGGTAAAAATACCGCTATAGTGGTTAGTACACCAAAAGTAGCCGGCATAGCAACTCGTTTAACACCACGAATTACATTGTCTGTTGTATGACCGTGCGCTTCAATTTCATCATGGGCACTCTCCCCCATAACAATGGCATCATCAACCACAATACCTAAGACCAATATAAAGGCAAATAAACTAATAACGTTGATGGTGACACCAATAAATTCCATTGGCATAAATAATAACGTGCCTAAGAAACATACAGGCAAACCCATCATTACCCAGAAAGCTAGACGTACCCTTAAAAATAGCGCCAACATTAAAAAGACTAATACCGCACCACTTTTCATGTTGTCGAGCATCATATTCAACCGGCCATTGAGGTAATAAGTTAAATCAACCCAGGTTTCCAGCTTAACCCCTGGAGGTAAAACAGATGCTTTATCGTCAACATAGCGTTTCATAATATCGGCAATTTTGGTAATACTTTGATTCTCGGAAGCGCCGATAAAAATAGTGACTGAATTTTCACCATTGAACTTAGAATACTGTAGTCCTTCCTGAAAACCGTCATTGATGGTAGCAACTTCACTTAACATGACTTTGGTACCATCTTCCAAGGTAATAACGGGAATTTGTTCAAATTCAAAGCCACGATAGGCTTGGTTTTCCACCCGTAAGTTTATATACCCATTGGCTGCACGTATTTGCCCCGCCGACATATTGCGGGAAAAACTACGTACCGCGTTAGCGACATCCCGAAAACTTAAGTCGTATTCACGTAATTTATCTTTACTGACTTCAATAGAGACTTCATAGGCTAAGCCACTGTATAATTCAGAAATACTGATACCTGGAAGTTGCTGTATTTCATTATGAACTTTGCGGCCAAGTTCTTTCAGCTCACTATTAGTTAAATCACCATAAAGTGAGATATACATCACTTCTTGACGAAACTTCTCTCGCTCAACCTTAATTCTTTCCATACCTTCTGGGAAACTTGGAATTGCGTCAATGGCTGATTTCACCTCCTCTAGTACAACCTGGGGGTCATAATCAAGCTCAACTTCAAACCAGCCGTTGGAGTAATTTCGGTTAGAATAAGTGATCACTCGCTTAAGACCTTGCACTGATTTAAGCGCTTCTTCGATCTTAATAGTAATGCCTTCTTCTACTTCTTGTGGTGCGGCCCCTGGGTATGGTGCGGAATATGAAATCCAGTTGAATTCTAACTGGGGAAACATTTGTTTATTAATGGTTAGTGCCGTTAAACCGCCACCAATTAAGATAAAAACCATAAGCAAGTTAGCAGCGATGCTATTACGGGCAAACCAAGCAATAATGCCTTTATTGGTATCTATATCATCATGAGGCCTATTTAAGTTTTCACTATCACTTTTCTCATTAGTTATATTGTCAGCAGAGCTCATTATTATTCTCCTGACTCTTTGTTACTTGCCATTTGAGTTTCACTTTTCTCAGCTTCAACATCTTTTTCTTCCTGTTGGCTTTCATTACTTATTAAGGCTAGTTTCATGCCATCAACAGGATAATCAAGTGCAGAGACAATCAATTGATCACCATCAGCCAAACCGTTAGCAACCACAACATGGCTGCCTTGCTGGCGAACAATATCAATGGTTACATAATTTAATTTTGACTCACTATCTAGGATAGCAACTTTACCATTGACCACTAAGTAACGAGGTACTAGGCTTGCTTGGCTGATGGTATAGCCCATGATTTTTGCATTGACATAACTACCAAAACGTAACGGTGCATTGCTGCTTTTATTTGAACTATTTAACAGATAAGGGTCGTTAATTTCAGCAACTAAATAACTCATGCGGCTTTTGTTATCGATAACACCTTCACTACGCGCTATTTTGGCTTGCCATTGGGTGTCTTTTCCGGCATAAGTGCCAATGAGATTAACTTGGGCATTAACACCGGCTTTAGCGGATTTAGTTTTAACTAAGAATGCTAATTGGTTATCAGCAACAGGCAAGCGAATTTCTGCAATTGCGGTAGCCAATACATGACCAATTTTACTGCCGATACCAACAAATGAGCCTAAACCAACATTACGACTATCAATCATGGCATCATATGGTGCGCGAATTTCTGTGCGCTCTAAATTACGCTCGGCACGTAAAATAGAGGCTTGAGCAGCTTTCACTCGTGCTAACTCTTGCGCTAATTGTGGTTTACGTAAACTTAGCTCTGTCGGTGAGCTGTTTTCAATTTGTCTCCATTCACGCTCAGCCACTTTACCTTGAGCAACTTCTTTTTCTAAAGCGGCACGTGCCGTAGCCATTGAGGCTTGTGCATCAATAAGCGCGGCATGATAATCACTTGGATCAATACGTGCTAAAAGCTGATCTTTTTTGACAAAGCCACCACGAACAAAAACATCATTCAATTCAACAATTTCACCATTAACTTGCGCAATTAATTCGGTTTCATATTTAGGTTTGACCATGCCGTAAGAGTTTACTTCTAGGGTCATTGGTGCAACTGAGATGTTTTCAACTGCGACGATAGGAGTATTATCAACTTTCTCTTTTTCTTCTGGTGGTTTTTTCATACTAGAAAATATTGCCATGGCAGCAATGCCCGTAGCTAAGATAACAATAGGTATAATAATTTGTTTTTTAGTGGCCACTTTTAATCCCTTTCTCTCTAAAAGTTTGATGTTTTTTTATTTGCTCTAATGCTTTATTGCTGGCAAATTTATCTGTATTTTATCCCGTTAGAATAACTAATTTTTAATTACAAATATTAACAAAGATGTAACGCAGTATTACAAGATATAAGCCAATGTAAAAAACATGATAATAAAACAGCTACCACCAATTAATAACCACTATTTTTCAATAGCTTACATAAATAGTCATCTTTAATGAACTTATCATGATTTTTTAAACGCCATAATGAAATTATTATCATTTAGTTTATCTCACCATTTTAATGTCATTTTCATATTCGTTTTGTCAAATTAACCACTTATCAATTGTCATCAGCACTATTGAAATCCTTGGGTATCCCTCTGAGAATGCGTTACAATACGGTAAATTTATCCCACGGCACTTCCCATGACAGACTCTCAAGTAACACCCCAAGCAACTATTGGTAAATTCAATCAGCTTACTATTGTCGCTATGACAGACCAAGGCGCTTATGTAGATGGTGGTGACTTGGGTGAAATCTTACTGCCTAAACGTTACCTACCAGAAAATTGCCAAGTCGGTTTGAGTATTAAGGTATTTCTTTATGCTGATTCTGCCGACAGACTTGTTGCTACAACTACCACGCCACTGGCACAAGTGGGTGAGTTTGTTTCGTTGAAAGTTATCCAAGTAAATAAAATGGGCGCCTTTCTAGATTGGGGTTTACCAAAAGATTTATTAGTACCTTATAACCAGCAACACACCGCAATGGAAGTGGGTAAGTATTACTTAGTTAGAGTTTTTCTCGACCAAACAACAGACCGTATTGCTGCTTCAAGTAAATTAGATAAATTTATTGATATTTGGCCGGCAGAATACCAGCAAGGTGATAAAGTAAATCTCATCATTGGTGGTAAAACAGATTTAGGTTTTAAAGCCATTGTTAACGATCTGCATTGGGGTCTACTTTACGATAATGAAATTTTTCAGCACCTTCGTGTTGGCAAAAAAATTCCTGCCTACATTAAACAAGTACGTGAAGATGGCCGTTTAGATCTTATCTTATCGCGTGGTAGTAAAAACAAAGTTAATGATTTTGCTGATAAATTATTAGCACATATCGCCGATCGTGGCGGTATCAGCCCATTAAATGATAAAAGTTCACCTGAGTTGATTCAAAGAACGTTAGGGGTGAGTAAAAAAACCTTTAAAGCAACCGTGGGTAATTTATTGAAAAAAGGTAAGATTGCCATCGTTAAAGAAGGCATTAAGTTAATTTAACTTATCGAAGTAAAGCTAAACTCACCTAATTATCTAAAAAAAGAGCTTATAACCATGTTATAAGCTCTTTTTTATATTCACTCTAAAGATTCTAGAACAGTAATACCAATTCCAATAAGTTTTTTCCACTCAGCGAGAGTTAAAAGTATTAGAGGCAGGCCATTGATTGTTGAGAATGGTTATTCTGGAGAATATGCCCCTTCATTCTCTAAGACGCTACCTCCATGTAGCGTCCTTATTAAAACTGCATATAAGTCTTTTAAACTCGCCCTTTGGGAACTAAATTAATAAGCTTGGTATAAGTTAAAGCTCTATAGCTATCCCCACTAAGCTTGTTTAGTAAAATTTAAAAACTACCTCGAATACCAAGACTAAAGTTACGCCCTGGTAGCGGCGCTACTTCTTTTAAAAAAGATGAGTGTACCCTAGCATGCTCATTGGTGAGGTTTTGTCCTTTCAAATACAAAGTTAAATCATCGCCGACACCAGCAATATAATAATTCACATGGGCATCGACCATCGTATAGCTATCAGTGCTCGTCTCTAATTCGGCAATATCCTCTTGCTCAAAGTAATGGCTGATACTTAGTTCTGTATCAAATTTATCTGCTTGATAGTTCATTATAGCGCCAATACGCATAGGTGGAATTCGTGGCAAGTTATCATTTTCATCTTCATTGACTAGACGAGCTCGGATATAGTCAGCGATTAAACTGGTTTTAACTGCCGATGTCACTTGATAAATAAACTCAGCTTCAGCGCCATACATTTCAACATCATCTTGTTGATACACTAATATTGGTAAGCCTGATTCATCTTCATTTTGATCTGTATGTGCATGACCGTGATCATCGACAAAAAACAAACCAGTATCTTGCTGATAATAGTAATTATCGATACGATTATAAAAGGCACTAACAACATAACCAAAATCGCCATTAAACTTACGTAATGTCAGATCAAAATTAAGCGATGTCTCAACGCTAGGAGCTTGTTCAGCTAACTCTATATGAATTTCATCACCTTCTTGATGAACATCAAACATTGCCCCCACTTCAAAGGTATTTGTGCCTATATGTGGGCCAAATGAAAACAACTCCCCCGAAGAAGCTGCACGTTGTGACAATGCCATTGAAAACCCTAAGTTATAACCTGACTGGTAATCCCACACCAAGCCAGCCGACGCACTAATAGGAGTAAATGATTGTTGCTCAAACGATATTAAAGTTTCATGATGTTCATTATGTATCGGCGCGTTATGTAATCCATGCTGGTCTTGATGGGAATCTTCAAAACCAATTAAACTGTCATCAGCATCTATATTAACTTGCTCTATCCTAGCCCCTAATTGTAATAACACTGGGCCAAAATGTTTCTCTTCTAGCCAAGCAGCTGCGAACATTTCTGATTTAGCGGGTGGTGAGAAAGCCTCTTCACCCATTGCTTTAAAGTCTGATGATTTATAATGCAGTGTCCAAGCCCCTTGCCAACCATAAGTATTTTGGTGGAACAGATCTATACGTGCTTCTGTACTTTTGTTGGTAAAAGTAGTTCCAACCAGCCCTGACTCAATCTCTTGATGTTGATAATCACTATATGCAAATTTTGTCGATACTTTACTGATAAATTGCTGATCAAAATTATACTCACCTAGTACCTGCCACCTATCTTGCTGCATTTTTGCATAAACGCCTTCTTGTTCATCATCGCCAGCAGTTAAATTCGAGTGTTCATCGTCATGCTCTTCTGCATGGCTATGGCCAGGAATACCGTATTCTCTGTTCATAAAACCATAAGAAAAACCAATAAAACCATTTTCAAGCAAGTAACTTGAACCAAATGTGGCACCGCTGGCAGTAGATGAACTATTTTCTAAACGTTTTTTTCCGTGTTCATTATGTCCCTCATCCGAATGTTCAGAGTGTTCTTCTCCATGAGAGTCAGCCTCTCCTGCAAGTTTATAATCTTTAGAATCACGCCAAAAACCATCTAAATGAAAAGCAACATTATCTGTACCTGTTTGGATATTTATTGAAGCCTGTTGTTCATTGGATACATCGTTATATTGTAACAAATAATCTACTTGTTCATCACTACTGGTTGGTACGCGATTATCAACCACATTAACCACACCACCGATAGCACCACTACCGTAAAAGAGTGTTGCGGGGCCTCTAAGCACTTCTATTTGAGTTGCAGTACTCGTTTCTGTAGCGACCACATGATCAGGTCCAACACGCGAAGCGTCACCAACATCTAAGCCATTTTGAGTAATGAGCACTCTAGGTCCATCTAAACCTCTAATTATTGGTGTACTGGCAACTGACCCGTAATAACTTGAATGTACACCGACTTCATTTTTTAAAGTTTCACCTAATGTCGCCGCTTGTTTCATTTTCAATTCATCGGCACTAAGTACATTAATTGGCAACGCTGATTCTATTGACGAGGTATGTAACGGAGTGGCATGCACATCGATCACCTCCATTACCGATGTCGACAACACGATATTTAAGTCGGTGACATCGGTATTTTGAATAATAACTTGCTGATTACTATGGCCATAATTCTTAGCACTAATATGAAGTTCAAAGACACCTTCTTTGACATTACTAAAACTAAATATTCCCTGTGAATTTGAGCGACTTGTTTGTAAATCACTACCTAATTCAACAAGGGCATTTTTAATTGCTTGTCCTTGTTTGTTTAGCACAACCCCTGATACCTGTTGGGCAAAAGTACTAGGGCTAAAACATAATGCAGTGGCAAGTGTAGAGAGAGCACCGGCGTTGATAATTCTTTTAAGGGGAGACTTTACTTGAGCATTAATACTCTTTTGAGAGACATAAAAAGACATAACTAATTTCCGAAAATAGATGGGGATACTGCTCAAGCAACAAATTTTATTTGCAGACAAAGAAGCAGCTAATATGAAGAGTTACTTATATAAATAAGTACTTCACAAACAAAAAACACAATGAAAAGACTAAAGAAAGCTTGGAGGTGCTCTTAACTGAGGGGAAATATAAGCAGGGGAAACAAGTGCTAGGTCAACAATTTGAACTTTATCAATATTGGCCATGCCAACAGATACAGGATAAAGCCCGATAGAGTTAGGGGGCGTATCAATACCTTGTTGACATAAATGACAATCATGCTGTTCAAAGGTTGAAAACACCTCAAACTCAACTTGAGTATAATGCTCACTATGGGCAAAAAAAGTAGCACAGAAAAGCAGAAGTGTTAAAACACTCTGCCTAATTTGTCTATTTCTAATCTTACGTTGAGATAATACATTGCCCATAACTGTTATAGTATAACACTACAAAAATAACTTCAATCACTACCTTTGTTAAGAATTGAGATCTTTAGTCGGACTATGTGAACAAATTTAGAAGAATGTATACAAACAACTAACGAAACAACATTGCTACGCTATACTTTGTGCAGTTAAGCATTTACTACTTTTAGATTAGATAGTTATGCAATTATTAACACAAGGATATTTTATGGCCCCTTTTATTAGCTCATCATCAAATATTGCCTGTTCGGTAAAATGTAAACGAATATTATTGCTAATTCCACTTATGGTCATGACACTACCTAGTTATGGCGAGAGTTTTACTGCAAAACGCACAGGACAAGGCTTTACTGGCTTAACCCAAGACTTTACTTCATCTTTGAGTAATCCTGCGTTACTGACAAAATTTGATAATGATAATGATGATGTTTTCTTCTCATTAAATGTAGGCATTATGGCATCTGATAAATATGATGTTGTTGATACTGCCGAAGATATTAGTGACAACCTTGATAAGTTAGCCGATGACATTAACGGCATTCAGTCTCAAAATTTCCAATCGTTAGACCAAGCCCAAAGTTATTATCAAGATTTAAATCAACAAGTGGATGCCATTATTACTGACTTTAAGGAAATCGATGGAAAGATAGTTAAGGTCCGTAATGGCTTGAACTTCCAAGTTCTCATTCCCAACCAATATTTAAGTATAGGTTTTTTCACCAATCAATATGGACGCATTGGCGGTGTAATGGACTACAGTGAAGGCGATGAAAAGATACTAAATGATGCAATTTTAACGGGTGACTTAGACTTAAATAACCTTCAATCAGCCACTACAGCAGTGGGTTACTCAATTGCCGAAGCAGGTGTTATGGCCGCTTATCCAGCAATTACACACACTAGTTACGATTTAAGTATTGGTGCTAAATTAAAATATCAACGCGTAGATCTTTATTATAACAGTGTAAAAATTAGTGACTTTGACGATGATGATTTTGAAATTACTAATGACGAAAATATTACTAATGAAAATGGTACTAACGTCGATTTAGGGCTATATATTGCTTGGGGTGCAGAACGTCAATGGCATGCAGCTCTGGTTAGCAATAATTTGATCAAACAAACCGTGCATCATGTTGAGCAAGATATTACTTTTACTTTAGAAAACAGTATTAGTTTTGGCCTTAGTTACCAAAACAATTGGCTGAGTTTGGCTACCGATATAGATCTTACAGATCGTGAGCAATTTGCTTCCTTAGAACCATCAAAATATGCCGGTGTTGGTGCTGAGTTTCGTTTTTATGACCATATTCAATTCCGATTAGGTTATCGCACTGACTTAAACGATGTTGATGACGATATTTACACCGCCGGTATTGGTGTATCTCCTTGGGATGTTTTCGCAGTTGATATTGCTGCTTTCACCGGAGATAACGATACTCTTGGTGCTGCATTGCAGCTTAGTTTAAAGATATGACCTGCTGAATAGGCAATATAAATATACTCTCTGAAACTGTATTCATAGGAATGCAGTATTAGTGAGCTAGTGTACATCCTGTATTGCTCACTCCTAGATATTCCTATCTCCGCGAGCTACCGTACATCCTGTATTGCTCACTCTTAGATATCCCTATCTCCGCGAGCTACCGTACATCCTGTACATAATAAAAAAGCAGCTATTGATGTTATTCAATAGCTGCTTTTTTATTATGTATCTAAGACTTCATTGAAGATTTCTTTATGTACTATAAGTCAAAGTCATAAAAACTAAAGCTTAAAGTAATTAGAAAATACCTTATATAATTCAGTCCCCTGATTAACACTAGCGGAAGCAAAATGTAAAATGGGAATTACTTCTTGCTCAAGTGATACATTATGTAACGCTTCGCCATCACCATAGTTATCCATGCGAAGAATTCGAGCTAAAGGCTCTCCAGCAGCCAAGGGCTTACCAAACTCAGCAAGGTAATCTACCATACCACCCATAGGAGAATATAAGGCTTTATAATCTTTCAGGTAACACGCGTATCGAGTCATTTTTTGTGGTTGATATTTTTTGTTACTAATAACACCCTGATATTGTAAATAAGATAAAATTCCCAGCGCATCTTGCTTGGCGACATCCAAGTCTATTTGCTCTTGCGAACCCAATTCGACGGTAAAGCTTTCTCGCTTAAAAGCCCCTTGACCCATGATAAAGTTTCGCCCCAGAGCTTGATAAGCTTGCTGCAAGCTCCACCATGGACAAAAAGTGGCTTCATCCATAGCGCCGTCAAAGTCATTACCAATGAATATTGTATGCTCAATATCAAAATATTTTGCGCTTTCCTTTACATATTCAGGGCAATATAAGTGCTTACTTGAAATTGGACCTGTGTGTAAGTCTAAAACGATATCAGCTTGATGGGCGAGTCGTTGTAATTGATAAGCAATGCGTTGTCCCGTAGTTATACCCCAAGTATTGTGTTCCAGTTTTTTCTCAATAGCTGTAACCAAGAATTCTTGAAATTTATTTTTTATTTCATCTTCACTGGCATCTAAATATTGCTGAGCAAAAGGTTCTATAACACTTTGGTCAAAATGATACATACGATTCCAATTAACCCCGGTAATAGGGTCAAAACGACCTAAGGTATACTCGCCATTTTTATGATTGCAAGCTACTGGGTTGGCATAAGGTACTAAGGTAATATCTCCTTTTAAGTCACAATGCTGTAACAATTCAAGCAGCTGAAAAATAACCGCATTACCTTGTACTTCCGCACCATGCATATTTGCCTGTATGTAAACATTAGGACCAGAACTATGTTCTGTTTTAAAAGTGTAAACGGGCACTGTTAACTTAGCGCCACTGGCCATTTCGCCAACAGGCATAATTTCTTTGATAAATTTATTCATCGCCATTCCTTAACTATTTTTTTACTATGCCAAATAAGATGAAGCAGGCAGAGATTTTCTAACCTGAGTTAGTCTGCCATTTTGATAAACATACTCAGCCGCTAGTTCATGACACAAGAAAAACGGCATGCTTTCTGTAAAGCCATAAGCACCGCAATAACCAAAGACTAACTGCTCACCAACAGCAATATCGCTTGGTAAATCTAAATGCCCGAGTTTATCCATGCTAGTACATAAAGGACCATGAAGATCAAAAGCCTGCATATTGGTATTTTCAGTGGAAAAACCTTCACGTAGTATTTGTACCGGAAAGGGTTGTTCGGTAATTGCTGGACGTAGTAAATGATTGATACCTGCGGCTAACACCAACTGCTCTTGATCATAATTCATTTTCCTATCAACTACTGGTACAACGTAATAGCCACACTCAGCAACAGCAAAGCGACCAAGCTCAAGCCATAACTCTTTAACACCCGATTCTTCTTTAATAACAGCTAAATCTTCAATTACTTTAGACCAAGACAAGGTTTGCCCTTCAGCTAAGTAATCAATACCTAGGCCACCACCTAAATCCAGAACATCTAGAGTCATACCGATACTTTTTGCTAAATCAGTTAAAGGAGGAACCATTTGCGACCACAGTGAAAACATTTTTTCATTGCTCAGCATGTTACCCCATTGGAAAATATGCAAACCACAAAGGTTTAGCGCGGGAAAGCTATCAACATGGATTTTTTGCCACTCAGAAACAGAGAGACCAAAAGGGGTTAAGCTATTCCCCCCTAATGGATTTTTCTCACCTTCATGCCATTGCAGCTGTACCCGAAGTAATACTTTAGGCTTCACAAGAGCGCCTGATCTCTGCTCTTGTTCAAGCACAACTTCTTGCAACCAGTTCAACTGATTTAGGCTTTCAACAACAAAGGTATTAACGCCTTGTTTTACAAAGGCAGTTAACTGCTTTTTCGACTTGGCGGGTCCGGTATTTAAGATACGACTTGGATCCACGCCTTGAGCCAACACTTGTGTTAATTCACCAGAGCTTGCTACATCAAAATCAAAACCTGCACCGTCTAAAGTTTGAATAACTTTTGAAAGTGGATTGGCTTTAACCGCAAACCACAGCTTAATAACATCTTGCTGCTGCAATTTAGCTAAATGCTCTTTAAGTGCGTCAAGTTGATAAACAAAATAGCCCTGTTCATCTTCTGGAGATTTATGATTGATTAGGGCATTTTCAATTGTGGTGTCAAACCAAGTCGGTGTTGTCATTATTAATGTTCTTTTAATCTGAATAATTCAATCAATTGATTATATTAATTAGTCATCTTTAAGCTGTATGGTTCAAACTAAAGAAAAAAGCACGGAGTTGATGACTATCAATGAGTACTTTTGACGTATAGGTTGGACTAAACAGCGACAGGGTGATCTATTAACGCAGGATTGATTCTAGTTCTAATGAAGCGTCACTTTTCTCATCACGATACTTAACAATAAGTGCACAGGCCATGCTTAAACCTTGTGCTTGCGCCCACTCACCTTTAACTGGACGAGTGCCAGGTACTACAACCGCACGTTCAGGTATTTCAGCACCTTTTTCACGCATGACTTGGTTTACACAATCGTAAACTGGCACTGATTTAGAAAGCGATACGCCCGGTGCTAATACCGCACCTTTTTTAACAACAATACCTTCAACTACAACAACCCCTGCACTTAAGAAAGCATCATCCTCAATAATTACTGGGCTGGCGCCAACAGGCTCAAGTACACCACCAATTTGCACTGCTGCTGATACATGAACATTTTTACCTATTTGTGCACATGAACCAATTAAAGCATGGCTATCAACCATAGTACCGGTATCAACAAATGCGCCAACATTTATATAAGCTGGTGGCATGATGATCACGCCTTCAGCAACATAAGCTCCCGCACGTACAGATGAACCACCAGGTACTAAACGAACACCGTCTTGTGGCGAAAACTGACGAGCAGGTAAGTTATGCTTATCAACAAAACCTTGATAATTATTCTCAAAAGCGACATTTTTTCCGGCTTTAAAAGCAGCTAATATGCCTTGTTTCACTTCAATATTGGCATGCCAGTTACCTGCTTCATCTTGGTTTGCTGCTCGTAAACTACCTGATTCTAACTGTGCTATTACTTCTTGCCAGTTCATTTGCTACTCCGCTTATCTGATATAAAAAATTTATAGGAAAATAATGAGTACTGAGTGGCATTTACAGGCATACGAAAGCACACTTGATTAATAAAACTCAATACATAGTGCGGAGGACTGGGCAATTACAAAGAAGAGCATAATATCAGCGGGGCTGGCATTTTGGCTAATATGCAAAGGCCAGAAGCTCCCCACTTAAACAACCAACTAGGTTGCTGTTCAAAGTGACAGTTGTTGGGATTCAGCCCACTACTTTACATCACTAAAAAATATAGATATAAAGTAAACAACCGATAAACAGCCAATCAAATAGCCACTTATCTCGGCGTTAATCCCCCTCATTACCATCTACAGAGTTTGATCTCTGCTTTTGACTGTATTAAAAAACACCATACAAACAAAACAATGGTAATTACCTGGTTAACGCTCCTCTTCTGGCCCTATTAAAATTTAATGCTTAGTTGACTAACCATTAAACTGGAATTAGGGACACCTACTATTTAAGCATTTTTTTTACCTTGGTACAATTAACTTACGGTAAATAACGCTATTCCCTTATACTTATTTACCGTAGAATATAACCATTATTCTTTTCTATTTATTACTCTATGTCTTTGTCAAATCCTAGCCAAGTTTTATTACGTAATAGTGAATTACTCGTTGCTAAAACACCATTATTCATTAACTTACCTGAGGATGGTTTCATTGATGCCTATCTTGAACTTTATAAGCCAAATAGCATTAATTGCTTTAATAATAACTTTATTGATTATCAGGCAATTATTAACAAACATCGCCAAACAGCCACTCAAAATGTTCAGGCAATATTTTCCAGTACTTACCAAACAAAGATTTATCATGACTTAGTAATCATCACTTTTCCCAAGAGCAAAGCTGAACTTAACTTCACTCTCGCTATGATTGCCCATTGCATAGATGTAACAACAAAGATATTACTGGTTGGCGAGAAGAAAGGCGGTATTCAGTCAGCTCCTAAATTAACAAAAGACCTACTGAGTTGTTGCCAAAAAGCCGATGCTGCGCGCCACTGTTTGCTTTTTGCAGGCTTATTTCAGCCAGAAAAGTTATCAATAGTTTTCAACTTACAAGATTGGTTTAAAAAATATAAAATTACTGTTGAAGGCATTGAACTGACTATTGCTTCTTTACCTGGTGTTTTCAGCCAGAAAAAACTTGATACTGGCACGGCATTATTATTAGGTAACTTACCCGAAAAGATGTCTGGCAAAGTACTAGATTTTGGTTGTGGCGCTGGCGTGATAAGTTGCTTTATTGGTAAAAAATTCACTGCTATAAATTTATCGTTACTCGATGTGAGTGCTTTAGCGCTAACGTCTGCACAAGAGAGTTTAGCTTTAAACGGTTTATTAGGTCAGGTATTCCCTTCCAATAGCTTGTCTGATGTTAACGAACAGTATCAATACGTTGTTTCAAACCCACCTTTTCATCAAGGCGTTAAAACTCATTACCAAGCTAGTGAAGAGTTTTTGGCCGGAATAAATAAAAAACTTAGTAAGAGAGGCAATATTACCATTGTCGCTAACAGTTTTTTACGTTACCAACCAATCATGCAAGCTCATATTGGCGATACTCGCGTGATAACGAAAGAACAAGGGTTTACTATTTACCAAGCTCAGCTATCATCAAAGTAATATAAGTGTTATTTATTGGATACTATGCCCCAAAAAAATCAAACCGTTTCACTGCATAACCACCTAGTTCTAAGTATAATGGCGTTTAGCACGGTTGTTTTACTTATGGCTTCGATAACCATAATTATTATGGTTGATAAACATGGTGATAAAACCATTGCCAGTGAAACTCGTGCCTGGGCAAATATACTCGCCCAAAATAGCACTCGATTTCTAGAAAGTGACAATGATATTAGCCAAGTTAAATTAAAAGAAGAGCTGAAACAATTAATCACCACACCCATCATCAACCATATACATGTCTATAGATTAAATGAAGATGACAGTATAGAGTATTTCACTAGTTATAATAGAAACCACAGATTTCCAGCAATTAGTAATAAAATTGCCGAAATCCCACAATTAAGTACCATTCAATACCAAAAGAATCATCTTGAACTTATCGTTAAAGTTACCCAAGATGAAAAAGTTTTAGGTTATTTATTTATACAATCGAGTCTACTTGAAAAGCATGATTTCCTTCAAAAACTGATTTACACCACGCTGGCTTTTTTACTTTTATCTTTACTCCTTGCTTTTGCCGTTTCCAGATGGATTTTTAGCAAAACAACTCAACCCATGTTTAAGTTAGCTGAAGATATTGGGCAAATATCTCAAAGTAGAAATTATCAGGCACAATTAGCCAAACAGCCTTATAAAGAACTCGATATTTTAACTAAAAATATTAATTTATTGTTACTTCGAACTGAGAAGCATATTAATAAGTTTACTGAGGAGCATGAACATACCCAGTATCAAAACCAAGCCTTAGAGAACCGGCTTAGTGCCAGAACAGATGCCTTAAAAGAGTCTAATCAAGAACTTTTATCAACGCTAGAGAAGTTGCATGAATTTCAGGGGCAATTAGTCGAAACAGAAAAGATGGCTTCGCTTGGTGATATGGTCGCGGGTATTGCCCACGAAGTAAATACCCCAATAGGTTTAGGTGTAACGGCTTCAAGCTTATTGGCTGATAAAATGAATGAAATTAAAGTTGCTTTCGATAATAAAACTTTGAAATCAAGTCAGCTTAAGAAGTTTTTAACTGATGGCGATGAAAACGTTGCGATAATTTTTCGTAACTTAGAGCGTGCAGCTAAGTTAATATCTAGCTTTAAAAAAGTAGCGGTTGACCAATCAAGTGCTGAAAATCGCACTTTTCATGTCAGAGGCTTGTTAGACGAGGTTTTATTAACGCTGGCAGGAAAACTTGAATCAGCTAATGTTGCTATATCAGTGAGCTGCCCTGAAGAGTTATATATTAACAGTAAGCCTGGTGCTATCACTCAAATTTTAATAAATCTAATCTTAAATTCAATTTACCATGCTTTTGAGGGGCTTGAATATGGTAAGATCAGTATCAACGTTATGAATTTAAGTGACCAATTGCATATACATTACAGTGATGATGGTATTGGTATTGATGAGTCAATTAAAACCAAAATCTTTGATCCTTTCACCACAACCAAACGTGGCAGTGGTGGCAGTGGACTAGGTATGCATTTAGTCTATAACTTAGTGACTCAAGCGTTGGGTGGTCATATTGTTCTTGAAGAAGAGCAAAGCCAAGGTGTAATTTTTGATATTACCTTCCCGGTAGAGTTAACAACAAGTTAAATAATAGCGTTTAAAAATTGTTTTTTCATTTCCACTTGACTAAAATAGTTAAATACTTGTAAATAGTTAAATAATTGCAAATAAATCATATAAGTTCCACCCATTAAAATAACAATATCAATAGCCATTAAAATATTAGGTAAATTCCAATATGCAAACTTATCAAATCTTAGTTGTCGAAGATGAAGACGTCACCCGCTTTAATTTACGTAATTTATTTGAAGCTGAAGGTTACGCTGTTTTCGAAGCTGTTGATGGCGATAGCATGGCTGAACAGCTCAAATTAAACACTATCAATCTAGTCATTATGGATATAAACCTACCTGGAAAAAATGGTTTGTTACTGGCTAGAGAGTTAACGGCAAATAAAGACTTGGGTTTGATATTCCTGACCGGTCGGGACAGTGACATTGATAAAATACTGGGTTTGGAGATTGGTGCTGATGATTATTTAACTAAACCTTTTAATCCACGTGAGTTAACAATTCGAGCACGTAATATTTTAAGCCGCATTGGTCAAACAAACGCCGAGCCGGTACAAAGTATAGTGAGCTTCAATCAATGGACTTTGGACGGTAACTCTAGGCAGATGACTAGTCCAGATGGTAAAGTTACTGCCATTCCTCGCGGGGAATATAGAGCATTAAGTTTACTGATAAAAAATGCAGGGAAAATAATTTCTCGCCAAGAGTTAATTAAAGAAATGACCGGTAGAGATTTACGCGCTAATGACCGTACTGTCGATGTCACCATAAGACGACTCCGTAAACATTTTGAATCAAATCAGAATACACCAGAGCTTATTAATACCATTCATGGTGAAGGTTATCGCTTTGTTGGTACGTTAGATTAATCTCTGTAGCAGCCCATAACGTCAATAGTTAAAAAAGGGCTGCTAATATTTTGCATCATATACAAATATTGTTTAACAATAATCACATACCTTCCAACCACTGCTTAAAAGCAAAAACCCCTTGTTCATTCATTAGCTTTAGTTCTGTTAACATAAGCAATTTCTTCTGCTGCGTCGCAGTAGTATTTTCTAAAAGCTTTAAGTGACCGTGCAATTGCTGCATACCAACACTTGCTGCAGCACCTTTCATTTTATGACAATGCTCTTGCCAAGCAGATTGAGAGTCATTACATTGAGCACTTTCAATATCGTTAAGATAAATCCTCGCTTGTTGACAATATAAAGTGAACATCTGTTCAACGATAGCTTTACCTAAGCTGTCTAAATAACCTTGCAGTAATTCTAAATCTAAGTAAGGACTTGGTTGCTTAGCTTCCACAGACACACCTTTAAGGAAAAACAAAGAATACCTCTATATTAGCGCAGTAATAAAAGCCAAACAAACATATTGAAAAATAGATGTAAAAATAGTCTGCCTGTATGTTTTTTATCTATAGAGCAACAACAATAATGATTACCATTAAAAAATAAGCTAGAATGTGCGCCCTTATATCTACTCTTCGTCTTTATTTCAAGAAACCCTCGAAGATTAGTTAATAACTATCGTTTTAAAATGGAGTCGAAATGACGACATCAATGCCAGATATCGCCAATCATACAACAGCTCAAACCGAAGGTACCCTCGATTGGGTCGGCATGAGCAACATTGAAATGCCTATTATGGTTGCCTCAAAAGGCGAAAGCGATCGTATGGTCTCGGCTCATATTGATGCTTTTGTTAACTTAAAAGATGCACAAGCTAAAGGTATTCATATGTCACGCCTTTATTTGCTTATTGATGACTTATCTACCAGCAATGTACTTAACTATCAAAGTTTAGTGAGCCTGCTTGATGGTTTTATTAGTAGCCATAAAGAATTAAGTGATCAAGCGAAGGTTCAATTTAGCTTTGATTATCATTTACGCAGAAAGTCATTAGTTAGCGGAAAAGAAGGCTGGAAGGCCTACCCAGTAATACTCACTGGTAACCGAAATAAAGGTCAGCTTATTATTGAGTTAACCATCGATGTACCCTACTCATCAACATGTCCTTGTTCTGCAGCACTCGCTAGACAATTAATACAACAAGCTTTTCAGAATAAGTTTGCTAAACAGAGTGAATTGGCAATAAACGATGTTCATGATTGGCTTGGCACTACAGAGGGTATAGTCGCTACGCCACATTCTCAACGTTCTGTTGCTGAAGTAAAGGTAAAGCTGAACGAAAATATTAATGACTTTCCTATCACAGAGTTAGTTGACATAATTGAGGGCTCTTTGAAAACACCAGTGCAAGCTGCTGTTAAACGTGAAGATGAACAAGAGTTTGCTCGTCTTAATGGTCAGAACTTGATGTTTTGTGAAGACGCCGCACGTCGTTTACAACACAGTATGAATCAAGCAGGTCATTTTGATGACTTTTGGCTACGCATCAACCATTTAGAATCACTACATGCTCATGACGCTGTTAGTGTCACTACTAAAGGTATTGAAGGTGGATATTTGCCTTAGTTATAACCTATATTGTAGTAATGTTAAAAGCCAATAGTGACATCACTATCGGCTTTTTTTCATTTATTGTTTCTTATTTAAATGAAAAAAAGTAATGCAACCCCATACTTTGAATAAATACTGAATATTCACTCATCATATAAAACCCTCTAAAATGTGCTTTTATTTCATAATTTTTCACTATATGAAACATAACGCATATTATAAAAAAAACAACCCCATAAAAAACAATTACTTAAAATAATTACGTTTCATTATCTGGTTACATAACCGTACAAAACTGTAAATTAATTACGAGCAAAAGCTCTATTTTAATTGACGTTTGGCCAATAACTGAGTAATGTTCAAGGTCCACTTACTTAATAAGAGGAGTATTTATGCATTTTTTCCATGCCTTTATTCTTTTTTGTCTGTCCTGTGAGTAAGTTGGCTTATTATTAGGAGAAAAACATGCAGCTTTATGATCATAGCGTCCAAAAAGACAACTGTGGTTTCGGTTTAATTGCCCATCAACATGGCGAAACCAGTCACAAACTAATTAAGACCGCTATTTCCGCTTTAGATCGTATGCAACATCGTGGCGGTATCGCCAGTGATGGAAAAACGGGTGATGGCTGTGGCTTATTATTACAAAAACCAGACAGCTTTTTTCGCGCCGTAGCCGCAGACAATAACTGGAAGCTAGGTAAAAAATATGCAGTAGGCATGATCTTCCTAAGCAGGGATCCAATTGAAGCTGCACTTTGTAAAAAAGTATTAGAAGAAGAGTTAGCCAATGAAAGTTTAACCTTAGTAGGCTGGCGTACAGTACCTGTGGATACCTCTGTGTTAGGTGAAATAGCCCAAGGCAACTTACCTAATATTGAACAAATATTTGTCGATGCACCTCCAGGATGGCGTAACCGTGATTTAGAACGTCGCTTATATATGGCACGTCGTCGCGCTGAAAAACGTATTACCGACGAAACGTTTTATGTGGCTAGCTTATCTTGCTTAGTTACTATCTATAAAGGTCTAATGATGCCAAAAGATTTGGCAAACTTTTACTTAGATCTGGCAGATATTCGCATGCAAAGCGCTATTTGTGTTTTCCATCAGCGTTTTTCTACCAATACCTCTCCAGAATGGCACTTAGCTCAACCGTTCCGCTATTTAGCACATAATGGTGAAATTAATACCATCAACGGTAATCGCCAATGGGCACGTGCACGTACCTATCGCTTTAAATCACCGTTATTACCTGATTTACAAGATGCCGCACCTTTTGTTGGCCAAAGCGGCTCAGACTCATCGTCATTAGATAATATGCTTGAGCTATTTTTAGCCGGTGGCATGGATTTATACCGTGCTATGCGTTTATTAATGCCACCAGCATGGCAAAACAGTCCATTAATGGACGATGACTTACGCGCTTTCTATGAGTTCAACTCTATGCACATGGAGCCGTGGGATGGTCCTGCTGGCGTAGTGATGACCAATGGTCGCCATGTTGCTTGTAACTTAGATAGAAACGGCCTACGTCCGGCTCGCTATGTTATCACTCGTAATGGTTTTATTACCTTAGCCTCCGAAGTAGGTATTTGGGATTATGGCGAAGATGAAGTAGTAGAAAAAGGACGTGTAGGCCCAGGTGAAATGCTCTCCATTGATACATATACCGGTAAAATATTTAACAGCGCAGACATAGATAATGACTTAAAAGAACGTCATCCTTACCGTGAATGGTTAGACAAAAACATTCGTCGCTTAGTGCCGTTTGATGAACTCGAAGCGAATTTAATTGGTCAACGCATATTTACTGATGCAGAAATGGCTCAGTATCACAAAATGTTTAATTACAGTTATGAAGAAATTCAGCAAGTGATTAAAACATTGGCTGAAAATGGTCAAGAAGCAACAGGGTCAATGGGTGATGATACCCCTATGGCGGTGTTATCAAGTAAAACTCGTACCTTGTATGATTATTTCCGTCAGCAATTTGCTCAAGTGACTAATCCGCCAATTGATCCGTTGCGTGAGCGTTATGTGATGTCACTTGGCACCTGTATTGGCCGTGAACATAATGTCTTTAATGAAACTTCAGGTCATGCTGACCGTATGTTGTTCTCAACACCGGTACTTATGTATACCGGTTTAAAACAACTGCGTGAGTTAGATCCTGAGCATTATCGCTCTGATACCTTAAGCCTTAATTATGATAACGAAGAAGGTTTAGAAACGGCAATTATTCGCTTATGTGACCAAGCTGAAGACTTAGTACGCAATAAAAACACGGTGATATTGGTATTATCTGATAGATATATTCAACCTGGGCTATTAGTGGTACCTGCTGCTATGGCTGTTGGCGCAATACAAAAACGTTTAGTTGATCAGCAATTACGTTGTGACTCAAATATTATTGTCGAAACCGCTTCAGTGCGCGATTCGCATCAGTTTGCCGTATTATTAGGTTTAGGCGCTACTGCAATTTATCCTTACCTAGCTTTTGAAACTATTGAACAACTAGTTGAGCAAGGGCAGATAAAACTCAGTGCCCGTGACGCTATTGTTAGCTACCGTGAAGGCATTAATAAAGGTTTATTGAAAATACTCTCTAAGATGGGTATTTCAACCATAGCCAGTTACCGCTGTGCCGGTTTATTTGAAATAATTGGCTTAAATGACGACATTATGCAGCTTTGTTTTAGTGACTTGCCAAGTCGCATCAAGGGTGCAGATTTCAGCGATATCCAACAAGACGGAGTTAACTTAGCTCGTAAGGCCTTTTTACCACATCAAAAAATGACTCATGGCGGCTTATTAAAATACGTGCATGATGGTGAATATCACGCCTTCAACCCTGATGTAGTCAACTACTTACAACGTGCTGTGCAAACAGGCGATTATAGCGATTACCGCAAATATGCCGATGAAGTTGACCAACGTCCTATTGCAACTATTCGTGATTTATTAAAGTTAAAAGATGACTGTGAAGCCATCGATCTTAATCAAGTTGAACCCGAAAGCGAAATGTTTAAACGTTTTGATAGTGCCGCAATGTCCATTGGCGCTTTGAGCCCAGAAGCGCATGAAGCGCTTGCTATTGCTATGAACCGTTTAGGCGGAAGCTCAAATTCTGGTGAAGGTGGTGAAGATGAACGTCGTTTTGGCACGGTAAAAAATTCTCGTATCAAACAAATTGCTTCCGGTCGTTTTGGTGTTACCCCACATTACCTAGTGAATGCTGACGTATTGCAAATTAAAGTTGCCCAGGGCGCAAAGCCTGGTGAAGGTGGACAATTACCTGGTGATAAAGTTTCGCCATTAATTGCTAAGTTACGTTACTCAGTGCCTGGAGTAACCCTAATTTCTCCGCCGCCACATCACGATATTTATTCAATTGAAGATTTAGCACAGCTAATTTTCGACTTAAAACAGGTAAATCCAAAGGCAGTTATTTCAGTTAAATTAGTATCAGGTCCTGGTGTAGGTACTATTGCTGCTGGTGTTGCCAAAGCTTATGCTGATTTTATTACCATTTCAGGTTATGACGGCGGTACAGCTGCTAGCCCATTAACTTCGGTAAAATATGCCGGTTGTCCATGGGAGTTAGGCTTAGCTGAAGCTCAACAAGCACTTGTGACTAATGGCTTACGCCATAAAGTTCGCTTGCAAGTTGATGGCGGCTTAAAAACGGGGACTGATATTGTTAAAGCCGCTATTTTAGGCGCAGAAAGCTTTGGTTTTGGTACTGCACCTATGGTGGCCTTGGGTTGTAAGTTCTTACGTATTTGTCATTTAAATAACTGTGCTACGGGTGTTGCCACTCAAGATCAAGTATTACGTGATGAGTTCTTTAAAGGCTTGCCTGAGCAAGTAATGAATTACTTTAAATTTATTGCTCGCGATGTACGTGAAATCTTAGCCCGTTTAGGTGTTGAAAACTTAACGGCTCTAATTGGTCGCGTTGATTTATTAACGCAGGTTGATGGCCTGACTTCTAAGCAAAGTAAGCTAGATTTATCACCAATAATTGCGCCAGTCATTGCTGGTGAGAATACCGCTTTACACCAAACTGAAGAAAACACCGCTTTTGATGAAGGTGAATTGAATAAGAAGATCCTGAGCGTAGCAAGTGATGCCGTTGCACATAGTAAAGGTGGCGAATATAGGTTTAACATTCAAAACACTGACCGCTCAGTGGGTGCAATGCTTTCCGGTGAAATTGCTCGTCAACATGGCGATCAAGGCATGGCTGTAGCACCTATTACTGTGCACTTATCAGGTACTGCTGGACAAAGTTTCGGTGTATGGAATGCCGGCGGTTTGAACTTAACACTCACCGGTGATGCTAACGATTATGTTGGTAAAGGTATGGCTGGCGGACGCATAATAGTTAAACCCCCCGTTGGTGTTGAATACGTTAGTCATGAAACCATGATTATGGGCAATACCTGTTTATATGGCGCTACCGGCGGAAAATTATACGCTTCGGGTCGTGCTGGTGAGCGTTTTGCCGTACGTAACTCCGGCTGTCATGCCGTAGTTGAGGGTACTGGCGATCATGCTTGTGAATATATGACAGGTGGTATAGTAACCATTATTGGTGATATCGGCGTTAACTTTGGTGCTGGTATGACGGGTGGTTTCGCTTATGTACTAGACGAAAAGGGCGATTTAGATATTCGCCTTAATAAAGAATCCATTGAAATGTTAGAAATTGGCGATTTAGCCATTCATCAAGAGCATTTACGCGGCATAATTAATCAACACTTTGAAGAGACTGGCAGCTTACGTGCGCAAGAAATTCTACAAAACTTTGATAAGTTTTCGCCATTATTTAAATTAATCAAACCTAGTGCTACTGATGTAAAGACCTTGTTAGGTCATCGTAGTCGTTCAAGTGCAGAGTTGCGTATACAAGCGCAATAGTTGTCACGGTTGTAAAGAATAGGTTAAATAGAGGAATTAAATAATGAGTAAGAATGTTTATCAATTTATTGATGTAAAACGTATCGACCCCGCAAAAAAGTCGATTGAAGAGCGTAAAATTAACTTTGTTGAAATTTATCAACCGCTAGGCAATGAACAAAGTGAAGGTCAAGCCGATCGTTGTTTAGACTGTGGTAACCCTTATTGTGAATGGAAGTGCCCAGTACATAACTATATTCCACAATGGTTGGAATTAGTGACTGAAGGTCGCATCTTTGAAGCAGCAGATTTATGTCATGAAACCAATAGTTTGCCCGAAATGTGTGGTCGTGTTTGTCCACAAGACAGATTATGTGAATCAGCCTGTACCTTAAACGATGAGTTTGGCGCAGTAACAATTGGTAATATTGAAAAGCATATTACTGACACTGCCATAGCCCAAGGCTGGAAGCCTGATTTATCTCATGTTGTCAAAACAGGTAAACGCGTTGCGGTTATTGGCGCTGGTCCTGCAGGTATAGCTTGTGCTGACGTACTAACTCGGAACGGTGTTGATGTTGTTGTTTATGACAGACATGCACAAATTGGTGGCTTATTAACCTTTGGCATCCCTTCCTTTAAGTTAGAAAAAGATGTTATTCAGACTCGCCGTGAAATTTTAGAAGGCATGGGCATTGAATTTCGCTTGAATACCAATGTCGGCACAGATATCAGCTTCCAAGACATTAGCGATGAATATGATGCTGTGTTTTTGGCTCTGGGTACTTATAAAGACATGAGTGGTGGTTTTGATAATGAAGCAGCACCAGGTGTTTATAGTGCCTTAGATTTCCTTATCGGTAATACCCAAAATCTAATGGGCATAACTGAGGCTGAAAGTAACCAAGTAAAACCTTATGTAAATTTCGAAGGCAAAAAGGTTGTTGTTTTAGGTGGTGGTGATACTGCCATGGATTGCGTGCGTACCTCTATTCGCCAAGATGCGACCAAGGTTACTTGTGCATATCGTCGTGATAAAGCCAATATGCCAGGCTCACCACGCGAAGTACAAAATGCTAGTGAAGAAGGTGTTAACTTTGAGTTTAATATTCAACCGCTTGATATTGCCATAAACGAACAAGGCCAAACCATTGGGGTGAGATTTGTCAAAACTCAGCTAAGCGCCCCAGATGTCAACGGTCGACGTAATCCAGAGCCTATTGAAGGTAGTGAGTTTGTTATGGAAGCCGATGCAGTAGTTATCGCCTTTGGTTTCTTACCAAGCCCGCCCAAATGGATGGTAGATGCTGGCGTAGAATTAGATTCTCGTGGCCGTGTTGTTGCGGTTGCTAGCTCTGACTTTGCCCTGCAAACAAGCAAACAAAATGTCTTTGCCGGTGGTGATATGGTACTCGGCTCTGACTTAGTCGTAACTGCCATTGATCAAGGCCGAAAAGCAGCCATGGGTATATTAGATTTTGTAATGACTAAATAAAAACAAGTTTATTTATAACAGATCAAATCATTTACTTACTGCATTATATCCAGCTAGAGCCTTAAACACATATTGTGTGTAAGGCTTTACTAACTTCGATAAGAAGCATTACTAATAGAGCTAATAAAATCACTTGGCTTGAGACCACTCCAGCGCCTAAAAGAACGACAGAAGGCTGATGCGCTTGAAAAGCCTAAAGCATAAGCAATACTACTCGTTGACTCGTCTTTTTTTAATAATAATTTTTTTGATTTTTCAAAGCGAACCTGATCATAAATTAATTGATAATTACAATTTTCTTTTTTTAAGCGTCTCTTTAAAGTACTCGCACTAACATGTAGATCATCGGCTATATTTTCCAATGTAGGCCATGTTTTTTGAGTGTTTTTATTAAGTAGGTAATAAGT
>NZ_JQEC01000043.1 GCF_000764185.1 Colwellia psychrerythraea
CCGCCAAGTAAATGCTTTTTTGAGTTTAATAATCTCAATTGGCAGTTTATTCCTTATCCGGCATTGATGTTATTAGCATTGCGTAAAGTGCGTGGTATTGATACACCAGATATAGAACACCCTGCTTTTGGCAAACTTACTGATATCCGACTTGTTGATGGGGAGGATGTGCATGATGACGTTTTTGAGAAATTAACTGCCAAGCTTAAACAACAAGGTTTCGACATGAGCACCATTTATAGTTAAAGCAATTAACTAGAAAGCAATTAACTAGGACAGTCGCTTAAATTTACTAATACAAATCATGCTGATAAAAAACTGCAAAGCTATTTTGTTGATAACTTTAATAACCAGAGAATTAACTAGGACAGTCGCTTAAAATTGAAGAATATAGACCTCTCAACTAGGGTTACTAAATATCCTTTATCTGAGAGGTCTTTCATGACAACGGCAAGAAAGCAATTAATTAGCTTAGTTGACACCCCTTATTATCATTGCACTTCTCGCTGTGTTCGCCGTGCCTTTTTGTGCGGAGAAGATAAAAATACAGGGCAAAACTTTGACCACAGGCGAGGCTGGGTGGAAGATAAGTTACTCGGCCTAAGTCAAGTATTTGCTCTTGATATCTGCGCCTACGCAATTATGAGCAATCATACCCACATAGTACTTTTTGTTGATGTAACTAAAGCAAAGTCTTGGTCGACAAGTGAAGTGCTTGAGCGCTGGCATAAGCTATTCAAAGGCACGTTAATAACACAGCAGTATTGCCGAGGAGGAATTCCAGACTACCTTATGGTTTCTTTACTTGAAACTGTTGAGGTTTACCGCAATCGCTTGATGGATATCAGTTGGTTTATGCGCTTACTAAACCAAAGTATTGCGATACAAGCAAACCTTGAAGATAACTGTACAGGTCACTTTTGGGAGGGGCGCTTTAAATCACAAGCGTTATTAGATGAAGCTGCACTTGCTGCTTGTATGGCGTATGTTGATTTAAACCCTGTTAGAGCCAGTATAGCTAAAACCCCTGAAAGCTCAGAGTATACCAGCGTAAAACAACGTGTCATATCCGCAGATAAAGGAAAAAAACCCACGAGATTACTTCCTTTTGTAGGTAACCCACGTAGCATCATGCCAAAAGGTCTGCCGTTTGAATTCAAAGACTATCTTGAATTAATTGAACTGACAGGGCGCTGTCTTCGTGAAGGTAAGGTCGGTTACATTGAAGAAAATCAACCAGCACTGCTAACTCGGCTTAATATAAATCCTGAAAACTGGCTAACGCTAAGCAAAGGATTCAGAAAATTATTTCATGGTGCGGTGGGGCACAGTAATGTATTAGCTGAATATTGTGTGCATAAAGGGTTAAAGCGTCGAACGAATGTAAGTTGCTGCGATAAACTCTTAGCATAACGACTCAGCATTAATCACTGCCCTTAATTTATATTAACATCTCGATGTTAATGTTTTTACCCTGTCTAAAAATTACGAACTTAACTATTCACCTGAAATTTCAACATAACCCCCTAGTTATTCTTATTCATTAGAAACCTTGAACTCTATTTAAGTAAAAAATTAACATGTGTTATTGTTTCCAGAAAGATTGTTTTATAAGCGAGTGTCCTAATTGTTTTCCGCCAAGTAAATGCTTTTTTGAGTTTAATAATCTCAATTGGCAGTTTATTCCTTATCCGGCATTGATGTTATTAGCATTGCGTAAAGTGCGTGGTATTGATACACCAGATATAGAACACCCTGCTTTTGGCAAACTTACTGATATCCGACTTGTTGATGGGGAGGATGTGCATGATGACGTTTTTGAGAAATTAACTGCCAAGCTTAAACAACAAGGTTTCGACATGAGCACCATTTATAGTTAAAGCAATTAACTAGAAAGCAATTAACTAGGACAGTCGCTTAAATTTACTAATACAAATCATGCTGATAAAAAACTGCAAAGCTATTTTGTTGATAACTTTAATAACCAG
>NZ_JQEC01000044.1 GCF_000764185.1 Colwellia psychrerythraea
ATTAATTTGGCAGGTAAAAAATTTAACATATATAAGTAATAACTAATAATAATAGATAGATGATACGTATAACGTTATTTAATCATGATTTAGCTATTAATTATATTTTTTTATTATCAACTCATCGGCCAATTCATTTTAATATAACGCTATCAGTGAAAAACATATCATGAGTGAAAAATGATCGCTTTTATTTTATCACCACCTATTTACACTTTTTTTACTAAAGTAAGATGACAAAACAGAGGTTTACCTGCATAAACCTTATTAAACAACTAAAAACATACCTTATACTGAATTATTATGCATAAACATCTTTATTTATTGAGTTTTTACTCAGTTTCTTGCATAATTAAGAAAGCATCATGAAAGGAGATAAAATGAACTTTAACAGAGCTGTAATCAAAGTTGGTAGTGCCCTAGTTGCACCTACTCGCGATGGTTGTAGCGGACAGTACATCTTAGCAATTGCGCAATTCATCACTAAATGCCAGCAACAAGGTAAAGAGATCATTTTAGTTTCATCTGGTGGTGTTGCCGCTGGCCGAACTGTTATTCAACATGGCTCGCCAAAACTATCACTCTCCACTAAAAAAGCCATGGCCAGTGTTGGTCAAATGCAAATGATGGCAAATTGGCAGCGTTTCTTTGATGTTCCCTGCAGCCAGATACTTATTACCCAAAACGATTTAGCCGATAGAGAACGTTATATAAGTATTCAAGAAACTATTAGGATTCAATTAGCTAATGGTGTGTTACCTATCGTAAATGAGAATGATACTGTCACCACTAAAGATCTTACCATAGGTGATAATGATAATATTGCCGCACTAGTTGCTCAGGCGTGTGATGCTGATAGTTTATTCATCTTAAGTGATATTGATGGTGTTTTTACCAAAGACCCAAAAATCAATGATGATGCGGTATTAATCCCTGATATTGAAAAAATAACTGATGAAATTTATGCTATGGCTGGTACAAGCCGAAATCCTTTAGCCAGTGGCGGAATGAAAACCAAAATACAAGCAGCTGAAAAGGCCGTTGAACACGGTATCAATACCTATATTATTAACGGCACTAAAAGTGAAGTATTTAGCTCTCTTTTAGCGCAAGTGAACCCCGGTACTCGTTTTGCTGCAGATAAAGACATTATTACCGCGAAAAAGCACTGGCTCAAACATACCTTAAAAAGCCAAGGTAAAATTAAACTCGACCCTGGCGCTGTTAACGCCGTTGTTAACAAAGGAGCCTCTTTATTACCTGCTGGTATAAAGTCAGTAACTAATAGATTTAAGGCAGGTGATGCCATCGAGCTCATTGACGCAGATAACAATGTAGTGATCGCCAAAGGCATAACCTTATATAGTCACTATGACCTGAAAAGAATAATGGGCAAACACAGTGATGATATAACCGCTATTTTAGGGCATGATTATGGCGATGTTGTTGTGCATCGCGATGACATGGTTATTTTATAACCAGCTGAACCAACATAAACAAATTTTCGAGAAGAGATGCAAAATGATCGACTTTAATATCGCCACTATGGCAAAAAAGGCTAAAACTGCCAGCAGAGCTGCTGCTCAACTTAACAGTAGTGAAAAAAACACTTTGTTAAATGCCATTGCCACTGAGATTGAAAATAATAGTGATATTATTATTCAAGAAAACAGCAAAGACATAAGCGCTGGTCGCGAGAAAGGTTTAACACAAGCCATGCTTGACCGTTTGGTATTAACAGAGCAAGGCATTAAAGAAATTGGTTCGGCTATTCGCGAAATTGTCGCTTTAACCGATCCGGTTGGGGATATTGATAAGTTATCATTACGTCCTAATGGCATTCAAGTAGGTAAAATGCGGATCCCTCTTGGCGTTATTGCTATGATTTATGAAGCCAGACCTAATGTTACTGCCGAAGCTGCTGCCTTATGTATTAAATCAGGTAATGCGGTAATTTTACGAGGTGGCTCAGAGGCTATTCACTCGAATTTAGCCATCGCAAAATGTTTACATCAAGTATTAACAACCCATGGTGTTGATGCAAATATTGTTAGTGTGATCCCTGATACCAGCCGTAGTGTTATTGAAGAATTATTACAACAAAGCGATACCATTGATTTAGTTATTCCACGCGGCGGCGAAGGTCTGATCCGTTATGTTAGTGAAAATAGTCGTATTCCTGTTATTCAGCACTATAAGGGCGTTTGTCACTTATATATAGATAAACATGCTGACTTAACTAAGGCTGTCGATATTTTAGTAAATGGTAAGACCCAAAAGCCTAGTGCTTGTAATGCCTTTGAAACGGTATTAGTACATGGCGATATCAGTGACGAATTTTTACCTTTAGCGGCGAAAGCACTTGAGGATGCAGCTCAAGTTAAAATACATGCCTGTAAAAATAGTATTGGTTATTTTACCCACGCTGAATTAGCGAGCCAAGAAGATTATCACGCGGAATATTTAGCCCAAGAAATAGCCGTTAAGGTAGTTAGTAGTTTTGATAACGCTATTAGCCATATCAATGAGTTTACCTCTGATCATACTGAAGTCATTATTAGCCAAGATATTTCACGCAGCCAGAAATTTGTCCGCCAAATCAACTCTTCGGTTGTTATGGTAAACGCGTCTTCACGTTTCTCCGATGGAAATCAATTAGGTTTAGGCTCAGAAATAGGCATTTCAACCAGTAAGTTGCATGCTTATGGACCTATGGGTCTTGAAGCATTAACCACAGAAAAGTTTGTTGTTTTTGGTGATGGTCAAATTAGAGCATAAGTTTATTAAACATAGATTCAAGTATACCTATGGAACTCTTATTAGCTATTAAAGCACTAACCACAGAGACGTTTGTTGTTTTTGGTGATGGTCAAATTAGAACGTAAGTTTATTAAACATAGATTCAAGTATACCTATGGAACTCTTATTAGCTATAAAAGCACTAACCACAGAGACGTTTGTTGTTTTTGGTGATGGACAAGTTAGAACCTAGAATTAGACTTTGATCTATTCAGTAAACCTCAAGTTCATTGATAATTAACATTGCACTTGAGGTCTTAATACCGAAAATGACATTCGTCACTTTGCACCATTGCCATTGCCTTAAAGCATTATAGCCAAAGAGCAGATCCCCCTGTTCGCTACTAATAATCACTCAATGAAAAATCACGTTTATCTCGCGTCACTTACCTGAAATGTGATCATGTCACTATTGCCATGTGAGTCTATCACTGCAATTTGTTGCTCACCATAACTCTTAGCAGCATAAAAAAAGCTTTGTTTACTCGCTAAACTTTTTATAAAGCTGCCATTATGATACCAATCAAGCTGCCCGCTACTGCCCAAAACTGAAAAATTGATTACCGGTGGTTTATTAACACTGAGACTTATTATTTCGCTGTTTTTCGCTAAGCCTACTATTTTAATATCGCCAAAGTTTGGTGTCGTGATATTGCTACAGCGTTGGCTTTTTTTCGGTAACATTGCCGCACGGGTGAACTTTTTCGGTAACCAAGGTTCAAGTGATTTTGGCCACAACGCCATATACTTTTTGGTTTTCTCTTCAGGACAAGCAAAGTCAGTCAATAGCCCAGTTGCTGTTTCTTGCCAATAAGGCTGTGGGTTCATGTGCCATTTATCATGATTGATCGCGGTTAATGAATTTGGGGTTAATCCTGCAAGGGTAAATGCTTGATGTGAAACGTGGCATAAACCTTCAGCTGTCTGCTTTTTGCTTTTACCTAGTGGCCAGCAGATCTCTGTTGTGTCGACTTTTTCAGGCTTATTAAGCCAAACATGGTCATTTTGATGCAGTACATCTGAAATATTAAATAACAGCGGTGCTGCCGTTAAGCCGCCATAGTGACCCGGTTGAGGAGTTCCATCAGGACGTCCGAGCCAAACACCCAGGGTATATTTTGCACTTGTGCCAATAGCCCATGCATCTCTAAAGCCATAACTGGTGCCTGTTTTCCAGGCGATATCATTAGTAGTTCTGCGAATATTTTCACTTAATAAAGCATTGGGCCTAGGGTTATCAATCAGCATTTTATAGGTGATCCAGGCGGCGTTTTCACTCATCAGATAACGTGGTGAATCAACCATTTTCTTTTGACTTGTATCCTGATGATGAGCAGTCACTGGCTCAGTGTAATAACGAGGTGATAATACTTTTCCTTGATTGCTCAAACTTGAATAAGCTTGTACTAATTGCCATAAACTGATGCCGGTGCCACCTAGCGCAATAGATAAATTAGGTTTTGCTGCTTTAGGTAAGGTTAATTTAATACCTGCTGATGCTAATTGATTATAAAAATTTTTCGCACCTAAATGCTCAAGTACTTGTACTGCAGGCACATTTAAGGATCGTTGTAAGGCGCTTTGTACACTTACCGGACCACTGAATTGACCGGTAAAGTTTTCTGGTTTGTAATCAGAATAATAACGAGGACTATCGTTTAGCAAGCTATGAGAATGTATTAAACCTTTATCAATCGCACTAGCGTAGATAAAGGGTTTTAAGGTTGAACCCGGTGAGCGAATAGCGCTGATCATATCAACATTACTAAAACGGGATTTATCATTAAAATCAGCCGAGCCAATATAAGCTTTTACCGTGCCTTTTTTATTATCAATAACCAATACTGCGGCGGAGCTTTTATCTGGCTGATTACTAATAAAGTTTTTTAAGAGGTCTTCAAGACCGATCTGCAAATCATAATCTATGGTGCTGGTAATGTGTTTTTGTTGCGGAAATTCTTGTATCAATTTTCTTGCCAGCAAAGGCGCATAATTAGGTCTGCTTGGCTTAGCCGCAAACACTTGTTCTTTTTGGGCACTTTTTATTATTGCAGCAGACCATATTTGCTGACTAGCTAGTCGTTTTAGTACCTTATTACGTGCTTTTTCAGCTCTCTTTGGATAACGGTCAGGGCGTATTTTTGATGGGCTTTGCGGTAATACCACCAACAATGCTGCTTCAGCATGGCTAAGTAGTTTTGCTGACTTTCCTAAATAAGCCTGACTTGCCGCTTCAACACCTTCAACAGTACCGCCAAATGGTGCGTAGTTTAAATAAAGTGTTAAAATCTGCTCTTTCGACAAACTTAGCTCTAATTGCAGTGTCCTTAATATTTGTACTAACTTCCCAGAAATAGTGCGGCTATGAGGATGTAAAATACGTGCAACTTGCATGCTAAGGGTTGAACCGCCAGAAACGATACAGCCACAACGCCAATTTAAATATAAAGCGCGTAATAATGACACTGGATTTACGCCAAAATGCGACCAAAAATACTGGTCTTCATAGGTTAATAGCGCTTGAATATAAAGTGGTGAAACTGAGCTAAGGTCAGCTTGTTGGCGCCATATGCCATTGCTATCAGCAAAAGCGCGCAGCGCACGACCGTCATCAGCATAAACCACTTGAGCAAAGCTCTTTTGTGCTTTAGGAATATTAAGAGGATAGGCGAGATGTAAGCAGTAAAATAATAGCAACATGCTAGCGATAATGGTGCCGAGCCAAAATCGCTTAGTGCCTGCCGCTTGCTTTATTTTATAGGTTGGTAATTTCAATGGTATTTAGGGTATTGCCCACGGCGTTTTTATCGGGTTGATACATGTTTTCAACTAACGGGGCTGGTACTAGGTATTTTCCAGGTGTTACCGCGCGAGCTAAATAAAATAAGTAACTAGTGCCTCGATAACCGACATCAATCGCAGCGACATAACGATCGTCTCTAAATTCTTGATGTAAGATCTTGGTTTTCTTTTGCCACTCACTGGCAGGTTTACCGTCAAAGAAAATGCTGTCGAGTTTAATTGCGTGGCTTAAATTCTGATTCTCTAATTCTAAGCCAGCTGGTAATAAATCAACCACTAATAAGTCCGGGCTTCGGCGCTTAGAATAAACACGAATAGCCACTAGTACCATGTCGCCAACTTTTAACTTACTGGCATCTATCTGCTGACCTTTACTATCGTAGTAGTCTCGTTCAATAGTCAAATCTCCAGTTGTTGCTTGCGGTTTTGTTTTACTAACACCTTGATAAGAAAAGTTAACATACAGACGATCAGCCGAGTTGTTTGTTAAGCTTAATTCTTGCTGTAAGTCAGTTGCTGATAATTTTTGACTGTAAGCGCCTGCTTTTTTAATCACCGATTCCGCTTGATTAAAGTTAAGTTGCGCTTGCCAATCTTTTTGCTTACCTTGCTCTAAAGATATGCTGGCAAGGAAAAGTGCATTGCGCTCTTGTGTACTTAAATACTTTTTATCGGCGAGTATTTTTGAAAGTGCTAGTGCTGTATCAAAGGCATAATTAAGTTGATATTGATGTTTAATTAATAAGTGAATAATCAGCGCTTGGTCGCGAATAACCGAACCATAATCACTTAAATATTTAGTCCCACGCTCAAGCACTACAGCTTTATCAAACATGGCTTGGCTGTTCACGTCATCACCTTGGTTTTTAAGCGCTAAGGCTAAGTGAATTAATGCTAACTGACTTTCAGCATCTTTGCTTTTATGTTTAGCCAGATCACGTAACTTGGCTAGTGACGCTTTATTGTGTCGAGATAAAACATAACCCGCATAAGCACGGTAAGCAAAGTCGTAATGTTTAACTGATTCTGACCAACGGTTGGTATAAGTACCATTTTGATTTTTTAAATAAGTAGTTAAGCGAGCCATTGTTTTTTGATATTGCTGGGAATTTACTTCAATACCTTGTTCTTTAGCATCCGTTAAAAAGTCACCCACGTAAGCGGTTAACCAATGCTCTTCTTGGCTGGTATTGCTCCATAAGCCATAACTACCATTTTTCAATGCTTTGGCTTGAATGCGTGATAAACCATGGTTAATGCTTGCTAAGCGATTTTTATTAGTCGCATTTTTTAAATCAAGGGAGTCTAGTATTTCTTTATTAGCGTATAACCAGGGGTAGGTTGAACTGGTCGATTGCTCTAAACAGCCATAAGGATATTTTAGTAAATGTTTCATTTGCTCGCGGCTGTTAAATTCAACCCTATTATTTACCGATAACACCGCTTCCAAAGTATCTGCTTTTAAATGAGCGTAATCACTTGGGCTAAAACTAAAAGACTGATCTTTAGCTAAGGTGGCATTTTTATACTCAATTAACGCTGGATAGGCTGAGCGTACGGCTATATGCCAGTTTCTATCGATAGGATAGCCCTCAACCCCTTTTACAATGAGTGATACTTTTGCTCGCCCTTCTTGGCTACCAACCGAAACAGGGTAGATCAAGGTGGTTTTTTCTTTCGCAGCTAAAGTGACTTCTTGGCTATTGCTAGCAGTAGCCTCGCTGTTAGAATTGGCACGGCTAAGACTAACTGGCTCAGTAGTGGTTAAAGCCACGGTTAAGGTTTGCATTTGTTCGGTAGAATTATGTAAATCAAGGGCAAAAGTTGACTGGTCACCGGTTGCTAAAAAGCGTGGCATGGCTATTTGACTAACAATAGGTGCAGCGATAGTCATTTCACTTTCTGCGGAGCCAAATTTATCATCAGTAAAGGCAATAGCCATTAAGCGTACTCTGCCGTTAAAATCAGGAATATTAAAAGCGGCAGTTGCGTAACCCTTGTTATCGACAGTAACTAAACCACTAAAAAGCGACAGTATTTGTACTTCAGCTTGCGCTTTTTTACCGCCGCGACTTAATTCGGCATCACCACCAAATTTTTGTTTCGCTAGTGGTGCATCATTTAATTCAATTAAGTTTTGATACAAGTCTCGGCTATCTACTTGAAAACGTCTTGGCTCAAAAAAGAATTTATGAACATCAGGTGTATCAAAGTCGGTTAGGCTTAAAACGCCAACATCAACCATAGCCAAGGTTAATTTTGCTTGTTGATTAGCATGACCATCCACTTTTACTTTAACTTGGTAACTTTGGTTAGGATAAATTTCCTCAGCAGATTCTATCTCAAGCTCAAGCTTACGTGACTCGCGGTTAAGTGGTAAATGAATTAAACCAATGGCACGTGTTGGCGTAATGCGTTTTTTATTATCACCGTACTGTAAATGAACTACTGAGGCATATATGTCATGACGTTGCCACTGCTCATCAATCTCTATTGCAACATTTAGCCCTTCTGCTGGTATGGTAATCCGTTGAGAATGAAGCAGTTTGTTAGACTCTATCAGCAGTAATGCTTCACCTGCTTTTGGTGGCACTATGCTTAACTGCGCAATATCACCTGCGTTATAGGATTCTTTATCCCAGGCAAGAGATACTTTGTCTGGGCGAGCCGCTTGTGATGATGATTGATTATTTCGCCATGAGCTGTACCAGTCATAACCGGCAAAAAACCGCACACTGGTCATAGTTTTAGTTTCAGCATCACTAATTTCTAAACGATAGCGGCCATATTCAACGGGCACATCTAATTGACTGGCTTTATTGGCATTAGTATCCACAGAACTATTATATTCAACAAATTCGCTGTCTGACCAACGATAATGCCAGCCCTCACTATTGTTAAACTCCCAAAAATAACGACGGTCTTCTCTCACTAACTTAACGTCTAAGGCGTCGCTTTGGGTTAATTCACCCTTTGCATTTGTGGTAACCACATCAAAAGTAACTCGGCTATTGTGCTCAGGATTATTTTTAAAATGAGGTTTAATACCAATAAGCTTATTACCTGAAATAACGGTTGTTTGATGACGTCTTGAAATGGCTCGACCACCTGTTTCAAACAAACTTGCTTGTAATGTTACTTGTACTGGTGATTTAACCTTAGCCCAGCGGTTTTCTATGGTGATCGCTGTTTTCCCTTGAGAGTCTAGTTTTACGTCAGCTAATTTATATTGTTGGCTGAGATTCTTTTCAATAATATTACCAAACTGAAAGTCTGTTAAGGTTTGAAATGGCTGACGCTGCGGACTTATTGCGATGCGTGACTCAAAACGATTCCCCGATGCTGGCGCACCATATAAATATTCTCCTAAAACATTAACGGTTAAGTTGTCTTTAAGCTGGTAAATTTTAGCGGTTTCGCCTTGGTTAAAGCTAAGTTTCAAACGCTCAGGTAGAAATTCTTCTACTTTAAATTTATAACTAGTTAATACATTTTTATATTTACGAATTTCTAACAGCCAAGCTCCTGTTTTTGCATCCTTTGGAATAGTAAATTGCTGATAAAAGTAACCATCACTGTCACTGCGCCAGGTAAAATCTTTAGCCGTTTGACCGCTGGGATCTTTTATGCTCGCTTTTAGGGCTATAGCCTTAATGCGTTGACCGTCTTGATCTCGTAATAAGGCATTAAAATCAATCGATTCACCTGGTCGATATAGATCACGAGCACTATACACAAAGATTTCATCGGCAACAAAAGGACGTTGTGCAAGGGTGAAGTTTGATAAGTCTAATGCTGGCCCCTTAAGAGAAACTACAGAAAGAGATTGTTCAGAATGAGCAACAATATACCTGGCACCACTATTTGTTCTGAGTGTGCCTAAACCGTCGGGCGAGCTTTTAAATTGATCTAGTTGTTTACCGCTATTATTTAATAAAGTGACTTCTACTGCTGCAAGTGGTTTTTGATCGGTTAAACTATTTAAAGCAACTTCTAATTGGTTTTTATAAACGCGTACATGCATGCCTATATCGGTCACCATAAAGTGAGTCATAGAAATTTTTTGAGAAACGTTGCTAGCTTGAGTCATTACCGCAAGGTAAATACCCGCAGAGGATAAAGGCTCAATATCTTGGATTGGCAAATTAAAGGTACGACGCTTATTTTTTTGCCCATTAAACTGATATCGTGCCGAATAAACTAATTCAGTGCGGCTAATACTGTTTTGTACGTAATAACGGTTAATTTTATCTTGAAAACGACCTTGATTTGATAAAAATTGCACAACTTTATCATCAGGTACTTTAAAGTAATCAACATTAACTTGTTTAATGTTAACTAACTCAATAGGTAAGCCGTGATGTTGCTTTAACGGTAAAAAAGAGCCTTTACTGGCAAAGTTATAACTTGGGATAATCGAACGAGTTGTTATTGCTTTAAAGGTATCTTTTTGTAGTTTTGAGCCATTACTTGCGCTCAAACCTTTGTAAACGGTTAGCTTGTAAGTGCTTGATGGCTCAATAAAGGGAAAGTAAACCACTTTGTTATTTTTAGACAAGACAATGCTGTCATCTACCGTAGCACCAGACTTTTCAGTCAGTGAAAAATAATCATCGTGTTTCAGCTCAGGATTTAACGGTGCGGATAAGGTAACTGCGATGGCATTACCGCCATCAAAGCTACGCTCAGCAATATCCAACACTTCAATTTTTCGGTTACTATAATCTTGCGCAACTGCTTCTTTTATAACATTGCTATCGTCTTGAATGAGCGCATCGACCGTGTTTTTTTTATTTAGCGGGTCTAGGCTCTGTTCACTTTTACTGAGTTCAGGAGGGATTGCATTTATTGGCTTTTTCGCCGGTATTTTCGCTGGCTTAAGTGCTGCATCTTTATCTTGTATTGTTGGCGATTGCTCTTTTTCAATACGGGCATCTGGGCTTGCTGATTTTTGCGTTTTATTTTCAGCTTGCGTGGCAGTACTTGCTGGTTGTTCAGAGCAAGCACTAAGCAATAATAGTAAAGGTAATATTACCTTTAATTTTGTTAGTCCTTTAACCATGTTTTTATCTCTTTGTTAGATACTAAAATTTGTTTTATGACCGTCTAATACTGACGAAAAAATCTTAATAACGACTTATTTTAAAATTACTAACCATTGATTTACCATTGAAAAATGCCAATCTTTAGCTAGATAATACCAACTCATAGTTTTGTTGAAAAGCTTATCTTTAATACTTAAGCTTAATGTTAATGAACACGTCTGGCATTTGGTTTTTGTTTTACCACTCTTAATGCTAAACGCTCAGGCCATTGCCCACGGTGTTGATGCAGACAAGCCTCTTCACTATCAAAACGCACACACAGCTTAATATTTTTCACCACCACGCCAATTTTTAATAACTGCTTTTGAATGCTTGCACGCAATACCTCATCTTGTTGTTGTGCTTTCATCACAGTAACTTCTTCATCAGTATTAAAGACACAGGTGATGACTAAACTAGCAGGAAAGTTAGTGTAATTGGCTCGATGAGTTAGCCAAACAAATCCTGCAACATCATGTAATGATGTCTCACAGGCGATAGTTAACGCTTTACAAACATTGTTATCAATTTTTTGGTTTGTTTTACTTAATTTCATCACTAGCTTCCAATTTTATTTTAGTTATTTTAACTGCCTAAAAAATTGAACACAACAAGACCTGTGCTCCACAGAAACTTTTTCCTCCCAAATAGGATAAATTGACTCGTAAAAAAGTACAGCTAAGACTTGAGATTCGCTTAGTTACTGAGTATGCTACGCGACCTTTTTCTCGTCGGCATTCTCTTAGGTATTAATGATGATAGGTTTTGATTACGGTACATCCAATTGTAGTGTTGCTAATATGCGCAACGGACAACCTCACATTATTCCTTTACTTGGTAACACGTTAGACGGCGGCTCTTACATTGCTTCAAATTTATATGCGCCAAGCCGCGATGTTATTGCTAACTGGCTTTCACAGCAGTTAGCAACAGATCAACAAGCGAATTATTTAGTTGAACGTAAAAACCAAATACAAAAAGGTCAAGCGGCACTACGTGAGTTAAAATTTGATGGTATTTCAAGTGAGTTACTCTTTGGCAAAACTGCTTTGCAGCAATACCTTGAAGACCCTGAAGAGGGCTATTACATCAAGTCACCTAAGTCTTTTTTGGGTTCAAGTGGGTTAGCTCCGACACAAATTCAGTTTTTTGAAGATATTGTCGCGTGTATGATGAGTAATGTTAAAAAGCTCACTGAGCAAGTTTTACAGAAAGAAGTCACGCAAACCGTTATCGGCCGACCAATCAACTTCCAAGGTTTGCATGGTGAAGAAAGTAATAGGCAAGCTATTAGCGTATTAACCAATGCAGCAAAACGTGTTGGCTTTAAAGATGTTGAATTTCAGTATGAACCTGTTGCCGCCGGCTTTGAATTTGAAGCATCACTCACTAAAGAAACACGAGTATTGGTAGTCGATATTGGTGGCGGAACTAGTGATTGCTCTATGTTACTAATGAGCCCCGATTTCAGTAATAATGATAATCGTAATGATCACCTACTCGCCCATACCGGTGTACGTATTGCTGGTAATGACTTTGATATTCAATTAGCCTTACAAGGCATTATGCCCAGCTTAGGCATGAACAGTTTATTAAAAACAGGAAAACCTATGCCAACCGCTAGTTTTAGGCAGGCATTGGCCATTAATAATATTAATGAGCAAACCGAATTTTATAGCGCTAAAAATAGGCGTGATATGGAACTATTAAGCCGCGATGCCCAAGAAAGCGAGTTAGTTTCTCGATTATTAACAGTCCATGATCACAAACTTAGTTATCAATTAGTCAATGGCGCTGAACAAGCCAAAATTAGGCTGTCAGAACATAACGAGCAAACAATCTGTTTAAATGATATTAGCGATTCATTATCAGTTACTGTATCGCGAGAAACGCTAAAAATAGCTAATGCTAGAACTTTAGATAATATAGCGAGATTAATGACGACAGCGGTAGCGGAAGCACAATGTCAGCCTGAAGTTATTTTTGTTACTGGCGGCACAGCAAAATCGCCGATACTTAGTGAGTTTTTACAGCAACAAATGCCAGGCATACCACTGATTGTGGGTGACCATTTTGGTAGTGTTACTTCAGGTTTAGCGCGCTGGGCAGAAAAAATATATCGATAACTAATATGTTGTTTTCACTATAGTCAAACAACCATTATAAATAGAAATTTCACCGGAGATTATAAACTTGTATTCTTTTGCTCGAGTAATATTAATAACTTTACTGATAACTACTATTACTCATGCAAATGAAATCGACTTAGTACGCTATATTGATTCAAAAGAATTCCCTGATCCCAAACAAAGCTATTTTGTTGATTTATTAAAGCTCACTCTTGAAGCTAGCAAAGATCAATTTGGCGAGTACCAGCTACAGCCGATAAATATTGAAATGGCGCAGGCTCGAAGCTCCCTGATGTTACAACGCAATGAATATATTGACTTAACATGGCGAATGACCTCACAGCAATTAGAACAACAGCTGCAAGCTGTGTATTTTCCGATATTAAAAGGCCTGATGGGCTCTCGAATTTTTATTATCAGTAAAGACCAACAGTATCGCTTCAATAAAAACATCCCATTAGCGGACTTACAAAACCTCCATCTTGGCCAAGGCTATAATTGGCCCGATACTAGAATTTTACTCGCCAATGGTTTTAACGTTATTCAAGGTCATGATAATTTTTTGATTGATATGTTGAAAAAGGGTCGCTTTAATTATTATCCGCGAGCATTACACGAGCCTTGGCCTGAGATAGCAAGTGATAATACTCTTATCGTGGAAGAAAATTTAATGCTGAAATACCCTGCGCCAGTATTCTTTTTTGTTAACAAAGAAAATAAGCATCTACAAAAACGGTTAGCGTTTGGTTTAAGCAAATTATTAGAGTCAGGGAGGTTCGAACATTTTTTTATAAATCACCCGATTACTTCAGGCATTGTGACAAAGGCAAACGTTAGTAAACGAACTATTTTCCACTTAGAAAACCCTTTATTATCCAAAAAAACCAAAAAGTTACTAGCAGACGAACGACTTTGGATTAAGCTTAAATAAAAATCGACGCATGTTGCGTCGATTTATTTTGCTATTTAAATTCAAAAATTAAAGAAAACTATACAGGCTTAACTAGCATGGTAGTGCCAGTAATAGCAACAATAGTACACATACTATTATTCTCAATTACTGCAACATCAACATCATCGGCTAAACGTGCATTCCAATTAATACCGGAGTAACGAATACTACCACTATCATTAGTAACACTATCAAAAACAGGCACTTGCAAACCTACCATATCACTAGAGTCATCAGTTTTACTGCGAGAATTTTGCATGTTTTTAAGCGGTTTCCACAGCACTAAAGTAATAATAGCCGTTAAAATGCCCACCACTAAGATTTGACTTTGCCAACCCTCAATGAGTCCTATATTGATCAAAACGCCAGTGATAACACTGGCAATAGCAAAGAATAATAACGGACCACTCAATCCCATAATGCCTAATTCAAGCACTAGGCTTAAACCTGCGATGGCATACCAAATCAGTTGTTGGTTTTCTAAAAAAGTCTGCATATTATTATCACTCCTTATTTTTGAATCTGACCGACACTATAGTTTCAAACTACTTGATACGGCAATTGCTTGAGCAACAGTATTAGCAATATTATCACCTGTTTTACCATCCGTTAGTACAACAGTACTTTGATTTGCTATGGCTTGATGCGCACCAATAGCATCTTGCGCTAAGGTTAAAGTTACGGCTGCTTTACCCTGTTCAGTATTCGCTGCACTACCAACCACATCTAGGGCATTGGCATCAGCAGAAGCAACTAACCTTATTGCTTCTGCTTTACCTGTAGCCTCTAAAATTTGTGACTCTTTTGTCGCTTCTGCCGCTAATACTTGTTCTGCTTTTGCTGCTTCTGCATCAAGAACTCGCGCTTGTTTTTGACCTTCCGCTTCAGTGATGGCTGCAGTTTTAACGCCTTCAGCGGTTAAAATTACCGAGCGTTTTTCTCGCTCTGCCGTCATTTGTTTTTCCATATCTTCACGGATAGTTTGTGGCGGTGTAATATCCTTTATTTCATAACGTGTCACCATTACACCCCAAGGAGCTGTCGCTTCGGTCATAGAACCAAGAATCTGAGCATTAATGGCGTCACGATTTTGGAAGCATTCATCAAGTTCCATTGAACCAATAGCGTTACGCATACTTGTCATCGCAAGTTGTACTACCGACATTTTATAATCGGTGATGTTATTGGTCGCTGCTGAAGCATCGGTAACTTTCATAAACAAAATACCGTCAATATCTAAAGTAATGTTGTCTTTAGTTATGGCTGGCTGTGAAATGATTTCTAATGATTGCTCTTTTAAATTACGGTCAGCAGCAACTGATTGCACGTAAGGGATAATAAAATTTAAACCCGCAGAAAGGGTTTTACTGTACTTACCTAAGGTGTAAATAACATAACCTCGGTTTTGCGGGACAAAATAAATACCCTTTTTTAAAGTATATAAAATAACAACTGTAAGCCATACAACTGGGCTCGTAAGAATACTTTCAACAAGATTTTCCATAAATATCTTTTCCTTATAATTTGTGTGAAATTTAAATTTAATTGAGAATTATTTTTAATAACACGTTAATGGACTGTTATGAGCAAAGCAAGCTATTTCACCAGCGCTGTCCGTGTAGCACGACAGAGTGGCCTAACTAAAACTAAAAGGCCCTAAGAGGAATATAATAAAGTGAAGTAACGCTATTTTACTTTATCTTTAAGCAAAACATCTGCTGGTTGCACTCAGATTTAATTTAAGCCAACATAGCCGCTTATTTATAAAATTAACCTTAACTAAGCTGTATCTGTTCTTTTATGCGATTTACTTTCAACGATATTGAGCTCAATTTAACTGCTGGTTTGCTAATAAAAGATGGTCAAACAATTAGTATCAGAGCCAAAACCTTATTAGTACTAAAGTACTTAATCGCAGAAAAAGACCATGTGGTAACAAAGCAGGCATTGCTTGCTGAGGTTTGGCACGATGTCGTGGTACAGGAGCAAGTATTAGTACAATCAATAAAAGAGATCCGTGACTTACTTGGCAGCCATGTTATTAAAACCTATCCACGCCAAGGTTATCAATGGACAGCAGAACTCAGCGAAATCACCAATGAAAGAAGTATTTTTGGAAGATCCGTTAATACAAGCTATCTAGCATTAATTACTGCATTAATCCTCCTTACCTTCATCGGTCTATTTATTTATCAGACTTCCCAAAGTAACCACCAAAGCTCCTCAAAAGAACGCTTCACTGTTGCCTTATTACCTGTAATTAATGATATGCCTGATGATATTCACGATTGGGTTCCTTTACAGGGCATGGACTATATAAGTCAAAGCTTAACGAAGAACACTCAATTACAACTGATTCCTAGAACACAGTTACTTCAGTCAATTCCATTATCTAAACAAACAAAGTTACAAAATTCAGTAAACCCTGACCCTCAAGAATTACGAGCGCTTACTCAAACGCTAAATGTGGATTTGTTAGTGCAAACGACACTTCGAGGTTATCCGCAAGATTTCCAGTTAGATTATAGTTTTTACCTTGCTCGGCGAGTTGAACAAGGGGTTATTTTATCCTCAAATATTCGTGATGCCTTCACGCAGCTAGTGCAAAGAATTACCCAACGGTTTGCCCCAGACACTGCCCAAATTTCCCAGCCATATATTAGTGATTTCAGCAATGAAGCTTTTGCTCGTGGTATAGCACTTTATTTACAAAGAGATTATGTGCAAGCAACTACCTTTTTCTCTTCTGCGCTGCAAACCAATAATGACTTATTGGCCGCCCGTCGGTTTTTAGCTGCCAGCTATATTAATAGCGGTGATACCGAACAAGGTATTATCTTAATGAAAGAAAACATAGCACAAGCACGTCAAAAGAAAATGCCCAGAGAGGAGATTCGTAGTCATTTGATGATAGGAGTATTACTTATCCATCAATATGAGAAAGACTCACTAACTCACCATGATTTATCTAAAGCTGAACGATATATCCTATTAACCAAAAAACTGGCAGAGCAGTATCATGATGCACTATTTATTGCTTATGCTCATGAGGAGTTAGCTAAAATAAAACGTCTACAACTTCAGTATCACGAAGCCATTCCTTTATTAAAAAAGGCAATACAATACCATAAAGAATTTAAAGGTAGTTACGGACAAACGCGCGCACTTATAGAGTTAGCTCTAATAGCCTATGCACAAGGTAAAACTGAACTGGGCGGCAATTATTTTACCCAAGCAACCACTATTGCCTACAAAGATGGTGTGGCAACGAATAAAGTGGCTATTTTGTTAGCGCAAGCACAAGTTGCCTTAAACGCTAAGCAGATAGAAGCTGCTCAAAATTATGCCAAACACGCTAAGAACATTGCAATTGAAGCTAAAAATAACATTTTAATCGCACGGGTAACCGCTTGGCAGGATGATAGCAACACTTACCAAGTCAATTAATCTGCTTACTGATAGCTTAATTCGATAAAAGTGAATGTTAGTTAGCCGCTAAAATTTTATCCATAACCCAACTAGTATGTAGCGCTGAAGCTCCACTTGACGGGTGTTGCTTATTATTTACTATGTGTTGATAAATATTGCCAACATGATGTAATTGAATATTCTCTGGATTTTCAATATCAAACACTTCACAGTTACCCCCTTGAGTGAGAATAACGGGAGTTTCATCAAATACTGAAAAATCTAACTGCCCTTCGCTACCTATTATGGTAACTTTATCTTGCCTTGCTGATGCGCCAAAGTTCCAACTACCCACGCCAGTGACGCCATTTTCATGCTGCCAACAAGCGCTAACTGCATCAAAGGCTGAATATAAACCTTGCTGATTGCTAGCTACACCAGCTACCTGGGTATAATCACCCAATATAAAAGCAAACAAATCTAAGCCATGGCTGGCTAAGTCATCAAAGTAACCGCCTGGAGCTACATTTTTATCTGTGCGCCAGTTATACTGCCCCGATAAATCCATGTTATTGGCCGGTTTAGTTAACTGCCAACTAATATGTCGAACCTGCCCTATTGCACCATTTTCTAGTAAGCTTTTAACTTTATTAAATCGTGGTAAAGATCGGCGATAATAAGCGACAAACAATGGCACGTTAGCTTCTTTAAAGGCTTGTTCAATAGCGATGCTATCTTGATAACATGGCGCTAAGGGTTTTTCGATACAACAAGGCTTACCTGCTTTTGCAACCAATAGCGCATAGTGTTTATGGCTATCTGGTGGCGTTGCGATATATATTGCATCAACGTTATCATCATTTATAAGCTCCACAGCATTATTACTATACTTGGCGACCTTATGCCGCTGCGCATAGTCTTTAGCGAGGGTTAAATCTCTACGCATTACAGCTGCTAGTTCAAAACCGGTAGTTTTTTGATAGGCTGGTCCACTTTTAATTTCAGTCACAGCACCACAACCAATAATGCCCCAACGAATGTTCTTATTTTTATCTATCATATTTTCTCGTTCATCGTTGATCATTCAGAGCCTAAAGCGATTAAGTCATAACTTACTTAGTAGCTAAGCCATGACTTTTTGTCATTATACCTACATCGAGTTATTACAAACCACAATAGCTATCTAGTTTAGGTAGCCAATGAGGTACAGTATCTTGTTGTTTTATTTTTTGAGTACGTAACGTTACCACTTCTTTTAGTACTTCATTATGGGATAAATTTTTATCCGCGTTAAAGTACACCCAATCTACCTCTTGATGATATTGGCGCATTTGGCTACTTTCAACAATTTGCTCTGGGATAAACCATAAATTAAAATTTAACGACATAGCTACTTCCGGATAAACTTCACCACCATGAGTCGAAAACAAATGCCCATTTATATAATATTTTATCTCACTATCAAAAACCTGCAGTACCACAGTATTCCAACCCTGCAAACTTTTAACGTAACTATCAAAGGCATTTATTTTAGTCCAAGGCTCAAGCTGAAATGTTTCCCATGAAGTTGAAAACAATACATTTTCTTTTTCACCCCAACCGCCATTGGCAAGGTATTCAAAATCCATTTCGCTATAATTTTTATCCATTGGTGCTTCTAGTGGACTGATAGTATAGAAGGTTTCAACAATACCATCACCATCAGGACCAAAATCAGGTTGGTCGTTAAAATATACTCGTGCTGCATAGGTGCCTTCGAGGTATTTACGTTGATGGCATATTTGTGTATGACGGGTATTTTCTGGGCTACCATCTGTTTTGGAGGTTAAACGCATCACAGTATTGTTGCCATCTTCTTGGTCTGGATGGAAGCTAATTCCTTCAGACCACCAAGTGGCATTTTTGATACCCGGATGACCTACCTGTGTTCTAGGCACCCAACCATTTTTTTGTGCCTCAGATAGAGTTTTATAGCTAAAATCATCGAACATTATTTTGCTATTCGCACCTGTGATTTCAGGATTGGCTTGAGTAGTTGAACTGGCGATTAAAACGATAGTGCCAATAAATAAATGGCTTAGTACTGTAGAGGACATCATTAATATTTAATTCCTACCTAGATAAAGGTTGTTATAGTGAGCAGTTATTGTTGTAGCAACAATGAAACACCTAGGAAGTAATTTTGCTAATTAAATAATATTAAAGATAGGGTTTTGACTGGTTAAATTTTATTAAAGCCTGTATAAATGGTACTCACAGGCTTGTGCTAGTAATTATTGCTTTAACTTATATAGGTACAACAATAATCAATGATGGTTTTAGCTTTTATTTCAAAGGAACTGTCGCCATCTACGTTGAACGATTGTCCGCCGCTAATTTTTTGCCACTCGTTGGAACCGCTAAGTAAAATTTCACATTCACCGGCAGTAATTTCCATTAACTCTTTTTCGTTAGTAGCAAACTTATAGTCGCCTGGCATCATAATACCTAAAGTTTTAAAGCTGCCATCTTTGAACGTTATTGTGCGGCTGGTAACTTTACCGTCAAAATATACATTAGCAGCTCTACCGATAGTTACTTCTTTAAAGTCAGGCATGGGTTATTTCCTTTTAAAATTTTATTAGTAATTTGTTTTGTCTAAATATTTAGACATAAAAAAACGGCATCGAACTAAACTCAAATGCCGCTTTACTTAACCTTCTCTACTTCAAGAGGTAAGTCTTATTTTGCACTAGCAATTTTTTGCATATCGGTCATATAACCGCGAAGCTCTTTACCGATAACTTCAACGCCATGGCTACGAATAGCTTCATTCACTTCAATTAAACGCGCATTATCAACATTGTTTGAGCTATCTTTTAGGCCTTCACCTAATTGCTCTAAAGTTAACTTAGCTGTGTATTCTTCAAGAAGAGGTACTGCTGCGTGAGTAAATAAGTAGTTACCATATTCAGCAGTATCTGAAATTACTACGTTCATTTCGTATAACTTGTTACGTGCAATACAGTTAGCAATCAATGGCGTTTCATGAAGTGACTCATAATAAGCTGATTCTTCAATGATGCCAGCAGCAACCATAGCTTCAAACGCAAGTTCAACACCGGCCTTGATCATGGCAATAACAAAAATGCCTTTGTCGTAATATTCTTGCTCGGTAATTTCTGTTTCACAATCTGCTGCTAATTCAAATGACGTTTCGGCTGTTTCTGCGCGCCACGTTAATAAGTTAATGTCATCATTTGCCCAATCAGCCATCATAGTTTCAGAGAAACGACCTTCAATGATGTCATCCATATGTTTTTCGAATAAAGGACGTAAAATAACTTTAAGCTCTTCAGACATATCAAATGCTTTGATTTTTGCAGGGTTTGATAAACGGTCCATCATGTTAGTGATGCCGCCATGTTTAAGACCTTCAGTAGTAGTCTCTAAACCGTATTGTAATAATTTACGAGCGTAAGCTGCGTCCATACCTTGAGCGAGTAATTGCTTGTGACCTAAAACCGCAGCCGTTTGTAACATACCACAAAGAATTGTTTGCTCACCCATTAAGTCAGACTTAACTTCAGCAATGAATGACGATTGTAAAACACCCGCTCTATCACCACCCGTTGCACTCGCGTAAGCTTTAGCAATTGCTAAACCATTACCTTGAGGATCATTTTCTGGATGAACTGCGATAAGTGTTGGTACACCAAAACCACGTTTGTATTCTTCACGTACTTCAGTACCTGGACACTTAGGTGCAACCATAACAACCGTGATATCAGGACGAACTTGCATACCTTCTTCAACGATATTGAAACCATGTGAATAAGAAAGCGTAGCGCCTTGCTTCATCAACGGCATTACCGCAGAAACAGCAGAAGTATGCTGTTTATCAGGTGTTAAGTTTAATACTAGGTCAGCTTGTGGAATTAATTCCGCGTAGTTACCTACTGTGAAACCATTTTCTGTAGCCCACTGCCAAGATTGACGTTTTTCGCTAATAGCTCCATCACGTAAGGCGTAAGAAATATTTAAACCAGAATCACGCATGTTTAAACCTTGGTTCAAACCTTGAGCACCACAACCAACAATAACAATGTTCCAGTCTTTGATGAAGTTACAGCCATCGCTGAACTCTTCACGCTTCATAAAACGACATTGACCTAATTGGCCTAATTTTTCACGTAAGCTAAGGGTATTAAAATAATTGCTCATGTTGGTTCCTCTGAATTTGGTTCTAAATATTAGTTAATAATCGAGTCGTTTTACTGACGACTTTTATTACAATGAAGACATACTACCCTAGCCTAACCGTTGCAAAAAGTGATATATTCGCATCACTACGTTGCGTTTTTAGCAACACTGATATTGATTTAGGGGTGATAGGTTATGGATCAAAAAGCATTATCGATGTTTGCGCATTTGAGCCAAAGTTTGCATTTTGGTAAAACGGCACAAGCACATCACATCAGCCCATCGACCTTGAGCAGAGCGATCAAACGACTTGAAGAGGAAGTAGGCAGTGAGTTGCTACATCGTGACAATCGTACTGTAGTACTTACCGATGCAGGTAAAAAATTCAAAGTTTATGCGGAACAACAACTTGATCAGTGGCATAACTTCAGACAATCACTGGCGCATAAACAAGTAGAATTAACTGGGAAATTGCATATTTATTGCTCAGTTACCGCAGCGTACAGCCATTTACCGCCGCTACTGGAACGATTTCGTGCTCGTCATCCTTTGGTAGAGATCATGTTAACCACGGGTGATGCCGCTGATGCCCTTGAGCAAGTACAAAATCAAGCCGTTGATTTTGCTATCGCTGCTGCCCCCGAGCAGCTACCGCGCAGTGTTTATTTCCATCACTTAGATACCATAGCCATGGCGGTGATTGCGCCAACAATGACCTGCAAAGTTCAGCAACAGCTCAGTGAAAAGGTACTGACTTGGTCAGAAATCCCAATAATTTTGCCAGAACACGGCGCCGCACGAAAACGATTTGAGCTCTGGTATCGTAAAAAGCAACAAGGTAAACCGATGATTTACGCAACAGTTTCAGGACATGAAGCCTTAGTCAGTATGGTTGCCCTAGGCTGTGGTGTTGGCATAGTGCCGCAAGTGGTAGTAGACAATAGCCCAGTAAAAGACAGGGTCAGTAACCTCGCTAACATTGGTGAAATAGAGCCTTTCGAACTCGGCGTTTGTTGTTTGAATCAATCAAAAGCCCAGCCGCTAATAAAAGCGTTTTTCAACTCAATTACTTAGCTATCAATATCTTAGATGTTAGCTATATTGAGTTAAACGGCAATCGCGCTAGTTAAGTGACGCAACAGTCTGTCCATAGCTCGATATGATAACGCTTCAGTCAGATGCTTGTGGTGAATTTCGACTGATTGTTCCATATCGGCTAACGTACGGGCAATTTTTAATATTTTATGGTGTGCTCGGGTTGATAAACCTAATTTTTCTACCGCCAGCTCTAAAAATTCATTGTCATCCGCAGTTAACCGGCAATATTGTTTCAATTCTCGACTACTGATATGGGCATTAGCTTTACCTTGTCGTTGTAACTGAATTGCCCTACATGCTTGCACTCGCTGTTGTATCTGCGTACTTGCTTCATTTTTTTGACTGCTCTGTGCCCAAGTACCTCGAGGCAACCGTGCCACTTCAATTTGAATATCAATTCGGTCAAGAAACGGTCCAGATAGCCGATTCAAATATCTTAATACTTGCTCTGGCGTACTGCGTTTATCGTTATAAAATCCCGTTGGGCTAGGGTTCATCGCGGCAATCAGTTGAAAGCGCGCTGGAAAACACTGCTTGTGTAAAGCTCTGGAAATAGTAACCTCACCCGATTCCATCGGCTCACGTAATACGTCTAATACTTTTCGCTCAAACTCAGGCAATTCATCTAAAAACAGCACGCCATTGTGCGCTAAGGTAATTTCTCCAGGTTTTGGCTGACTGCCACCTCCAACTAACGCAGCTGACGAAGCCGTATGATGTGGAGCTCGAAACGGTCGGGTAAACCATGATTTACGACTAATATCCTGATTACTAATCGATTGAATGGCAGCAACTTGCAAAGCTTCTTCTTCCGTCATTGGCGGTAAAATTCCCGCCAAGCGACTCGCTAACATGGTTTTTCCTGTGCCCGGTGGACCGATAAACAATAAATTATGGCCACCACTGGCGGCAATTTCTAAGGCACGCTTTGCTAAGGGTTGACCCATAACATCACTCATATCAAGCATTTGCTCAGTTAACTCTTCGGTAATTTCCGGCTCAATAACTAGAGGTAAAACTTGTTGACCGGCAAAGTGAGGGAATAGCTGGGTTAAATGGCTAATGCCATGAAGTTTAGCCTGTTTCACCCAACTAGCTTGCTCGGTATTTTGTTTAGGGATTATCAAGGTTCGCTGACTTTGACTGCATGCCATAGCCACGGGAATTTCACCTACAATAGCGCGTAGTTCGCCTGATAAGGCAAGTTCACCAGCAAATTCATATTGGGATAAATCCACTGGCGGTAGCTGTTCTGAGGCAGCAAGAATCCCGACAGCAATAGGCAAGTCAAAACGCCCGCCCTCTTTGGGTAAGTCCGCCGGTGCTAAGTTGATGGTTATTCGTTTAGCCGGAAATTCATAACCACAATTGATAATCGCACTGCGTACTCTATCTTTTGACTCTTTGACCGAGGCTTCTGGTAAACCAACAATATTGAATGCCGGTAGCCCATTGGCAAGGTGAACTTCTACGGAAACGAGGGGTGATTCAAGACCAATTCTAGCTCGACTGTATACACAAGAAAGTGACATAAAAATTCCATTTTATTGATTCCTTTTTTCCAGTGTAGTTCAAATATGATGAGCACGCGTTTATTACCTATTTTCAATTACTGCACAAAAAAGCTATAACAAAAAAACTTGCACAAATGATTAGAGCTATGGTACTAATTTAATAAGTAAGCGAGGCTGAGCATAAAAAATAAATATCAGTCAGCGCAAAATAAAACAGGCAAAGAGATAAAATGCATAAACTTAACTCAATTATTATTAACCTTCTCGTCGTGGTGATTATTAGATCATCTCGAGGGTTTTGTTGAGCTAACGAAAAAGCATTCCAACAAATTACAAACCCTCGCTTCGCAAGAACCGAGGGTTTTCTTTTAGCACTTTTTTACTAAACTTTATTAAGCTTTACATTGAATTTTTCATTAAATATAAAGCACTGAAAATATCGATATTAACAAGATAAAAATTGGAATCATCATGACCGAGAGTAAAACGTTAACAGGCAGCTCATTATTATTTGAAGTGCTACAAGAACATGGCGTACAGCATGTTTTTGGCTATCCAGGTGGCGCCATAATGCCAATTTATGACGCTTTATACGACAGTGACGTTAAACATTTTCTGTGCCGACATGAGCAAGGAGCAGCATTTTCCGCTGTTGGTTATGCTCGTGCTGCTGGTACCGTTGGGGTTTGTTTCGCTACCTCGGGACCTGGCGCAACAAACTTGATTACCGGTCTTGCCGATGCACTAGCTGATTCAATTCCGGTTGTTGCCATCACCGGACAAGTACCAACAGCCGCAATGGGTAGTGATGCCTTCCAAGAGATTGATATTTTTGGTTTGTCACTGGCTTGTACTAAGCATTCTTTCCAAGTAACTGATATTAACGAGCTTGAAAAAGTATTACATCAAGCTTTTGAAATTGCACTAGAAGGTCGCCATGGGCCGGTACTTGTTGATATTCCAAAAGATATACAGCTAGCTGCAGTTACCCAACGTTTAGATAAACTTTCTCACTTAAAAAACAAGGTGAAGTTACCCCTTGCAGATATCAGTAAAGCGCTTGATTTATTAACTCATGCCAAGCAACCTATTTTGTATGTAGGTGGTGGTGTTGGTATGGCAAATGCGGTAGAAGAAGTACGAGATTTTGCCGAAAAAACAGGTATGCCTAGTGTTTCAACATTGAAGGGCCTAGGGGCAATTAATCCGGACAATGAAAACTACCTTGGTATGTTAGGTATGCACGGTACAAAAACAGCCAATATTGCTGTTCAGCAATGTGATTTATTGGTGGTAGTTGGCGCTCGTTTTGATGACCGAGTGACTGGCAAACTGGATGAATTTGCGCCGAATGCCAAAGTAATTCATTTTGATATTGATACTGCCGAAATTAATAAACGACGCGCAGTTGATGCGGCTATTTTAGGTGATTTAAAGGGTAATTTACCCTTACTGACAACTGATTTAAAGATATCAGATTGGCAACAAAAATTACAACAAATGAGCACTGATTTTGCTTGGCGATATGATCACCCAGGCGAAAACATTTTTGCTCCTGCGGTATTAAAAACCGTTAGCGATTTGATGCCAAGCAATACTTGTATCACTACAGATGTTGGTCAACATCAAATGTGGGCTGCACAGCATATGAGCTTTGATGACCCAAGTAACTTTTTAACCAGTGGTGGTATGGGGACTATGGGCTTTGGTTTGCCCGCGGCTATTGGTGCACAAATTTCACGTCCTCATGATACCGTTATTGCGGTATCAGGTGATGGTTCAATCATGATGAATGTTCAAGAATTGGCTACCATTAAACGTTACCAAATTCCGGTAAAAGTTGTGCTAATTGATAACGCGAAACTAGGTATGGTTCGTCAATGGCAAGACCTATTTTTTGATGGCCGATTAAGCGAAACTGACCTGTCAGATAACCCTGACTTTGTCATGTTAGCAACAGCATTTGAGATAAAAGCCAAGCTAATCACTAAAAAAAGTGAAGTAGACGCTGCCGTTAAAGAAATGTTAGACCATGATGGTCCTTACTTATTACAAGTAAAAATAGATTCAGCTGAAAATGTTTGGCCGTTAGTGCCACCTAACACTGCAAACGATAAAATGATGGAGGGTGTATAAGATGAATGCTATTACGCTAAATAAGTATCAATTAATCATTATGGCTGATGATAAACAAGTAGTGCTAGAGCGAATTTTACAAGTAACACGTTATCGCGGCTTCCTTATTAACGGTATGAATGCTGAAGTGAATACCGGTAATAACATCGCTACTATTACCATGACTGTCAGTAGTGAACGTCCTATTTCTTTACTTGTCGATCAAATTAACAAATTAATCGATATCAAAGGTGTTGAAGTAGACAATAGTTCAGCGACAAATCAACAACACAGTGCTTAGATAAGACTAATTTATATAACATAGTTCCTGTTATTTCATTTTAGTATATGTATTGAAATGAATTTAAATAAACCTAACAAAGTTTGGAAAAGTAATGGCTAAAGTACATGCAGATTATATTTGGTTCAATGGTGAAATTATGCCATGGCAAAACGCTACAGTGCATGTCATGAGCCATGCGCTGCATTACGGTTCTTCTGTTTTTGAAGGCATACGTGCTTATAAAACGCCTAAAGGTACCTGCATATTTCGCTTAACTGAACATATCGAACGTTTATTTGATTCTGCAAAAATTTATCGGATGGATATTCCTTACACTATTGAAGAAGTCATTCAAGCTTGTAAGGACGCCGTTAATAAAAACAATCTAGACACTGCATATTTGCGTCCATTAGCTTTTTTAGGGGATGTTGGTATGGGACTTCGTCCGCCTGCCGACGCTAAAGCTGACTTAATGATTGCTGCGTTTAATTGGGAGGCATACCTTGGTGCTGATGCTATTGAAAATGGTGTTGAAGTGGGTGTTTCAAGTTGGAATCGCTTAGCGCCGAATACTATGCCTACTGCGGCAAAAGCTGGTGGTAACTATTTATCTTCACAGCTTATTTCAGCAGAAGCGAATCGCCACGGTTACACCGAAGGTATTGCCATGGATGTTAACAATCAAATCAGTGAAGGCGCAGGACAAAACTTATTTTTAGTGAAAAAAGGGGTTATTTATACCCCGCCTGGAACCGCTTCAATTTTACAAGGTTTAACCCGTGATGCCGTCTTTATTTTGGCAAAGGATTTAGGTTATGAAGTTCGTGAAGAAAGTATCTCTCGCGAAGCTTTATACCTTGCAGACGAGTTCTTTATGACAGGTACAGCCACTGAAATTGTACCGGTTAAGTCTGTTGATGGTTTAGCAGTAGGTAATGGTTCTCGTGGCCCTATTACCAAAGCTTTACAGGATGCCTTTTTCGGAATTTTTGATGGCAGCACCGAAGATAAATGGGGTTGGTTAGAGCCTGTTACATAATATTCTCTAACTAAATAATCTTTCTTCGCGTTAATGTTATTATCTCTAAAAAATAACATTAATGTGCAGTTTATCAGTGTTTTTAAGTTTAATTTTTAAAAGTATTACTAGAATTTTTGTCATATTTTTAACAATCAAATTTATTCCCTTTAACTTGGATACCCAAACAATGCCTAAATTAAGATCTGCAACTTCTACCCAAGGCCGTAATATGGCGGGTGCTCGTGCCCTATGGCGCGCAACAGGCATGACAGATGGCGATTTTGGTAAACCAATTATCGCAGTAGTCAACTCTTTCACTCAATTTGTTCCTGGTCATGTGCATTTGAAAGATATGGGTCAGTTAGTTGCCGGTGCTATAGAAGAAGCAGGTGGTGTTGCCAAAGAGTTTAATACCATTGCGGTTGATGACGGTATTGCCATGGGTCATAGCGGTATGCTTTACAGCTTACCATCACGTGACTTAATCGCCGATTCAGTTGAATATATGGTTAATGCTCATTGTGCTGATGCCATGGTTTGTATCTCAAACTGTGACAAAATCACTCCCGGCATGATGATGGCGGCAATGCGCTTAAACATCCCGGTAATTTTTGTTTCAGGTGGACCAATGGAAGCGGGTAAAACCAAACTTAGTGACCAAATCATTAAACTTGATTTAGTTGATGCCATGATTAAAGGCGCGGATCCAACCGTAAGTGATGAAGACAGTGATAAAATTGAACGTTCTGCCTGTCCTACCTGTGGTTCATGTTCTGGCATGTTCACTGCCAACTCAATGAATTGTTTAGCAGAAGCATTAGGTTTAGCCTTACCGGGTAACGGTTCAATGTTGGCTACACATGCTGATAGAGAAAAATTATTTTTAGATGCTGGTAAAGAAATCGTTAACTTAACTAAACGTTACTATCAAGAGAACGATGAATCTGCATTGCCACGTAATATTGCCTGTAAAGACGCTTTACACAATGCTATGTGTTTAGATATCGCTATGGGTGGCTCAACCAATACCATCTTGCATTTACTTGCGACAGCACAAGAAGCTGAAATAGATTACACCATGGAAGACATGGATAAGCTATCACGCATTGTGCCGCAATTATGTAAGGTTGCTCCGTCTACGCCTGATTATCACATGGAAGATGTGCATCGCGCCGGTGGTGTTATTTCAATATTAGGTGAGTTATCTCGTGCTGGTTTATTGAAAACAGATGTGCCAAATGTACTTGGCACCACCTTGGCTGATGTTATTGCTAAATATGACATTACCTTGACTGACGATGAAGACATTAAAAAATTCTACCGTGCAGGTCCTGCTGGCATAAGAACGACACATGCGTTTAGCCAAGATTGTCGTTGGGACACGTTAGATGATGATCGCGAAAATGGTTGTATTCGTAGTATTGATAACGCTTTCTCTTTGGAAGGTGGTTTAGCCGTACTTTCAGGTAACATTGCTCCTGATGGCTGTGTTGTTAAAACAGCTGGTGTTAGTGATGATAACTTAGTCTTCACTGGCCCTGCACATATTTTTGAAAGCCAAGATGATGCAGTTGCCGCAATCCTTGACAAAAAAGTTGTTGCGGGTGAAGTAGTTGTTATTCGTTACGAAGGCCCTAAGGGCGGCCCTGGCATGCAAGAAATGCTATACCCAACTACTTATTTAAAATCTATGGGGTTAGGTAAAGCCTGTGCTTTATTAACTGATGGCCGTTTCTCTGGTGGTACTTCAGGTTTATCAATTGGTCATGTATCTCCTGAAGCAGGTAGTGGCGGTACTATCGCCCTAGTTGAGCAAGGCGATATCATTCATATCGATATTCCAACACGTGCGATTACATTAAACGTAAGTGATGAAGTATTAGCGGAACGTCGTGCAGCAATGGAAGCAAAAGGTAAAAATGCTTGGAAACCAGCTGACCGTGTTCGCCCTATCAGTTATGCACTTAAAAACTACGCAATGCTAGCGACAAGTGCTGATAAAGGTGCAGTTCGAAATAGAGCCTTACTTGATGGTTTAATCGATTAATCATCATAAAAACTACGCACAGTAATGCTAAAGAGCAACCAGTACCGATAAAGGTGCTGTTCGAAACAGAGCCTTACTTGATGGTTTAGTCGATTAATAACAAGGCTTAAAAATAAACAGGCGTAGACATTCGTTTGTTTATTTTTCCCAATAAAATTTAGGGTTGAAACATAATGGAAACACAAAGCCAAGCATTGTTAGCTCAGCAGGCCGAGCAGCTTGACTACCTCCGCCGCATTCTTTTAGCGCCAGTTTATGATGTTGCAGTAGAAACAGAGCTAACGCTGTTAACTAAACTATCTAGTCGTTTGAATAACCAAATTTACCTCAAGCGTGAAGATCAGCAACCCGTACATTCTTTCAAATTACGCGGCGCTTATACCAAGCTCAATAGTTTAACTGAAGAGCAGTGTATTCATGGGGTTATTGCTGCTTCAGCTGGAAATCATGCGCAAGGTTTAGCATTAGCGGCTAATAAGCTTGGTATCAAAGCGACTATTGTTATGCCTAAAACTACCCCTGATATTAAAGTTGATAATGTCAGACGTTTTGGCGGCGAAGTACGCTTAGTGGGTAATAGTTTTAATGAAGCACAACTTGCTTCTGTTGAATACGCTCAAGCAGAAAATAAAACCTTAATTCATCCTTTTGATGATGTTGAAGTAATTGCTGGCCAAGGCACTGTGGCGAAAGAGCTTTTGCAGCAACTACCAAACGCCGATGTAGTATTTATTCCGGTTGGCGGCGGCGGTTTGCTCGCTGGTATGGCTGTTTATTTAAAACAACTTAGTCCAAAAACTAGAATCATAGGTGTTGAAGCCGAAGATTCAGCTTGTTTAAAGGCAGCTCTTGCCGCTGGCAAACCGGTAGATCTTGATCAAGTAGGTTTATTTGCTGACGGTGTTGCCGTTAAGCGTATTGGTGAACATACCTTTGGCTTAATCCAGCAGTATTGTGATGAAGTAATTACGGTATCCACCGATGAAATTTGCGCGTCAATTAAGGATATATTTGAACAGACCCGCGTTATTGCAGAACCTGCTGGGGCGCTATCTCTAGCAGGTCTACAGAAGTATTGTCTGACAAGTAAAGGAGAAGAATCTTTAGCGGCCATACTTTCTGGCGCTAATATGAATTTTCATACCTTACGTTATGTCTCTGAGCGCTGTGAACTAGGCGAAAAGAAAGAAGCTATATTAGCGGTTACTATTCCTGAAAAGAAAGGCAGTTTTAAACAATTTTGCCAAGCCATAGGTAATCGTGCCATTACCGAATTCAACTACCGTTATTCAGGTAAACCTAGCGCTGAAATTTTTGTTGGTGTGCGTTTAGGTGGTAGTGTGCAAGAACGACAAGAGTTACTACAAGGCTTAGTGAAATCTAATTACCAAGTACGTGACTTTACCGACAATGAATTAGCTAAATTACATGTTCGCTACATGATCGGCGGTAAAAGCGCGAATTCGGCTTCTAAGAGCAACATTGAACAGAATGATGAACGTTTGTTTAGTTTTGAGTTTCCTGAACATCCGGGTGCACTAGAAAAGTTCTTAGCTGCTATGGGTGAACATTGGAATATCACACTATTTCATTACCGTAACCATGGTGCTGCCTTTGGTCAAGTACTGGCAGGGTTTGATCTGGAGAAAAATCAGCAAACTGAATTTTTCCAGCATCTTGATGCTCTTGGCTATCAATGGCAAGAAGAAACCGATAATCTTGCTTATCAAACCTTTTTGAATTAAACAGCCTGCTATCGCTAGTTTGATAGTTGCGGTTAACTCAAGATATCTTCCTAGGCAATAGTTATTCTATTGCCTAGGAATTAAAGCTATCGTTTAATCAAAATAATAGCTAAACCAACTCAGATAATGTATTCCACTTAGTTAGCTTATTAGTTAGACCAATGAATACGGACGATCTTCCACTCACCCTGTTGTTTTTCTAACACTATCGTTTCCATACTTTGGTAATTCTGCTCTTTGCCTTTATATGTTCCGGTAGTTTGGCTACGAGACATAGAGACAGCACTGTTACCCATAATCTTTACATTATGTTCTAAAGTTTTACTCTTTATCGCGGCAAGATATTTCATATCGGACAGCATATGATGGCTGGCGTATTCATCAGCAGAGCGCTCTACTCCACCACCTTCAAATATTTGTACCTCGTCGGCGAGTAACTGACGTGCAGTAACTTTGTCGCTTGTCCTTAGTGCATGATGAAAACGTTTAACGACCTTCGCCGGCATAGAGTCGACACCAATAAATAGGCTTGGCTTAATCTGTTCTTTTTTAGCATCTTCATGAGCATAACTGGCCGGTACTAGGACGGTAAATAGCACAGTGAAACATAGTAATTTATAACTTTTCATTAAGTTCTCTCTTTTGTGTAAATTTTAATTTTTATTTTGTGTTTTATTTTAGTGATCAGGTCCAACGACAGTAGTAAGCCAGGTGGTTGTCAGTAAAATACACAAGGCTAAAATCATCTCCCATTGAATGGAACGAGCCAAGGCTTGTTTACCCTGCTCGCTTTTTATCAGCTTAGCTACCAAGTTAAATTTATGATGGGCAGCGATCAGTAATATGCCAAAAACTAAAGCAAGTTTTAGTAAAAAACTTTGCCCGTAACTAGTAAACAACAAGCTATTTATTGAACCAAGCAGTTGATATGCCACTATTAAGCCACAAAGTATTAATAGCAACACCATATAGCTGGCATAGTAACCAAACTGCTGCATAACATTATGCAAAACAGCTGTTGATAGAACCCCACATGCTTTCCAAAGCGGCCAAAGAGAGCCTAACCAGCAGAAAACTAGCAGCACATGTAAATTCAGTAAAAATTGACTAGCCAAATTCATCTCTGCGGTATGGCCAATAACACTGAACGAACGCACCAGCAATAGAGAACTTAAAGTTAAAGTAACTAAAAACACCCTGCGATATTGCCCAGTTACTATGCCCTTAGTCACTGCAATTAATGCCAGTAGCAAGCCTACAATGCGATATAAAAGTGCCTCCCCTGCATTAGATTGCCACAACAAGGAGTTATAAAAGGGGTCAAGAACCCCTAATATTCCTGATTCGGCAAAAGCCCCCACTTGCATAGAGAAATTCAACAGTGTGCCGACGATGCCAGTGAATATCATCAGTCGACAGTGCTGGCGTAAATTGAATGGGTATGCTCTTTTGATAACTAGCCAATAGATGAAAACACCACCAACAGAGCCAGATATGCCAATATATATCATCATTTTACTGATGATAATTGTGATGTCCCAAGACGATATTTCCATCTTATAAACTCCTAATGACTTTGCTGGTCATTTGATTGATTATCTTTATGATTTTTCATAGCCTTAGTATTAGTCTAGCCATGAACCATAAAGGCAAACTTGCCTTTCATTTTATGTGCATCTTTCCCCATAATAGTCCAAGTAACTTGGTAGTTGCTGCTAGGTAATAGGGGTAAAGCTAGACTGTAATTAGCCGATGCTTTTGTCGAAGGTTTAAATTCAAGAGGGATAAGAGCACCACTTTTATCAGCAAGGGTAAGTTTCACTAAGCGGACATCTTTAGTAAAAACTAACTGCAATACTTTGGGGCTTGCCATTAGCATAGCGCCGTCTTTTGGTAATGAAGTTTTTAAGTCTGCGTGGGCTAATACCGATGATGAAATAAATAATAAAGTGATCGTAAGTAATAATTTAAGAGGATTCATGTGTGTTCCTAGGTGTTGCTTAACAAAGTAAACGTACTGCCATAACATGCAGTGTTATAAGTAATTTTAGTACTAATATTGGTTTAAAGAGCGGCAAAAAGCATTACCACAAGGTAAGTTAGCAGGCAGAAGCTGATGACAGATATTGAATTAACTTAGTAATCAAAGTGCCTGATACAAACTAGTAGTAAATGGTCCAAATTCTGGACACATTTATGCTCTATTTAGCTAAATATTGGCGGTCGGTATAGGCAGGTTAAATGTTGGCTGAGCGCTAAGGTAGCAATGGACAGTATCTTCGAAGAAGAAGTCAGATTTAGCTCTGTTTGGGAAATTTTGGTCAATAAGGCTAAAGTTGAACAACCACCAATTAAACAACTACAGTCATTTGCGCAGCAATCCATAGTAGGATTATCACCATCACTCGCCATTTGATCAGCACTGTGGACCATCATTGCCATATTATGAGGTTGTTCCTGTTTATTATCTGCATTCATACTCATCATCTGATAAGGCATAAGGCTAGTAGCCATGACTTGACCGAGAAAGGTCAAACACAGTAGCAACACCATTATGGCTTTAGTGATAGTAGGGAACATGATAACTCACGAAGAATAAAAATCACTTTTATGTTACACAAAAAATTACGGCATTCAAGAAAATTTTACCTGCAGTAAGACAAATTGAAACGAATGAACGTTAACTCATTAAGCCTAATACATGACTAAAGTTAATCAAAACAGCAGGTAAACAGTTCTTAAATATCGGACTAAAGATATTACTTAATTAATCACTATTACTCAGCAGGAATGGCCGCATCAATTTTTTTTAACGAGCGTAAGAACAAACCTAAACCACCCATTGCCAAAACTAAAATGACAATTAAATCAAACGATGTCATCGTTCTCATGCTAAAGCGAATCGAGGAAATTACACCAAAGATCAAACCGGTAATAGAACCCAGCGCTAACACCCAGCCAATCGGATTTTTACTGTTATAGAAGATAATGCCGACACCAAACATAAAAGGAATCATCACCATACCACTAGTTATGCTGTAACTACCGCCCATCGCAGAGAAGCCATATAGGCGCATGCCCATACCAAAACTTGAACTGACCGTAATAGCATTTAGTAATAAATAAAAACCACCACACATCATTACCAAGCCAATAAAAAATTGCCCTAAACCGCCCGACGTACCACCAGCACCACGCATAAAATTCCTTATTTATAAAATATTTTTGTTCATTTGAAAGACACTGATATTACCTGAGCTAAGGTGAAAATGGCAAGAGTACTATTTTTCAATTGTTGATATATTACTTTTAATGATGCTAAAATAAAAAACTCTTATTGCCTAGTTGTGTATTTCTTGTGCCTACTTTTATAAATAAAACATTGATGGTATTGCTGCTTTGTTTGATCTTTATTGGTCAATCAATGGCATCTATGACTATGTTTTATAAGATGACAAGTATGCAGTCCATGTCTAATGTAAGTGATATCTCATCAATGACAAGCTCTCATCATAATATGAGTAATATGACTGATTGCAATGAAGAAATGATGACAACAGCATCAACAACTACCACTGAAGAATGTTGTACACAAGAGTGCGACTGCCTAACCAGTGGCTGCTCAACCATATCGGCATTTTCAGCAGTGATGCATTACACGCCAGATATTGCCATATCAAGCAAAATTGTTTCCAGTAGCGCTTTAGTTACTAGCCAAGCCCTTACTTCTCTGTATCGACCTCCAATTCTGAGCTAAACACAGCCTCATTACGTCTAACTTTTACTGCTAAATAATTTAAAACAGTAAACCTCATCGGTTTACAATTAAGCAGTGCAAAGTTAAACGGTTTTTAAATAGTTATATTTAAAAAATAATCATTACTCTGTAATTAAATTATTTTAACTACTCATTATCGTTAAATTATTCCCCTAGGAGGGAGTTATGCATTCATTTTCTTTTCCTATTAAGGCTTACACAGTCATAGCCACTGTCGGTTTTATACTGCTACTTAGTGCTTGCAGTGAGCAAGCAGAAAAAACAGCTGTGCTTACTGAACACACACATAGTCAAATTTCAGCGGATAAACAGCCAAGTCAGACCACAACAGCACTACCACTGCTTGAAGTTTATAAAAGCCCTACATGTGGGTGTTGCGAAAAATGGCTAAGCCATATTGAGCAACATGGTTTTAGCTCAAAAGCCTATAATCAAACTGATTTATCAACGTTTAAAAGTACAAAAGGTATAAAGCCACAATATCGCTCATGCCATACCGCGGTTTCAAAAGATGGCTTTGTTTTTGAAGGCCATGTACCGGCTAAATTCATTCATCAGTTTTTAGCTAAACCACCCAAAAATTCTATTGGTTTATCGGTACCAGCCATGCCAATTGGTAGCCCAGGTATGGAAGTAGGTGATAAATTTATGCCATACCAAGTCATTTTGCTAAAATCTGATGGTAGTTATGAAATTTACGCCAAGCTGAATAACTATCAGGAGCAGTTCTAATGATCCTCGACAAATTAAGGCATACTAAGAAAAATTTAGTTGCCAGTGCCATAACATTAAGTTTGCTTTTAGCCTTTAGCCAGACGAGTCATTCGGCTAACCATGAACGAGTTTGGTCCTTTACTAGTGCTGTGAAAACTGCACAAATAAATGACCCTTGGCTAACAGGAAATAAACATCAGCAACAAGCCGTTGAAGCATTGAGCCATGCCGCAGGCACTATGTCAGATCCTAAAATGTCTATTAGCCTGGCCAATTTACCCACCGATGGTTTTGATTTTTCTCAAGAAGGCATGACCCAGTTAAAAGTAGGCATTACCCAAATGTTTCCACGTGGCGATACTCTAGCCATTAAAAATCAACAGTTACGCATTGAAAGTGAAGCGTACCCTTTTCAACGTGCCGATAGAGAAGCGAAAGTTGCCGTTACCGTTGGCAGTTTGTGGCTTGATGCTTATAGAGTTCAGCAAAGCATTGCGCTTATTGAAAAGAATCGATCCTTGTTTGAGCAATTAGCCGATGTTGCTCAGGCCAGCTATTCATCCACGCTAGGGAAAACCCGCCAACAAGATATCGTGCGTGCGCAACTTGAGTTAACTCGCCTTGATGACAGGTTAGATATATTAGCGCAGCAGCAAAATGCTTATTTAGGCATGTTGTCACAATGGCTATCGACGGCTTTTACCGTCAATAACAAGCAAGATGCCATCAGTCAATTACACAACATGCAATTAGCAAAAGAGTTGCCTCAGCTTGATTTATTCAATAATAAGCTGGTCTATAGCAAAACTTGGTTGTCTGTTGAGGTTTTAGCTAAACACTTTGCTAATCACCCGGCAGTATTTGCTATCGATAAAAAAATATCGGCGACTAAAACAGGTATTAACTTAGCCGAGCAGCAGTTCCAGCCGGAGTGGGGAGTTAATGCCAGCTATGGGTATCGTGATGATGATCCTATGGGTAATAGTCGCGCAGACTTTTTCTCTGTCGGAGTTACCTTCGATTTGCCGCTATTTACTGAAAACCGTCAAGATATGGCAGTAAAGTCCGCCATTTCAAAAACGGAAGCGGTTAAAACTGAAAAAATATTGTTATTGCGTCAACTACTTGGGGCCTATTCAAGTGCCAAGGGCCGTTTATTACGCTTAGAAGAACGAAAATCACTCTACAAAATGCGATTATTACCACAAGTTCATGATCAAGCAGAAGCATCATTAACTGCTTATACAAATGACGACGGTGACTTTGCTGAAGTAGTGCGCTCACGCATTGCCGTGCTCAATGCGCAAATTGACGATTTAGTCATTCAGGTCGCAGAGCAAAAAATCATCTTGGAATTAAATTACTTATTTGTTGGCTCGTTAAGTACCACCAATAGAATAGCGGGAGAAAAATAATGACAGCAGCAAAATCTTCAACACTTAAAGCCAGCCTATTTGGCTTAATCACTGGTTCAGCCCTTACTCTACTGGCTTACACAATATTAATACCAGCAGATGACGGAACAAATACAGACCATAACGCCAGCAGTGAAAAGCAGCCACTCTATTGGGTTGCCCCTATGGATGCCAACTATCGTCGCGATAAACCCGGCAAGTCACCCATGGGCATGGATTTAATTGCCTATTATGGTGGTGATGGTGCAGGGCCCGATGAAGGGGCTGGTACAATTCGTATTTCAGCGAATGTTATTAATAACCTTGGCGTGCGTACAGTTAATGCTGAAGTTAAAACGCTGCATACACAAATAGATACCGTAGGTTATGTGACCTATGATGAAGATAGTTTAGTACATATTCATCCCAGAGTAGAAGGTTGGATTGAAAAGTTATATGTGAAGGCTATTGGCGATCCCGTTAAGAAAGGCCAGCCGCTATACAACATTTATTCCCCTGAACTCGTCAATGCCCAAGAAGAGTTTTTACTTGCCTTAGACAGAAAAAATCGTCGTTTAATTACTGCGGCAGAAAATCGCTTAGTGGCACTGCAATTACCTAAATCAGCGATTAAAAGTCTTAAAAAAACGCGTAAGGTTCAACAAAATATCACCTTTTTTTCACCACAAAATGGCGTTATTAAAGACCTAAAAATACGTGAAGGATTTTTTGTAAAGCCCGGTTCAACCTTAATGTCTATCGGTGACTTATCACAAGTTTGGGTGGTAGCAGAAGTATTTGAACGCCAATCAAATCAAGTGGCGCAAGGTACAGCAGTGACCATGAGTTTAGATTATTTACCTGGCAAAACTTGGCAAGGAAAAATAGATTATGTTTATCCTATCTTAGATGCGAAAACTCGCACGGTAAAAGTAAGGTTGCGCTTTGACAATGAAAATGGCGAGTTCAAACCCAACATGTTTGCCCAAATCATTATTCATACCAGCAGCAATGAAAAAGCGCTATTAATTCCAAAAGAGGCGCTCATTCGCACGGGTAATCAAGACCGTGTGGTATTAGCTTTAGGTGAAGGCAACTTTAAATCTGTCGCCGTTAGTGTCGGACGGTTTGATAGTGACAACGTGGAAATATTATCTGGTCTGAGCGCAGGTGAAAAAGTAGTGAGCTCGGCGCAATTTTTACTCGACTCTGAATCAAGTAAAACCTCAGACTTTAAACGGATGAGCCATGAAACTGTACCTAGCACTGCCTGGGTCGATGCCAGCATTATTAGCCTAATGCCAGATCACAAGATGCTAACTTTAACTCACGACCCTATCCCCGCATGGGACTGGCCAGAAATGACCATGGACTTTACGGCCTTAGACTCAGTAGATTTATCTCAACTAAAAACTAATATGACTATCCGTGTTGAAATTGAAAGAGCCAGCGACAACGATTACCGTATAATCAAAATTGAGCAAAATGGTGAGAAGCCAGTGAGCAGGGCCACGGTAAATGGAACAGTAACATCGGTGATGACCGATCACCGCATGGTCACTATCGACCGTGAGGCCATTGAAAAATGGGATAGAGCAGCAGCTACTGTTGACTTCACAGTTAGTGACTTTGTTGATATGACACTCTTTGCTGTTGATGCGTATTTAATGTTTACCTTTGAAATTCAAGACGGTGAGTTTATTATTGTTAGCGCTATGCCAATGAAAAAAGAAATGTCCGATGAAATGACTAAGGGAGACAAATAATGATTGCTGCCATTATTCGTTGGTCGGTAGACAATCGATTTTTTGTCATACTCGCCACCATGATCCTCGTGGGTGTCGGTTTATATTCAGTAAAAAACACCCCCGTTGATGCCCTGCCAGACTTATCTGATGTACAAGTTATTATTAAAACGAGTTACCCAGGACAAGCGCCACAGGTGGTTGAAGATCAAGTAACTTATCCATTAACCACCGCTATGCTATCAGTACCTGGCGCGGTAACCGTACGGGGTTATTCCTTTTTTGGCGATTCTTATGTTTATGTTATTTTCGACGAAGATACCGACCTTTATTGGGCTCGTTCGCGAGTTTTAGAGTATTTAAGTCAAGTAGCCCCGAATTTACCAAGCGATGCTAAACCACAATTAGGCCCTGATGCAACAGGCGTGGGTTGGGTATATCTCTATGCATTGGTTGATAAAACCGGTCAACATGATCTCAGCCAGCTGCGTAGTTTGCAAGATTGGTTTTTGAAGTTTGAACTACAAACAGTAAAGGGAGTGTCTGAAGTTACCGCACTCGGTGGCATGGTCAAACAATACCAAGTACAAATTGATCCCGATAAATTACGCGCCTTTGGTATTCCTTTATCCCTGATTCAAACAGCAATCAAACAAGGTAACCAAGAAATTGGCGCTTCGGTAGTAGAAATGGCCGAAGCCGAATATATGGTGCGCGCCACAGGTTACATCAAGAGTGTAGAAGATCTTGAAAACATCCCGCTTGGTGTCAATGAAAATGGCACACCTTTATTATTAAAAGATGTTGCACAAATTGGCACAGGACCGCAAATGCGTCGTGGCATTGCTGAGCTTAATGGTGAAGGTGAAGCCGTCGGCGGTATTGTGGTGATGCGCTTTGGCGAAAATGCCCAAGAAGTAATTAAAGGCGTAAAAGCAAAACTTGAGCAGTTGAAAAAAGGTCTACCTGATGGTGTAGAAATTGTGCCCGTTTATGACAGATCATCGCTTATTGAGCGCGCAGTCGAAAATCTTGCGATGAAACTATTAGAAGAGTTTGCGGTTGTTGCTTTAGTGTGTGTTATTTTTCTGTTCCATTTACGCTCGTCTTTAGTGGTGATAATTAGCATACCTGTCGGTATTTTAACGGCATTTATTGTTATGCATGCTCAAGGTTTAAACGCTAATATTATGTCATTGGGCGGCATTGCTATTGCTATTGGTGCCATGGTTGATGGCGCTATAGTCATGATTGAAAACATGCACAAACATATGGAGAAAACACCACTCACTGATGAAAATCGCTGGAAAATAGTTATCGATGCCGCTTGTGAAGTAGGTCCGGCACTGTTTTTTAGCTTGCTGATTATCACCGTTAGTTTTGTACCTGTTTTCACGCTTGAGGCACAAGAAGGTCGAATGTTTTCACCACTGGCTTACACCAAAACTTATGCCATGGCGGCCTCAGCAGCTTTAGCTATTACTTTAGTGCCGGTATTAATGGGCTACTTTATTCGCGGTAAAGTACTTGCTGAACATAAAAATCCAGTCAATAAGTTCTTAACGGCGTTATATATGCCGGCACTCAAAGCAGTGTTAAGTTTCCCTAAAGTGACCTTATCTGCCGCAGTTGTAGTGCTACTCATAGGTTTATATCCGCTTGATAAAATTGGTAGTGAATTTATTCCGCCTCTTGATGAAGGCGACTTGATGTATATGCCGACCACCTATCCGGGCATTTCTATTGGCCAAGCAAGGCAGTTATTACAACAAACTGATAAGCTTATTAAAACGGTACCTGAAGTGAAAACTGTTTTTGGTAAAGTCGGCCGCGCTGAAACAGCAACGGATCCTGCACCCTTAACCATGATAGAAACCTTCATCCAATTAAAGCCAAAAAGTGAATGGCGCGAAGGCGTTACTACCGCCAGCTTGAAAAAAGAACTTGATGACTTAGTGAAATTACCTGGAGTCACCAATGCTTGGGTCATGCCAATAAAAACACGCATCGACATGTTAGCAACAGGCATTAAAACGCCGGTAGGTATCAAAATAGCTGGACCTAAACTCGATGTTATTCAAGAAATAGGACAACAACTGGAAGTTATTTTAGCTGACGTACCCGGCACAGCTTCAGTTTATTCTGAACGCGTAGCGGGCGGTCGTTATATCAAAGTTGATATTCAGCGTGGCAAGGCTGCCCGTTATGGTTTATATATTAGTGATATTCAGCAAGTTGTCGCCACAGCTATTGGCGGTATGAATGTAACGAATACCGTTGAGGGTTTAGAACGTTATCCGGTGAGTTTACGTTATCCGCAAGATTACCGTAATTCCCCTGAGCAGTTGTCACTATTGCCGATAGTTACGCCAAATGGCCAGCGTATTTCTCTGGGTGATGTTGCCCATATATTTATTGAAGATGGTCCACCGGGCATTAAATCAGAAAATGCCCGCTTAAATGGCTGGGCTTTTATCGATATAGAAGGCGTAGACGTTGGTACTTATGTAGAAAATGCTCAGCTGGTAGTTGATGCACAGCTAAAATTACCGGCAGGTTATTCTATTGCCTGGGCGGGTCAATATGAGTACATGCAGCGAGCAAAAGCTAAACTGACTTATGTTGTTCCATTAACGTTAGCCATTATCATAGTATTACTCTATTTAAACTTTCGTAATGTTATCGAAGTGGCGATGATATTGGGCACACTACCGCTGGCAATGGTCGGTAGTATTTGGCTAATGTACTTACAAGGTTTTAACTTCTCAGTTGCTGTAGGGGTTGGCTTTATTGCCCTAGCAGGTGTTGCAGTGGAAATTGGCGTTATTATGCTGGTGTATTTGAACCAAGCTTATCATGCATTATTAGCGGATAATGCCGCACAAGGAAAGGCGACTACTAAGGCAGAAGTATTACAAGCGGTACTTCATGGAGCAGGATTAAGAATAAGGCCTATTATGATGACCGGCGGTACTGTTATTGTTGGTTTACTGCCAATATTATATGGCAGTGGTACTGGCTCGGAAGTGATGAGCCGTATTGCCGCCCCCATGGTTGGTGGCATGGCAAGTGCAATGTTATTAACTTTACTTATTTTGCCTGCATTGTATTATTTATGGCGCAGCAGTAATATTAAACAGTTATAGGTTAATATAGAGAAACACTAATTAGCGTTCATAGCAGAGCGCTTATTAGTGCCATAAATTTTCACCTGACGCCTGGCAATTATTAAGGATATCAATGACTTTTTTAAAGTTAATATTACTAGCTAGTATAGCTAGCTTGCTGCTATTAATTTCAATACCAAGCAAAGCAGAGACACAGTTCGCACCTCTAGATAAACATCAATGGACTTATGACACTGATCCCTATGGCAGCGAAGCTATTATTAATGAAAAACTCATTAGACATGGTGGTATTTGGATTAAATTTAAACGTGTACCACGTGTTGATGTAAAACGTAATTCATGGATTGAACTTATTCATAAATTACCTACTGCTTCTTTAGCGGGCAATCAGAAAATACGCTTAACGTATCAATGTGATATGCCGCTTATAATTAAGTTATCACAGCAAGAATACGGTAAAAATGGCGATCAAAGTTATGCTCATTACCAAATCAAATTACCGGCGACTAAGCAGTGGCTTACTAAGGAAGTGGCCTTAAAAGACTTCTATCGCCCTGAATGGACACCCGCTAGTTCGAAAGATTATGGCTTATTACCTGAACATATTAATGCTATTTATTTAACCCCTAGCATGACAGATAAAGACGGCGGCGAAGCTATTTTACAAGTACGTGCCATTGAATTATTACCTTAGACATAATCTTAAAAATACCTTAACAAAGCCAATTTCAGCTTAGCTAAAGTTATTCAAACCATCACAATCACGGTAATTCGTGATGATTGAATAGTCTTTGAATTAGTTAGGATTACAGCTTTCACTTTAAAATAAGTAATGAACATAAATCTTCAAGAGATAACGTATAATTGAGCAGTAATCGATCGGCAATCGAGTAGTAATTGGCTATTATAATTGAAGGCAACTATGTCATTGGGACTTTAGAGCATTGAAAAAATCACTTAGTTAGCACAACTGTATAATCCTTTATAAACATCAACTTACAATTGTACTTTAAACCTTGCTAAAAATTTGCACAACTAGGTAAAGTAACCTAGTTTTATAATACCTCATATGCTTTATTTTGAGGTATTAGGAGTGCCAATTAAATAAGGAGCAAGCATGTGATTAAAGTAATGTTAGTCGATGACTCACCCGTTATTCTGAGTGTTATCGAAAGTATAATTAGAACTGAAGTAAAACATGATATTGAGCTGTTACCCTTCCTCGATCCTAGTCTTGCAAAAGAGAAGTTTCTTAACATTTCACCTGACTTTGTCATCACTGATATAGACATGCCTAACGTCAGTGGTTTTGAGTTAATTGAGTATATAAAATCAGTGGCCAGCATTCCAATTCTTGCCATGTCGGGCAGCTCATTTGATGACAATTGCACCGATACTATATTGCACTGCTCAACATTATATGGCGCAGATCATAAAATTCTTAAAAGTGAGTTATCAGAAAAGTTCTCAGAGTTGGTAACAGAAATCATAACGACGCTATAGCTAGCATTACTGCTAGCTATAGCCAAAAAGCACTTGTTAACTTATCGAAGCTTAATTATTTAAGGTTTAGCAATTAACTGAGCTTCAATAAGTGCTCATTACAATTTAGTGCTGTGCAGCATAAACCTCAGCAGCTTGCCAAACACGCATAACATTACCCGAAAGTATTTTAGCTATATCTTGCTCGCTGTAACCGCGCTTTAAAAACCCTTCAATTAAGTTAGGGTACGACGCCACATCTTTTAGATTAGTTGGCAAACTATCACCAACACCATCGTAATCTGAGCCAATTCCAACATAATCAATGCCGACTAATTTAATCACATGGTCAAAATGAGCAATAACCTCATCAAGTGTCGAATATGGATAAGGATTGTTAACTTTATATTCATCTTTAAAGACTTGAATTTCAACACTGTTCTTTTCAAGATTGTTTGCAGTGACAAATGCTTTTATCGCTTTTTTACGTAACTTACCGTATTCAATTGCTTTTTGAGAGATAAAGCTTGAACCAAAGTTGATTTGAATAACACCACCATTTTTAGCTAAAAGCTTAATCATGTCATCACTCATGTTGCGTTCAAAACCAGGAGTAAAATGACGTGCTGATGAGTGTGATGCAATTACCGGCACCTTAGTTACCGCCATAACATCATAAAAAGCATCATCTGAGATATGCGAAACATCAACCATCACACCAATATTATTCATTTCTGCTACTAAGGTTTTACCAAAATCAGTTAGGCCGCCAGCGGGACGTGCTTCATCATAAGAAGAGTCTGAAATATGATTAGCTTTTGAGTGTGTTAACGTTATATAACGAATACCGCGATCGTAAAAATGCTTAAGGTTCGCTAAATCACCTTCAATTGGGCTGCCGTTTTCCATACCCATAGGTAATGAAATTATGCCTTTAGCAAAGTTGTTTTTAACATCAGAGGTTGAATGAGCTAAAGCAAACTTATCCGGCGCTGCTTTAACTATGTCCTCAACTAAAGTTATCAGTTTATCGGCAAGTGCTTTACTACCACCGGTTTTCTCAAGTCTAGCTGGAATATAAATCGACATAAATGGCGCATCTAAACCGCCAGCCACAGCTCTTGGGAAGTCAAAGTCGCCATGTTCAGTATGGTCAGCTACATTTTCAAATTCATCTTCTAAGCGATACGGCACATCAATATGGCCATCAGTAATAATATATTTCTTAGCTATTTCTTGGGCTAATGCAGCATAATTTACTGCCACTACTTGCTCTGTATTGGTGGTCGATTCAGCTGCAGTAACACTTTTTGCTGTTACTGCTTTGGGATCTTGGCAGCCACTTACGATCACACCTAATGATAAAATTACACCAGCCACTATAGGCGACATTTTAAAAGGGTGATTCTTAATACGCTTACTGCTTATTGAATTCATTATTGTTATCTTTTAGCATTTAAAAAATCACTTTGCCAATGCTCAAGGTGAATGTCAAAGCATAAGCACTAAATAGAGATAAAATAGAGGTTCTACACGGTGAATGGTTAAATTTATCCGAAGCATTTAAAATAATGTCGGTAGCTATTACTGAGTTCATCGATAACAGCGACATCAATAATAAAAACCTCCTATATTGACTACACTCAAACTAAAGAATGATTGAATAACTCACTTAGATAAAAGCAATAATATCGGCTTATTATCCCTAAGTCTTACCATTACTTATTGGTTATACAACATCTTTCCTTTATCAGCACCATTAGTAATTTCTCCTCCTTTTACCATTCCTTTAGGAAAGCTTGTGCCTATCTCTAAAGTAGAAGTAGGGATACGCGTATGTAAAACTTGCTCTGTTTCAAATAAATATTTAAATACAACTTCGAAGGTATCCTGCAATGTTCTGATATTATCTATGCCTAGATACCCCTTGTCAGGCCAGCGAATAGCCAGAAAAGTACCAACTCTATCTTGCAAGTGAAATTGTGTAATATCATCCGAATGCAGCTTCTTTAAATATAAACAATCACCCGTTAGGTAGGGACCGTGGTCGCCATTAATAATGATAATTGCATCTCGTTTGCTTAATAAGATAGTTTTTATATCGTTTACCATTTCCTCATTAGCGATTAATAAACGTTGTGCAAATAATTCGGTTTCATTTGGTAAACATTTCCCTGAATTTTGACTGTGGTGGGGGCCAGTATGGCTATACATAAATTTTGGATAATCCGTTTGCGCGGCAAATATCCCTCGTTTTTTTTCAAGCCAATCAACCCTATTGTAATCAACTAAATCATTAGTGATATCAAAGCGAAACTGACCTTCAAACAATCCTGCGAGAATAGAACTCATACCTAGAGTTGCATTATCTATTTTAGGATGAGAATAGTCATATCCAATCACTCTGCTATTTAATAAGTAAGGGCTAAGTACACCATGAGTTTTATAACCATGTTTTTTAAAAATAGCAGGCACCAATGCATTACCCGCAGTTGAAGAAAATTCTGGTTTAATAAGCTTATAAGACATTTCCAATACCCGTGACATCGAAGTAGCACTTGTGGCAGCAACTGAATAAGTATTGGGGTAAATTTTAAAGCCAGTGTTAAGCAAAAATTGTTCTTGAGTTGAGTTATCAATACCATATCTTTGCATAGTGCTCTGCCCTACATAACCATCATAGGTCAGCAAATAGACATCAGGATTTTTTTTCATTGCTGTGATTGGCATAAAATTTGAAAAGTCTAGAGCCGTTAAATTGTCAAAATATGGATTACTTATATTCGCATCGTCAGAGAAATAATTAAGATAACCCGTATACAGGCTGGTCAGACTAAAAAACACCAAAGCTAAAGCTTGCAATAGCTTTCTTTTTTTTAAATATAAAGAATAAAAAAAGCCAAATAGGACTAGGAAACTTGCTGCCAACAAAGCGATATCAGGCTTAACAGACCAAGTGTACATTACGACAATAGTTGGCATGGAAATATATAGCACGGCCAAAGCTAGATTAAGTGGCATAAGTCCTCTAGCTTTCAGGGTTTTCTCGAGTACTAATGGTATTAACACAATAAATATAAATAAAAAAACACTAGCTAGTGCAATGAGTTGTAGTTGTTCCGTTACTGTCAATAACTCTTTATTGATCAAGGAATATTGTACAATAAGTGCTAAAGGGAACAGAACTAATAACAGATCAACTTTACTTACAACTAAAAAAACCACGAGTTTTTTATGGTTAATTTTGTTGACTCTTAACCATACACCTCTGAAATACTGTATGAGATGGAATAGCACTAACCCTAATAACATAAGTAAACTTACCCTAAAAATATTATTGGTCAGATATAAATTGTAGCCCTTAATAAAAACAGACTTTGCTATCAAGCTATAGAAAAAGAATATAGTACAGGATATAAATACTTCTTTGCGTTGCATGAATAATTGTAATTTGAAAAAACTATGACTGAAATTAAAGCGTTCAGATACCCTAGCCTGCTTGTAAGCAAAAATGTTCCGACCCAATAAAATAATATTATTCATTGTCCAAAATAATAATAAAACTGATTTAGCATCGTAAAGTAAAATAAAAAATAATATGCTCACCAACACAGCCTGCATCATATTTTTATGGGAAAAATTAGGGATAAATAATGCAGCTACCAGGTTCACTGCAGTCATAACAAAGGGTAATAAATTCCCGTCACCAAAAAGTAAGTTATCTGCTTGAGAAAGATCCTTGAGGAATAAAAAAGACTGACCATTTAGTGCTTCAAGGTGGGCAAACATAAAAAAGGTCAAGACCAGCACTGGCAGTTGAATTACAACGCCTATTATTAATCGAGTAGCAAAAATGGGATGATAAGAATAACGAGCATAGAGTGCACTTATTCTCTGGTGTTGCTCTGCTCCCTGACTTTCTTTTTGTATTTTTGTTATTTGTGGAGCAATTACTGACTGAAATTCCTGCTCCCTAAGCGCTATTTTATTAGCCCATCTAAGAGGGTAAGTCATCAAAAAACTGACTAACATTGACAATAATATAGTCGCCAAACCATAGCTGCCTAAAACTATCGCCAAACTTGTAAAAAAATTTGAATAAACTGAGATCACCGAGGTTATTGCTTCGACAACCATAGGTCACCTCTCTCGGTTAACATTTAATTTCTTGATATAACTAACAACCTTAGGCGCGCAATTGCCAAAGTTCACTATTGTTTCCCGCTTAAAAGACTGTAACTCTGCTGAAGCATGGGTTTTAATCACCCTATTAACGATATCAACAATATTATGCAAAGAATCACTATCTACAGTTACACCAATTTCAGCCGCCGCTGATTCATGCCAGCAGTAATCTAAGTCAACGGCTTCAAATTCTGCAAGGTTAGCTTTAGGTATTGCTAATGTAATAATTGGTTTTTCATATAAAAATGCATAATCAAAACGTAATGAGGAAGTATCAGATATTAGCAATTTCGCCTCACTCATAGCCCTTGTTGGAGATACACTTTCATCCCAAGTTACCAATGTGCTAATCGTGGCTCGTTTACATTTTTCAATAAATTCAGGCTCTGTAATTGCCGATTGCGGATGAGGACGAATAATCACCTTAAAACCAGCAGCAACAAGAGCCGTAATAAAAGCTGTACCATAAGTTTGCAAGCAACCTTTTGGTCCCCATGAAGAGCCTATCAAGATCGTTTCTTTCTCTCTATCATTAGCGCTAACTAACAATCGGTTTTGATAAAGTTCATCTAAATATAATAAACCTAAAGTGATTAATCGCTTTTTCTTAAGATTACGTAAGTTTTCCAAAACACGAATTGATTTTTTTTGGAAGTCACCGGCTAATATCACACTATCATAGTGGTCTAGTGAGTTTCGTTTATAGATTGAGATATCACCAATGTGATGAAATACATGCATCAAATTCGCTACCCCTGCTGGCTTCATTATCGGGTAGCCCTGAGTACCAATATTTGGCGAGGTGGCAATCATCACAGGAGCATTAATTTTACTAAATTCCGCTAAATGAATAGGGTTTAGCGATAACCGTTTTGACTGCATATACTTACTTTCAATGGTAAGAGCAGGGTCGTGTAGATCTAAAGTTCGATAACGAAAGGGAATTTTTTCTTTAATTAGCTCTGCCACCAACGGACCAAATGTTCCCCAGTAGGCTTTTCCTTCACTGAAAATGAGCAAACTATTATCTTGGGATACTAAAGAAGCATGCTCAATATTTTTACCCGAGACACGATATAAAAGTGATTTAAGGAAATACCATAACGAACCAATTGTTGCAATAATAACGCTAATAATGGCACTGCCAGAGCCGGGATCTAAATATGCAAAAGCAACTTCACTATATAGGAAAGTTATAACAAGCAAAACCTGAGTTAAGAGCTTCATAGTTACTCCTTAGCTTGATAGCTGTTGCATGTTTAATGCATCATAAATAGCAGATCAACAAAAAAATATAATAGTCATTTAAAGTTGATAAAACTCACTCAATTTTCCTTGTTGCGCTAATAACTCGTATTGCTCAAGATCATTGACCGAATCTATTTCAAGCCAGCCATTATTTACTAAGGCGGCTCTAACTTGCCAACCTGCATCAATTAAAGCTTGTAGATAACTGGTCATATACATATTAGCAAAATTTTGACCATCAAAACTGGCTTGGCGATCTAGCTGATGATAGAAATGGATTAATTCAGCTACTTTTTCAGCCTTAACTTTAATCAAGCCGGTATATTGCCCCTGAATATTTTCATAGCTATCAGGTTTTTTACCTAATTCAGTCACATATCCTGCATCATTTATGATGAGAGTTTCGGCATCGGCCAACGGATTTTCTAATCGTAGAGACCAAAGCGCAAGCCACTCTTTGTCTATCATTAAAGTAATATCATCATCACAAGCTAACACGGCGGTTAAATTATTATCGTTATAAACAATATCGCCATAGGCAATGATTAAGTCGCCCTCTTGTTGAATAAAATCCAAGGCACAAAATAGGGTACTGACCATATTGGATTGTTTATAACTGGCATTAAATGATGTTGGATAACCTAGCGCTACTATTTGCTCAGCTTGATAACCCGTGGCAATATGAATATCTGTAATGCCTTGGCGTTTTAAGCAGTCTATTTGACGTTCGATTAATGACCTTCCTTGCAATAACACCATGCACTTGGGTTTATCATTGGTTAATGGTCTTAACCTTGTACCTTCACCTGCAGCTAAAATTAATGCTCGAGTCATAACAAAAACCTCTTAAATAATTGCATATCAAACTGACTAAATTCGGCTTCGCGTTCTGGATGCCACATGATGCCCAAAATATTATTTCTAGTGCTAAAAAAAGCTTCTATATTCCCTACCTCATCACAAGCAAGTGGTAATAAAGACTCAGCTAAGCCCGTACAGGAAATTCCATAATGATGAAAACTATTTACTACTTTGGGTAATTCGAATTCTGTAGAACAAGCTTCAATGGTATGTTTTATCGCAACATGACCAGATATTTTGATTAATGAGCCCGCCATGACTAAGTTAATTAATTGCATGCCACGGCAAACACCAACAATAGGTATATTTTTTTTCAGTGCTAAATTAATTAATGTTCGTTCAAAGTTATCACGTTCTGGCGCAGTATCACCCGCTTGTGGGTTTAAGCAAGTAAGAGAGTTACCACCCGTTAAAATAATGCCATCGAGCTGCATAACAGTCAGTAGCTGCTCAACTTTTTCAGCCGGTAAGTTTGCAAGCGGTAAAGGAAATCCGCCAAGTTTAATTACAAAATTAGACCACTGCTGATCTAAACAATCCCGTCGCTCACCATAGGACTTAACCCATTCAACTCTTTGAGTTATGCCAATTCGTTTCACACTATGCACCTGATAATTTGATTACCACAATCCAGCTCAACCTGTTGCATAACAGCAATTTCTTCATAAAGCTTCTCCCCGACACCAATTGCTGCAGGTAAACCAATTTCAGCCGCTCGAATTGCCATATGAGAATTAGCGCCACCATACTGGGTAATTAAGCCCGCAATACCATGACTAAATAACCAATCAAAGCCAGGATCAGCTTGAGGAATAAGTACTATTTTATCTTTTAGTTTAATATTTTGATGCTTATTTAAACGTTGAGTATGTCCTTCAACTCGACTGGCAGTAACAAAATTAGGTTGTGACGCAAAACGTTCAAAACAAAATATATCGATGTCTTTTTGTATAAAGGAGGGTAACTCTATAGCACAAGTAATGCTGTGTGACTGCTTGCGCATTTTTATTAATGATTTAATATCGGCCAAGCCAATAACATTCAATTTGACTTGCTTTATGTCATTAAAAGTTAAAAATGCCAGTTCATCTCTGCTTAATCCCTCTTCATGGCCAAAATGTAAACAATAATCCAGCGCGCGGCTTAAGTTTCGGGTAAATTCAAATTTAACAAATTCCCGCGCCTGAGTAGATTCCACCAGATAATTAACTAACTGTTGAGCAGATAAGTTAGGACCTAGTTCAGCTAATACTTTAGTAAAGCTAGATATTTCATCATCAGAAAATTCAAACGCTTGTAATTGATGGCAGATAGAATCATTTACCGAATTCAAATAACGCGCTGGATCTTCCCAATATGCTTGAGTCGTAACATCATAAGTGCCTGGACGTAAATGACCATATTTACTAATCAATTCTTGTAAAGAAAACTTCCCCTTTGCATAACTAGACTTATCTCGAGAAAAATTACCGGCCACAGTAGTAAAACTCTTTAAAAACTGCTCTCGACGTAAGTCAGTTAATAGCCCACTATCAACAAAGCCTTTTAATAAAGACATAGCAACAAAGTTTGCTCTAGCGGCATGAGAGAAAGCTAAAGTGCCGAAGCGTTTGCAGTCCTCAAGTAAACTATAGATTTTATCAATAACTGTTAACTCAGAAGTTTCAATTAACTCCCGCCTCTTATTTAGGAGTGCAATCGAAGCAGTATCATCAGTCAAACGAGTTAATGCTTGGTAAGTGATTTTTTTTAATGCCACGCCTAAGCTATTAATATCCTGTTGTGACACACCATAAGACAATAATCTTATTTGTGCTTTTTTATTAAAATCAGGTGTCCAAGTAGTAAAAAGCACATCGAACTCAATTTTGTCATGGAAGTTGGGATTATCAGCTAAAATAGCGAGATAGGCGTTAGCTAGCCTTTGTGCAGTGGCCTCTGAAACAGCCGCAGGAATAAAGGAGTTAATGCTAGCGCGACAATCAATATACGGTTGCCCGCATAGTGCAACTAATAAGGGTGCTGGATTAACATCTCGATAACCAAACTCAGCTCTTTGTTGTGCCCAGATATCATTAGTGATCAGATGTCTGTACAAGCTAAACGCCAACGGCTTAGGCCGAGTCCCAATAATTTCTGCCGGATTCCAATCCGGCATATTGGCAAGTATAGTTTTATTACCATAGACAAATGGCGATGGCTTTTGCTGCTTAATAAACTGCAAAGCGGCGTTATTTAACTGAGCTGCGACTAATTCTTCATCAACACCTATATCATCATGATTAATGGTAATTGGTCGTACTTGAAAAATATGCACTTGGCCAGTTTTTGCTATAGCAAATTCAATATCTAATTTATCAAAACCTAATAATTGCTCAAGTTCTTGTATGGCAACTAATACTGGCTCTAATTCGGGGGCAATATTGATAATTTTTTCAGGCGAGGAACGATTTAACAATACTGTCCGTAAGTCACTATGAGTTCCTGCAGTAACCGACTCTGTTGATTGCGTTTTATCATCAAAATTAAAGCGGTAATAAGGCGCGCCAGACTCTAGATCACAAGTAAAAACCACACCAGCTGCTTGTACTTCACTAAGAAGCTCCTGAACAAGTATTTGATCTTCACCTGTTTGTTTTTGACCAAAAGAAGTGATGACATCATCAACAGCTTTTGAAACTTTATTTTCATCATTACCATCAACATCTAAAATACTGGTGAAACCACCGGCATTTGAACTATACCAATTATCTTCATCTATAGAGCTACTACGTATCACTAACCGGCAGTCTGTAAATCTGGCTTTAATCTTCCTCAGAATTTTTTGGTAGTCTTGTTGCCAAGCTAATGACGTAAAACTGACCTGAGTACCAATGGTGCTATGTTTTAATAAGGGTGCTAACCGAGCTAATGTTTCGGATTTTGTCCCCAACATAAAATGGGCAATATCTTGAAAGGAATTAAATTCGGCCCAATGACCAGTAACATCATAAGATGCAACGGTATAACCTTGCTTTGATAAGTAGTTAATTAAATCAATGAAACTACGACCAACTTCAGCGGATGAAAGAGTAGACAAAACCTTGACAACTGCCGCTGAAAAATAAATCAGCCCGGTAAACTCCACCTGTTGTTCATCAACAATCATGGTTTCTGCTATTTTAATATCTGTTTCAGAGCGAGATTCAAAACGATTTTTCCAGCAAGTATCAATAGCAAAAACAATGTCAGCATCAAGTTTTAGTAACTCGGTAATACTTTCTTGATGAAATACGGTATCAGAATAGCTAGCCAACAGCTCTCTGCCGGTAAATTGTGCACTTAAGAATGTGTGCAATACGCTACCCTGTTGCCAGTTAGGGATTACTTGGTACTTAAGAAAAGTATACTTTTCAATAACCTTATCGATACCATAACCACCCAAAAAGGTAATATTTTCAACTGAGGTTACTGATTCAAAGCTATGTAGTTGCCAATCCATGGCTCTAGTATTTAATGCAATTGACTTAAGCGCTGTCGGCTTATAGCCTTGGGCTGGTCGCCCAGCTCCTAACAAATAAACTTCAATTTCATTCTTTTTCATACTTGAGCACTGCCAATTTCAGCATCTGACGGTTAACTGAGTATAGTCAACTTGCGTCAAAGTGCCGCAAGCGCTTCTTGCATAAAATAGTAATAAATTTAATTTATGGGGTATTAATTAAATGTACCTTGGCTTTGTTTTTTAATTGATAAGTTATTAAAAGGATTATAAATATTCGTTACTTCCCAGGTGTATTCGGAAAACGTTTACTTTTTTAGGCCAACAATCGTATATTCGCCATTGACGGTAAGTTTCACCGTTACCGGCTTGTCAGAAGTATTTTTCCAATACCAACCATGCACGCCAGCAAAAGGACTAGTAAAACTGCCCTTCATACCGTCTAATGTGGCAATAGCATAACTTTCATAATAACCCGTGGTATCACCTTCAGGTTCGCCATGTAAATCAAAGAAAAGTTCAGTACCATCAGTTTGCCATTGGTATTCCATCTTCTTAAATTTTTTCATGGCAAACTTATATTCAACACCACGTTTTGCAGGCACAACAACCTCAATAATATCGGTTGCTTGTTTGTCAGTTGTTATAAGTTCAGCGCTATTTTTAGCCGGAGCTGTCGCAGTAGCTGACGGATTTGCTAAAGCAGTTAAACCCAACTTAGCACCTACACCTGTTGGGTCAATATTATATTCTGCCGGTAATATAAAGCTAATCAAAACTAAAGCGGCAATAACTAAAGCGATGATGGTTGATTTGAGTAAAGCTTTATTTGATAACGTATGTTGCATGTTTATTTCTCTTGTTTTTATTTCTCAATGATTAAACTTTAAAATTGAGTGATTTAATTTATCTGACCATGAACTAAGTTAACTAGTAAAATAACCTGTTAATTGAAAGCCTATCAACATAAAACCGGCGCTCATTAGTAAAGTATTGCTCGCAGTTGAAAACTGCTGAAAAGAAGAATGTTTTCGCCAAAAGCTAATAACCAGTAATATAATTGTTAATGCGGCAAACTGTCCTAGTTCCACCCCTAAATTAAAAGCAATCAAATTAGCCAACAAGCCATCTTGCGGTAGCTGAAATTCTTGTAATTTTGTTGCTAAACCAAAACCATGAAATAAGCCAAAAACCAATACAGCCACTTTAGCATTTGGGCTAAAACCTAAAGTACGTTGAAAACCGCCTAAGTTATCAAACCCCTTGTAAACAACAGAAAATCCGATAATAGCATCAATAATATAGGCATTCACTTGTATGTCAGACAACACACCAAACAATAAAGTTAGACTGTGACCCAAAGTAAACATACTGACATACAGTAGAATGTCTTTGCTCTTATATAAAAAGAAAATAACGCCCGCTAAAAACAGTAAATGGTCGTAACCAGTCACCATATGTTTCGCGCCAATATACATAAAGGCGAAAAACTGTACGCCGGTATTGTTTAACAAAAACAAACGAGTACTTTCATCAACACCGTGAGCTACAGCATCAAAAGCACTCAAACCCACCAGGCACAAAACCATAACAATTACGGTTAAGCGATTACTACTAGAAAACATTAATGACTCCGCTGACTTCAGCCTGCTTTAAATACATAATAAGAGTTTTATCTCGGCGACAATACAAACCAGATAAAAGGTTGATGACATAATGCCAGTTATATTACTACTGACAAGTTATTACCATATTATTTTACAAGACCTACTGGCAATAAAATTAAATAGACAGCCATTGGCCATTCGGCACAACAAAGCCAAAGTGCTAAGACTATTGCTCAAACAAGCGAATACGTTGCTGAGTAAAGAGGAGATTTTATCGCTAGTTTAGCAAAATAAAGTAGTTTCTTAGAAAGCAGTGTTGCAAAATATTAGGGGCTGTTGATCTTTCGAGATTTTTTTTCAGCCGTTGTTTTGGCAATTATGACGTAAATAAGTTACCTCTAACCCTTGAATTTATCAACGTTATTATCGATGACCCGATAAGCTTCCAATAACTACGAGAGCGAGTGGTTAGTTGTAACTTATTTACTGTACTGGTCAATCACATCTTGTACTGCATGGTTACACACCTCACAAAACCCCATGCTACGAGTAAACATTAAGCAATTTTGTTGAGATCGGTAATAACCTTTGGCTTGGTAATTAGCACCTTCGAATAAACCGATGTCATTTTTGTATTTATTTTTATCAAACAAAATGGCTTCCCAATTTAAGCGCTCTTGAAATAAGGCATCCATTACCGTTTCTGGTGATTTTTTAGCACGAATATCGCTACGTTCTTGTTCATGAACTCGAACATAAGCATCGTATTTATCTTGCTGCCAAGCAGTAGGAACAGGAGTACTATCTTTAATTAAATGCTTCCATTTTAAAGTGTTTCGGTCAGTATTAGCGGTAACATTAGGTTCAAAGGGTTCAGGTCGCACTGATGATGAGGTGTTATAAGCGACTGGTGAGCTATAGTAGGCATCAGCTAAACCCGCAAAGTGGTGACCAAACTCATGAATAAAAATATATTCAGCAGAGCCGCTATCAACTGATGTAGTAGCATGTAAACCATAAATACCGCCACCACCGTAGGTGTTATTATTCATTAATACTTCAACAAATTCGTAAGGGGCCTCCGCGGCAATTTTTCGAAAAGTTTTATTATCAAAAATTAACGCATAGCGCTCACTGCCAAAAGTATCGTAACTTGAGCCAACAGGATTATTACGATACTTTCCTGTTGAAGGACGGTTTACCCCAGACTCTAGTGCTGGGGGCATTAAGCCCCAAACATTAAAATCATTTTTACGCTCTTTATAAGGTGAAGTAGCAAACATTACTTTTAACATGCGTTGAGCATCAGCGATAAACTTGCCTTTTTCTGCTTGGGTATAACCATCGCCTAATAATAATAGATCCACCTTTTTACTTGGGTCACCATTATCCATCAATGGAATGATGCCATACTGCTCAGCCTTTTTGGCTCGTTTAATAAACATACTGCTTGGGTCAACTTGTGTACGCCACAACTCTTTAAACTCAAGTTGTTGCTCATCTTTTCGTACTTTTAAGGTGATTTCTACTGGATGTTTAGGTTCAGGAAAGCGTAGCGATTCGCTAAAAGTTTTATATTGTTTACTTGCTTCTTTGGTAGTAATCCATTCCTGATAAATGTTACTAAAACTGCGTGAATAAATGAGTTTTTTAGTTGCTATATCAACTACTTCAAAAACATATTTACCACGTAAAGTAGTGTCAATAGGTTGATTAGGGTTGCCTGGCCAAGGCAGAGGTTCAATCACTATTTCGTCTACCGCAAACAACTCCTGCCCTAAACCCCCTGTATGATAATAATCTAAACGCATGGTGCCAGTGGCAAAACACTGGCAAGTTATTAACGACAACAATAAAATTATGGTCTTCATGAGCCACCTTGTTAGTTTTTGCAATGATAAAAATATGCTAGCAGTATATTTATCGCCCAGAAACATAGTACTTTTAATAAGTTAATTTACATTAAGATCAATAAGTTATTAGTTAATAGCAGATACACATTACTTCCAGTATATTTGACCCATTTATTCACTCTTACTTTGCCATTATTGCTTTGTGTGGGCTAGTAAGCTTTTAGCATCGGCTTCGCTCAACAAGGTCACTTTATGAATAATGACTTGCTCAATAGGGGGTTTCAATAGCAGATAATAATGCACTATCAATAGCAGAGTTATTGCTGAAAAATTACTGTAATGATTATAAGTTTACGAATAAATGATACCAATTAACATGCTGTGGTCATTAAAGGTAAACTTCATTTTGACAGTAACTCAAAGATACTCGTTTCAGGATCGCTTGCCTATAAGGGTTAACTAGAAATAAAATTAAACAGTTAGCTATGCCGCTTTAATGACGAATCAGTTAAGATGATGTCGAATCCATTCTTCAGGCAACTTATTAATCCGATGCGCTATAGTTTTAAAGATTTTGAATTTGACAGTGAAAGTTTAGTCTTAAGACAGAGCGGGCAGTCATTGGCCATTCGTCATAACGAGGCTAAAGTGCTAGCGCTGCTGCTTGAACAAGCAGATAAGGTATTTAGTAAAGAAGAAATACTGTCCTTAGTCTGGCAAGATAAAGTGGTTTCTGAGCAAGCAGTATTTCAAAACATTAGCCATTTAAGAAACTTATTTGGTAATGACGCCATTAAAACATTTCCAAAACGTGGCTATCAATGGCAACTAGCGGCTAACTCTGCATCAACCGAGATTAAGTCCACTGAACAACAATCATCAGCTATTGCTATGGCTACATCAGCAAATAACTTACCTACCATTTCCCCTAGTAAAAAACAGAGAACAACCAAAGATTATTGGCCATATGCACTGCTAATCAGCATGGTGATAATTATCATTGTTTCTTTCAATTTCACCAATAAAACCACTCCAGCAAACAAAGCAGTATTGAAGAAAATAGCTTACATTCCAATTTCGCATGCCCAAGATGACCAAGACTTCTCTATTGCAGATAATGAACAATTTGATTTCACTGTCTTAAGCAATATTACCACCGATGAGTTTCACAATAACCTGGAGTTAACCTATCCAGAGTTAGCACAAACACATCCGTTGATATTAACCGCACAAATACGCAGTCACAATCAACACAGCTATATCGACTTTCTTGTTAAAGGACCATCTGGCGATTGGCAAGGACAATTATCGGGTGATTCAACCACCGATGTTATTCAGCAACTTCAGCAACATTTACAACAACAAGTTATTTATGACTTGCTTAATACGGCACAACCTCCCGAGCTTAAACAAGCTAACTTATCTATTGCCCATCAGCAATCACCTAATGACCTCATCATTTTGGGTGCATTAATCGATGTTTATATCATGATGAATGAATTGGAAAAAGCCATGGTCATGGCAGACAAATTAGCAAATATTTCTGAAGAAATAGAAAATTGGCAACACTTAGGTAACGCTTTGCTTTTTCAAAGTAAAGTGCTCACTCGAAAAGAACTCTATGAACTAAGTTCTCACAAGCTCACCACCGCTATAAGTTACTTTGAACAAATTGACGACTTAAAACGCCAAGCCGATGCTTGGTATGCCCATTCATGGTTAGATCATCAAGAAGATGATTACCCTGCAATTAAAAAAAGTTTACTAAAGTCAGTAAGTTTATCGCTCCAGGCTAAGGATATCCCACGCGAACTAGACGCCCTTACCTACCTATCAATACTAGCCTATAAACATAGTGAAGCAGACGATAAATACTTGTACTTACAGCAAGCTGAAAATAAGATGAAAAGCTATCAGCTGCCAATTTATCACTTTGCCAAAATCCCCTTTCATTATGCTTTTTTTGCTAAAACAACTTCGGATAAAGAGCCTCATTGGGAGCAAGTACTTGAATATACCAAATTAACCCCAGACCATTGGGTCGCACAATCCAGCCGAAAAGCACTCATGCGCCATTTTCTCAAACAAAATAGACTAAGTGAGGCTAAAGCATTACTGGATAATATAAAGACAAACAATGCACATAACTCCTATTTACATGCATTATTAGCTCAAGCTAACTTAGATAGTGAACAATTCAACCTCCATGCTCAGCGTAGCTTTGAACAAGCTCGTCTTGCTGGCGAAACACGACTGAGTTTAGATATTGCCTTGTTATTATGTAGTGAACCTAACGCACAAGTTAATTACGATTTTTACTCTCAGTATATTAATGACAATGCCGACAACAATTGGCGACGCAATAATAAAGAAAAGTTGCTGGCACTGAACTTTTAACTTGCCCTACCTTTAAAAACTCAATCTTGATCTGCCACATCACTAGGCTTGACGTTTATTTATCCTGCTTAGCGTCGCGGTGACGACAACACCCAAGGGGCGACGTACCGCCGCGCCTTCCCTTGGAACCCTTGCGACGCCCTACTCAGTGAAAGCATAAATCATCAATTTTGTGTTTAGAGAGAATACCTGCCGATATTCGTCCATGAAAAGCGGCAGTCCTCGCCATCAGGACAATATGCTCCTGCATTGTCTAACAAGTTACATCCATGCAACGTCATGGATCAGCTTGACTGACACTTTGCAAAAGTGAGATATATTCACTGAGATTGGATTTGGAGTATTTAACTCCGTTCATAAATCAAAATGGGTAAAGAACTTTTGACTAGTTAGAGATGACAAAGCCTCAACAAGCACCAAGTCTGCTTTTTCAAACGCCGGAGTGAAGCACAATATTCACATATTGCCATCATGGATAAAGGAAAAAACAATGTGGCACATGGATGTGCCTTCATTGCTGTTACGTCGAAGATATTATGCTGAATGTAGGATAACGTTTGATGTAGCAGCGCCGGGGAATTCCAAAGGGGTCTCGGCGTTTAGCCACCTTTGGCTGTCGTCGCCACCGCGACAAATCATTTAACTTTGCTATGCTTTCATTTATTCAATGTTCACTAATACCACAGAGCAGACATTAGCTATTACAGCTAATTGGGAAGATTGGATTAAATTTTGTATCGATAACGCCTCATTAAGAGGAAATTTATAGTTGGCTAAAATTGTTGAACGCAGTGAAGACAGCCCACTGTAAATTTTCCTGCTTGAATGACTTGTAGCCGTATTTAGCTCTGCAGAAGAAATCTACGTAGATCTCGTTCTTGCCGCATGACATGCAAAATATAAACTTTGTCACTATCAACTTTATAGAAAATACGGCAGGGATTAACATTAACTTCGCGATAATTTAAGTTAACTAACTCCTGTGGCCTTTTGCCAGATTCAGGATGACTTTCTAACCTTGATATTTTATCGAATATTTTTTGAACTAATTTTTTAGCCGCTGAAATATTACTTAAAGCAATGTATTCAGCTATATCATTTAAATCATCAAGAGCTGGTGATGTCCATATTACTTCAGCCATTTGCTCATTTTCTCTTTTGCATCTTGATTTGAAAATGTATTACCATTTTTAATTGCTTGCTCACCGCGTGCCACACCTTCAAGAATAGCCATTCGCTGTTGCATAAACTCATAATCATCAACATCAACTAAATAAGCAGATGGTTGCCCATGTTCAGTAATTAACACTGGTTCTTTGGAAATATGGAGTTCAGCCAAAATTTTAGTCGCTTGACGTTTAAGTGTTGTTACGAGTTCAACTCTCATGATAAAACCTATTTAGAATTAAATAATGTATCACTATAGTATCACATAGACTCGAGGGTACAACTATACGGCTATCGCCTCACTAAGAGGCAAATAATAGTTGGTTAAATTAAGCGACGAAGGAGCATAAACCAACTGTTATCATTGTCGCACTTCGAACTTGAAACTAAGTTTCACTTGCCACTTTAGTTTGTTTATCAAAATGGTCAACTGCAAAACTAAACAGGACTTTAATCATAAAGAACATACTAACCATCAAAAACCATACGGGAAGAGACAAATAAATTAATAACAATATACCGTAACACATTAAGTTTGCAGCAATAAAACCCTGAATGGATTTTCCTTTCAAGGCATTAACTAAGAATGCTGAAGCAATAGTGAACCCCCAAACAATCAAAGCAGCACCCATTGGCTCAGAGAGTAACCAAGCGATAACCAAGATATGAATATGAATGGAAATAAATATAAGGCGATTTTTAGGCCTTTTTGAGTAAAATTCATTGGTGCCGAAACTGAAATTTGCAATACACCCTGCTAGTACATCAACTATTAGTATAAAAGCTACAACTGTTTGCCAGCCTCCCAATTCAATACCTGCGACGGAATAAATAATCCAGCTACCAAGTAGAGCAAAAATAACTGTGCAAGAAACTTCTAATACTGATTGTTTCTCCCCAAGTACTTCGAAAAGAAACTCGGGTGTTTTAAAATACTTCATTACTTAAATATGACTTCCTGATTAAACACTTAAACAATTAGTTTTCACCAATACTGCCGTGAAATATAACGTCCTAATAATGGGCAAATTAGCTTGTTATGTTTCACTTCCACGCATTGTTGTCAGATGAAACGGATGTGTTGAACAATGACTCATATTCCAAACCATCACTAGCTAAAACCGTACAATCAGAATTATGCATACAAGAATGTAGCAAGCCAATTGGATCTGAGATGTTAGGAAGAACCAGTTTACTTTTTAATATAGCTTTAGCTTCCTCGTAATCAGGATAATCTTCATTGAATTCAGAAAACATAAAATGAGCTGCTTTCCTCATTTCAGATAATTGCCCACCACCTGAAAATTTAAGCAAGTCAAACCAATATGGAATTTCAATTATCATAGCTATGAACTCAGAAAGGTTGTTTGCAAGTTTTCCGGCTTGCCCTTCAGATGAAATAAATAATATAGGTTTGTTTTCCGTTTCATCTTCACCGTAAGCAACATAAAAACCTCCTGAACCTTCTCCAGCAATGACTTCTGCATGATAGCTTGGAGTTAATTTTATCCAGTCTGTATATTTATCTAAGTTTGATAATTCAAAGTCGAGATAATCACCTAAGTAATTTAAGACTTCATTTTCAAAAAGATCTGAATATTTGAGCATACTCGAAGATTCCGTGTGAAACATAACGCCGCAATAAGCGGAAAATTACTGTTGGCTAAAATGTTTGAGGAACGAAAAACAGCCAACTGAATTTTGTCCTGCTTTAACAGCTTGTTATGTATTTACCAACAACTGCTAGAATTTGTTATTTTATACAACCCTTCAGTTTTCGTAGCACTTAACTGATTTATACCTGCCTGAAGTTCCTGCCACTCATCCTCCGAGAAAGATAATAGCGAAAAGTTTAGTTGTGCTTCATTGCTAGTAGCATAATTAACTGGGAGTGGATGAAAATCAGCCCAATAATCGTTCTCCTCATTTCCTACGGAGTAAATAGAAGCAGTTGCCACTTTACTCCCTATTTTATAGTTGTTTTTATTAATAAATTTTTCAATTTTAATTGCAGGGTAATAATCACCATATTTTGCCATATTTGTGTAAACAGCTAATAAAGGAGGGGTTTCTGAAATGACAATCGCAGGGGTCGAATCAGCTTTAAAATGCTCCTTAATTCTTAACCAGTAAAATACATTTATAAGCACTAAAACTAAAACAGCTATAAAAAAGTACTTGTTATAACTGTAAGTAAAGTAAGTACAAATCAATACGGATAGAGCTAAAGGAATCGCTATTCCTGACTTATATTTTAGCCAGTTTAACGGTTCGAGTATAATCTCTGACTTATTAGTGGGGGAAGTATCATTGTCTAACGTAAATTTCACACGGACATCCTTTAAATACATAACAGTGTATTAGTGCACATCTCGAATTAAACCGTCGACAATTTCGGCTTAAAGCGTTCGCACACAATACTTTTTATAATAATTTTAGTAACTTACCAGTAAGTTTGGTTGCATTCAACTCCGCCTATAAATTTACATATCGTGCCGCAAGATATATGAGCCAAAAAATGGCACGTTATGTAAACGATTCAAGCAAAATATAAGTATTAAAAACAAAGGATTGTTAATTAAGTTGGGATAAACAAGCCTGAAATTGGTATTACATATCGTGCCAAGTTCTTAGTCAGTTCATTATTAAACAATAGAGAAATTATTCATTAGAAAATATACTTGTGGCTAATGTCAACTAAGCGCACAAAGTGGTCATTATTAATTTAATTATGAACGATCACTATGGTGGTTTTTTCAACGGTCAGGCTTACTAAAATCCTATTAACAATAAGACTCTACTCTGGATTGATCTAATACACTCTACCTCACATAAAGGCAGTACTTAGTGGGCTAAGTGCTGCCTTTATGCTTTATAACTGACTAGTTAACTAAAATATTAACTCTTAGTTAGCGTTAACCAATTAAGCTTCCAGTTATTATCCAATGATTTCAATATCACGGTATTTTTACCCTTTTTCAATGGAACTTTCAAACCTTGCTGAGTCTGCCATTCATGATAACCACCTGTTGCAGTCACGAGATCAACGCCGACTTTTTTATCATTAGCTAAGACTTCAAAACCCTTGGTATCACGTGGCGTAGCTACTCGATATGCCAATTTATATAGACCCGCTTCTGGTACGTCTATTTGATAAGTAAATTGTGCTTCAGCACCAATACCACCCACGCCAGTGAAGTTGTAACCGCCATCGTCATCTGAAGTACGTGTCAGCGAGCTATCACTCGACTGGGCAGCCCACTCAGCTTCAACACGTCCTGGAATTTCAACCCAACCCGCTTCAGTAGATACTTCACTATAATGACTTTGTTGATGAAAACTTACCGCAACCACCGCGTAGTCATATTTCATTAAACCCATTTTTGGCTCAGTGAAACTAGTGTTAGTTAAATTCGTCGCTAACAGTTTGAACATGCCACCGGTCACTTCATTACGGTAAACACGGTAGCTTTCAACATTTTCTTGTTGGCTTTTATCCCAACGGATAGTGACTGACTTGTCATCTTGCTCAATTTTTACATTACTGACCGCATCAGGGAAAGCCGGCTGTATATCCCATCGCTTTTGTTCTTGTTGTTGAGCAAAGGTTAATTTTGCTAAGAACTTTTTACTCGCTGAAGATAACGATGGCGCTTTACCATCAAGGGCTAGTCTAAAACCATCAACACCACCAGAGAAATCTTCTGGAATACTACCGCGTTGTGCTAAAGGTGAGTGACTCCAGTGCCAACTGCCACCACGAGTAGAACGACGTTCACACTTTTCATCGATGAAAGCTGAACCATCGGTTGGGGTATTGCTATAATCTTCACTTCGACAATCAGCAAGCATCTCTAATACGTTACTCACCACATCATGTAAGCCAAATTGATTGGCTTTATACATGCCAACAATGCTTGCATAAGCCGAGTGGTCATTGCAATTTGACATATCACCCGACCAATTATAATAACTGGTATTACTATCACGTTGTAAAACAGTCTCACCCGTTAAGTCTGCCGTATTGGCATAGTCACAGACTTTAGTTAGCTCCGTATCATCACCAAAGAAGTAATCGGTTTTAGTGCCCGCTCGGGCAGCATATTCCCACTCAGCTTCGGTAGGTAAACGATACGGTTTACCCGTCTCTTTTGCTAACCACTTGGTGTAAGCATTAGCTGCTTGCCAATTAATGCAAACCACAGGCTGAAATTCACTGGTATTTAAAGCATTAGTTTCCCAGTTACCTTTTGAATAAGCCCTAAACCAACCATTGAGTTGATGGCGACATTCTTGTGGTACCGCGTAATTGGTGGCTTCTACAAATTGACGAAACTCATTCACCGTCACTTCATATTTACCCATGCTAAATTCACTAACATTAACTTGATGTAGCGGTTGCGAGTTTTCGCTCGCTACTGAGCCCATCTCAAAACTGCCAGCGGGAATGGTCGCCATGATAGGTTCGATGGCTGACTCTTTCCCATCAGCATTAGCTCCAGCGGCATAAATTTCCCCGACAAGAAGTGTCTGGCTAGCGACAGATAAAAATAGCGCCGTTACACATTTATTAAATTTCATTTCGTGCTTCCTTTTTAATGAGAACACCACAATGAAAAAAACAACCATAAAAGTCCTATTAAAAAATTAATTATTCATAAAAATAGAAAAATTATAGAAAAATATATTTTATGGAGCTGTAATGAATATCTGTAAGATCATGTTTTAATTTCCTTAATTTCATATAGTGAAATTCACACACACAGAACGCTCAAAATAGAATTTAGTTAATTCAACATCTCATTGATTAATAAAAGTCAGCTAAAGGTTGCTATTTTTCAAGCATTTGTTTGCTAAACATCAGTTATAAAACGCTCCCTTTTTAACAAAAAAAATCAAAGCTTAGTTCACCTGATGAAAAGTTAAAGTTATAAAAAATCAAACCTGACACTTGTGTCAACTATCGATTCTGCTATAGTGAATCCATACGAATATTCAAATCGATACAAAAATCAAAATTAAAGCGGAAAGAATAATGGTAGTAAATACAATAAAATTCCTGTTAAACAACGAGCTAGTAGAAATTGAAAACTTAGATCCAAATCTAACGGTTTTACAATATTTACGTGAAGAGCAATTTAAGTCTGGTACCAAAGAAGGTTGTGCTTCTGGTGACTGCGGTGCCTGTACGGTGGTACTAGCAGAGCTAGATACTGAAAATAGTGAGCAACTAACTTATAAATCAATTAACTCCTGTATTACTTTTATCGGTAATTTACATGGCAAACAGTTAATTACCGTTGAAGACTTAAAAGATGGCGCTAAATTGCACCATGCTCAGCAAACTATTGTTGATAACCATGGTTCACAATGTGGCTTCTGTACCCCTGGTTTTGTTATGTCATCATTTGCTTTACACAAACATAATCAAAAACCAAATCGTGCTGAAGTTTTAGAAGCATTAGCAGGAAATTTATGTCGTTGTACTGGTTACCGCTCAATTATTGAGGCGGCAATGACTTCTAGCGAAGCCAACCAAGAAGATTCTTTTGCTAAGCATTACCAACAAACAATAATAACACTTACTGAACTAGAGAAATTACCAACGCCTAGCTTAAATGGCAATGGTAATACTTATATCGCTCCGCAGAACATTGATGAGCTAGCGATTGAATTAACTAACGAACCTAAATCGACGTTAGTTGCTGGTGGTACCGATTTAGCCCTTTCAGTTACCCAAAACTTAGCCGTTGTCAAAAAGCTAGTGTATGTTGGTAACGTTGCTGAATTAACCACTATTGAAGAAACTGAGTCTGAAATAGTTATCGGCTCTGCATTACCATACAGTGACTTTATCGATACTTTACACCACCACTACCCTGATCTTGGTGACATGATTGAGCGTATCGGTGCGAAACAAGTTCGTAACACTGGTACTTTAGGCGGCAACGTAGGTAACGCTTCACCTATCGGCGATATGCCACCCGCTTTAATCGCTTTAGGTGCAACGATGACTCTTCACCTTAACGGCACAGAACGTACTATCTTAGTTGAAGACTTCTTCCTTGATTACAAGAAAACAGTTCTGAAAACATCTGAATTTATCAAGTCTATTACAATTCCTAAGCCTGTTGCTGGTCAAACACTTAAGCTGTACAAGATATCTAAGCGTTTAGATGATGATATTTCTGCGGTATTAGCAGCGTTCTTCATTGAACAAGATGGCGAAAAAGTTACCAATGTACGTTTAGCGTTCGGCGGTATGGCTGGTATTCCTAAGCGTGGTCCAGCGGCAGAAGCTGCATTATTAGGTAATAACTTAACAAAAGAGTCTGTAGCACAAGCTAAAGCAGCCTTAGCGACTGACTTCCAACCGATGACTGATGTACGTGCTACTGATAAGTATCGTATGACAGTAGCTCAAAACCTTATCGAGAAATGCTATTTAGAGCTACAAAGTGCCCATAAAAGAAAAGCTATTGAAACACGAGTGGTGAATTACTAATGCGTAGTCTTATTGATGTAAAAAAAGCAAGTTCGAACGCTGACAAAGATGTAGTTAACGGACAAAAAAATATTGGTCTAGGCGGTGTAGGTCGCTCTAAAAAACATGAAAGTGCTGACAAGCAAGTAGCTGGTGAAGCAATTTATGTTGATGACCGTCCATCTCTTCGTGGCGAATTACATGCGGCGGTTGGTCAATCAACCATGGCACACGCTAACATCATTTCAATGGACTTATCTGCTGTTAAAGCGGCAAAAGGTGTTGTAAAAGTAATTACCGTTGAAGATGTACCAGGTCATACTGATATCGGTCCGGTATTCCCAGGAGATCCAGTATTAGCTATTGGTAAAGTAGAATTTGTTGGTCAACCACTGTTCGCCGTTGCCGCAACAAGTTTCGATCTTGCGCGTAAAGCCGTTAAACTTGCAAAAGTTGAGTATGAAGAACTTGAAGCAGTACTGACAGTGAAAGACGCTTTAGCTAAGAAGAATTTTGTTCGTCCTCCACATAGTTTGAAACGTGGCGATTCAGACTCAGCTATTGCTGCTGCAGCACATCAATTATCCGGTGAAATCAAAGTTGGTGGTCAAGAGCATATGTATCTTGAAGGTCAAGTTTCAACGGCAGAGCCTACTGAAGATGGTGGCATGAACATATTCACTTCTTCACAACATCCAAGTGAAGTGCAAAAGTTAGTGGCTGAAGTACTTGATATTCCACTAAACAAAGTATTAGTGGATATGCGCCGTATGGGTGGTGGTTTCGGTGGTAAAGAAACACAAGCTGCACCTTGGGCATGTATTGCCGCTTTACTTGCTAATGCAACAGGCCGCCCTGTTAAGTTTAAGTTAGCACGTTTAGACGATATGGTAATGACAGGTAAACGTCACCCCTTTGAAAACAACTACACCGTTGGTTTTGACGAAAAAGGTCAAATTAAAGGCATCAACATCGAAGTAAATGGTAACTGTGGTTACTCACCAGATTTATCTGATGCGATTGTTGATAGAGCAATGTTCCACTCTGATAACGCTTACTACTTAGATCAAGCAACTATTACCGGTAACCGTTGTAAACTAAACACTGTTTCTCATACCGCTTACCGTGGTTTTGGTGGTCCTCAAGGTATGATGACTATCGAATTAATCATGGATGAAATTGCTCGTCACCTTGGTAAAGATCCATTAGCAATCCGCAAAATTAACTTATACGGTAAAGAAGAACGTAACGTTACTCATTATGATCAAACAGTTGAACATAATAACTTAAGCGAGATCATTGAATCGTTAGAAGAAAGTTCAGATTACCAAGCACGTCGTAAAGCAATCACTGAATATAATGCAAATAACAGCATACTGAAAAAAGGCATTGCCTTAACACCCGTTAAATTTGGAATTTCTTTTACTGTTCAGCATTTAAACCAAGCGGGTGCTCTAGTTCATGTCTACACTGATGGCACAATTCACTTAAGCCATGGTGGTAGTGAAATGGGTCAAGGCTTGAATACTAAAGTAGCACAAATTGTTGCACAAGAATTCCAAGTTGATGTTGATACGGTTGCTTGTTCTGCTGCTCGTACTGATAAAGTGCCAAACTCATCGCCTACAGCGGCCTCTTCAGGCACTGACTTAAATGGTAAAGCGGCTGAAGCGGCGGCTAAAACCATCAAACAACGCTTAATTGACTTTGCTTGTGAGAAATATGACGTTGAAGCGCAACAAGTTCAATTTGAAAACAACAATGTTATTGTTGGTGAGCAAACTTTTAGCTTTGCTGAATTCTCTCAAATTGCTTACATGAATCGTGTTTCATTATCTTCTACCGGCTTCTACAAAACACCTAAGATTCATTATGATCGTGCTAGCGGTAAAGGACGTCCGTTCTTCTACTTCGCAACCGGGGCATGTGTTTCTGAAGTAATCATTGATACCTTAACAGGTGAATACAAAACTGTACGTACTGATATCTTACAAGATGTTGGTGCTTCAATTAATCCAGCAATTGATATCGGTCAAATCGAAGGTGCTTTTGTTCAGGGCATGGGTTGGTTAACTACTGAAGAGCTAGTATGGAATGAACAAGGTCGTTTACTTTCAAACAACCCAGCAACATACAAAATCCCAGCGATTAACGATGCACCTGAAGACTTCCGCGTAGCGTTAGTACCAGATGCACCAAATCCAGAGCGCACCATCTACAATTCTAAAGCAGTAGGTGAACCACCGTTTATGTTAGGTATGGCTGTTTGGTCTGCATTGAAAGATGCTGTTGCCAGTGTAGCTGACTACAAAGTTAGCCCTAAACTAGACACACCTGCTACACCTGAACGTGTTCTGTTTGCTGTTGAAGCGCTTAAAGCAACAGCCGCGACGAAGTAATAGGAATATCATCATGAAAATGAATTGGACCGGTGCAGTACACCAACTAAACAAACAAGGCAAAGCCTATGTTGTTGCGACAATTGTCGGTGTAACCGGTTCAACACCGCGTAATAGTGGCACCAAAATGGTGATAACCAATGAAGATATTTTTGACACTATTGGTGGTGGTCACCTTGAACATAAGGTGATTAAACATGCTCATCAGTTATTAACTGGCGGTGAAGCTTGTCAACAACTTGAGCATTTTCAATTGGGTGCCCAATTAGGCCAATGTTGCGGTGGTGATGCCAGCGTATTATTTGAGTGTTTTAGCGCGAGCGGTGCCAACATTATCTTATTTGGTGCAGGCCATGTGGGTAAAGCATTAATCCCTATTCTTGCGGGCTTACCTTGTAGCATTACTTGGGTAGATAATCGTGTTGAGCAATTTCCTGATGATATCGACAGTTATTCAAATGTCACAGCTGTTGTTAGCGAAAATCCTGCTGAAGAAGTAGCAACCATGCCGACAAATAGCTACTACATAGTGATGACACACAACCACCAACTGGACTTTGACATTAGCCATAACATTTTGAAACGCGCTGATTTTTCCTATTCAGGTTTGATTGCTTCGGATACCAAATGGCGTCGTTTTCAACAAAGATTTCAACACCGCGATATTGAAAAAAGCTTAGTAGAGCAGATGAATTGTCCTATTGGCTTAGCGCAAGTACAAGGCAAATTGCCAATGGAAGTTGCCGTGTCAGTGGCTGGTGAAATCATTCAGCTTTATCAAAAGCAACTAGCTGCCAATAGCGTTGCCAATCCAGACGCCAATAGACAAAAAGACGCCAAAGAAAAAAGCTCAAAAAAAGGCATTGCCTGGCAAGAATTGAAAAGCTTAGTTAACCCCAAAATTAGCAAAGAAGTTAGCGAAAAAGTTTAAATAAAAATATGCTCGCACATATTTACTAACCTGACTCAGTTTGATCCATTGTGATTAAGCTGAGCCAGGCCCATCAAACTAAGAGGAGTAGCAAGGTGACCCATTTTGCTCTACAAAGTACACAAGTAGTTATTGCCGGAAAAATGATCGCTGCCTGCGTCGAAATTAAAGACCAGTTGATCCATGCTATTCACCCTTTTGGACAAGACTTAAACTGTGAAGTTAAAGACTTTGGCGATCAAGTTATTATGCCGGGTCTAGTAGATTCACATGTACATATTAACGAACCTGGTCGTACTGAGTGGGAAGGTTTTAATACTGCGACTCAAGCAGCTGCTGCTGGTGGTATCACCGCCCTAGTTGATATGCCATTAAATTGTATTCCGGTAACAACCACTAAAGCTGCTTTTCAAGAAAAATTAGACTCTGTGCACGATAAACTTTGGGTTGATTGTGGTTTCTGGGGTGGTGTTATCCCTGATAATATTGATGAACTTGATGACTTATTAACCGCCGGCGTTTTAGGTGTTAAATCATTTTTGATTGATTCAGGTATTGAAGAATTCCCACCGGTTGCAGCGAAAGATATGCGCGCTGCTATGCCTATATTAGCCAAACATGATGTACCTTATTTGATTCACGCAGAACTTGATTGTGGTCATTTTGATGATGTTGAAATCACTAAAGAATACAACTCATTTTTAGAGTCACGACCTAAAAGTTGGGAAAACAATGCTATCTCCTTGATGGTAGATATGGCGCGTGAATCAAAAGAAGCCGGTGATAACTGTAAAGTGCATATCGTGCATTTATCTTCTGATGAAGCGTTAAGCACTATTGCGCAAGCAAAAGCAGAAGGTTTACGTTTTACTGCTGAAACTTGCCCGCATTATTTAACCATTGCCTCTGAAAATATTCCCGATGGTAAAACACTATTCAAGTGTTGTCCGCCAATCCGTGAAAACAAAAACCGTGAGCATTTATGGCAAGCAGTTACCGATGGCCGTTTAGACTTTATCGTTTCTGATCACTCTCCTTGTACACCCGAATTAAAACATATTGATACCGGTGATATTGAAAAAGCATGGGGTGGAATTTCAGCACTACAGTTTGGTATATCGTTAATTTGGACTGAAGCCAAAAATCGTGGTTTTACCTTAGTCGATATAGCACGTTTGATGTCTTTAGAAACGGCTAAGTTTGCTGGTTTAGACGGCATTAAAGGTGCCATTAAAGTAGGAAATCATGCAGATTTTTGCATATTTGATCCTACTATTGAATACACCATTACCACTGAAATGATCAAACACAGACACAACATTACTCCTTATGCTGGACGTAAAGTGACTGGTCAAGTAAACCATACCTTTGTCCGTGGACATCATGTTTATCAACAAGATGAATTCATTAATTCGCCAGTGGGTCGACCACTGCTAAAAGGTCAGTTATAAGGCTTTTAAAAAAACTTAACACTAAATAAAAAAGAATAAAATTAACATTCATGCAATGTATCAGAGTCGACCAAGACTTGCCTGACAATGCTGTAACTGGAGAGAGAAAATGATTGAAGATTGGTTAGCACAAAACAAATTGTCGGCAGAAGAAGCGGTATTAGAACAGAAATTTAAAACACATTATGTTGATTTAGCCAGCGAAAAAGTTGGTGGCGAAACATTATCATGTAGTGATGATTTTTTTGCAGAAATGGAAAACTTACTTAAAGTAGGCCGTGGTATTTTTATCGAAGAGAAATTTACTGAACGTGGTAAATGGATGGACGGTTGGGAATCACGCAGAAGTTATGGCCGTAATAATGGTCGTGATTCTGATTGGTGTATTATTCGTTTAGGTATCAGTGGTGTAATTCGCGCTTTCGATATCGATACCAACTATTTCCGTGGCAACGCGCCAGAAAAAGTATCTGTAGAAGCCTGTGTAAGTGAAGTTCAACCAAACGAAGATACAGTTTGGCAGACAATTTTTGAAGCTACTGATGTTAAAGCGCATAGCCAAAACCTTTTTGTTCTTGACGGTGAAAAGTCAAATGACACGGCATTTACCCACGTTCGTTTAACCATGTTCCCTGATGGCGGTATTGCTCGTTTCCGTGTTTACGGTGAAGCCGATGTTAACTGGAATGACTTTGTTGACGGTGAACTAATCGATCTAGCTTCGATTAAAAACGGTGCCAAAGCATTATTAGTAAGCGATATGTTCTTTTCAGACAAAAATAACCTAATCATGCCTGGCCGTGGCGCCAACATGGGTGATGGTTGGGAAACTAAACGCCGTCGTGATCCCGGTCCAGATTGGTCCATTGTTAAACTTGCTGCTACCGGTAGCATCAACAAAGTAATCATTGATACTTGTCACTTTAAAGGTAACTTCCCAGATACCTTTATGCTTGAAGGTTGTATCAGTGATAGTGATGACTTCACTGAGAGCGCAGCAAAAGCGACTTGGACAGCAATTATTCCAAGTACTAAGTTATATGCTCATCGTGAACACTTATTCACTAAAGAAATCATTGTTGAAAAAGATCAGCCTTTCACTCATGTACGTTTAAGTATCTTCCCTGATGGTGGTATTTCTCGTATGCGTGTTTTTGGTAACCGCCAAGGTTAGTTAGCACGTTTAATAACGGCATTTATTTAAATGCCGTTATTAAAGAGAAATAGTAATAAAGGAAACAAAAATGTTATTAGAAGATTTAAACCAATTACCCGCAGCTGATGCTAACCACACGTTTATGCAGTGTTGTACTTCAAGCACTTGGGTAAACAACATGGTAGCAGCTCGTCCATTTGCTAATACGCAGGCGATTAAAACAGCTGCTGATAATGCTTGGTTAGGTTTAACTGAACAAGATTATTTCGAAGCCTTTGAAGGTCACCCTAAAATTGGTGATGTGAGCAGCTTACGTGCAAAGTATGCCAATACCAAAGAGTTAGCAGGTAACGAACAAGGTTTAGTTAAAGAAGCAAACGACACAGTGCTGGAAGTACTTTCTCAAGGTAACAGCGACTACGAAGCCAAATTTGGTTTTATCTTTATCGTTTGTGCAACGGGCAAAAGCGCTCAACAAATGTCTGATTTATTACAAGCACGTTTACCAAACAGCCGAGCGCAAGAGCTTGTTAATGCAGCTGAAGAGCAACGTAAAATTTTCCAACTGCGCATTACTAAAGCCTTAGCTGAAAGCTAGTCAGTAGTACCCATTACAAAGATTTTAAAGCCTATTTTTTAAGGAAAGAACATGAGTCAAATTACTACTCACATATTAGATACAACCCGTGGTTTACCTGCGCAAAATGTTCCAATTACTTTGTTTGCCCAAAACGGCGAAGGCTGGAAAGAGATAAACGGCGGAGTGACCAATACTGACGGTCGTTTACCTGGTTTATTACCTGCTGATGAAAAATTACCAGCAGGTGTTTACCGTATGCATTTTGCCACAGCACAATATTTTGCAGCGAACAAAGAGGAAGGCTTTTACCCCTACGTTGATATCGTTTTCGAAATTGATGGCAGCGGCACTCATTACCATATTCCATTATTGCTAACAGCATATGGCTACTCTACTTACCGTGGTAGCTAAGCTTTACTTAGCAATAGTAGCTAGGTTTTAGTAAAGCAATAAAGAACAACCAGTTTCAAGCCAGTAGAAAAATATTAACCGCTAAGCATTATAATTAACCGAGAAGATTAAGATGACCCGTAAAATCATTAATGTTGTACCCCAAGAGCTAACGGCAGAGAATTTCTCCGCTTATGGGGATGTTATTTCAGTGTCCGAAAGTGCTGAATATTTCGCCATTAATGATGGCCATACTATGCGTTATCACAATCTTGCCGATGTTGATGTTGCTGAGCAAGAGGGTAAAACCTTGATTAATATTTTTCGTTCCACCCCGCTGGCTTTTCCTTTACCTGTCGAGATGATGGAACGCCATCCTTTAGGCAGCCAAGCGTTTATTCCTACGGGCAAACAACCTTATGTAGTTGTTGTTGCACCCAAAGGCGAGCTTGATACTGCAAAAATTGAAGTGTTTCTAGCGACAGCAGAACAAGGCGTTAACTACCATAAAGGTACTTGGCATCACTTCTGTTTAGCACTGAATGAAGTTAGCGATTTTTTAGTTGTTGACCGTGGCGGTGAAGGCGATAACTGCGATGTTGAAAAACTCGATGGTTCAATCGTTATCACGCTAGCAGAATAATCAATAATTTGATTCACCTTGATGAATCGGATTATAAAAAGAAATTAGTTTAGTGCAGCTAATATTAATAAATAGCAGTACAAATAAATAGCAATAAAATAAGTAATAGGTTTACCAATATGACTAAGAATACTTCAAACAGTTCTTCAACTAACACAGGTACCAAAGCGTATCGCGGTGAGATACTGCATTTTCTAGCTGATCCGGCCAAAGTATCTGAAGAAGAAAGTTACCAATATTTTGAAGATGGCCTTTTAGTCATCAAAAATGGCTTAGTTGAAGCAGTAGGTAATGCGCACGAATTACTAGAAACTCTGTCAGCAGATATTAGCGTTACTCAATATGACAATGGCCTAATCATGCCCGGGTTTATTGATACTCATGTACATTATCCACAAGCTGAAATGATCGCTTCATACGGTGAGCAATTACTTGAGTGGTTAGAAAACTATACTTTCCCAGAAGAAAAACAATTCTCCGATATTGAACACGGTAAACGTGTTGCTGAGTTTTTCTTAACACAATTATTAGATGCTGGTACTACTACGGCTTTAGTTTTCGGTACAGTACATAAAGAGTCTGTTGAAGCTTTTTTCACTATTGCTCAACAGAAAAAACTACGCATGATTTGTGGTAAAGTTTTGATGAACCAAAACTGCCCAGATGATCTACAAGATACGACAGAATCAGGCTATACCGATAGCAAAGCATTAATTGAAAAATGGCATAACACAGATCGCTTACTTTATGCGGTTACTCCTCGTTTTGCGCCTACGTGTTCAACTGAGCAATTAAACAAAGCCGGTGAATTATTAAAAGAATTCCCTGATGTTTATATGCACACTCACCTTTCAGAGAACAAAGACGAAATTGCTTGGGTTAGCGAATTATTCCCTGACAGCGATGGCTACCTAGATGTTTACGATAAAAGCAGCTTATTAGGTCGCCGTAGTGTTTTTGCTCACGGTGTTCATTTACATGACAGTGAATGTCAGCGTTTAAGCGACACAAACTCAGCAGTTGCCTTCTGCCCTACTTCCAACCTATTCCTAGGTAGCGGTTGCTTTAACCTGAAACAAGCTGAAGAGTTCGATTTCAATGTTGGTTTAGGTACAGATATCGGTGCAGGTACTAGCTTTTCAATGTTAACAACATTAAATGAAGGTTATAAAACTCAACAGTTACGTGGCGATAAATTAAGCCCGTTTAAATCATTCTATTTAGCGACGCTAGGTGGCGCGGTTGCTTTAGATTTAGAAGGTACTATCGGGAACTTTTCTAAAGGTGCAGAAGCTGATTTTATCGTGCTTGATTACCAAGCAACGCCGCTACTGGACAGACGTATTAAACGCTGTAAAACCTTAACAGAAAAACTATTTGCCCTAAGTATATTAGGTGATGATAGGCATGTTAAAGCCACTCATATTATGGGTGAACGCATTTAATTCACTAAGGTAGATTAAAGGGCTTCACTTACTACAAGCTAAGAAGCTAATAAAAACACCAGTACTACATATAACAGACGGTTGCCTAGCTGGGTCTAAGGCAACATCGCTTAAGAAGAATCATTTTTTAAAAAAATTATTCAACAACATAATTAACTAGTTAATCATAAAATTATAAAACGTCTACTTCGAGTAGGCGTACAAGAGGAAAGACTATGGACCCGTATATTACTGAGTGGTTAAATTTAATCATTCGTTTCGCACATTTAATCGTTGGTATCGCCTGGATCGGTGCCTCATTTTATTTTGTTTGGTTAGATAACCATCTTGAAAAACCACCTGAATGGAAAGCAGAGAAAGGCATTTCAGGTGATCTTTGGGCTATTCATGGTGGTGGCTTTTACGAAGTAGCTAAATACAAACTCGCACCACCAAAAATCCCAACAACTTTACATTGGTTTAAGTGGGAAGCTTATACCACCTGGATCACTGGTTTCTTATTATTATCACTAATGTTTTATGTTGGCGCTGAGTCTTATTTAATTGACCCACGTGTACAAGCGTTAACTCAATGGCAAGCAATTGGCCTAGGTCTAGGTGCTATTATTGTTGGTGTTGGTAGTTATGAAGTATTAGTAAGAACTAAACTTAAAGATCACGGTTTAATCTTAGCGCTTATTTTATTCACTATTGCTACAGCTTTATCTTACGGTTTAACGCAAGTATTTAGTGCTCGTGGTGCTTACATGCATATGGGTGCCATCTTAGGTACTATCATGGCTGGTAACGTATTTTTTGGCATCATGCCGTCACAACGCGCCTTAGTTAAAGCGGTAGAAGACGGAGAAACGCCTGATTCTAAATATGGTTTAAATGCTAAGTTACGTTCTACCCACAATACTTACATCACTTTACCTGTGTTATTTATAATGATCTCTAATCATTACCCAATTACCTATAACCACAGCGCAAACTGGTTAGTACTGATGGCAATCATAGTTATCACCGCAGCTGTTCGCCAATACTTTGTTTTACGTCACTTTGGCAAACACAAACCTATGGTATTAGTAGGCTCTGTTGTTGCCACTGTAATTCTTGCTTACCTGATTGCACCAAAGACTGTTGAACTATCAGCAGAGCAAAAACAACAAGTTGTGAGTAATGCACATGTACAGCAAATTATTGAAGACCGTTGTGCGGCTTGTCATTCACAAACACCCACTGATGATATGTTTAAAACCCCACAAGCAGGCGTTATTTTCACAGACATTGCTTCAATTAAGCAATGGGCACCAAGAATCCAAGCCCGTGTAATTGATAGTAAAGACATGCCATTTATGAACAAAACCAAAATGACAGATGAAGAACGTCTAACCTTGTCACTTTGGTTAAACCAAGATAAAGACAAAGAAAAAGGATAAAAAATGAAGCAAAAAACAATCAAGCACGGTTATAAGGTTGCAGGCTGTTTATATAATTTAGTCAATCATGAAGTACTGCCCGGCCTTACTATTAATGCCGAGCACTTCTGGGACTCTGTTGCTGAGGTTTTAGCTGAGTTTACCCCGCGTAATCAACAGCTATTAGCGACAAGAGCCAGTTTACAAGCTCAAATTGATGTTTGGCATACTGACTCTGCAAACCAGCCTTTTAACCAACAGCGCTATGAGTTGTTTTTAAAGGAAATTGGATATCTAGTAGAAGAAAAAGCTGATTTCACTATTTCTACCAATAATGTTGATGATGAAGTTGCCCGCATTGCGGGTCCTCAACTTGTTGTGCCATTAAAAAATGCTAGATTTTCTCTGAATGCGGCCAACGCTAGATGGGGCAGTTTATATGATGCGCTTTATGGCACTGATGTTATCGGCGATGATAATGGCGCTAAACAAACTAAAGAATTTAACCCTATTCGTGGTCGTAGAGTACAGGCGTACGCGCGTAGATTTTTAGATGATACCTTGCCATTAACTAGCGGCAGTCATATTGATGCCGTTAAGTATCACATAGTTAAGAAAGAATTTACTGTGACCTTATTTTCTGGCGAACAAGTTCAGTTAAAGCAACCGGAAAAATTTGTTGGTTATAACGGTACGATAAACTGCCCTTCTTCACTATTATGCCGCCACAATGGTTTACACATCGAAATCCAAATAGATAAAGATAATGTTGTTGGTAAAACAGATGCCGCCGCGGTTAAAGATGTAGTATTAGAATCAGCCTTAAGTACCATTCAAGATTGTGAAGACTCTATTGCCGCGGTTGATGCAGCGGATAAAACCTCAGTTTATCGTAATTGGCTGGGCTTAATGAAAGGCGACCTTGCTGAGATTATTCAAAAAGGCAATAAAACCATCACTCGCACGCTAAATCATGACCGTAGCTACTTATCTCCAAATAAAGAGGAGATTACACTTTCGGGTAGGAGTCTGCAGTTTGTTCGTAATGTTGGCCATTTAATGACTACAGATGCGATTATCACAGAAAATGGCGACAAAGTACCTGAAGGTATTGTTGATGGCCTGATCACTAGCTTGATTTCATTACATGATATAAAAGGCAACTCTAAATTTAAGAACTCCAAAAAAGGCAGCATTTATATTGTTAAACCTAAAATGCACGGCCCTGAAGAAGTTAAATTTAGCCACGACTTATTTAGCGCTATTGAACGTCATTTAGGTTTAGCCGAAAACACCATAAAAATGGGTATTATGGATGAAGAACGTCGTACTTCAGCTAATTTAAAAGAATGTATCCGCGCCGCGCAAACCCGTGTTGCCTTTATCAATACCGGCTTTTTAGACAGAACAGGTGATGAAATACATACCAGCATGTTAGCAGGCGCTATGGCACAAAAAGATTTAATGAAAAATGAGCCATGGATAACAGCTTATGAATTACGAAATGTTCGTATTGGTTTGCAAGCTGGTCTACAAGGTAAAGCACAAATAGGCAAAGGCATGTGGGCGATACCTGATCAAATGTCAGCCATGGTAAACACTAAAATTGCTCATCCAAAATCAGGTGCAAACTGCGCTTGGGTACCCTCACCAACCGCAGCAACTTTACATGTAATGCATTATCACAAAGTAAATGTGCAAGCAGTACAAACGGCTATGCAAGCGGAGTTCTCTTTACCCGGCACCATTGACGACTTAACTGATTTATTAACTATTCCTTTACTGAAAAACCAAACCGACTTATCAGCAACTGCGATTCAAAAAGAATTAGACAATAACATTCAAGGTTTATTGGGCTATGTTGTACGTTGGGTAAACCAAGGTATTGGCTGCTCTAAAGTACCTGATATCGACAATATTGCTCGCATGGAAGATAGAGCAACATTAAGGATCTCTAGTCAACATGTTTGTAACTGGCTTCATCATGGTGTTATCACTGAAGAGCAAGTTAATGATTCATTAAAGCGCATGGCACCTATTGTTGATCAACAAAATATTAATGATGACGGTTATATTGCCTTGGGAACAGATATTGATCAGAGCATTGCTTTTAAAACTGCAGCAGAGCTGATTTTCCAAGGAAAAGAACAGCCCAGTGGTTATACCGAACCGTTATTACACAAAAGACGTATCCAAGTAAAAGCGGCACTATAATCTCAACTTGGTTTACATGGGCTAATTCAATGAAACTGTCACCTTCGAGATCACACATGGACGATCTAAAAAATACAGGAATGATAGCCAATAGCATTTAGCATAAAACAGATGATTTACCTTCTAAATCATCTGTTTTTTCTTTGTAGTGCTTGTTAACATCGAAGATAAAAATACAGTTTAATTCCAACCATAAAACACCACCATTTCAATCAATTATTACCGATTTACGCGAGCTAAGTCTATGTTGCCCTCACACACACCAACCTTTGATCAATCACCGACTAGCCTTAAGTTAGTTTTCCAACGCACAACAAGTAAGAAAATTACAAAAAACTTCACTAATCGCAATAAAACCATAATAACTAAGTGCGTAAAAGAGACATTAGTCACAAGTATATTTGCTATATATTTTCTAATGAATAACTTCTCTACTGTTTAATAAGACACTGACTAATAACTTGGCACTATATGTAATACCAATTTCAGGCTCGTTTATCCCAGCATAATTTACAATTATTTGTTTTTAATAGTGATATTTTACTTTAAGCGTTTACATAGCGTGCCATTTTTTGGCTCATATATCTCGCGGCACGATATGTAAATTTATAGGCGGAGTTGAATGCAATCAAACTTACTGGTAAGTTACTAAAAATATTATAAAAAGTATTGTGTGCAACCGTTTTAAACATAAATTGTCGACGGTTTAATTCGAGATGCGCACTAATACACTGTTAGGCATTTATGAAAACATATGGAGTCGTGTTTGAAAGTTAGTAACCCACTTACAATTATTTCAATTTTTGCAGGTTTAGCTGAAGTAATGGCAACAGCAGCATTAATTAATTTACCAGCAGAAATGCAGTCCATTTTTATTTATTTCGTTATGGGCTTTCCAACACTCATAGTTTTGCTGTTTTTTATAATTTTGGTTTTTAAAAATAAATCGTTATATGCACCAAGTGATTTTGCTAATCAAGAACATTACATGGAGCTTAATGATTTAAAACGTTCTATACAGTACGAACTATCCAGCGCGATTGAAACTTTAGATAGTAGTTCAACTGATGAAAAACAGAAGTTGAAAATCTTCGTAGATAAAACGTTGAACGATTCTTTTAAATCATCGAGGCGTGAACAAGTTTTAAAGCACTTAGAGGGTACATCGAGTACTACAAAAGAGCTATGTAATGCTACTGATATACACCCATCATATGGTTCACTCATACTTAATAACTTGGAAGATGAGGGAGTAGTCAAAAAAGAAAAAGATGGGCGGTCGTTTAGGTGGAGTTTAAATGCTTAACAAGCAATTAAACAAGGACAAAAAACAGTTAGTTTTGCTCCTTCGTCGCTATTTTAACCAACTATTTTTTGCCTCTTAATAGGGCGTTAAGTTACTAAGGAAAGTTATGTATATTTGGAAAGTATCACCATTAATCGAACAATTAAAATCTGAGAGTTTAAGTCAAAAGGAACAATTGAAGTATTTTTTAACTTATAGCGTCCTTATGATTTTAGCAACAGATCCTCTCTTATCTGTTGGTTTAGAGTATGGATTATATGATGCTATTAATACTGCGACGATGAGTATATTGACTATTGTTGGAGTTGTTTACTGCTATAAAGTTAACAAATCTATCGATGATAAGGATTTTATTCTAAGATTTGTAACCTTAGGCTTACCTATCGTAGTTCGTTTAATCGCACTCGCTATTGTCGTTGGTATTACTTTTGGCATAGTTGACGGAATTCTCAGTGATTCATCTTACCTTGATGAAAGTGAAGTTTATCAAACAACAGCTGTAGACGTTTCGATTACCAGTGTTTTAATTGTCGTTTATTACTATTATTTTGCAAGTAAACTGAAACTTTTCAGCAAGTCGTAACTTAACAAGCCAATTAAGCGGTACTAAAAACAGTTTGCTCGGTTTCGCTTCGCTACACATTTTAGCCCATTATTAGGGCGTTATGCAGTAAAAAGGAGTTAGGTATTAAATATCTAATATCAGCAATGATCTTGGTATTTTCAACAGCTAGTATGGCTGAAAATAGTGAAAATATATCTGTAGGTTTCGGTCTCGATCATGGTTTTTTGGGCGGAAAATACGCGATTAATCGAGATAAAAATAAATATTATGCTGCTCTTGGAGTGCTATCTTACTCAAGCGAGTCAGGTATAGGCCTTGGATATGGTTTAGGCTGGGAGCGGCTAATCTTTGAAAGTAATCATTCGGCCGGTTTATTCCTTGGAACTGTAGCCGCCACTCTCAAAAGTGAATCCGCTATAACTTATTATGGTATGTCCGCAAATTATAATTATTATTTTTCGGGGTATAGTAACAGCTCTTTTGTTTTAGGTGCGTCTGTATATAGCGGTGTAACTTCCGAAGACGTATATGATAAAAATACAAGCGGTTTACTTATTAAAATTGCTTATCAGTGGTAATAAACAATAAAATATATTCAAATTAATTAGTTGGTATTATTAGCCCCTTATTGGGGCTTTATGTTTTTTTGTCATTGAGGAGCACTATGAAAAAATTGATCTGGATATTAATGTTGGTACTTACAGGGTGTGTTGCCCCTCCTGTTGTTTATAATCCAGCGCACTCTAATAATAACAGTCTTGTCCATTTAAAAACAAAGCATGATTTGTCTTTTTCCAGCAGCGAGTATAGTGCTTGGATAGTTCAAATGTGGGACTCTGAAGGTAAAGAAATAAGCAAACGTAACGAGATAATTGATGACATGTTTGGTGAACGCCTTGCAAATATTTCTTTCCCTGCAGGAAAATATAAAATTGAAGCTCTCTGTAAACTGGGCTATACAACGGCTAAGCCAGAAGGCTTCTTCGAATTTGTAAGTGGTAAAAACTACGAACTGAGTTGCGCCATAGAAAAAGGCGAAAACTTGTTTGGCATGCCTGTTGATTCATACGCAAGTATTGCTATCCGAGAGTTATAAAACATAACAGCAAATTAACAGGATACAAAACAGTTGGTTTTTGCTCCTGCGCTCCTATTATAACCAACTATTATTTGCCCATTATTAGGGCGTTATATTTTATGGAGTATAAATGTTTAGAGTCAGTTTCAAATTTTTAATTGTACCTTTTTTTGTTTCGGGTTGCGCTACTACTGTAATTGAGTATGAAGAGCCTACTGTTGGAGATAGAACTAAAGTTAGGTTTCTTGCTTCAGGCCATCACGGCGGAGAAGTTGTTGTTGTTGGCTTTGATAACTCTGAATGTGAAAACGGAAAAAACAGGGTGTCACTATATGCAAAAATGCACGGGAGTTTTATTAAGTCAAAAGTGGTTGGGATTCCATTGTGGAATTACGGGGACTATGCTGCTAACGCTAAAGAGTTTTACTTTGAAGCTGATAAGCAAAACAATTTTCTAATCTTTCAAAGGCCTGGAGGGTTAGGAACGAGCATGTCTTGCGGCTCATTTATATCCACCTCATTTGAAACAGATAAAAACTATGAGATTGATTTTCGTACAAATGGCTGTATAGCCGTAGTATATGAAATCCAAGAGAGTGATGGTGACTATAGTCGTGTACCTGCATCTATTGGGAATATTAATATCTCAAGCATGCCCAATAGCTGCATTAGAGAATACAATGATAGAATTAGGACAAAAATCCCTTTAAACAACTAAAATATAACAAGAAAATCAAGCGAGAACAGTTGGCCGGGCTTCGCTTCACATATAGCCAACAATTACTCGCCTCTTAGTGAAGCGTTATATTGTTTAATAAATTTTCACATATTAAAAGGAGTTATTGGTTTGAAATTTTATAAATGTTTGGAATGTAATTCAGTTGGGGATCATAACTTTAGCTCTTATGATGATGGTGAGTATGGAGAAGCATTATGGACTGAGTATAGTGAAACTCTCGATTGTGATAATTGTCATAATAACGAAACTATCTCAGGTAACATAGACGATTTGAGAGAAATTATAGGTATTGAAAATTGGTCTAAGTTTATAGAAGTTGAAAAAATACAAGAAACTAAAATAGATGAAACAAAGTCTCTCATTGAAAAATCAAATACCAACAATGATTTGCCTCTTAGAGAGACGTTAGGATTACATCCTAACGTGGAGAGTAAGTTGAAAGAAAAATTCATATTTGATTCAATTATAGGCGCAGTACCTCAATGGTTTGAATCAACAGAAGATGAAGGAAAACATAGTTTCACTATAGGTGATTCGACTTTCTATTTTGATTCTCATCGCTGGTTAACTCCAATATTACATGAGTTGAGATCCCATTGTGAGGAAAGAATGTCACAGTGGATATCTGATTTACCCCTCTTTTTATCGAGTACTGCCAGAAAAGATATTACTCAGGACATAACTATGTTCTGGCTGAATAGGTTAAATAAAAATATTGATTGGTATAAATTTATTGCTTACGCTGAGGAGTTATTATTTCGTACTTACGAAAACATTCCGGTAAGTATAAATTTATTAATATCTCCGATTGAAACTGGTCAAGCAGACATCACTGAAAGTTCAGTTCAAAAATTTATAGATCCTTTAGCAACTAGTATGCAAACTTATCTTAAAGTTGATAGTAATGCACAATTTATATCATACGAACAAATAAACTGGTCACAAATAGAAGATACAGCAGGCTATAAATTTAACCCTGAATTCTTACAGCCCTTTGCTAGCACTCTTGAAGATCAACAATATTCTTTTCATGTAACTATCAAGGGCGATATTTTAATAATGAGTTCATTTGGTTTAGTTGCTTCAAGGAGAAAGGGACGTTGGCATATATATGATACTTCAACTCTTAAAAACTGTATCGGAGATATAGCCGGTGATTATAGAATTGGTTGTAATATGTTCGAAGTTCTACTTGATTTATCTTATAAGCGTCATGGGGCCTTAATTATTTATGATCCAAATCATGATGTTATATCTAATATTGTAAATAAAGAATCCATATTATCTAACAACCCTGATATAGACCTCCCTCGATCGATGTTAGCCCCATCAGTAACTTCCATTAGCATGGGAAGCCAGAATATGTCTCAGAGGAAAAAAAGAGTTCTCTTAGAGTTGGCAAGTATGGATGGCTCCGTAATATTTGATGATAATGAAATATTATCATTTGGTGCAATGATTCAAACACACCCATCAGCTGGAAGTCATGCAGGAGCTAGAACAACCGCATTTGAATCCGCTTATTTATACGGTGGTAAGCCATTTAAAGTGAGCTCCGATGGGGATATTTCTCTACGCTTTAGCAAAGGCAGTGGACAAATCAGCTTTTTGTAACCCTAATAAGGTGTTTCAAGATGGACAAATTACTGTTGTTTTTTGTTTTCCCAAATTTTAGCCAACAGCAATTTGTCGCTTAAAATAGCATTGTTTTTGTCTCGCATTTGAATCTAGTCAATTACCTCCAGAAGTTAAAGAGCAATTAATCGCGAGGTTAACTGAAATTTCTGTTGTTGGTAAAACTTTGAATCAAATTAAGCATGAATTCAGTAAAAAAACATAAGTCATTCAAGTAGGGCTAAAAACAGCAGGCTCTTAATGAGGCGTTATGTGTATATGAAACTATCAAAATGGAGTGTGTACATTGATAAAGTTAATGCTCGCAATAAGTCTCTTTGCAGGTGCAATATATTACATTATCGAAGATCAGTATAAGGTTGGCGTACCTATCCTTATAATTGCTGTCTTTTTCTCAAAATATGCAACGGGCTATTATTGGCTTGGGCTAGAAGTACTTATTGATTCAGATTCCGATAGCTCTTCTGATTCTTGTGGAGGAGATGGTGGTGGTGGTGGTGGTGGTGACTAAACTATACACATAACAAGAAAATAAATCAGGAAACAAGCTCAAGACTGAGCGATTCATCAGATAAAAAAGGTAGTGGATATTTTGGGGCTGCAAAGCAGTATACTGAGCATACAGGAGGTTTATTGCAAAGATTAGGGACGATCCACAAAAGACCATAAACTTAATGAAACTGGTACAATAAAAAACTTCACTAAATACCTTATTTTCCGGAAATTATTGATTTCATTTACCAGAAAGCTATAGCTGTATGTTGCAACTTGTTATAAAGTTATTCGCTCTACTATGAAAAATGAAATTATGAGGTAATTGTGTCGGTAAAAAAAGAAGCTGTCGGACAAGTTCGCCAGAAGAACGTCGCGCTTATTTTAACGGCGGCAAAAACAGAGTTTGTTACCCATGGTTTTAAAGGTGCCTCAATCAAGCGCATTGCTGAACGAGCAAACATTGCCAGAGCAAATATTCATTATTATTTCAATGATAAAACAGACCTTTATCAACAGTTACTCAACGAGATTATTGTCAGTTGGAATACTAGCTTTGATACCTTAAGCGTAGATGATGATCCTAAAACTATTCTTACTGCTTACATCCATGAAAAAATCATGCATGCTAAACATGATCCTGACGGTTCTAAAATATTTGCCAGTGAAATTATCCATGGTGCACCTATTCTAACCGAGTATTTGCATACTGAATTTAAACAGTGGTTAGATGAAAAAATCACTGTCATTGAAACTTGGATACAACAAGGAAAGATAGACGCTATCAATCCATATCATTTGTTATTTCTTATCTGGAGTTCCACTCAACATTACGCTGATTTTAATGTGCAGGTATTGGCTGGCTTTGGTAAAGAGGCGATGAATGATGATGATTTTGATGAAGTTGTTCAATCACTTACCGCCATTATCTTAAAAGGCTGTGGTTTAACAAAGTAATTGAATGATATTTTATTTTTCTAATTTAGCTAACAAGTCGATAACGCACATACGGCTTGTTAAATAAAGCAAAGATCATACTGATGGTTTTTCTGAAATCCAAAGCTTAATAGTTCCCTGCACTACTACAATATCGTCTTCATCATAGGCTGTGATATTAACCAGCATATCGCCTGGCTGCCAATCTTCTTGGTTTACCTTTGCTACACATCGAATATTACTGCCCGCTTTAGCGGTGTAATTGACTGTCATGCCTTTTGGGATCCAACGTAGATGTTTCGGAACTGAAGCTTCGGCCATAACGCCCATCGCCATTTCTAAACCGTTGCAAATGGCTATCACATGGACTGTTTTTATATGGTTAAAGACCTTTTTCTGTTTTTTGATAAGACAGGTGCATTGGTTAGGCACTAATTCCGAAATATTAGGACTAATTGTGGCAAAATAAGGCGCGACACGACTGACAATGATGGAGAATATTTTCTTGCCAAAAGGATATTTTTCAAATTTTTGATAGGTCGATAGAGTTTTATTAATCTGATTCATTTTAGGCTGATAATGTTCATATTAAGGACTAAGGCTAACTTATCATTAGCTGAACTTCTGCCCAAACAAAAGCCCACTATTTTTAATATTAGTGCTGTGAATGTCGTTAGTGCTAAATTTACCTGACAAAACGTGACTGCTTCTAGCTACAAAAGTGATTTTGAAAGTGGCAATGCTTATAAATCTGTATTCCAGCATGCAGAAATATCCATTCAAGGCTATTTCATCATATAAAAAATCCTGTACTAAGGTCCCAAAAAGACCTTTTTATTCCACATAATGGAACAGAACAACCCTTTACTTGCCAAAAAAAGCCGTTTATATTTCACTATGCGAAAAAAAAGACCACCCAAAGGTAGTCTTTTTTTCATTAATAAAACTTTTTACAACGTTTTATTATGCTTTTATTGATTTAAAGCATCTTTTAAAGCGGTCAAACATAGGGCTACATTTTCACTTTTAGCCGTATGTCCCATTAGGCCAATGCGCCATGCTTTACCTGCAAATGCACCTAAACCAGCACCTATCTCAAGATTATAATGCTCTAATAAGTAGTTTCTAACTTTCGCATCATCTGCGCCGTCTGGAATGTAAATAGCATTTAACTGAGGTAAGCGTTCTTCTTCAGGTACAATAAACTCAATACCTAATTCTTTCAGGCCTTTAGCTAGTACTTCATGCTGCTCTCTATGGCGTGCCCAACTGTTTTCTAGGCCTTCATCATGCAACATTACTAATGCTTCATGTAGAGCATATAACGAGTTTACTGGGGCAGTATGATGGTAACTACGTTTACCTTTACCAGACCAATAACCCATCACTAAGGTTTGGTCTAAGAACCAGCTTTGTATTTGAGTTTTACGATTCTGCACTACCTCTACAGCCTTAGGACTGAAAGAGATTGGTGAAATACCTGGCACACAAGACATACACTTCTGAGTACCTGAATAAATAGCGTCAATACCCCATTCGTCTACTTTAAGCTCAATACCACCTAATGACGTCACAGCATCAACAATCGTCAAACAATCATGCTCTTGGGCCATTTTACATAGGGCTTTAGCATCTGACACTGCACCTGTTGAAGTTTCTGCATGAACAAAGGCTAAGAACTTAGCATCTGGATGATCATGTAACGCTGCTTCTACCTTGTGTGTTTCAACAGCACGACCCCAAGGAGAGTCAACAACCACGGCCTCTGCACCTATTCTGGTAACGTTTTGGATCATACGGTCACCAAAAACTCCGTTACGACAAACAATGACTTTATCGCCAGCTTCTACTAAGTTTACAAAACATGCTTCCATACCTGCAGAACCCGGCGCTGATAAAGCAATGGTGAATTCATTTTTAGTTTGGAAAGCATATTGCAATAAGGTTTTTACTTCATCCATCATATTGACAAATAAGGGATCTAAGTGACCAATCGTTGGTCTAGCCAGTGCAGAAAGTACACGTGCACTTACATCTGACGGACCTGGACCCATTAAAATTCTTTCTGGTGGATTAAATGATTTAAAAGTCATAATTGCTTTGCCTCTATTTTGGTTTTAATTTTAATTTTTAGTTGTGTTTATAAAACAACCTGATGTATCTTAGTTAATCGCAACCTGACACATGTGTCAAGTTACGATAAATAGTGAAACATGGACATATTGAAAATAATTAAAACAAAAATTAATATAACTATATAAATAAAATTACATTAAGAGAGACACTATGAATATTAAAGCATCACTAACAGCACTAGCATTAACTGCAGCATTAAGTGCACCGATGGCATCAGCAGAAATCTGGGGCAATACTGAAGTTCAATTACAAGCAGGTGGTGAATTTGAACAAGGTTTCGGCAATACAGCAACGGGTACCATTACTACCTTTCAACATGCAGGTGGCTGGGAATACGGTGATAACTTCTTCTTCATTGACCATTCACAGTATTCTGGCAAGAATGGTAACCTTGATTCTGCTGAATTTTACGGCGAATGGTATTCTAACTTTAGCTTAGGTGTTTTAACGGGTAGTGACTTATCTTTTGGTCCAGTAAAAGACATTGGTTTAGTAGCTGGTTTTAACTACGCACCAGAAGTCGATAGTACTTGGGTATTACCTGGTGTGCGTTTAGCATTAGATTTACCAGGCTTTGCTTTTGCACAATTTGACATCACCGCATTTATCCATGCTAACGGCGCTGCTGACACACCGGCAAATGGCTTTGGTATTGTTGATGAAGATACTAGTTTTATGGTCGATTTTTCATGGGCCTTACCATTTAAATTGGGTTCTACCAACTGGAGCTTTGAAGGTCATGCCGAATATATTGATGGTCGTACACAAAGAAATACCTTTGGCACAGATGAACTAGAATCTTGGATATTATTACAACCACAAATTCGTCTTGATGTTGGTGAATTGATTGGTACACCATCTAACCGCTTATTCGCAGGTATTGAATACCAATATTGGAAAAACAAACTAGGTATGAAAGGTGTTGATGACAACACAGTTCAATTCTTAGCGGTTTGGCGTTTCTAATACTACTGAGCTAACTGCCTAAGCGTAAAATCAAAATAAGCCACTTTATTGCTACTTAACCTGAATTCTAGGTAATGAGTAGCAATAAAGCAGTTATCAATGGCTCGCTCAAGCCATTATTTAAAGTTTATCCATGTAACTAGTGCTCAATACACTTAGCAGCGAAAAGACACAGCCAGATGTTACAGCATGATCTTTTCACCTATATTTGCCAGTAATGGCTGAGCAAATTTGCTTAGCATTAAATGAACGTTAATCATCAGAAATTTATTTAGGTATGGGTAATCGTTCTTTTACCGGTACTTGTTAACCCCACAGTGCATTTATAGACACTGATAGAGGGTCGTATTTTTTATTTATTCGAAAATTGTCAAGTGAAAACCTCGCAGAAATTTTCTAATACCTGTTGTATAAATTAAGTATGTTTCTTTGCTGATAGGCAAGTGATGCTTTTTTATGCGACCAGTATTAACACCCGTTTTTAGGTATTCAGCATGCTACCCCCAACCAGCATGTTGAGTACCGCTTTTATTACAACTCTATTAACCTTATAACAATTAAAGTAGGTCACACATGTCTGATTTTAAACAAGCAGCTCTGGATTATCATGCCTTGCCAACCCCGGGTAAAATAGCGCTAGCAATCACCACACCCGCCGAAACAAGTGCCGATTTATCACTTGCATATAGTCCCGGTGTCGCAGAGCCCTGTAGAGAAATTGCCAACAACCCTGATGATGTTTACAAATATACGGGTAAAGGTAATACCGTTGCCGTTATTTCAAACGGAACTGCGGTATTAGGTTTAGGTAACCTAGGACCTATGGCGTCAAAGCCAGTAATGGAAGGTAAAGCGTTATTATTTAAACGTTTTGCCGACATTAACTCTTTCGATATTGAAGTAACCCATAAAACTACAGAAGAATTTATCAATACAGTTGCCTGTATTTCCGATAGTTTTGGTGGCATTAACTTAGAAGATATTAAAGCTCCTGAGTGTTTCATTATTGAAAAAGCACTAAAAGAGCGCTGTAAAATCCCGGTATTTCATGATGATCAACACGGCACTGCCATCGTCACTGCTGCTGCGATGATCAATGCCCTTGAGATTCAAAATAAGAAAATTGAACAAGCTAATATTGTTTGTTTAGGTGCTGGTGCAGCTGCCATTGCTTGTATGGAATTATTAATTCAATGTGGCGCTATGCGTGAAAAAGTCTACATGTTAGACACAAAAGGTGTCATTCATACCCGCCGTGATGATTTATCTGAATACAAAACTCGTTTCGCTAACAACACTGACAAAAGAACGTTAGACGACGTGATTGATGGCGCTGATGTCTTTTTAGGTTTATCTGGTCCTAACTTGCTTAAACCTGAGCAATTAAAGAAAATGGCAGACAACCCAGTGGTATTTGCGTGTTCGAACCCAGATCCAGAAATTAAGCCCGAGCTAGCACACAGTGTTAGAAGTGATTTAATTATGGCAACAGGCCGTTCTGATTACCCCAATCAAGTAAACAATGTATTATGTTTCCCGTTTATTTTCCGTGGTGCATTAGATGTTCGTGCCCGAAAAATTAACAACGAAATGAAAGTAGCCGCAGTACATGCCATCAGAGAATTGGCCAAATTAGACGTACCGAAGAGTGTATTGAAAGCCAGTGGCGAAGAGGCATTATCTTTTGGTAAAGGTTATATTATTCCTCGGCCAATGGACCCTCGTTTATGTAAAAATGTTGCCTTAGCCGTTGCGAAAGCCGCAGTAGATTCTGGTGTAGCTTCTCTACCATTGCCTGATAACTATATGAATGAAATTTAACTCATAAAGTGTACTAAAAATAACTACTAAGAACGAAGGCCGCTATTTTTAGCGGCCTTTTTTATACAACTTTTTATAGCCAGATCATGAATAACACAAAAAACACATACAATAACGAATGATTCGTATCCAGTTATATTTTATTCCATACAAATGTACTACAATCTCCCCGAATATCTGTTAACTAGTACTGGCTCAAGGTAAATACATGAATATAAGAAAAACTTTTTTTTGGCTGCATTTGATCATTGGTTGCAGCGCCGCCATTTTTATATTTTTAATGTCGATCACAGGTGTCGCATTAACTTATGAACGCCAAATGATTAAATTCGCCGAGCGTAGTGACTATCCAGAAACGCCAGCAGCTTCGACAACAACTTTGCCCTTGTCAGAAATTTTAACGATCGCCAGCAGCTTTCCAACAAAAAAGACTGCAGAAGTTGTGCTAGAAAATCAGCCCAATGCGCCGATTATTGTTAAAGATGGTCGAAAAAAAGTTGCGTATCTTAACCCTTATACTGGCGCAGAAATGGCGGTACCAGGCCAAGGCACTAAAATTTTTTTTAGTAAATTACGTGCATTTCATCGTTGGTTAACCTTAGATGGTAAGTTCAGTGAAACCGGCCGATGGGTTAATGGTATTGCCAATGTCATTTTTCTTATTTTAATCCTGTCAGGCTTGTATTTATGGCTACCTAAACGTTTCAAAGCCAGAGCATTTAAACAAAGACTTATCTTGTCAGGCAATTACCCTAATAAGAGCGCGAGAAACTCTCAATGGCATAACGTATTTGGTATTTATATGGCTCCGGTGCTTTTTGTTTTGGTTGTCACAGCATTTTTCTTTTCGTTTAAATGGCCAGGCAATACACTTAAAGGATTAGTCTCTACTGAGTCGGTGTCACTCACTAAGCCAAAAGAAATGACCACTCAGCAAGCCAATCAACAACTTGCTATCGCTGAGCAATTAGCCGCGGTAAAAGTACTTTACCCACAATGGCAAAGCATTCAATTCTCTTTAGGTAGCTCAGTAAACTCTAAGTTAAAAAGTACAGCAACCGACAATAAAATTTATAAAATTGATAAGGGCAATGGTGGTGAACCACAAAAGCGTATTAAGGTATTATTAAATACTTTTACGGGTGAAATGGTACAGGAACAAAAATTTGAGCAGTTATCTACTTATAGTCAATTACGTAGCTATATACGGTTTACTCATACGGGTGAGGCTTTTGGAATCTTTGGGCAAACCATTGCTGGCATAGCTTCATTATTAGCCTGCTTTTTGGTCTATACCGGCGCTATGCTTTCTTGGCGACGTTGGAGAAATAGTCGAAAAGTAAAAGCTGCTGTACCAGCGTACGTGAATTAGTGTCTGGATAATAAAGGTCAATAATAAAGGTTGATGCGTGAAACCCTTTCTCACTCATCAATCTTTACTTATTAGTTTTTATCTATGATTTATACTTTGAGTAAGTTTAAGCTTCAACTTAATCCCTTTTATATAAAGACTCTATCGTGCTTGTTGCTATGGTGTTGGCATTAATCATGTAGCCCGTTAACGCGCCAGAGGCATTTAGCGGTAATTCAAGCTTCTCAACAGATAGTGCATGAATGGTAAAACGGTAATGGTGCACGCCATGGCCTGCTGGTGGGCAAGCGCCACCAAAACCTCGGCTACCGTAATCATTTTGTATTTGCATACTACCCTTTGGTGCTAAATCTTTTGTAGTGCTACCTGCGCCTGCGGTAACTTCATTAACGTTAAGCGGAATATTAACAATTTGCCAATGCCACCAGCCACTACCTGTCGGTGCATCTGGATCATAAGCAGTAATAGCGAAGCTTTTAGTACCTTTAGGTGCGTCCGACCATTTAAGCTGTGGTGACAGATCACCACCAGTACAGCCAAAACCGGTAAATTCCTGTGCTTTAGACATAAACTTGCCCTCAGCGATATCTTGACTAGATAGTTTAAAAGTATCAGCGATTACAGCTGATGAAAAACTTAAGGTAAGTAAAGTAACTATTGTTAACGACTTAAACATAATCATGTTCCTTATTTATTGGATGGCTAGTTGGTTATCTAATTAACTATAAGTATTTTAGCCTGAGCCTAGATATTTTATAGACTGCATAGCGTCAACTTTTCGCCCTATTCCGTCACATTCTTTTTAGTTTTGCGTAAAGCTGAAGGTGTCAGACCAAACCTTTCTTTAAAGCGACTAGTAAATCGAGATTGTGACTGATAACCACATTGCTCCGCTATATACACAATGGCATGATTCGTAGTTTGTAATAAGTGCAATCCAAGGCCTAACTTGACTTGATCTTTAATTTCTTGAACTGTGGTGCCCTCCGCAGCTAACTTTCGTCTAAGGGTCGACTCGCTCATAGCAACTTGCTGACAAACAGTAGTGAGAGAAAGTTCTGCTGACGGTTTTTCACTGAACAAGGCATGTATTTTTTGCCCCAACTTATGCGGCGTTGCCATCGCTAAAATATCGGTATGACCCAAGTGATAGAGTAAATGCAGGATTTCTTTTCTGCGAATAGACCACAATTCTTTTGGTGCAAACAGCGACCACTCGACAAATTGCTGTAAACACTTTTCTAGCGCTACAGGTATTTCACCCTTGGTAAAATACTGCTTACTAGCTACATTCGGCCCTATGCCTAAAAAGTCCTCATACTCAAATTCAATCAATAGCGCATAGTATTCTTTTTCTTTGGGGATATTACGCATATTTATTGCTGGACTATCCGATAAAAAAATAAAATCACCAGCACGACAGACTATCTCTCCGTCTTTACCCAATTTTTTATCTCCATCAAGTACCGCAATAAACAATGGTTTTACCACAGGAACATTTAATAAGTGTTGTTCTTTTATTGAAGAATATACAGCGAAAGGCAGTGGGCGATCTTGTGTATTGACCACTTTAATGGCATTGATGAGCGTTCTCATGTGAATAGTCATGTGCAGAGGTATCGTTATAGTTGTAGTCTGATAGGATAAGCTAACTTAAACGCTGTTAAACATCACGCACAGCTGTGACAGTCACTTCTATCAAGACGTCACCCTCAAGGTTTACACCTAAGCAGGCACGTTGTGGCCAATGCTGAGCATTATCACCTAACCAGTTTTTCCACACCGCATCCATTAAAGGTTTATCACTCATTTTAGCGATATAGACTTGCGCAGAAACAATGCGACTTTTATCTGAGCCTAACTCAGCTAAGTTAGCCTCTATTGCAGTCAAAGTAAGTAATGTTTGTTGCTCAATAGCAACCGAAGTATCTGATGCTGTTGCTACCGTCCACACTAAATCTTTATAAGCCGATGACTTATTTCGACCATCATAAATACCTGCTTTTCTTTCAATCACTAGAGCATCCTTGAATAACTATTATCTAACCTGAACTCTGGATAATGAGTACTTGATGTTTAAGTAAAAACAATAACTTACGGTTATTAAAAATAGAATTTACCGGATTAAATAGCGATATACTCTATCAATGTTTCAATTTATTCTATTATCAAGGCAAAACGTTTATGAATAACGGGTTATTTATCGACGTTTTAACGATGATAATTGGATAAAGGGGAATATTGAGCAAATTCTGCTTATCCAGAGTTCAGGTTATCTAGGTAAAGGGTACCATAACAAATGATCTCAAAATGATAATTAATTGATTACCAGTGACTTAGCACAGCACTATATAAACTTACACATACCATGTCCCAGAGTATTACTTGGTCTTTGAATATAACCATAACGAGCATAAAAGTGCTCTTTACCTTGGGCGGCTAACAACCCTATGGTGGACCCTTTTTGAGCGCTAGAACATAAATAGCCTTCTATGCTATCCATTAGCACAGTACCAAGGCCTTGTTTATGATAACGGGGATCAACAATCACATCTTGAATATAAAAGAACATCGCGCCATCACCAACCACACGCCCCATACCTACAAGTTGTTCATTATGAAAAATAGTTACTAGAAACAAACTATTAGTTAAGCTCTTTTTTGCGAGGTTAACATCAAGCTCACCCCAACCAACTTTCAGGCGTAATTGTAAAAAGTCTTCAACTGAGGGGCTTGTTAACGAAAGGGTAAATTGTTCAGCTAACACTGTGACCTCCATGTATTCCAACATCACCTTTCGATAGTATTTTAATCTTCAGCAAGGGCTTCAAACTCCTTCCTTTTTGCAGCAAACCATTGATTCATTGCTTCGGGATCCTTCATCAATTCGCTCATATCAGCCATAGCTTTTAAATGGGCAGAATCTTTTTTCTGCATCATATCCATTGCATGCTGTTTACTCTGCTCGGCCATTTCTTCAAAAGTATTACCGTGGAATTCTCTATCACAAGCACCACCTAACTGATTACAATTCATCGTTTTCATGCATATCTCCTTAAAAAATAAAATTAATAAGTAGAGCTTAGCTTAATGACACAGCTAAATCCCTTGTTACCTTCGTAATGTCATTTCCTGAAAACCCATTCCATCTCTTTCTTTTGCATCGCCCACAACTTTAAAGCCGAATTTTTTATATATTGGTACTGCATTTAAAGAGGACCTAAGGGTATAACATTTAGCAACACATTTTGTGGTGGCATAGTCCCATAAATAACGGGCAACACCTTTACCCTGATGATCTTCTGAGACAAATAAATGATATAGGTAACTATCTCCTTTAAAAGCTAAATAACCAGCAATACTCCCTTGAATTTCATAGACAAAATTATTGTATTCGGTACTTTCAATCCTTTGTAAAAATGCCTCTTTAGTGAGCGTTTCAGAAAACCAATGAGGGAGATTCGCGTCTTTATCTGCTAGGTAGAAATGTGATAATGACTCAATAAGCTGACAGAGGCTGTTAATGTCTTGCTTCGTAGCAATTCTGATATTCATGACTTCCCTTAAGGCTAAAAAACTTAGCTAAATAATTCACTAAGCCAATCAAAAGTTAATACAGTGGTGAATATTTTTAGTGCGATAACACCAATAAAGAGCACAATGGCCGCAGCTTTTATTTTTTTGCTTTTAAGGTTATGCCAATATAATAATTTGCTTTTCAGCTCACTTTTTAGCTCTGCTAGATCTTCTTTCATAAAACGCTCTTAGTGAGATTTTGAGCTAGGTTATCAGGCCTTCCCCAACTATAAATAAATTCTTTCACCTTGTTATCACATGGGGTGTGCCAATAAGCTGTGGCGAGATTCTTAGCGCCTTTCGCTTCATAAAAACCTATTGCATTGTTATTGCACTCTAAAACCTCGAGGTATAAATCATGATCACTATAGTTAGCCATTGACCAAGATGCTGCAGCCGCTAATAAACGAGATCCTGTACCTTGACCTTTGCCGCCGACTTTTACATGAAGATTATCTATTATGGTGCCATATTTAGGGTGATTAGCGCCTAAGACACAAATAAACCCACAAAAAGTAGTGCCTAACTCCGCCACTAATACTAATTGGTTACTCTCAGGACTTGTTAACCTCTGTGTCCACACCGCCTCCCTTTCTGAGAAAACCTTGTCATTAAGATAATCAGCTGAAAGTACCGGATGATAATTATCACGCCAGCTTTGTGCGTGTAAGCCGGCAATATTGATCAGGTCGTCTAAAGTCGCTTCTCTGATAATCATAATTTGGGTTTACTCCAGTTAATTCGGTATATTATCGGTGATGCCAAATATCGGCACTCAATTCCTCACTATACCTTTGTTAAACAAAGCAGCAAGGTGAACAAAGTAACTATTTATGTATGATATTTATTGTTAAACAATATCAGTGATTTTTTGGGCTATTCAAGCATTATCAAGCAAAAAAAATGGCTGTTTAAATGAATAAACAGCCATTGTGCCTTTACTTAGTACGCGATGCCTACCAAGCCCCTTACTGTTAACTAATTGGTTGGGAAAACATTAGTTTAAAGTAAGCAGTTAAAGCAAAAAGTTAAAGTTCCAGCTTTATAGTTGGAAGTAAGTCGCTAAACCTTTTTCTTCGGCTAATTGAGCCGCTACTGAAGCAACAGCTAAATCTTGCAAACCAACACCAGTACCATCAAACAATGTAATTTGATCATCAGAAGTACGACCCGGTTTTGTACCATTGATGACATCACCAATTGGTGTAATGTCAGATTCTTTTATCAAACCAGAAGCAACAGCATGCTGTGCTTCACCAATCGTAATAGACTGAGCAATTTCATCAGTGAATACAGTAGCAGCAGCTAATAAATCCGCATCAACTTCTTGTTTGCCTTTAGTATCAGTCCCCATACAAGCGATGTGAGTACCCGGCTTGATCCAATCTTTTTCCATTAACGATTCAAAAGCAGAAGTAATAGTAATGATTACATCAGCTTGTGCACCTAATTCTTCACGAGTTACCGACTCAAATGGCAAACCTAATTCTTTAGCAACCGCTTCAAGGTTAGGCAGCATGTCAGGATGGAAATTCCAGGCAACAACTTTTTCAAAATCGCGTTGCTCAACCGCAGCACGTAATTGGAAAGTTGATTGATGCCCAGCACCAACCATACCCAATACTTTAGCGTCTTTACGTGCTAAATGGGCGATTGAAACCGAAGAAGAAGCAGCAGTACGTACTGCTGTTAAGTAGTTACCGCCAACAAGTGATTTTAACTTACCTGTATCGGGATCAAATAAAATAACCGTTGATTGATGGTTGGTTAAACCTTGAGCCATATTATCTGGCCAGTAACCGCCAGACTTTAAGCCCAACACCATACCGTCTCGATCAAAACCAGATTTAAAACCGTAAAGCGCACCTGCATGGCCAATATCTTCACGAATCACAGGGAAGTTATAAGCGGTATTTTTAGCCATAGCAGCAAATACGTTTTCTACCGCAGTAAAGGCTTCTGAGCGACCAATAATTTCTTGGCAGATTTCTTCAGAAACAACTGATACACCTTTGTTAACGGGTAAAGAGTTTTCTGGTGAAGTGTTTTGTAAATTACTCATAATTTATATCCTCTAAAAAGATTAAGACCAAGCAGATTGATTTATTGAAAATTTAGCGAGAGTTTATCTCTTGGTATAAGCCCTCGACGAATGTCGAGGGTGAAGGGTGCTATTTAATAAGCAGCTAGTTAATAGCTACTATTAAAATGCTTTACCACGTGCTGATACTGGCCATAAGGTTTCAACTTTACCGTTACGTACACCTACGTAATAATCGTGCACGTTACAAGTAGGATCACAGTGACCGGGTACTAACTTTAGTTTTTCATTAATTTTTAATACGCCAGTAGCATCTGAAATAACACCATGTTCATCAGAACACTTGATGTATTCAACATCGTCACGACCAAAGATATACGGTAAACCACTGTCTACAGATTGTGCTTTAAGGCCTGCATCACAAATGGCTTTGTCTGCTTTGGTATGGCTCATAACAGACGTTAAGATGAATAATGAGTTTTCGAAATCAGTAATTTTCTCACCTGACTCATCACGAATAGTTTGGTAATCAGCATCCATAAATGCGTAAGAACCACACTGTAATTCATTGAACACACCTGAATTACCTTCGAAATAGTAAGAGCCAGTACCACCACCACCAACGATATCACTCTCAAGGCCTTCAGCTTTAAGCATTTCAATTGTGGTAGCTACCATATCAATAGCGATGTTAGTTTTTTCTTGGCGATCGCTGTAATGCTCCATGTGCTGCATCGCACCTTGGTAAGCTTGAATACCTGCGTATTTCAAATTTTGTGCAGCGTCGATAGCTTTAGCAATATCCACTACCGGCTGACCAGATTGAACTCCACAACGGCCTGCACCACAATCGATCTCTACTAAACACTCAAGTTGAGTACCTTCTTTAACTGCAGCAGCAGAAAGATCAGCAACGTTTTCAAGATCATCTACACAAACAATTACCCGTGCGCCAAGTTTAGGCATCTTAGCTAAACGTTCGATTTTCTTAGCATCACGTACTTGGTTAGACACTAAAACGTCTTTAATACCACCACGTGCAAAAACTTCAGCTTCTGATACTTTTTGACAACAAACCCCACAGCTATCGCCAAGTTTTTCTTGTAATAAAGCAATGTCTACTGACTTGTGCATTTTACCGTGAACACGGTGGCGTACACCCATTTCGTTAGCCATTTTTCCCATCTTAACGATGTTACGCTCTAATGCGTCTAAATCTACTACTAAACAAGGTGTTTGAATGTCAGCTTCGTCCATGCCTGGAAGTGCTGGAACATCATAACCTACTTCTAAATCGCTTATATTTGACATAATTTTCTCCAAAGTTTTAAATTTTATTTTCTTAATTTGAGTATGTTTAAATTCTGCTTTCTTAAATTGAATGTACTTAATTTATAACGAGTCTGCTTGAACCTATTTGGCCATCCACGGCAGTTTGTCTAAATCAACATTGCCACCCGTTATGATTACCCCAACACGTTTACCCTTGAACACTTCAGGGTTATTCAAAATACAGGCGACAGTCACGGCTGAGCTTGGCTCGATAACAATTTTCATTGTTTTCCAAACCAGCTTCATCGCCGCTACAATTTCGTCTTCAGTACAGGTAAAAATGTCTGCTACATGATTACTAACAAAGTGCCAAGTTAGATCTTTTAAAGGCACTTTAAGGCCGTCAGCAACAGTATCTGGCGCATCATCAGCAATAATGTACCCAGCTTTAAAAGAGCGTGCAGCATCATCGGCATTTAAAGGTTCAGCTGCGTAAACCTTAACGTTTGGCGCAACATTTGAAATGGTTAAACAAGTACCTGAAATCATACCGCCACCGCCAATAGGGGCGATTACAGCATCAAGATTGTCAACTTGTTCAAGTAGTTCTTTTGAACAAGTTGCTTGACCGGCAATAACACGGGGATCGTTGTATGGATGAACAAAATCAGCACCTGATGCAGCGACAACATCAGCAAAAACCGCTTCGCGAGAAGATGTTGACGGTTCACATTCAACTATTTTTCCACCGTAGCCGATTACCGCATCTTTCTTCGCTTGTGGTGCAGTACGTGGCATTACCACGGTAACGGGGATACCACGTCGTCCAGCTGCATATGAAAGTGATAAAGCATGGTTTCCTGAAGAATGCGTGGCAACACCAATTTTTGCTTCCTCATCTGTTAAACCAAAGACAGCATTACAGGCACCACGTACTTTAAATGCGGCCGCTTTTTGTAAATTTTCACATTTGAAAAATAACTCAGCGCCTGTCATCTCATTCAAACGAGTTGACGTAAGTACTGGAGTTTTATGGATGTAAGGTTGAATGCGTTCATGGGCAACGAGTACATCTTCGTAGCTTGGAATGATCATAGTCGGTTTGGTTGAACTGCTCATATGTTCCTCTTTATCTTTCTTTTGGTATAGACCTTGATATTGCCGTGATATTAGTCATGGCTTTGCTCGTATTTATGGTCAGCTTGTTGTGTTTTTCAGCCATTGATATGTCAGCCGTTTAGTAACTACGTATTCAAACTGTTCACTTAACTTAAGTGCGCCAACAAAATGCTATTTCTCAATAATCAGTCTTTATGTGAGTATTAATTTGTAGAATATTTTGTTTATTGCGTTTGAATTTCACCTTATGAAAAACAACCTACACTGGCAAATAACAGACATTCCACCATGTGAAATATGAGGTTTTTGTCATAATACGGAATACAACAAAGTGCTGATAAATATGAAATTAAAGACCTTGCACTGGTAATAGAAGTTATGAATTTCACAATGTGAAACTGGCAAACTATAATTAATGATGGTTTTTGTCGCTTTTAGACTTATATTTAAATCAAAAGTTGACACAAGAGTCAAGAAAGGAGATGTTATATCAATCAAATTAATCAATCGTGCAAATTTTAATGAGAGTAAATTTTCAAAAACAAGGCGCTAAATTGTGCAATAGCTGGCTATTGAGATTGAAAGCAACAATGTTATGGAATATTTAGACCATTTAAAAAGATCACTTAATTTGTTTTATTGATATTAAATAGATTATTAAACTAAGCCTGTAAAATGAGCGGTAACATTATGACTAGAGTTAAACCAGAATCTCGCATTCAAGTAATCGACAGAGCAGCGACATTACTCGATGCTATATCACGCTATACCATGCCGGTAACACTAAAAGCGCTGAGTGCAGATACCAACTTGGCGCCGTCTACAGCTTTTCGTATATTACATTCGCTTATCGATAATCATTTTGTTGACCGCGACAATACCGGTAAATATCAGCTAAGTGGCCGACTCATTAGGCTGAGTAATTATCAATATCAGAACGTTGATTTCCGTAAGGTAGCGATTCCATATATGGAAAAGCTGCGTGATAAATTTGGTGAAACCATCAACCTTACCGCTCGCGAAGGTGATGTTGTTATTTACGTAGAAAAAGCGATTCCCAATAGGATGATGCATGTTCAACAAATTATTGGTAGCCGTGCACCACTGCATGTAACTGGCGTGGGTAAGATGATGTTAGGAATGGAAGGGCTTGAAGGTATTGTAGGTTATGCACAACGAACAAATTTACCTACTTACACCCGAAAAACATTTTCAGATATAGATAGTTTAGAGCGCGAGTGTGTGCGCTGTGTTGAGCAAGGTTTCGCTTATGACAATGAAGAAGCAGAAATAGGTGTAGGTTGTATTGGTGTACTTTTATATGACAGATACGGTGAAGTTGTTGCCGGTTTATCTGTATCTGCGCCTATTGAACGACGCAGAGATGAATGGATTAAAGACTTAGTTAAAGCAGGTAAGTCTATTTCCATTGAACTAGGTTTTGTTAAAAGTGAACATGCCATTAAAAAAGCCAGTTAAAAATATTTTGTAATCTTAAAGGGATTACATCAGCTGAGGTGGTTACTCACCGTCAATATACTTGCCTCGACCAAGCTGAACCAGTTTTAAAATTAGAAGAGTAGAAACTATGTTGACAATAAATAGACTAAACCAAACGGAAGCAAAAACAGTAATCGACGGAGCAGTACAAAAAGCTAAAGAACTAGGCATACCTATGTGCATTGCCGTTACCGATGAATCAGGTAACTTAATTGCCTTTGAACGCATGGATGGCGGTAAAGTACACAGTATTACTATCTCACAAGATAAAGCATTTACTGCGGCCTCGGCACGTAAGGGTACCCATGAATTTAACAAGGCCTGTATTCCAGGCCATAAAAATAATTTATTTGGTATTCATACCGCTTTAGGTGGCCGTATGTGTATTGTTGGTGGCGGATTGCCGATAACTTTCAATGGCACAGTGGTGGGTGGCGTTGGCGTTAGTTCAGGTTCGCCAGAGCAAGATCTCGGTTGTGCACAAGCAGGAGTAGATAGTTTTAGTAAAGCCTACGCCTAAGCTAAGGTGCTAACACAATAAAATACTTAACCGCTAAAGCCCGGCAGCTTTAGCGTTTTTGTGTTCAATTCAATCAACACATATATTCTATAAGTTGTTCCTAAAGTCATAAATATATGGGATATTAGCCGCCTTTAATAATCTTCATCCATACGGATTGGTATGTCTAAAAAAATTGCCCTATTCATTTTTATAATCGCGATTTACTTCGCCTCAAGCTCTAGCTATTCCTTAATTAATCTTCTCTCTGAGCCAAAAGATGAGCCAGAATCAGAGCAAAAAGTAGTAGAACTCACTAAAACTTATACACCCCAGCTGTGGACTGATTTTAAAGTATTAGATATCGATGCTGAACTATGCTCTTTAAAAGGTAAAAACATATTAGAATCATTAAGTTTTAAGTCGATTAGAAGAAACATGAAATACGACAAAGCTAAATACACTTACGGCAAGTTTAATAATAACCAAGTATCAATTACTTGTGCAAAGCTTGAAGATCGTACTTTTGTTTATACCTCCGTGGCAGGACCTGATGCAGAAATAGTTGAACGTTTAAGAAATGAAATAGTACAGAAACTTTAATGCGTTGTTTAACCGTTAGTTTTGGCGATATTTTACCATCACCCACTTACTGACTAACCCCGTAATAACGCATAATAAAACTAAAATCATTAAACTCATGCGCGCTGTGCATATAGCCACTGAATACACGTATATGCTGCCATAGATAAATAGAGCTGCTCTTGTAGTGCAATAAAACTATAACTTTACTGTTTCCTTACGTTTCTTTACTTATAAATGGCTATCATAACCACTTGTTTTTCTATTCTGCTGCCAAATTATATGATGTTGTTGAAAACTATTTTTTTTATCTTACTTATAAGTTTATTTGCTACAACAGGCTGTAGCAGTAATGAAGTAAAAATAACCGAGGTGTTTCGTAGTCATATTCGAACTGATGACAGCAAATTATTTACTTTTTCTATCATTTTTTTTGGTAATTCTGATTCAAAACCACTGGGAAGTGATAATAATAATTTAGATAAACAACAGAAGCGAAGCAGACAAGGTAAAGGCCGAGGCAACAAAAGTAATACAGAAAAAAATACCGAGAAGAAGCCTAACAAACAGCGTGCAGATAAAAAACAATCACGACAAGATAAAATGATGAAAGAATTAGAGGCTCGAATGGCTGAAAAGCTTGCAGATAATAGCTATTGTCGAAAAGGTTTTTTTGAGCTCGAACGCAGCTTAAATAAAACTATTTTTACTATACATGGTGAATGTAATGAAAGTGCTACTGCAGCGGATAGAGAGAACTTCCCGCAGGTAAAACGGGTTGATTAACCATAAAGAGCTGCTAAAAACTAACGCTGCTAGCAGCGTTAGTTAATATTATGAATTATTTAGCGGTTTATTTTTTCAATAGCTTTAACTGTTCGATAACATTGTTCGCATTAGGGTTTAGCTTTAAAGCAATCTGGTAAGATTTAATCGCTTTTTCTTTATTACCAATCTCTTGCCATATCCCTGCAAGGCTACTCCATGCTTTTTCAGAGTTAGGGAATTTAGAGGTTAACCACACAAATGCGGATAACGATGCATTTAACCCCGCAGAGTACCTAATGCCATAGGCATTATACCAAATGAAATATTCAATCGCGGATTGTTCACTATCAAAGGCTTTACTTAGACCTGCATAGACAAGCTGCAGGTTTTTACTGTCTTGAGCTAACACTGCTGAGATAAATTGTTGAGAAAGATGAGCCATATTAAATTGTTCAGCATCAACTATGGCCATTAAGCTATCAGCTAAAATATCTGTCCAGACACTATTCGCATTACCATTGGTCAAATAAGCGATGGTATAACTATCTTCATTGGCATCATCTTTAAAATAATGTCTTATTTTGACTCTATTGCCGCCGTCATGACCTATCTGTTGATAACCATCTCTCTTTTCATATTCGAAGCCAAAAGCATAATCTCCCTGTTGACCATTAAGTAATGCCATTGGCTGCTGCACTTTTGTTAAAGTATCCCGATTAACCAGTTTTCCCGTTACTAAAGCTGACATAAAAGTTGTTAAATCTTCTGCTGTGCTATACAACCCTGAATGTGCGTAGGTATATTCAGGCCAATCTATATCGTTGTTTTTTAGTAAAATACCGTCTTTACCTTGGTAGCTACTGACCATATTAGTAATTATCGCCTTTGCACTGGCATGGCCGGTATTTGTTAGGCCTAATCGTTTGATGATAAATTCTTGAACCAGAGTTTGATAACTCTTAGCCGTCTTGGTTTCTAAAATTTCCGATAAAATAAGAAAATTAGTATTGTTGTAACGATTTTCACTGCCCATTACAAAGTGCTCAGGCTCTTCTGCTAATGATAAAAATACTGCTTTTTTTGTCGGTAAAAACCGACCTTTTTTCATAGCAATATCAAAGTAACGAGGAATGCCTGAGGTATGGTTTAACGTATGTTCAAGGGTAATTTTCTGCCAATGTTTGGGCAGATAGGGTAAATAATAACGAATGGATTTTTTTACATCTAAAATTCCATTTTCAACAAAATACATCACCAAAACACTGGTAAATAACTTAGTCACTGAATAACCTGGATATATATGTTTATCAGCAATGGGCACTGCTAATTCAACATTAGCAAAGCCATGCTTGCCCTGATAAATCAGCTTATTATTTTTAAGAATTCGTACCGACTGTCCGGCAATACCATACCTCTCGCTGTTTAGTTTTAATTGCTGATCAAGTTGTGTACTTATTAAATCACTTATCTGTTCATCCGCTTTTGATGAAGAAGATATAACCAGTAAATAGGCTATAAAAAAAATGTGAAACTTCATGTTTATCCTGGCTAATGTTTACTTAAAATGACTTGACCACATTACAGCAAAACACACACCAGAATGTAACATACTGCTTTATATAGTATTCACTGTAAAATTTAGTTGATGTATTCCCAATAAAGGGAATATTGATCCATAAAAGGGACAATCACAATACATAACCGGCATATTGAAAATTAGTGATATCGACTTAAACCTTGACAAGAGACCATCAGTCCCTTAATATAAAATTAAGAGACCACCAGACACTTATATAACAAGATGAATTGGCAACGCGCAAGAACAAACGAAAAGAAGAATGAGCGAAAAGCGGCTATTTATCAGGCGGCTTTCACTTTATTTAAAAAGAACGGCTACGATAAAGTCAGTTTCAATGGTATTGCTACAGAAGCAGGTTTTACAAAATCCAATATGTATCGCTACTTTAGCTCCAAAGAAGAAATATTTTTAAATGTTTTTGCTGAGCTATTCCAAGCATGGTTTGAGGACTGTAATAAGCAACTGCAGGCACTTGAACCAAACGAACAAGTTAAACACTTTGCCAGCACCTGGGTGCAGTCACTTTTGTCTCATCCACAGTTTCTTGATTTAACGCCCATTCTTTTTACCGCTCTTGAAAAAAATAGTTCTTTTGAGCAATTGTTGGAATTTAAAAGATTAGCGATGAATCTACTTTATAGAATTTCTATCGAAATCAGTCGTATTTATCCAGACATAAATAATGAACAAGCCTTTCAGTTTTTAACACTAAGTTATGCCGCGATGGCTAATTTTTGGGCAGCAAATTCACAAAGCGAAGCACTACAAAAAATCTATCAACTTGAAGAGTTCGCTGCATTAACACCCAATTTTAAAAAAGACCTCACCACTTCAATTGAAATAATTATTCGAGGTTTAAGAACAAATTAATCGAGAAATAACTAAACCGTAGAGGCTACTCACTATTGTAGTGGCTGGAAATATTCCATTTATAATAAGGTAAATCTTATGGCACATCACACAGAAAATACAATCAAGGTAAATATTCCTGCAGCACAAATTTGGCAAGTACTAGCAGATTTTAGCAGTGTTGAAAGATTCGCAACCACAATTAAAACATCCCCCATCGTTGGTGATATCAATTCAGGACTTGGAGCAAAGCGGTTATGTACCTTTAATGATGGCTCAAGCTTAGTTGAAGAAATTATAGATTTTCAAGACGGGCAAGGTTTCAAAATGGAGCTTTCTGAATTTTCACTGCCGTTAAAGAGCATGTTTGCCGAAATGGGAGTGAAAGAAATTGATGCAAATACTAGTGAACTGTACATGTCAGCTGATTTTGTCGTAAAAGGAGGTCCGTTAGGTAGTTTAATGGGACATTTAATAATGCGACCTGTAATGAAAGGCGTTTTCAAAAAGCTTTTGACTGGCTTGGCCTATCACTGTGTGACAGGAAAACGAGTGGAAGAAAAATTACCCGCTAATAATGAGCTTAGCTCAATAGTTATCGGTTAGTTATTTTATGAACCTTACATTTAAAAACAAGAACTACGGTCCATCTGAAGCATGACTTGATTAAGTTATCTTCCAATATGTAAGCCGTGCTACGGTGAACCTTAATACTAAGATTCACCGTTTATTGCTTTAACTCTTCATTCGCCCCAGTTGCCCGTGCTCAGCAAATTTCTTAACGTAACTAAATACTAACTTACCTAAGTAATTGCTATGTTTTCTTATCTGTAGCCAAGACCCAGTGCAGCCCCTGTATAGCTGTAGTAGGAAAAGCCGTTTGATGATTAGCCTCAGGTATTACCAACATTTTTACCGTTAATTTTTCTTGCTGCCAAGTAAGTATTTTTTGATAAAATTGTTGAGCATCTTCAACCATTTCATAAGAACTTTCCAGCGCCTTACTTTCACGCTCACCTATGGCAATAAACACATTAGCGTTGATATCAACCATGTTCAGAGAAGCTTTATCGGCTAACGCAAATAGTGACTTATTATCAAACCAATAAGATGGACTGCCTAGGATATAGTTTTTAAACATATCCGGCTTGGTCAACAAGATATAACTGCCAAACAAACCACCAAGGGAATTACCAATAAAGGTTCTCTGCTTAGTATCCACCCGATAGTTTGCTGCCATATAATTAAAAACGTCTTTTTCTATAAACGTCATATGTTGCTGGGCGCCACCCGTGTTCTTTTTCCATTGAGAATTTTTTGATGGTGTATAATCGAGTACTCGACTCGTATCCCCCTTTGATCCTTTGGCATAAGAAATACCAACAATAATTGCTTCTGCCATTTTGCCGCTATTCATTGGATAGCGAGTGGCACCGGAAACAATTTGAAAGCTATACCAGGCATCGGTGAGGTAAATTACCGGATATTTTTTGTCTATATTATTGCTATAACTCTTTGGCAGCTTGATGAATAATGGATAAATACGTTTACTAGTAGAATCTTGCAGATCTACAACTGAGCTTCTTGGAATTTCAAACGGCTGCGCTGCGTTTGAAGACGGAGATAATACGACTAAAAATATTATTAAGACTAATAATGGCAAGCTAAACGACTCCTTAGGTAAAGTAAATTATAAGCAAAAACGCTGAATTCAAAGCGACCTTCCTTAGATTAATTATTAGTTGGTAAAGCCCCTATCGACCTGAGTATGTCTCGCACTATCGCCTGTCTTTTATAGACATCTTTCATTCTCTCAGGGGTATCAATGTTTAAAGCAAAAAATACTGGCCCCGTTGGCCATTCAACCCAACCAACCCACCAACCATGTTTCCCTTGCCAGCCCGTTTTAGCACGTAGAATCCATTTTTTTTGTGCTTCAACCACCATGATATCTTTCACTAATAACTGGTGTTCCACCTTAAAGGGAAGTTCGTTTTTGTAAAGTCGCTCAAGGAATTCTATTTGCTCATGGGCTGAAATAGCAAGTTTACCATCAATCCAATAACTGCCTTGAGCGGTTGTTGGGTCGGCATTGCCATAACTAACTTTCTTTAAATAATTTCCTGCTTTTTTCTCGCCAAGTTGCTCGGCAAAAATATCATAAACCCACACAGCAGAATTACGCATGGCAGAACGTAAATTTTGATCTTGATTATGGGGTGAATAACCTCTTTTTATCCCGTCCCAAGGAAAAACTTGAAACTCATCTTTAACTAAACCAGCATCGAGAGCAAAAAGGCTATGGGGAATTTTATACGTAGAAGCTGGAGAGTAACGCTGCTTGGCGCGTTTTTGATTAAAGACATAGCTTTTATTTTCTTTGCTACGTTTATCAAGCACAACTATCGTGCCCTTGGCATTATATTTCTTAAAATACTCACCTAGAGCTGCATGCGCATTTTCACCTTCAAGAAATGTTTTTGCTTGAGCAGCGGAGCTTATAACCAAGCTGCCTATTAACATAACAGCCGTTATGACAACAGATTGAAATATTGATATTTTTTTCATGAATAACTTATTAAAGAAGAGAATAGTACTAACAGAGATAATACGGAACGATTATCAGTAAGAGAAATACTTATCTGTAACAAAAAAGCCTGCTTCTACTATATAAGCAGGCTTTTCAGATTATCTATAACACTTAATCTAGGACTAAGTACTAGCCTTCTTTAACGGTTTTCTCTGGGTTTATTTTACCGTCCATCACTTTCTGGCTCAGTCCGTAATAACGCATAGTGAAAGTAAAATCATTGCCTTTGGTATCAATATTATTAACGGCTGTTTGACCACAATTAAAAGATACAGTTACTGAGCCGTCTTTATTTTCTTTCCAGGTATTAGAGCTAACATGTTTTACACCTTCAATTAAGTAACGATCTTGACTGTAAGCTGTAACTGATGTGAAGTACTTTGACTCTGGATTTTCAAAAGTCGTTAATAAGCACTTATCACCATCTAACATGACAGAGTTAGTATATTTATTGGCTATATTCACTTCTGGTGATGATCCCCCCCAACCATTAGCATTCTCTAAATTCCACTGATGACGATCAGTAATGTCTTTAGACGTACGTGGAAAAGTATACTCAAACGCAGCGCCACTAGTTTCTTTAGTTAAACGCGAGACCCATGTCTCAACTTCATCAAAATCATAATTTTGTATTTCATAAGTACCGAATTTAAAACTATCTGTTTTAATAAACGTTTGAGCATAACGTGCTGCCTCTAAGCCTTTTTCAGTACCTGTGCGGTAAATTAACATCGCAAAATCACTTTCAATGGCAACACTGTAATCGCCAGCAGCTACAACGTAATGCTCGCCATGACCGCCTTCATTTACCACCTGCACCGCCATGTAAATATCACTTTTTGGAATAGAGAAGTTAATTTTTCCTTCAACCGCTTCAGCAATAACAATCGAGTACAAGGTATCATCATTCATTTGTACTGTTGGCGCTGCTTTACCTCTTGCGGGTAATTGCTTCATATGGACAATATCTTTGTTAGCGCCAAGCATGGTCCAGTTTCTAAAATTACGTGCTGTTTCTGAATGAGCAAAGTTAGCTTCAGTTATTGTGATGGTACTGTCATTAGGCGTTACTGTTGAACTTTTAATTTCATTGGTGCTTGCTGTACATCCTGAAAGCACTGTGACCACAGATAACACGATAAGTGATTGTTTGATATTGACGTTAAATTTCATGATAATTTCCCTGTTAATGATTCCTGATAAGTATCTGCAAATATAGTAGTGCATTTTTCAAAGCCAATCTAATGATCTAAACACATCTACGATATGTGCCTAGCGCATATTAGTTAAACTTATCTATGCAATGGAAGGGTTGATATTTCACAACATGAAAATATTTTAAGTACTTCAAGCACCCGTGGTCAATTTAGCCACACCAGTAGTCAATTAAACCACTTAATCGCACAGCATGTCTATGCTTGAAAATTAAGTTTGATTCTGATTTAAATAAAAACATTAATTATCAATACTATAAAATAATTTTCATGACTGGCACAGCACTTGTAATAGTCTAATCACCAAGAAGGAAATAACTATAAATATGAGCGAAATAATAATATTTCGTAAACTAAAACATTTGGAGAATACCATGACTACAATTAAAACAACTCTTATCGCATTAGCTACAGCAGTTCCAGCATTAGCTTTTAGCTTAACAAGCCAAGCAACTACTTCGTCATATATGGACACTGCATTAGTTGAAGTATGTAAAGCAGCTCAAAGTAATAACATATTAAAATTGCAGTCAGCAATAAAATCTTACCATTTACAGAATAAGACTGTTGCCCTAAAAGTTATGTGCAATGGCGATGATATTATTACTTTTGCAGAGAAAAAAGGCGCAACAAAAACGGCGGCTAAATTACAAAAAAGCGTTGGTGGCGTTAGTATTACTGATGTAGCCCTAATTGAAAAAATCAATGTAACCTTTACCGAGTCATAATTATGCGCGTAAACAATAGCACTTAATATATTTAATTAAGTGCTTGGTTTACCCTAACTATTGTTAATAAATACTCCCCCATATTCGAAAGCTGTATAGAAAAGCCTAAGCCATATATTAGCTGATTAAACAGAGTATTTATCCACCAACAAAAGCCGATGAATCTAGCGTAAATGAGGCATCAGGCTGCCCTTTTACACAAAGCGGACCAAAAGGATAGGTTTCGGTATAATAATAACCATAATTTCCATAGGCGTCAGTCATGCCATTACATTCATCAAGATCACCAAGACCTTCTTGATAAAACCAGTCTTCAACAAATAGTCCTCGGATATGGGTCGTTATCGACGGTGCTTCAATACTTGAGCCTTGTGGAGTGATACGTTCATCAGAGTATGTTGTCCAACTTGGTCTAGCCTTTCTTAACTGGTCAGATTCTGCGTCATAAAAGTAGTGACCATAGATTGGATAACCGTCAGGTGCAAAGCCGACTACAGGAGAGCCACTTGGGTCAACTTGATCAGTAGTAGGAGCCAAAAGATCATCATTCTCTAAATAGGATAAACCTTCATTATCACCATGGTAATGATATCGACCATCAAAAGCATGCCCAGCAAATTCGTCTAAGGTAACAGTATCGGCATTATTTGCTGGTACAGCGTACCAATCTGCATTTAGCCCACATTGTGTTCTAGTACCAAGGCCTATATTTAACGGCGCATTAATATCAGGGTGATAACAAAAAGCGGAATCCATATCTAAATCCACACCATTAAGCAATATACCGTTAAGGGTTAACATGCCCGCTACTTTTTGCACATAAGTAACCGATGTTTGCTGTGTTGGCTGTCGAGGAATAGTTAAGACATACCCCTTAGTGTTGGCCTGCACTTGAGAAGCAAAATCTTTGCCTGTTGTCGTATTTCCGCCAACGTCATGGTTAGGAATATTATTACTGCTGAAAGTACAGTGTGTATCGTTTGCTGTCACTGACAAGTGACTTTCAAGCAGGACATTTTTTTGAACATCAACGATATTTGCCAGATAATTACCCACATATTCTGCACAATCAGGGTGTCTATTACTTAGCGTTAAATAGGAAATATCTCCTTCACTATTTTTGATCAGGTTATTCTCTGGTATTACTGGTTCTGGTATTGGCTCTGGCACTGGTATTGGATCTGGAACAGGATCTGGCACTGGTTCAGGTATTGGATCTGGAGCAGGGACGACAATTGGATCAGGAACTATTTCTGGCTCCGGCTCTGGAGATGATTCAGAGCCGCCACAAGCAGACAATAGACAAACAGTTGCGACAAAAATAAGGGGTGTTTTTTTGTTTATTGGCAATATCATAAAGAACAACTCAAGCTTGTTTTTAATACTAGCTTACGCTGATTATCATCATCTGGAAATGTAACCAGCAGTAAAGTTGTGTAAAGATAGACCGAGCTAGTAATCTTTTTATAACTCTTTAACCATAAAATATTTGCAACCTGTTCTAGGGTACCCCTGCTGAACCCATTGAGTTTCATAACCATACTTTTGATAAAATGGCATTGCTTGAAAGTTTAAAGTATCTAACAGGCACTTTTTACAACCTCGATTTTTACCTGCCATTTCAAGTTCTGCTAGAATTTTACTACCCACATCTTGGCCGCGTAAATCCTCTGAAACCCACAAAGTATTTATTAACAACCAATCACCAAATGTTCGAGCAGCTGCTCCCGCAATAACCTTTCCTTGTTTATTCTTTACCTGTACCGCCAATGGTAAGCGTTTACTTACTTCCCAATGTTCCCAATTAAAGTCGGCAATTTTTTTATCAAGGAAATCGATCAGCTCTTGCTCTGGCTTTTCTATTACTTCTATTATCATCGCAATTCTCTTTTCGCTGTTAAGTGTTATTTATTAAGTTTTATCAGCCAAGTTTTAGCTTTTAGGTTGATGAAACTCAATAACATTACGATCTGGATCGCGAATAAAGGTTGATGAACCTGTGGGGAAGACTACCGGTCCTTCTGTAATCTCTATATTTAATTCATTAAGCTTAGCAACCACGGCATCCATATCATTTACTTCTAATGCGACATGGGTATATCCAGCTTTTTTCACTGGCTCATCCATCAAGACATTGCTGTCAGTTGGTGCGGCTGCATTTAAGATAAAGTTAATATTTACACCGCTAGCATGTTCCATAATAGCAACCGGCTCTGGACCTACCGGCCCAACAAGAAACTTAAAACCTAGTTGTTCGTAAAAAGATCTTGATGTCTCTAAACTGAAAACCCGAATGCCTAAGTGATTTACTCTGGTGATTTGTTCCATAATTTTGCCCTCTTCAGTTATATTTCTTAATCTATTTTTTCATTATTACTAATTAATTTTTACTTACATTTTTTGACTTAGGATAAAACTGCTACAGCTTTAATACGCCTATTAAAAAACAATATAGACACAAAAAACAGCGTTACCAATGAACATATTGCCATAGTGTAATTCATAGTCGTGGCATCAATACTTACGCTGATGCTCACTACGGCACTAGCGAGTGCGCCTAAACCAAACTGCAAAACACCATTAACGCCAGAAAGCACACCTGTATTACCTTCTACACTAGCTAAAGCGGCTGAAATCGCATTTGCTGCGGTCAAACCTAATAAGCCCACATATAAAATAACGCCCACAACCACATAGACAAGTGACAAATGTAAAAAGGCGACCAGCCCCAAATAAACACCAACCACAGCCAACAAAAATCCAGCAATAATAAGTTTTTTAGTGGCATCAACATTATTTAATAAACGAGCGTTAAGCAAATTCATGCTGATCATGGCTACCGCATTTAATGCCACTAACCAGCTAAATTTCTCTGGCGTAGCGCCAAAATACTCCATATAAACAAAAGGCGAACCTGAGATAAAAGCAAACAAGCCGGCAAAAGCACTGCCGCCAGCTAAGATGTAAGCCATTGTGGTGCTATTTGATAAAACTTTTCGATAACCACTATATAAAGCGGTTATATTAAGCGGCTGTAGCTCAGTCTCTACTTTTTTAGCCGGCAAAAGGCGTAATTGGGTGGCTAAGGTGACCAGTGTCAGGCCAGCAAGTACTAAGAATATCCACTGCCAATTAGCTGCGAGTAGTATTTGACTACCAATCATTGGTGCAATCATAGGTGCTATTACCACACAAGCCATGACGTAACTAATAATTTGGTTACTATTTTTACTGCCATGAAAATGATGAATCAAGGCAAAAACCACAACAGAACTACCACTGGCAAAGGCTTGCACCGCCCGCCAAAAATAGAGTTCTTCAATAGACGTAGCAAATGCAATCATGATACTGGCGATGGCAAACACAGTTAAGCCAACGCTGAGTAACTTGGCTTTGTTTATTGAATCGGCCAACGATCCTAAAATCAGCTGCCCCAAAGCAAAGAATATTAAATAAATGGCAACGGAAGCTTCCATAGCATCGATTGAAGTTGAGAAATATTTCGCCATACTCGGCAATCCGGGTAAATACATATCGATGGCCAATGGAGATAACGAAAATATCATTGCCATCAAGATTACAAAGGGCCAATAACCTATTTTTGTTGCTGTGTGAGTATTCATAAGTAACCTATAAAATTGTGCTTAACTATGATGACAAATAGTTTAATTTAAATAGTATTGAAGATTAATACACTGAAAGTACAATCATTGTTTCCATATGGCATGTAATTGCGTTATTTTGTCTTTTGTTCATCAACTAACTGGTTATCCATTACATGCTTAATTCTAAATTATTAGATGGTATTGTCATATTTGTTGAAGTTATTAACGCTGGTAGTTTTACCAAGGCCGCTGACAGTACGGGTCATTCAACTTCTTATATTTCTAAAGAAGTGAATAAATTAGAAGACCGTTTAGGCGTGAGATTAATTAACCGAACAACTCGTTCAATTAGTTTAACGCCTGAAGGGGAGCTGTATTTTCAGCAATGCCAACAAATTATTGATGATGCTCATCAAGCCGAGTCATCAGTAAACCAGAGGCAATTAGAACCAAAAGGTGTACTGAGAGTCAGTTGCCCAATAAGTTTTGGTATGCCGCACTTAAAACCTATTCTCGCAAAGTTTTTGGCGTTATATCCCAAGGTTAATTTAGATTTAAATATGACCGGTAGACAAGTTGATGTCGTTGCCGATGGTTTTGACGTTGTCATTAAAACCGCTGCTGAACTTGAAGACTCTAGTTTGATTAGTCGCTTATTAATGAAATCTCACGGCGTAACCGTAGCTTCACCACAATACCTAAAAGAGCACGGTACTCCTCAACAGCCAAGTGAGTTAAGCCAACATAAAACCATTACCTATAGTTACGCTAAAACACCTAATGTCTGGCAGTACCAATCACTAACTGGTGAACAAGTTAGTGTGCAACTCAATAGCAGAATGATCACTAATAGCCCGGAAATGGAATTAGAATTAGCCTTAGCAGGTCAAGGCATTACACGTATGCCTAGATTTAATTTAAGTGACAAACTAGCCTCAGGTGAATTAGTCACCTTGTTTGATGATTATAAAAAAAATCCAATCAATGTTTATTTGGTTTATGCCAGTAAAAAGCATATGTCTGCAAAAGTAAGATGTTTTATCGACTTTGTCATTCAAGAAGTTGCTAACTAATTAGTGTAAGGCCGCACTAGCTCAATTCAAACACGCTCAGCTTTATATGAACACCTATTGTGGACTCTAAATAAAACTGAAATTATTACCTTTAATAATTTTAATTAAACGTTGAAACAGTTAATTTCCCAAATATAATTCTAAGGGCAGTAGATGCCACAAAGCAGCCCTAATTTAGGCATAAATATATCATAGTAAATAGTTATCTTTACCAACTTAGCGGTCACTCATGGTTAAGCTGATGATGATCACTTAGTGCGCAAAAGAGACATTAGCCACAAGTATATTTGCTATATATTTTCTAATTGTTTTTTATGATATTACGGGGAAATATTCTTAACAAGCTATTAAATAAATACAAAAAATAGTTGGCTTTTATTCCTTTGTTACTTATTCTAGCCGACTATTTTTAGCCTGTTAACAGGCGTTATATTAAGGACGTATATGAGAAGTGTTATAGTTTTATTGGTGTTTTTAGTTTCAGTAGCAAATGCTGAAACATTTAGTATCAATACTAATATTAAAAAAATTAGAACTGTTACCGAATTTAACCCTGAAGTTAAAGCAAGAGAACAGGTAGCTTTTCAAGTGAATGCACCTCTTGAGGGAGGTTGTACCTGGCTTTATTTAACTCCTGAAGCAAAAAGTGCTTATTCTTTACTGTTAGCTTCAAAGATAGCTGGTAAAGAAGTAGGGATTCAATATTCCACTACTCCATCTCCATGGCATACTGCTACTTGTCAAGTTCACTTTTTAGATTTGGATTAATTACTATAAGTTGCTTAAACGGAAAAAAATAACAGTTGGCCATCGCTCCGCGATTATAGCCAACTATTATTCCCTTCTTAACAAAGCGTTATCGATACAAAATCTAATCCAATAGTCTAATTAGACGCAATAGCTAATGCCCGTTGTGTGGTAATAGTTACGTCCCGACATTGAATTCCACAGGCAGCTTTGTGCCTCCAGCGGGCGTTAGGATTAATAAAATGCTAACACCTTCTAAGTGCAGGAAAAAGATATTGGTGAAGTGTTTCGAATGATTATTAAGCTTTATTTATGCCACATTTGTCTCGATCTTAATTCGCTTCTACTCTCACTCAAATTAGATGTTATTTAGGGACAATACCTTTCCAATCACCCCATTAATCTTTATATAGAAATGAAATAACATTTGTTTCACCCGTTAGCCGATGCATTTGGCTAAAGCAAACAAGTTATTTTAACTTCTACTAAAAAATAGAGATAATTATGAAACCAATGAAAGCTATGAAAGCATTAGCGCCCGTACTTACTTTAGCTGTTGCTCTAACCTCAACCTTAGGCTCGATGACAACTCAAGCCACAGATATTAAAACCGTTAACGGCGTAGCAACTTACCCCGATGGTTATCAAGGCACACCAAAACGCGCAGCCAATGAAGACCCTTTTTTATCGCCAGAAAATTCAGCACTGATATTAATTGATTACCAACCACATATTTTAATGGGCGTGCGTAATATTGACCATGAAGAACTAATCAATAATATGACTGGTTTGATAAAAACAGCGGTAATGTATGACTTACCAATAATTTTCTCCCATGTGGGTGTTGGCTTAAATGGCTCACAACCTATGATTGAAGAACTAAGAAAACTTGCGCCTAACGCTGTTTTTATCGACCGGACTAATGTTAATGCTTGGGAAGAACCTGAATTTGTTAAAGCCGTTGCAGCCACAGGTCGTAAAAAACTGATAATGGCCGGTTTATGGACCGATGTTTGTTTAGCCTACCCAGCTATTGAAGCTGAAATGAATGGTTACGATGTTTATGTACCTGAAGATACAGTTGGCAGTATTACCCAATTGAGTCATGACAACGGTATGCGCAGAATGGAACAAGCGGGCGTTGAACGTATTACTTGGAATGTTGTGCCAGCTGAATTACAACGTGACCATGCGCGTACTGATACCGCAGGGCCAGTAACACGTATATTTATGGAATACTTGTTCAAGATGGATCCCAATAAACCTTGGAAATAAGAATTTTAAAAGTAATATTCACCGCTTCGCCGTTATGAAAGAAAAGGCTCGATATTAATTTATCGAGCCTTTCTCAATTGTTCAGTTACAAATTTAAAAAGACTACATCCTTGCATTTATTTAAGATGGAGATATAAATAAAATAACTCAACAAAGAATATTCAATAAATGAAGTCTTGGTTAAAACAAATCGCTATTTTTGGCGTGATCTTTCTTATCATGAGCTTTGCGGTTGATACTTGGCGAACTAAAGATATTGATCGACAAGCACTGCCCGAACTACAAGGGCTGACAATTAATAACCAGACCATTGATTTAAAAGCGTTAAGCTTTGAGCAGCCTGTTCTAGTGTACTTTTGGGGAACTTGGTGCCCTGTTTGTTCCGTGGTAAGTCCTTCGGTTGATACTATTTCACAGTATTACCCAACTTATAGTATTGCCATGCAATCGGGTGATAATGAGACTTTACAGGCCTATATGAATTCAGAAGAGTATCAATTTCAAGTCATCAACGATAATGACAATGCCATAGCGAAATCTTTGGGTGTGCAAGTAACACCTTTAGTGATGGTGATTGACCAAGGAGAGCTTGTTAACTTCACCACAGGTTATGTCAGTTTACTTGGCTTATGGTGGCGCATTGCTTGGGCTAGTTGGTAAGTTGAACTAATTATCATAGATAGAGTGTGAAGATATTAACAAGGGGTTATATTTAGCCCAAAGTAATAATGACTAAAGGAATAACATGAACAAAGATTTAATTATTCGTCCAGCTAAAGACACTGATCGTCAGTTCATTTTTGGACTGTCACCACGTTTAGCTGAAGTGGCCGCTTTATCATGGCATAGCGATAAAACACTACAAAAGATGCATGATGATTATTTTGCTGAGGTATTCGCTAACTCATCACCACTGCAAGCTACCTTCATTGCCGAGCAAAACGAGATTGCGCTGGGCTTTATTCATACTCGTGCACATAAAGATGAAATATCAAATGAAGCATGCGGCACTGTGCCCTTGCTTGGTGTATCACCAAAAGCACAAGGTTTAGGCGTAGGTAAAGCGTTAATTACAGCAGCTGAGCAATGGGCTAAACAGCAAGGTTATCGCTTATTACACCTGGAAGTTTTTGCTAATAACAATAAAGCACTAGGCTTCTATCAGAATCTAGGTTTTGAGTCAGAAACCCTTCATATGATTAAAAAACTTTAATCCATATGGAGGTTATTCTATTTAGAAAAAGGCCAGTTATGACACTGGCCTTTTTAATATCATAATCGTGAAAATTAATTATTAATGAGTTAACAAATTAAGCATCTACTACGATCACTTCACCGGTGATAAAACCATCCACTGAACGCTCAAACGCTTTACCAACTAACGTTCCTGGCACAGGCTGAAATCCTGGCATCATTTCGCCATAAACCTCCCATGCTTCAGCTAATACCGTTGGGTTCACTACATTGATTCGAATATTTCTTGGCATCTCTAACGAGACACATTTTACAAAAGTATCAATAGCGCCACTGGTGGTGGCATCGGCAATGGCGAATGGAATAGGCTTTTTATTCAAAATACCACTGATTAAGGTAAACGAACCGCTATCGGCAATATGCTCTTGACCTATACGCACTAAGTTTATCTGTCCCATCATTTTGCTCATGATAGTAGTCAGCCATTGGGCTTCGCTCATTTCAGTAAAATTGGCATATTCACAAAATCCTACTGTATTTACCACCGCATCAAAGTGACCCACTTTTTTATATAAAGCACGAATTGATTGTTCACTAGTAATATCAACAATATGATCAACATCGCCTGAGCGACCCGCGGTTATCACGTTATGGTTACCTAAACCTGTTAATGCTGCTTGACCCATTTTTCCTAATGCACCGATTAAAATAACTGTTTTCATTGTCTGCTCCATTTCTGTTGGTTTGTTTGTCGAAAGTGTTTCGACTTGATGAACAGAGTTTACTGAGCTAACAAAACAATTAAAAACAAAGCTTAATTGTTAGTGATACAAGGTTTTCTTGTTATAGCGAAGGTTTAGCGGTAGATTGAACGATAATCGTAGATAAGCCGGTGAACATTGATGAGTAAGTTAGATAGATTAGACATAAAACAGTTAAGGGTTTTTCAGGCGCTAATCCGTGAAAAAAACGCCTCAAAAGCCGCTAATCAACTGGGGTTAACTCAACAAGCAGTAAGTGAACACTTAAAAAAGTTACGTGATGTTTTTGATGACCGATTATTTCTGAGGAAAACAAATGGTTTCCTGCCAACACCATTTGCAGAAAAGTTATCACACAATGTTGATAAGCTTTTAAATGATTTTAAGGCGTTGTTATCTCCCAGTACCTTTGACCCAAAAACCATAGACGGTACTTTTGTTATTGCCGCCACAGATTATGCACAGCAGGTAGTGTTACCGCAATTAGTTGCAACTTTACGACAAGAATCACCACATTTAAAACTTATAGTTAGAGATTTTGAAATTGATAAACTGCATGATTTAATGGAAAGTGGCAAAGTAAATTTAGCTATAGCCTTTCCTGATTATATTCCTGATAGTTACCCAATTTTAAAGCTGTTTGAAGAGCGACATATTTGTGTGGCATCACCGAATTCATCTATCGCTAATACTAACCCCACGTTAGCTAATATTGCCCGTTACCCCAGTATAATTGCCTCACCTTCAAGGCCAAACTTTAAAGGTTCGATTGATGACTGGTTCAAAAAATTTGGTTTAAAACGTAACATTGTTGTCTCAGCACCGTGTTTCTCGATTGTGCCTATGTACCTCGAAACCACAGATTCAATTGCATTCTTACCCTCAAGAGCCATTAAAGGACTAGATTTAGTGGAGATCGGCCTTGAACAATCACCGGATAAATTTGATGTTATTGCCGCTTGGCATCCTAGATACAATGACGATGCTTTGCAGCAGTGGGTTATATCATTACTCGAGGTTGAGTAATGATATTTGTTAGACTTAGAGACTAGTTTAAATAGCTATCTAATATTTGTTTACTATATTTACCAGGGTTTTGGCTAACATCATTACACAGCACTGCGACTGACAGCTTTTCTTCAGGTATTCTTGCATAATACGTTGAGGTACCTAACCAACCGCCCGAATGAGAGTACTTGGTAATTTTATCCATGGACTTTACAAATTGGCCATTAGCATACAAATTCCCACGGAGTTCATGTTTGCTATTAGGGGTCAGCATTTTTTTAAGAAACTCTTGCGGGTTCTTACCTAGTTTAGGGCTGTAAAATTGTTGGTCCCAAAGTAGTAATTCAGTGATGCTGGTATGTAAACCGCCATCACCAACCCAAAATAGATTAGTCATATTGGTTTCATAGCCACCCTCTTTTAATGGTGCGTATCCTGAAGCTCTGTTTTTAACAATTTCATTGGCGTCATCACTAAAAAAGGTATGTTGCATACCTAGAGGTTTGAAAATATTCTTTTCAGAGTATTCTCTTAAGGTCATGCCACTCTTCTCTTCAACCAACATGGATAACAAGAAATAAGCAAAATTGCTGTATTCCATTTTAGTGTCTGGTTTACGTTTTAAAGGTAGCTTTTTAACAATTTGATAAAACTCATCAATGGAAAGGTAGTCTTCATTGCCTAAGCGAAATTCACCGCCAGCAGCAGACTTCAAACTGTTTTGTTGACCTTTTGCCTTGCCTTCATAGGAATCACCGACCATGTCGTAATCCCCCATGCCAGCAAAGTGCCCTAACATAGCATTCACTGTTACTTTTGAGCCGTAATCAGCTAATTCTGGTAAGTAGCTACGAATATCTTCTTGCAGATCAATCAAACCTTCATCGGCTAATAACAATACTGCGGTTGCAGTAAATTGTTTAGAAACAGATGCCATTCTAAACACTGAATCGGCCGAAAGTGGAATGTTATGTTCTAAGTTCGCCAAACCGTAACCTTTGGCAAAAATCAATTGATGGTCTTGTATAACACCTACCGAACAGCCAGGAGCATTGGCCGCAAACTTATTAGCAAAAACAGTTTCTATTTTTTCGACAAATTGCTCATTACTTGGTTTAGCAAGTAGAGGTAACGTAATGGCATATAGCGATAAAGCAGCCAAGGTTGAAATAGTACGCATGAAAGATCCTTCTAGTAATACCAAGTCCATTAGTTCTGAGTGGGAAGAAACTTATTGGAATTGGTATAAATTTAATGAAAAAACATCCTAATACTTAAAAGAAAAAACAGCAATTTAACCACTGCTGTTTTTCATTTCATATAGTAACAAGATCTTTCTGAGTTGCAGAAATGAATAAAACACCCTGAGGTACTTTATTTTAAATTAACCAACAAAGAAAACTATACTGGCTCACTCGTCTTTAAATATCGCTACGTAGGTTGGCGTAGTATTTGATTTAGTCGCTCGATACATGCCTTTAGTATTGAAAGGCAGACTCATATTTCCTTTAGTATCAATAATGATAACACCACCCGTGCCTCCTACAGGCAGTAACACGTCATGAATAACTTCATTACCTGCTTGCTCAATTGACTTACCTTGGTACTTAACACGTGCACAAATATCGGCAGCAACATTATAACGAATAAAATATTCACCATGACCTGTTGCTGATACCGCGCAGGATTCATTTTCAGCAAAAGTACCAGCGCCAATAACAGGAGAGTCACCAATACGGCCAAAACGTTTATTAGTCATGCCGCCAGTGCTAGTTCCAGCAGCAATATTGCCCATTTTATCTAAGGCTACTGCACCAACCGTACCGACTTTGTATTCAGTATCTAAGCTTTGATGAGCGGCTTGATAATCTTTTAGCTCTTTTTCTGCTTTTTCCATTTTGGCTTTCGCACGTAACAGTGATTTATAACGACCTTCAGTATCAAAAATATTGTTATCAACTAAGGTTACACCTTGTTTTCTGGCAAACTCTTCTGCGCCATCACCGCTTAACATCACATGAACTGATTCTTCCATCACTAACTTAGCTAGGTTAATTGGGTTTTCAATATGTTTAACACCTGCAACAGCACCTGCTTGACGGTTTTTGCCGTCCATAATTGAGGCATCCATTTCATGGGTCTCGTTATGGGTATAAACGGCGCCCTTTCCGGCATTAAAAAATGGCGAATTTTCTAAGACATTAATAGCTGCTGTTACTGCATCTAAGCTTTCGCCACCTTTATCAAGTACTGCATAACCCGCTTCCACCGCCTCTGCTAATTTAGCGCGATAAGCTTTTTCACGTTCAGGGGTAAATTTTGCTTTTTGAATAGTGCCAGCACCACCATGGATAGCGATAGCAAAAGGTTTTTCTGTTGCATGTGCTAAAGCGGCAGTAGACGATAACATCATTAACGCGGCTATCGAGGCAGCAAGAGGTAAGTTAAGTTTTGACAAAATGAGTTCCTTTAGTTGTTATTTTTATATGAGTGTATTTGTTTTTATAAAGTTATTATCTGCTATTAAATAATCCATAGTTTGTTGGGCATTAACAATGCCCCCAAAGTTCAGTGGGTAAACCACTGATATTACCCTTATTTATTTGCAAACCAAAAGGTCTATCTGCCTTAATTAACAAAGGAGCATCTAGATCAACATAACTTGCCTGAGTTGCCAAGACTAAACCTGGTGCCATAGACAGTGAGGTGCCAACCATACAGCCAACCATAACCTGCAAGCTATGTGCTTTAGCCAATTTGGCAAGCTTTACACCTTCGGTCAGGCCACCAGTTTTATCAAGTTTAATATTGATCACATCATACCTATCTGCAAGATAGGCAATATCCGCACAAGTATGACAAGACTCATCCGCGCCAATAGGCAGCGAGAAATTTCTTCCTTTCAATATTCCATCTTCGCCGGCTTTTAACGGTTGCTCAATAAGCAGAATAGGTAAATATTTAACTGATTTATCCACATATTCGAGCAGTTCGATATCCCAGCTTTCATTGGCATCAATCAGTAACTTAGCTTTGGGTGCATTTGCATGCACAGCGTTAAGTCTCTCTATGATGAGTTCTTGGTTTAGCTTTATTTTTAATAGTGGAAAATCCTGTAATAAAGCTGCCGCTTTACCCATATTTTCTGGGCTGTCTATGCTAATGGTTTGTACTGTAATGATATTTTTTGGTTCAACAAAATTGAGCTGTTCACTAACCGAGATTTGTTTAATTTTTGCGTTCAAATCCCACAAGGCACTGTCAAGAGCGTTTCGAGCCGAGCCCGCAGGCAACCATTGCTGCAGTTGTTTACGGCAATTATCTAGATCTTCACTACAATCGGCTAACTTAGTTGCTACTGACTGAATTTGAGCAATAACCGTCGCGACATCTTCACCAAATCGCGCTGTGGGTACTGACTCGCCCGAGCCAGAGAAATAATCCTGATTTAGGGTAACTTTTACCACTTCAGTTTCAATACGGCTACCACGGGCAATAACAAATGGTTTTGCCAGTGGCCATGTTTCACGTGTAACAGTAAGGCTAATTTTAGCCTTACCATTTACTATTAAAGCTACTTTACTCATCTTCAATAGCCTTTAGGTGGCTAACCAAATTTGCACAGCCGGTTATCATGGGATCAAAGCAAGGTACGCCAAACTCTTGTTCAAGTAGTTTCATCTGCGTCCGACCTTGCTCTTCACCAACAACACGACAATTAAGTGATATGCCAGCAAGCTGAACCTTGGGATTCGTTAATCGCGCCATCATTAAATTTTGTTCAATGCAGTTCTTCAGATCAGGAATTTTATAATTGGGTACATCCTTAATATCTACTCGACCTGCTTCATGACACATCACCAAATAATCAGCTTGCGCACCATGTAACAAACCGGCACTCACCCCTGCATAGGAAGGGTTAAACAATGAGCCTTGCCCTTCAATAATGTCCCAATGATTCTCATCGGCAGCAGGTGAAATTAACTCCACCGCACCAGCAATAAAATCAGCCACCACTGCATCAATACAAATACCATTACTGGCCAGCAACAAACCACTTTGACCTGTGGCTTTAAAATGGGCATCAAAGTCCTGTTTTTGCATTTCACGTTCAATTGCCAAAGAGGTGTACATCTTACCGACAGAGCAGTCAGTGCCCACGGTTAAAATGCGCTTACCACTGCGTTTTTGGCCATTGCCAATAGGAACTTCTGGAATTTGGTGACGTAAATCAATTAGCTGACCACCATGTAACTTAGCAGCTTGAGCAATGCTAGGGATATCGCTTAACTTTTGATGTAAACCACAGGCAATATCTAAACCTTGCGCTAGGGCATCTACAATGTCATCAACCCAACTTGCATCAATAATACCGCCGCTATTGGCTAAACCAACAACAAAGGTTTTTGCGCCAAGGCTTTTAGCCTCTTTAGGCGTCAATTTTTCTAAACCTAGGGTTAAGATATTATCTGCATGCGCACATTCACCTAAACAAAGTTCAGGCCGCCAATCCGCAATGCCGCGAGAAGTTTTTATCGCCAAGGGCTTGTTGGCATCACCAAGATAGAGTAAAAAAGGCGGGTTAAATTGCATAATAAATTCCACAAACTAAGCAGCTCATACCTATGTTATTCGGTATTTAGTCGCTGACCAAAACAGTGAATTTATCTTAAGCTATTTAGGTTAAAACATGGTTATGAAAAGAATATGATCTGTATGCCAAAAAGCTATGGCTTAAACCTAATGACAAAAACTATGCCTGAGCATGATGTGAAATAGGTTACTTATGAGGTTTGATAGTGCTGTGAAGGCTTACGAATACCACGAAAGAGACTTTAAAACACACAGGAGACATTAGCTATTACATAGCGTATGCCAAGCAATCGGACTTGCCCAACAACAGGATAAAGTTGCGGCTGCGCGCAACCTATCCATGTTTACTATATTTATTTACAGTAATTCTCTATAATTTTATAATCTTCAACTTCTACTTTTGAGTACGTTTCAGAACTTTGTTCTACTATTTCAAAGAGTTTTACACCACAAGTTTCTTTCCCATTAGGTAATTCGACATAATCATATACAGCTTCATAATTAGAATTCGCCGTAGGTACAAAAGATATCGCTTTACGACACCAAGAATATAAGACCCCACCTGAATCACTTTGACCAGGAGCGAAACCGCTTATTCCTACGCCATTAAATTGAAAGAAAAATTTATTGCCTGCTGGAATGTATACTTCATTTTGATGAGAGTCACTGACTTCATTATTGTATGCAGGCATATCTATACGGTTTAGACTACGAACTAAATTTGCTTTAAAGCCAAGCGTAACGATATAAGCTAGCTCCTCAGTAGAGTTACCATTAGGTATGCATTCTTTTACGCTACCCTCACTTACAAAGTTATTATTACTTGGAATAGAAACAAAACGCAGTTTTGCATTATCCACGCTTGGGATTGGTTGTAAATATTGATTAGTTGCACAACCAGTTAAAGCAATAATAGCTAGGCTCAATAAAATTATTTTCATTTTGAAACAGTCTCCAGACCTTGAATATAAATATCACGCTTATTATGGAGGCTTCTCAGTAATGTCAGCTCCATAAACCTGATTTAATTCGCAGTAATATGTCATAATTTCAATATATTAGGAACTAAAAGTGATTTTTTTTTGTAAATACTTGGAAGCTACTGAGAAGTTTCAATAATTTCCAAAATAGAATCAAATGCAATAAGATAAATATCAACAGGTTACAGGCTAAGCAAATGGTGATGCGGGTTATTACTGATACTTGTCAGTAACACGTAACAATGCCACCCATGATTATTACATACAAAGCAAAGTAATAATGGCAAATCACTTATTGTAATTTTAGCCGAGCTAAAACCGTAATTCTAAAATAACGTTAAATCGCGGGGTAAATAGATGTTTTGTTAGGTGCTATTCAAACAGGCTTGAGCATTGGCTATACCATGTGTACGTTGCAAGCCAACATGCCCACTAAATTCACTTAAATGCTCAGCTGTACCTACGGCGCCTGTGAAGATACATTCAAACTCGGTAGTAAGTTTTAACCAGCTTTCATCACTGATGTGTAACCTTGCTAGAATGTTTTTTGTCTTACTCTTGATAGTACCTCGTTTATCGTCACGCAGAATACGCCCGGTTTCATCAACCAGTGTTAAGTAGTCATGTAAACTAAAACGAATACCCGTTGTTTTTTGTTGATGTTCATTACCCGAAAAGGGTAGTAACGAAGTGGGCTGCTCACCTTTAATCGCCGCTTTGATACGCAGTTGAACACTGGTAAAGTCAGACTGCTCGGGGGTTGGAGCAATAGCTGCTCGTACGGGGTTTAAATCAACATAAGCCATGCACGACAGCAAGGCACCCTCATCAAGTAATGCCTGTGACTTAAAGCGTCCTTCCCAAAAGTGGCCGGTGCAGTTATCTTCTCGGTTAGCTTGTCGAGCTATCGGCTCATTTAATGAGCGCATAAACCAGCTAATATCCATTAATCGTTCTTTGTAAATATTTGCCGTGCTTTCAACCATAGCCAGTTGAAATTTATCAAGCGGTTGTTTATTGGAATATTTTTTAGTCAATAATGTCCCCTTGTACAACTGATGCCAACGATTAAGTATCTCCTCAGTTGACCAGCTTCTCATTTGCTCTGTATTCACATGTAACACGAGATGTAAGTGATTATGCATTACAGCGTAGGCACAAACATCGATAGAAAATACGTCTGACAGCTGAAAAATACGTTTTTCAATCCATGTCCGCCTATGTTCAAAACTGACACCGGTCTCCTTATCTGTTCCACATAAAAAAGCCTTTCGTACTGTGCGGCTGCAAATGTGATAATAAGGCGTATCTAATAAACTAATTTGTTGTGAACGAGGCTTCGGCATATCAATCACCAAACTTAACAAAAGTAAATTAAGCTTAGTTTAGTGATCTAAATATGCCAAACTTATTATGGGTGGCCTAATAAGTTTAACCAAACTTAACAAAAGTAAATTAAGCTTAGTTTAGTGATCTAAATATGCCAAAGTTATTATGGGTGGCCTAATAAGTTTGTTTAGTGATCTAAATATGCCAAACTTATTATGGGTGGCCTAATAAATTTTTCTTATTCCGGTATATTAGATCTAGAGAGCCTTTAATCCAACAAACCCGATAACTAGCACCCAAATTATAACTATTATATTCTGTGGCACTCGCATCTAAAGAAATTTCATCTCCCGATTTTGTTTTCTTGATTTTTAAGTTATAAGAATTACCTATAAACCCAGAGTTTTTCCATTTATCAATCACACTACCGTTGATGCAATGTTTTTCTTGAGAACCAAGATTAGAGTTAATTGTGGCCACTAATCCAGCCGTTCCAAGACATATAGCAAACCAAGCAAATACAGCACCTGAAATTATTGCCAGTTTTTGACTCAATTTAGTTTGAAACTGAAATCTATAAAAAGCTAAATAACCTATACCTATACCTATAACTGGACCAAGGTAAATAGCTGTATAGATGTATTGTTGATTATGCATATGTTCATATGATGTCCCTAGCAAAGCGGTGGATACAAAATATATTAGAATTAACACAGTTCCCCAATCAGAAAGGAATTCAAGTAATTTATTTGACTTCCCCCTACTATCTATTAACATTTATTTTGTCCTTGACATTTAGACGAAGGTTGAGAAACTGCTGCCTGCACAGGAGCATTTAGAGCTTCTGTTGTGACCATTGCTGCAGCTTGAGTTGCTAAAGTTTCTCCTCCTGCTGCGACTATACCACCACCAGCAGCACCTATTAATGTACCAATTGCTGCAGAAGTAGCAACTTGTGGAATATCAACTTGAGATAGATCTCCATCATTTGAAACTAACTGTGCACCTAGATTACCACCACCAGATGCAATTCCTGTAGTTGCACCAGATTTAGCCATTGTTTTAATACTTTCTTTAGCTGACATTTGAACCGTTGTTTTTAATACAGCAGCACCACTTGCTCCCGCTAAACTTGTTCCAGCAGTCAAACCGCCAACAAAACCTATTCCTCCACCAATAGCAGCAGATTTTGCCATAGCTCCATAATCTCCAGGGTTTGTTAGGGCTGATTGTACAGCTCCTCCAATAGCACCAACAATTCCGCCAAAAACAGCTAAAGGTAGCGTTGCAATTTTACCACTAGGGTCTATCGCATTAACCGGATCATTCCCAACATAAGCATACCAGTTCATGCCATCGCCGTAACCAATAGGATCAGTCTGCATAAACCGCCCTAACTTTGGATGATAAATCCGTGCTTTGTAATAGTATAACTCGGTGCCCGGTAACAAAATCTGGCCAGTATATCTAAAGCGCGAAGTACTACTATTGATCGGCTCACCAAAAGGTCCATATTTGTGTGTGGTACTAATAGTGCCGTTATTGCCTGTTTCGGCAATAATTGAACCGCGTTCATTGGCGAGTAAATAGGTCGGGGTCGTTGTGCCTGAGCCAACATACCATACCAAAGGATCATCAGTGCCTATACCGTGCACATAACGGTTAATTAAGGTACCACTACTGTTATATTCAGCAACTAATTCATCACCATCATACAAGAAGCTGGTTTTGCTGCCATTCAGGGTAGAGCTTTGTAAACGCCCAGTAGGGTCGTAAGCCAAACTTAACGCCGTGCCACTTTTTGCAGCGGAGGTTAGCCTATTATGGACATTAAAATTATAGGTCCAACCATCATAGTTAGTTAAATTACCCGTTAAGTCATGATCAATACTCTTACCACCTACATTGGTATATTGGTTTAAATTATTAACGTCATACACTTGTGTGCTTTGGCTAGGAATATTAATTTGAAAACTATTATTACTGACTTCTCGGCTAACAATTTGGCTAGCAGCATTGTAAGTAAAGTTGGAATTATTAATTAAGTTATGGTTAAAGTCAGTGACACGGCCAAGTGTATCTTGGCTTATCGATGACGTTACACCGTTATTGCGAGACATCGAGGTTAATCGGCCTAAATTGTTATAACCGTAGTTAACTAAAGAGGTCGTATTATTTTCTTTAATCGCAGTTAAGGCACTGGTGGCGTCATAAACATAATGAATATTAAAACCATCATCATGGATCAGTTTTTCGCGACGACCAGCAGCATCATAATCATAGGTTAAGGTGCGTGCATTTGAGGTACTTGTTTTTAAACGACTTAAACCATCATAAGTGTAAGCTACAGTATCTGAGCCTCTTTTCACTGAGGTTTGTCGACCGATAGCATCATAATCAAACAGTAAGCTGTCTTCCCCTGGTACTAAGGTACTATATTTCGCATTAATGGCATCATAATGGTGAGTTAAGGTGATACCATCACGCTTACGCCACGTTTCTAAATTACTATTAGCATCATAGGTGTTTTCCTCATAACTAGTATCAGGGAAAGTAGTTTTCTCTAACCTGTCTAGATCATCGTATTGATATTCGGTTTTGTTGCCATTGCCATCTTTGCGCCAATACACTTGTCCGTTAGGGGTATAACCTATTTCAATATCAATGCCAGCTGCGGTAGTGGCATGGCCTGAAATCGTTTTGGTTAAGCGCGATAAGCTATCATAACTATTAATACTGATGCGGTCTGGGCCATAGTCCCCTCCTTTGTCTAAGCTACAAGCTGAGCTAGATAAGCTATTATAGATTTCCGGATTCATACGGATGACCTTACACTCAACTCTATTGGCACTGTCGTAAGAGACTTCCGACAGGCTGTCAATTTTGCTACTTGTGCCAGCTGTGGTTTTAATAACCAAGCCATGGTCGTTATAGGTATTATTAATAACGCTATTCACATTAATGCTGGCAATATCCGCAGCAGAATTTACAGTACCGCTTTGACTCGTCAGTACTTGGTTATCTTGTTCACGGTATATTGTATGAGTGGCAGCACGATAACCTTGTTGATTAATAGCACCTATGTCCCAAGTTCTACGACCAGATTCATCATAATGATAAAATAGTTTATCGCTTGTACCTGCTAATGAGCCATCTACTGACTTTAAAGAGCCATCGTCAAAATAGTCATAGGTTGTTACCTGACTTTCACTACCTTTACCGTTGGTTTTAGTAACCATATCAGGAAGTTTAGTATTACCCCAATAGCGGTACTTGGTAATTTGTTCATCTTTGGTGCCACACGTCGAACCACCACAAACCGAGACTTTCATTAAGCGGTATAAACCATTTACTTTGTCGTATGTATTTGTGGTTACTCTGCGAATACCGTTTCTTGCAGCAGGTTCAGTTTTAGTGAGCATGCCACCATGACGGTAATGAAACGTATAGTCAGTCCGTTCATCCTTAGCATCTGTAGTGTAAGTCGGACGAAAACAACCTAAGTTGGGGCATAATGTTAAGTCATAATTAGCCGTTTCTTCAATATCTGCAAGTCCTGAATTAGGCTTAGCTATATTCTTTTTTGAAATGATGTTGCCCACACTGTCATAAACAATCCTTATCATGTTTCCTTCGGGGTATACTATCCCCTCAAGACGGTTCGTTTGACCAAATGAGTAGAGCGTTGTATTACCTAAGCTATCGGTGTCCTTACTAATAAATTGTCTATGATTTGGCGCTGGATAGACGTCTAATTCGACTTTACGGCTGTAACCTTTTGGTCCCGTGATGTTAACTTGAACAAACTGTTTCTTTGAATCATACCCTGTGCCTGTCTTGGGGGTATAGACATAATTAAAAGACTGCCCGTCACGGGTAACATTGGTTACAAAGTTATTATGAGTATTACCAGCATAATCTCTGCTCGCTGATGATACAGATAAACTATTAACTGAATCGCCCGGTCGTTTAAAAGTGAAGCTTTTAGCATCATCTTCGCCTGATATACTGCTGTCAAAACCTGTGTATTGCCATGTTCGGCTGTTTTTATCAGTTAACTGCCCTGAGCCAAAGGTGTGCACTGCTTGAGTAAGACCCGAACTTGTTTTAATTATTTTGGCAGAGTTTATTTGGCTCCATTCCATAGTAGCATGCACATCTGACTGGTAGTCAATGTGCATCTCATAGCCTACGGTTGAGATTATTTTTGTTGGTCGATATGAGTCAAAAAGTGCTGCAGAGACTACGACATCATAAGTGAAGTTTAAAGTTTCACCGTCTGGATAAATTATAACTGATGCATACCAACCTGCCCTAGTCGAACCATCTATTACATTATTCCAAGCTTTTTTATTATAAATTACTTTAATACCCGTACCACCTTGGGTATAAATTTTGCTTTCTGCTGATATTGTACCTGTTAATGTTGAGCCATTCGTATCAACTGGCTCACAATTGTTAGCTGAGCACTTAAAACTGTCAGAGGTTTTACCACCAAAAATCACTGAATATGATTCATTGCCTTGGTCGTAACCAATACCTACAACCTTAGCCTCTAATTGTTGTAGCGTGTGGAGACTCAGATTCGGTGCTGCAGGAATACTTAGAACGGGTAAATTTGGATAGTACTTTCCTGACAGTAGATCAACTGAATTAATGTCATTGTTCATTGCTAAAGGCTTTAATAGCTCAACTTGTTTTTCTGGCTCTGATAGCCCTGGTGGTAATCCGCCATCTTCAGCGACAACACTGGTTGCAAGTAATGTGCTTAGCAGCACGCTATGGCATAAAATATTTGTTATTTTCATCATTAGTTGGCTTTCCCTGCGGTTTTCCTGTTTCCGGCATCATCATAGTCATAATTCGTTTCTTCTCCAGCCGAGTTAGATACTTTTATTAATCTTCCTCTGGCATCGTAACTGTACTTTAACGTTACAGGTTTCATGATGTAAGACCAGCTACCGGTGCTTGCACAAGAATTATAATTACAGGCCATTACTCGAAAAGAACTATAACTAGCATTACTGCCCGTTAGCACTAAAAATAGGTTTTCAGTGGTAGTAATCGTCACCCATTGACCTTGAGCATTAAGAGCTTGCACTTCATATTTACTGGCGTGCTCAACATTGCTCCAACTTAACGTGCTCACACCATTAACGGTTGAAAGATTTGCATTGGTAGGAGCCAAGAATATTGTACTTGGGGTATAGGGAATAATAGTGGTGATATCACCAACAGCGATAGGGATCCATGTTGTGTCAGCTTGTGCTTGTAATGAGCATAAAAAGCCCACTAAAGAGGCAGCCAGAGTTAATTTTTTTTTCATTATTGTTCCTGTTGGCTTCTTAATTTTATCGGTATACCCCCTATATATTACTAACTAATAGGCTGGTAATTCATTGTTATTGTATAAGTTACTTATTTATAATATTGATGGATGTACTTAATTTTTATTTCCGCTGCGGGCTGCACTGTTCTATGTGCACACTAATCATTTTCCAGTGTTTGCACTGGCAAGTAACAGGATATATCAATTTTTAGCTGCATATTTTCTAAACATCACCAATATAGGTGCATTACCGTACGTGAGCAGCGATGCATAGAAAGAGATAGAACGTTCTTCGCTTTTTTTGACTTAAATTTCACCCCGGTAACGCCTTGTTAACAAGTAAGAACATCGTTGGCTAAAATTAGCAACGATAGAGCAAAAGACAACTGTTTTTTGTTCTTTTGAATTACTTATATTGGACTTAAAGTTAAGTAGTCAACATATAGGTAGATATCACTTGAACCACCAACCCCCCCATTACCGCAAACACCTCTAAATTGTACTTTTACTCCTGACATTTTAGCTGCGATTGCTGCTGAAAGTATCGCATCAGCGCCAACGGTAGAGCTTTTTAAAAAGGCAGTTGTCGCGTTTGGGCAATTACTAGAGCTCCAATTTCCATCTTCCGAGGTGAAATAATAATACGCATCATCCCCTGCTATTTGAATATCAATCTTTTTTATTTTTTCAACATTAGTCGTCGCTTTACTACCAAAACCAGCATTAGCCATTGTTGATAGCAAAACCAAAACTGTTAAAAGTATTTTTTTCATGTTTTCCCTTGAGTGACAATCGAATCTACGGACCGAAATATAACATATTATTATGTAGTCACCTCAGTAACATCATAAAAAATATTAGGAAGTATATGGAAAATAGACTTGAAGCTAACGTCGGCAAGGCACACAAAGTAACCTTGGCTTCATTAGTACTTCAGTTAAGATCCCCCCCCCCAAGACTAAGAATCGCCACCTTAATTTTTCCCTGCAATAGCTTCAGCAGATAAAAACTCAGTAAGAAAGAGAACAAAGCGCTCGGCATCAACCGATAACGATGTTTGCTCTAAAGTCATGGCAATAACTTGGTAGTGCAGTGCTGGCACTACCGGCTTGATGGCAATATCGCCATAGGAAGTTGTGCGCGCAGAAAACTCGTCCATCACCGCGACCCCCGTACCTAAAGCAGCGAGATTTTTAGCGACTAAATAAGTTTGCGCTGTGATATTGGCGCTATTTTTTGTCAGTGATTCTCTGGTAAATTCACGGTGAAATATATGTTCGAGCGGACCACTGTTTTCCATACTGATAATATTTTGTTCGGCGATCTCAGCCATAGATACGGTATTTTTATCGGTCAAAGTATCTGGCGCACAGACACAAACACACTGCCCTTGGGTTAAATGAGTCTGTGTTGTACCTGGGTATGATTCACCTTCAAATAAAATACCGATATCTTTGTCATGTGAGAATAGCGCCTTAACCACGTCTTGACTTTGATAGAGCTGAATTTCGAATTTCACATTGGGGTGTTGGAGCTGATATGCCTGCATAGCTCTGGGCAAAAATTCAATACCAATAGCGGGAATAGCGGCGATTCTAATTTTACCTGTGCCAGTATTTTTCAGGTTTTCTGACAACAGCTTCAGCTCGATAAGCTGCTTATTAATTTCGGCGGTTTTTTTATAGAGAATCTCAGCCTCGGGCGTGGCAATTAGTTTGCCATCAACACGAATAAAAAGCTGATAACCAAGGTAGTGCTCAGCATTTTTCAATACCTTGCTTGCCGTTGGTTGGGTGATATGTAAATACCGCGCAGCAGCTGAGACAGAGCCTAGGCTGTAAATGGCATTAAATACTTCAATATGTCTGATTCGCATCTATGTTCTTACCTGTCGTCTAATTCTATGCTCTAGCCTATTTTCTAATCTATTTTCTAATCTAGGGGTTGATTGTCGTTATAAAAACTTAGAGTAAAGCTTTAACCTTATCTATTGGCAACTTATGGATGGTAACGCTTTTTCCCGAAATAACATTTTTACTGGTTACTGTGGTGGCCATTAATAGCGAGTTATAAATTGCCTCTTCGGTTGCTTCAATGGTCGCTTGAAACAAGGGCGTCATTTTATTATTTGGCACTTCGGCAAAGCTGCTCATTTGATTTCGTCTACTTTTGGTACGCCTGACTTGTTCAGCAACAGAGAAACTGATGACATAATCACCACTGCCGTTACTCATTGAGCTACCTGTACGCGCTAATCCGGTCATCGCTCTAGTGGCTAAGCGTTTTAAATTACGGTCTGAAAGCGGCGCATCGGTCGCCACTACCATCATAATTGAGCCATCGGCTGAGTCGTTATTAATCTTGCCCTTTAAATAATACTGGCCCAGATTTTTACCGACTTCTACGCCATTCATTTGTAAAATCCCGCCGTAATTACTTTGCACCAATACACCAACGGTGTAACCACCTAAAGATTGAGGGAGCACTCTTGAAGATGTGCCAATACCGCCTTTCCAACCAAACGCAACGGTGCCAGTTCCGGCGCCAACTGTGCCTTCTTTTACTATGCCTGTTTTAGCATTATCGAGCGCTTGTTTGAACATATTGCTGGTAAGATGCTGACCACGAATATCATTTAATTTACTATCGTTGGTTTCGCCAACAATGGGATTTACCGAACGTACTTTTTCGTTGCCTGGCTGTGCTAATGTCCATTGCACTATCGCATTGGCGGCATTACCTACGTTGAGAGTATTGGTTAGTAAAATCGGCGTTTCTATTTCACCAAGTTCGCTCACTTGGCTATACCCCGTCATTTTGCCAAAACCATTACCAATAACCATGGCTGCAGGCACTTTGTTTTGATAAATATTACCGCTATGAGGAAGAACAGCAGTGGCACCCGTGCGAATAGAGTCACCTTTAATTAAGGTGAAATGGCCAACGCTAACGCCTGTCACATCGGTTATGGCGTTCAATTTACCCGTTGGTAGAATACCCGGACTTATGCCCAAATCTCTAGCGCGTATTTGTTGCTCTTGTGCCGAAACTTTAATAACTAGGCTAGGCAAGCTTATACAAGTAATCGCCAAGATTAATAGCGATTTTGTGCGTATTTTCATTTATTTATATCCATATCAGAGCCGGTTTGCCTATTCTTTACTATTCATTAGTTCACGCTAACAGCTTAGCGTTTTAAAGCAATTGAGAAGATGATTAAAGATGTAGCAAAGAGATTACTCAATAGTAATCGAAAAATAATAGCCTCGGTGTTGAGGCTATTTGGTATAATTTAGGTTTATGCTATCTTCTGGTGCGAGACGGTCTTGATCTAGATCTGTGTTGTCTTGGTGGCCTAACAACTACCACACTGGTATGTCGAGGATAACCGGCACCATAATACATAGGATAACCTCCTCCCATGCCCATGCCATAACTCATTGAGCCGCTAACATGGGTGTTTTCACAACCTGATAACGTAATGCCAGCCAGAAAAACACTAAGTGCGATAAAAGTAATTTTAATCAATTTCATTATTCACTCTCCTGCTCAGTTAAGCCTAGAAAGGCGCCGTTAGGATCGGCAATAATGGCCAAGGCATCACCTTCTGGTTGATGAATAATTTCAGCGCCGTTTTTTACCGCTGTCGCTAAAGTCTTGGCTAAATTTTCTACTTCAACAAAGTTAACCCAGCGATCACGCTGCTCAAAAGCCGCTGGCAATTTAACAATGCTGGCTTGTATTTCATCTTGTTGTATTAAATAAAGACTACTTTGCTGTGGTGCTACTTTTTCAATACTGTAATTAAAGCTACTTTGATAGAAGGTGGCGGCCTTTTGGATATCGACACTAAATAGCTGTGCCCAATCCCACTTATTACTGATTTTTTGATGAACTTTATTGTTTTCATTTAAATCAAGCAGCGCAATTACGCCACCTTGTGGATCGGCAATTACTGCACGTTTGCCATAAAGTGCAAAATCATGTGCTTGCATAAGAATAGTTGCTTTATTTTGACTTGCTCTATCGACATTAGCTTGCACATCATTTGTGGCAATACTACCAATCCAAAGGGCATTATCGGTTTTATTACGCTCTGCAGAACGGCCTAAAACACCCGCAATGGGCTGTTCGCCATCATAAAGTATGTGATATTTAGCGCTATTTTTACCAAATTTTTTTACTGTCCAAGCAAAAGTCTTGGTATAAAAATCGAGTGACGCGTTAACATCACCCGTATATAAGTCGGCCCAAACCAGGCTGCCGAGTTGTGCTTGCATAGCTACCTGCTCTGTCGGCTGCACGGGTTCAGCAGCGACAAAAGTAGTAGATAGTATCAGTGGAAAAAGCAAAGCCAGCCCATACTTACTTATTGTTTTCATTATATTATTTCCCTCTAAAAATGTTACTTGATTGTACGTTGTTTTATCAACAAGTCTATATTTTAGCCAGTAACAAAAATACGGTTTGTCGCTTTTGTTCAATCTTTGCTGTGAGCAAGGGCTTAATATTCACCGCATAGCAGAATGAGATTTAAATCACTCTCCAATCATTAAGCAGGTACAGACCATGTTAGCCATTAAAAAAATTGTTTCACTCAACGAATTGAATGCACTAAAAGCTACATACTTTACCCAGTCGACCGCGCCGTTAGATGGTATGTGGCATTTTGCTTTTGTGCCTATGGCTACACATTTTGGCTTCTATATTAATACCACCTTGCTAGGCTTTTGCTGTATTAATGAAGAAGGCTATATGCTGCAATTTTATCTACAGCCAAATGCTGAAACTAACGCAAAAAAACTTTTTACCTTAATTGCCCAACAAAACAGTAAAGTCATTGGCAAAGTGAAAGGTGCTTTTGTCAGTACTGCAGAGCCGAGTTATTTGTCTTTATGTTTAGATAACTCAACAACCTTTACTGTGAATGCATTGATGTACCAACAAGCGCTAGAAAAATCAGTTATTCCCAGTGAAGCCATTGAGCCAATTGCAATGCAGCAAGTGGCAGAGCAGCAGCTTGCCGAGCTAGTAGAGTTTGCCATGGCAGCTATTGGCGCACCACAAGAATGGCTAAGCGGTTATTATCATAATTTAATTAAACGAAATGAGCTTTTTGCTTATTGGCATAAGGGTGAATTGTTAGCGGCAGGAGAATGTCGACTGTTCGACCATTACCAAACAGAGTATGCTGAATTAGGAATGATTGTTGCTAAATCCGCACGTGGCCAAGGTATGGCAAAAAGAGTATTACATTATTTAAAAACACACGCAGAACAACAAGGCTTACAAGCTATTTGCTCTACTGAAAGCAGTAATATTGCCGCACAAAAAGCCATTACTAGTGCTGGTTTTGTTGCAGATAATCGAATTGTACAATTTGAATTCACCTCCTCTTAAACCAGTTAGTCAGAGGATATTTCATACCTTTTTGATTAAGTTTGTTCCCATTCAGAGCTTGTCAGCGGTTTGAGAACAAATTGAATTTTTTACATTATAGTTATTCTATATGAAAGAAGTTCATTGCGGTTATCGAATTGCTGACAATCTCCCGAAGGGCAAGTTTAAAAGGCTTACATGCTGCGTTATTGATTTTGACAAGAGAATAACCATTCTCTTCAATCAATGCCTTGCCTCTAAGCCTTTTAATTCTCGCTGAGTGAGCAGAAACTTAGTCAAGATGGTATTATTGGAGAGTGTGATGATTCGTTGGTTAAAACCACCCTGTTCATCAAAGGTTGCTAAATATATCGAATGTTATTGGTATCTTGAAAGAGATGCTAATAACGATAATATTGAGCGGCCCAAACTTAATCCTGATCCCGCTGCACATTTAATATTATTACCCGCAGAGCAAAGTTATCATTATGAAAGGCAAAATGAGCTAAACAATAAGGTATCACAGGGCAAGGGCAGCCACTTACTGTACCCGTATTGTAAAACCATTGAATTAGAGCACACTAAAACATTTGCGTGTATTGGCATTAAGTTCAAAGTTGGCGCTTTGTATTCGTTACAGCAGCTCAATTTTACCCCTGCACTGCTAGATACTATTCAGCCAATAAACATTAAAAATATTCTTGGCGCTACCGATATAAATGAATCTCAGTTACTTGCCCAAGCCAGTTCATCCGCTGATCAGTGCTGCGCTATGTTAGATGAATTATTAACGCCTTGGTTTGCTCATTGCCTTGAAGATAAATACAGCGAACTCACCAGACGGGCACTGCCTTTATTGGCAGATACCGCAATCAACAAACTAGGTGAAGCTTTATTCTGCTCACAACGTACTTTAGAACGCAGTTTTTTAAAAGTAACCGGAATAACACTTAAACAATGCCAATCAATGAACAGATTAGAAGCCATTTTAGAATATCTTTATCAACGTAAACAAAGTGACATTGATTGGGTCGATATTGCTTATCAATTTGGCTTTAGCGATCAACCGCACTTGATTCGCTATTTAAAGAAACAAATAGGCTTAACACCGCAAGATTATGCCAAGCAAAGAGGCTTCACCATTGACCTATATGGTGGTGTAGTAGAAACATAAATATGCAAGATTAATTAACCTATTTTTAACTGAAAAAAGTTAATGTTTTTTTCGTTTCTAGCTTCACTATCTGCTAATTTAGTACTAATTTCAAAGGAGCACTAAATTACTAAATAGGCTCCTACATGAAAAAATCTCTGTTAGTATTATTGCCACTGTCACTGATAGCGGTTAGCTGTGGCTTAACAGCCCCAACACTTGAACAAGCCCCAGCAGCGATAGCGGTTAATGCGCCTGCCAAACCCCAAAATGAAGATCTTTCAACTAACTTCACGATTGTTAAAACTGATACTTCTCAAGAAGAGCTTAACGATAACGTAATTTCGAAAAAAGATTTTGTTGTGCAAGAGAATGCGCGAGTAGTGATCAGTGTGCCGATTGAATTACAACGCAAAGAAAAAAATAGAGAGTTAAAAAATAAACTTCGTAACAGTAATTGGCGCAGTAATCAGGTACAAAATAATAGAGATTTAGCCGAAAGTGAATCATTGAAGTTGAATCAAGCCGATGTCGCCTTTAGTACCGCTGAATACTTTAACAAAGCCGAACAAGAAATTGAAAAGTCTCTGTTGCGTAAATCTTTTACCGTTATGGATAGATCTAAATTTGAAGCAGAGCTACGTGATCGCCGTGAGAAAAAATCTGATAAAAATAATAGTAAAGCCTTAGACGCTGAAGTCAGTCGTTTGCGTAAGCAAAATAAAAATGGCTTGATTTCAGATCAAGATTTAATTGGTGAAATGGAAGCTGCTGAAAACCGTTATGCCATTGATTCATCAGGTAGTACTCGTGAAGCGGGTGATAATGAATTAGTCGATATTTCTGAACTTATTCGCGCCGCTCAAGAAGGTAAAAACCAAGCAGATTACATTTTACAAGTTAACAGTTTTGATATTAACCCAATATCAGATCGCCAGTTGTACATAGCCGAGCAAGATGAAGTACAAACGCTCTTTACTGAACATCCTGGCTTAATCGATGCTATGTACGAAAAACAAGTTGCAACCATTACTCAACCTGGTTTTTTTGGCTATTTAAATGCTAAATTAATTGATGTGAAAACGGGTGCTATTGTCTGGGTAGGGGAACATAGAGTTGAGTCACAAAACGTTACTGATATCCGGGTAAAAATGACAATGTCTCGTCAAGTGTCAAATGATACTAATATCCAGCGCTTGGTTAGCCGATTTAATACTAATGTTAAGAAAAAACACAGTGAACTAAACTACTTATCAACGTCTGCACACGATAAAAATATTGATAAAAACGAGCAAGCACGCCGTGTATCAACTTATAATAGTTCTTTAGCGCAATACAAGCAGTTAATTAGCAATGTACCTGAACTACCAGAGTGGCAATATAGTTATAGTGTTGCTGAACCCAATATTACTCCAAATTTCCCATCAGAATTTGAATTGAAACAAATTCAAAAAACCAGTAACGACTCACAAAAAAATCATAATGCCTTTTTACGGTTAAAAGACCGTTTGGGTAGGCATCAATCTAAAATTGCTAAAATGGTTTCAAAAGAGCTGATCGCCACCATTCCATCAGCGGAATAACTTCAAATTAAACACAAATGAATAAAGGCGCTAAGTTAACCACTTAAGCGCCTTTATTTATTTGTGTTTATTTATTTACGCTAATTATTCACTAACCTTATTTTAGCCACACTACCGATAAAATCTCTGCCTTTAAATACTGCTCCACTCCATCATGGCCTCAACAAATGCTTTCGCTTTAGCAGGTTGGCCGCTTCTACTTGGATAAACTAAATAAACTGCGGTACTGGGCAAGGAAACCTGATCAAATAACTGTACCAGCTCCCCGGATTTAATATGGGGCAACACCATGTTTTTCGGCACAACAGCAAAACCAATATGCTGTTTGACAGCTTGAATAACATTGCCCATATTATTTATTAAAAAGCGTGGTTCAAAGACAACCCTCTTATCTTGCCAAGTGATATGCGGGGTGAGAATGTTATAAGTATTTTCACCCTCACTTAGTAAAGCAATATTATCTAATGAGCTCAGTTGTTCTATATCTTTGATGACTGGTTGAGCCGCTAAATATTCTTTACTGGCCACAATGATCCAATCAGACTGATGAATTTTTCTAAATATAAAACTACTATCCACCACATCGTGATCACCAAAGAGTATGGCTAAATCAAAGTTATCGGTTAGCAAGTCAGGGGATTTTGACGTTTGGATTATCTCAAGTTGAACTTTAGGGTGCTCTTTCAGAAACTTAGGAATAACATTTTTAAGTAATACTTCCGCCATATTTTGCGGGATAGAGACACGCAATAAACCTTGTGGAGTTTCGCTTAACTCATTGATAAATTGCTCACCTTTGTCTAACTGCTCTAATGCCGCTAGACAATACGATAAGTATTGCTCTCCCGCTTCGGTCAAACTTACCTTGCGAGTAGTCCTTTGCAATAAACGAATGTTTAAGCGTTGTTCAAGTTGCGATACTTTAGCGCTCACCGTCGACTTCTCTATTTTTAGTACTTCCGCCGCTTTGGTAAAACTTTTCAAATTAGCAACTGAGACAAAAATACGAATTTGGTTTAAATCATTGTTCGCCATAAAAAACAATCTTTTGATAAATAGGCTGATTATTAATTATTAAACAATAGTTATAGTTCGCCAAGATATTTTTAGGAGCAAAGACATGATCGATCAAATAAATAACAATCAACAGACCACTACCTATGACAAAGGCTACAAATGGCTGCATTGGTTAATGGCTGCCTTAGTAATTTTAATGTTTATGGCTACCTTTGGTTTTGCACAAGCAAATACCGATGCGGCCAAAATTGAGATGTTAACGGGGCACTCTTCAATAGGCAGTGTAATTTTCCTATTATTTGTAATACGTTTTTGTAAGAGGTTTATCTTTAAATCACCAAGACCAAAACATGAATTAGCGCCACTAACCAATGTTGGCGCTAAAGTGGGGCATTTAACATTATATTCGTTGCTGTTTTACGTACCTGTCACTGGCTACTTAAGCGCTAGAGCACATGAACTTCCGGTCTATTGGTTTGGTCAGCTGAACCTCGCCACTCTTACCGGTTATCAACAAAGCAGCTTTGAGATGATACGTAGCTTTCATCAATTAGGCGTGCAGACATTAATGGTGGTAGTTGTTCTGCATATTGCTGCTGCAGTTTTTCATGGTTTAGTCAAAAGAGATGGCGTATTTAGTTCTATGTGGCCAGATAGAAAAACAAAGAGTGAGTAGCCCCTTACTTGCTAATCGGCAAGTGATATTACCCTTTGTTAGTCAATATTGACTACAACTAAGAAAAATAAGCAGACCGGTACCCCTGCTCTGCTTATTAACTGAGCTGAATTCTGGATAAGCAGCCTTTGCTCAATATTCCCCATCATCCAGAGTTCAGGTTAACTAAATATTAACTGGCTGTTTTTGTTCTAGGAACAAACGAAGGTAATTTAATAATGATTTCCTTAGTATTAATTTTCTCATCGGCTAAGAAAGTTTTAATCACTGCTGTTACTTTTGGCGAAGACATAAAGAGATTATGGCCTGCATTAACGACCATCACTTGGGTTAAATTAGACAGACCTTTGGTTGCTGCTTTTTGACTATCAATATAGGTTCTGCCATCCAATGTGCCGGTTAGTAATAATGTCGGTACATCACTTTTTGGGTATGTCCGAAAGTCATCACCTAAATCTAAACCTTTAACCGCTTTGTTTAAATGTGGCATCGGAAAATTAAGTGCGGTGCCTAATAATGAGGTCTTAGCTTGTTGATTTACTTGCGCTAAGCGTGTTTCAGTAATACCTGAAGCGATATCCATGGCAAAAGACATCAACTCAAAAGAGATGGTATTGTCATTAAAATAACCACGGCTGAGCACTTTTATCAGGCCTACCTCTGAGCCTGAATCAAGCTCTTGATATAACGCCAATAGCTGACTTACGCCACGTTGCGGGTCAGCAATCATGGCTGAAGCTAATATTTGCATATGATATTTTTGAAAAAGAAAATCTACTGCAGCGCCCTCTTTTTGTGGCACTTGTACTAGCAGTGGCTGTTCTGTTAATTGCTGATGAACACGATGCATTAATGTAGTGATGTTAGGGTAAAGCTGCGCAGCATCTGGCTGAGTATTAATAGCTTGTTGTAATCGACCAAAGTAAGCATCAGTTTGCGCCGGAAATTTTACTGTTTGGTTGAGCCCTTCAGCACTGGCAATTACAATTTTATCAATTTTTCCCTGCATACTTTTTAAACTCGCCAAAGCTAAATGGCTGCCGTACGATATACCCCAGAGTGTTACTTTATCTGCTTTAAAGTGCTTTCTAAGCGCATTAATATCTTCAGCACTTTCTAAAGTGGTATAACCATTAACATCAACCCCCTCTTTCTGCCAATAGTCGACACATTCATTTGCCGCAGACTGATATAGCTGGGTTACTTGGCTTTGGGTTAAAACCTTGGTCATTGGCAGTGTTTGACTAGAAATACATTTGGCCGCCGATTTAGATGCACCTGTGCCGCGTTGATCTAACGCGATAACATCACCAAATTCACGTAAGGCCATAAATAAAGGAAAACGAAAACGTGGATATTTTGCCGTCATAATGCCCGATCCGCCAGGTCCACCTGAAAGATAAATTATCGGCGAGCCTTTGCTATTTCCAGTTGCTGGAAAGCGCACATATTTAACAGAAATTAAACGACTATCAAGCTTACTGCGATTTTCAGGTACTTGAATAAACCCTTCAAATGCATCGGTGGTTTTACCATCCATAGTTTTAAAAACTATCGCCGTTTCGTTGGCATATACTATTGATTGTTTATCATCAGTGGATGCCTGTGTTAGCTGAGTAAAAATAGCGGTAGTGGCAAATAATATTGAAGCAAGTATTTTAGAATATTCGAGTGTCATGGGACTTTCCTTTTATTTAGTCTGCCACTATTAAATATGCTTTCTATTGGTAAATGCATGCGTTATTCTGCAAAGTGTATTGAATTTCCTGACAAAACCGCTGAACGGTAGCGCACTTCCGATAAACGGTAACCTAATATGGGGCAACATTTCTGCTGTGTTAACTATATCTATGCTTTTAAGAATCTTGCTTATTGTCTTGGCTGTTAGTGTTACTACTGCCCATGCAACAAGTTTGATTTCAATAGACAATAGTAAGATTTTAGTGTGTCCCGCTAATGAAGAATCCAATCTAGAAACAATCTTTACTAGGCCAGACTGTCAGTTAAAAAACCTACACGATATTAATCCTCAGCAGCAAGCACTTTGGTTAAAAGCAAGCTTAAACATAAAGCAAAAAAGCTTAACTCAGCAATTTCCGCTAGCCTTATATATTTTTGGTAAGACCTCCAGTGAAGCATTCTTTAATGGCGTATATTTAGGTAAAAATGGTACTCCTGCAGTAGTGGCCCGAAATGAATTTATCGGTAATATGGATGCACGTTTTTATCTGCCTCCAGAATTAATAAAACAGGGTGAAAATGAAGTTATCTTTTATTTGTCTGCCCATCACGGTTTTTTACAACTTGGTGTACCCATTCATTTTATCGGCTTGGGTGAATACACTGAGACCATCTCTTTTTTCCAGCGAAACATATGGATATCGTTAACATTATTTGGTGCGCTGCTGTTAGGCGCACTTTACTTCTTAGTGTTATCACTACGGTCTAAACAAAAAGCAAATTATGGCTTATTTTCTTTAATGGCCTTTTTTGCTTTCAGTCAATTATTTGCTGAAATATCTCGCGGTTTGTTTAACTATACCTATCCGGTACACGATTTAAGATTGATATTTATTGTCTTGTTATCTGCCGGGTTTGGCTTGTGTTTACTGACCTATACGCTGAATAAATTTACAGAAAAACACCACCAACTCTGGTTATTATTAACCGTTATTGCCATGGCCTTTGCCATTATCCTTATGCCCGGCTTTGACGGAAAAACCGCGGTTGCTATTCTAATACCAAGTCTGTTTTCTACCTTGTTAATAGCCAATAAATATCGACAGCAACGATCCAGGGAACGGCTCGGTTACTTACTGGTATTTATCATTTTTACCCTCACCATAATGCTGACCTTTAATATATTTCATGACATGCTGTTTTATTACATAATTACCGGCATGATGACCTGCCTATTTGTTAAACAGGCCAATGAACTGATTAGTGAGCAAGCTAAACGAAAAATTGAAGAAGAACAGGTAAGTAAACTGCAATTTAAGTTAGCTCAGAATCAACAAGAAAAAACGCCAAAAAAACTAAAAGTCACTAGCGCCGGTAAAACTGAATTACTGCCAACTGATACCATTACTTACTGTAAAGCAGCGGGTGATTACGTAGAAATACACCTGAACAATCAACAGCAGTCACTTTACAGTGGCAGTTTAAAAAGCATTGAAAGCCTGCTACCCAGTACATTTATGAAAGTGCATCGTTCCTACATAGTCAATTTGGATTATATTTTATCAATTAGAACGGCAAAAGCTTCAGGCACAGCATCTACAGCAAGCAATGGTTTCCTAGTACTTAAAGATGGTGAAGAAGTGCCTGTCAGTAGAAGAATATTACCCATGGTGCGTGGTGTGATTGATAACATTTAATCTACCAATGTCATGACAATACCCTTACTTTATTTGACACAAATCTCAATAATTTATTGTTTCATTCAAGCAAAGCTAGAGATGGCTTTGTCAAACAAGTCATCTTAATGGAGAAAGACGGAACTCATAATAACCCCCTTTAAAATCAAAATATTACTGAATATTTGATATTACACGTGCCCAAACAATCTAAAATTCCAACTCTCAACCTCATTAGTTTCTATACGATGCAGCACTCTGTCCATCCAGGTGTCCGACAATGTGCTTTGGTTCTGTAGCTGTAACAAGCCCTCTTTATTGAGTGGGTCATTGAAAAAAGCATCACACACTGCTTTTATTGTCATGGCATTAGTAACTCGGTTAATTAACTGCAGAGGTTCATCTACACTTACCATTCCCGGCTGAATAACGCGATATAACCAACCACAACGACTCACTTCCTGCATGTCGACCGATAAATTTTCGATGCCCCAGCGCTTATTTAGTTGGAAACAAGGCGAACGTGGCTGACTCACTTCGATAATAGCTTCGCCCCACTGATAACGATCACCCAAACAGACAGTTTCTTCTGTCATACTCAATGAGCTAAGATTCTCGCCCATGCCCGCAGCTTGCCAATTCACCTGTTCTACATTATTTTCGTCAAAGGCTTTTTGGTATTTTTTCTGCCAATAGGCATAATGTTCGGCCGGATATTGGTGCAAGGCGCGCTCTACTCCGCCGTGATGAATTTTATCCCCGCATTCATCACCAGCTAACCCTTCAAGAGATAAATATACAGGACCTTCAACTACTTGCTTGTCTATGGCGGTTTCCATACCATAGCGCTGCGCCACTTTTCCGCAGTAAATATTTGTTAAATAGTGCTTACTTTTCATGGCTGGTCTCTTATTTGTTAGGGTTAAATTATTGCTGTATTACTGATGATATTGATAATGTTATTGATATTCAAGCAACATCATCATTATAAAAATGTACTAAGTTATCCATGAATTCAAACAATAATGTATTCATAGCTAAGTTGCTGTTAGTTATTATACTTTCAGGATTTTGTACATAGTTATGATGACCGATATCGTCAAATTCATGCTCTGATACAGCAATTAAATCCGTTAGTGATTCAGCGGTGAACTCTAAGTGACACTGAAAACCATATACTAGAGGTGAATACTCAACAATCTGCCTTGGACAACCGGCACTTGTCGCTAACACTTTACTGCTAGGTGTTAAACCTGGCATATCATTATGCCAATGACCAACTACTTCTACTGCATTAAAATGAGCCAATTTAGCATCTTGTTTACCTGAGTCTGTTAACGTTATTGGAAAGTAACCTATTTCCCTTTCGGGGCTTTGTTCGAACGTTGCACCAAGGGCTTCACCAATTAATTGTGCTCCTAAGCACACACCAACAACCGCTGTGTCATTGTTTATACAAGCACGGATAAAGGCAATCTCTTTATCTGCGCTAAAGTAATGACACTCTCTTTCGGTTGTTGCTGGGCATTGCGGGCCACCTAAAATAACTAATAAGTCGATGGCACTATTATCTACAGGCAAACTTTCTCCCAGAAAAATTTTGCTGCTAGAGATTGTATAGTTCAGCCCTTGCGCCCAAGTTAAAAAGACCCCTGGCCCCTCAAATGACTCATGAATAATAAAATGCACTTGCATTCACTTCTCTCCCTAACAATTGCCGAATTAAGATTTTTTAAACTATACCCTATGCTAACATTGCTTTTATTATCACAATATCTACATTAAGACATAAAACAATGACAAGCCGCCAAACTAAAGAAGCTAACCTATTGATTAGTGAAAGTGCTGATTTTAATGTAACGGCGAAAATGCAGAAAATGCCAAAAGGTTATATTGATAAATGGCATCAGCATCCATGGCACCAAATTATTTTTCCGTTTGAGGGCATAGTGCAAACTAAAGTGGCAAATAGCCAATTTGTTATTCCTCATAGCGGCATGTTGTTTATCCCTGCCAATACTCCCCATGAATCATTTGCTTTAACTGATACTCAATTTATTGGCATTTATCTTAAGCCTGTACTTAACCCCGAGTTTAATAAAGAGCTTAATAAAGGATTTAATAAAAATTACCCATTAACAACTAAAGCAATATCCGTAACACCTTTTCTAAGAGAACTCATTTTACAGATCAAAAATTGTGTCAATAACTCGGTAATTTCAGAGCAGGAGATTAGTAATTTACTTGCGGTATTGATTGATCAAATCTCGGCTGGGCAATCTTATAAAATGACACTTATTTTACCTATTGATCGACGATTGATGACTATTTTTAAGGCATTAATGACAAATCCACAACGAGATACCAAATTGTCAGAATGGGCAAAAAAAGTAGGTGCATCAGAAAGGACTTTATCAAGGTTATTCACCAAAGAATTAGGCATGACCTTCCCGCTTTGGCGCCAGCACTTGCGCTTAATTTCATCATTAAGCTTGCTGGAAAGCAAACTTTCGGTACAAGAGGTAGCTTTTAAAGTTGGTTATAACTCCGACTCATCATTTATCTATGCCTTTAAAAATTTATATAAACAAACACCACAGCAGTACCGCAATTCTGGCTTTAGGCTAGGCACTAGAATAAACGCTAAGTAGTTTATTGTTGAATGTTGTAGCGTTATGGACAATTACATCAGCTGAGCCGACAAAGCGGTCGTAAGCATCAATAATTAGCTCATGAATTATGAGCTAAAATCGGACAATATTCGACAGATAGTTAAGCGCGATTTCAACCTAGAGCATACGCTATCAGTAGAAGTTTAAGTGCCCTCTAACACGATGAATGTAGCGGAAGCTAAAACGTCTAAAGTCTAAAGTTAAATTTTTCCCATTTTTTTAGAATCTCGACTATATTGATGAAAGCAATGGATAATTATTATTTTAAGGGAAGAGATGCTAATACGGATATTACTGTGCTTATTATTGCTTGTTGCTAACTTTCAACTTAATGCTGCGGATAAGAATAGCTCAGGCGGCTTTATCGATGTGAATGTTTATCCTTATTTGTCTGATGTTGATTATGATAATACCATCACGTTTAATATTGGCGCGAAACTCAAAAATCGCTTTTCATATTTTTCTTTAACGAACTTGGGTAATGAAAAGGGTGAAGCTGCATTAACTGATCTCAACACTTTTTACACTGAGCAAAATATCCGTTGGCAAATGAGTGAAAAGTCTCCGATTGATCTTACGCTGCAAATGAATTTTCGCTCAGGTGATGATAATGACAGACATCGATTAGGTTTTCGCTGGCGGATAAACGATACCCAAATATTTAACTCTGCCTTCAAGGCTATCAACCTAAGTTGGTCAATTAACTTCCATTTAAAACAATTCGATAATGTGCCTGAGAATGTATGGCAAATGGAGCATGTCTTTCGGATGACCTTTCCAATTTTTGATAACCGACTTTACTTGGCAGGCTTCATCGACCATACCTTTAATGAAAACTTGCCAGAAAATGTCCCCAAAAACCCAATGGTTGGTGAGGTTCAACTTGGTTATAGAATAATCGAGAATCTATTTTTTATCACCGAGTTTCGTGTAAACGAGTATCGTCGCTCTGATGTAAACAACATGGCAGTGGGCTTGGAGTATTTAATCAAATGGTAGGCAATACAATGAAAAGTCATATAGGTATAACATTTTTTGTGTTTTTTTCTTTTATTTATATGCTTTTTTGCCCAAAGGTTTTAGCGACTGAATATACAATCGGTTTGGCAACTTGGTCAGGTTACCCTCAGTGTGTGCAGGGTTTTAAAGATGCATTAGCAAGTAGAGGGCTGGTAGAAGGTAAGCAATTAACTTTTATTCAAGGTGAGATAGGTGCCGACAAAGTACTGCAAAGAAAAGTTGCAAACAACTTAAAAAGACAAAATATTGATTTGGTTTTTTCCCTGACAACTCCAGGAACAACAATAATAAAAGAAGTTATTTCAACTAATACCCCCATAGTATTTTCAATTGTAACTTACCCAGCTGACTCTGGCTTAATAGAGTCTTTTGAATACTCAGGCAATAACTTAGTAGGCACCAGTAATTATGTGCCATTATTTCACTCTATTGATTTACTGTTAAGCGTACTACCAACGACAAAGAGTGTCGCTATTTTTCATCGTAAAGGCGAGCCCAATTCAAAAATTCAAACCGCTAACTTATATCGCTATTTTAAGAAAAAGGGTATTAAGGTGACTGATGTTTCGGTGGAAAATATTAAAGAGTTAAAAATGAAAGCTACAACGCTGGTTAATAAAGTTGATGTTTTTATTACTACCACTGATACCTTAATACAAGGGGGCGGGGAACTGGCGTTAATAGAGCTTTCCTTAACACATAAAATTCCTATTTTAAGTGCGAATAAAAGAGGCATTGAGCAAGGTGCAACTTTTGGTGTTGTCGCTGACTTTTATCAGCTGGGTAGTATGGCAGGAGAAATGGCTGCACATATTCTTTTAAATGAGGCTTTACCCGAAAGCATTGAATCTAAATTACAACAGCCTCCAACTTACTTATTCAATAAGAATAGCATGAATAAGCTAGGCATTAACGTACCAGAACATTTACCTTTTGAAATACAATGGACACGGTGAATAATCTATTTAAATGAAACTACTACCTAAAATCATCTCAATATCCATATTAATTTCCCTACTTGTTATAAGCGCATTAGGTTTTTTTGTTTTTTCGTATCTTAAATATGACCGATTACAAACAATACAAAAAGGCATGAATAGTGATGTTTCTTTCATTACTTCTCAGCTCGGTGAACAACAACGAAAAATATCTGATATAAGCCAAATAATTGCTCGTAATAGGCAGGTTAATAAAGCATTAAGTTTATTCGAAAATCGTGGTATCAGCCAAGAATTAAATGACTTAATCGAAATTTATCCCTTTATTAATTATATTCTTGTTACAGAATTAGACGGCACTGTTTTCTCTACTAGTACGCGTAATAGTAATAAAAAAAGAATAAATGGTGAGGAGCTATTACTACAAAATATTCATCTGCACCCTTTATATGTACAACCAAATAACAACTTTGTGGGCATAAGTTCCATTGGTAAAGATGAATATTTATCCCAAATAGGTATGGAAGATGGTATAGCCCAGTGGTACAGCCTTAATATACGTAAACGAGGTAAAGCTATTGGTGAACTAGTCATTAGTATCGACTGGCGACGTATCGTAATAAATCAATTAGATGCGGATATTACCGAGTTAGCGACTTCTAAAAGTTCACTGATTGGCGCAATCATTAAAAATGGGGAAAATGAAGTTATTATTGCACGCTACAATCAAAAACATACAAACGCTAATAAGCATGATGAGAACAGTCAATATAAAAATAATCCCAATGAACTCCTCTCCGAAAAACTATTCACCGTAGGTAAAACAGAGCTTATTTCCCTATTAATATTCAACCGTAATGTTGAACTGAAAGTTATTCAAACATTAGGTATAAACATTTTTATTGTGGGTACAGTTAGTGTATTGGTTATTAGTCTATTGCTCTACTTCTTATTAGGGAGGATTTTATTACATCGATTAGAGAAACTGCATCTTTTTACTAAAGATATTGGTCAATATGAATTGGATTATAAGATAGATGATCTAGGAGGTGATGAGATAGGAGATTTGGGCAGAGGTTTTAATAGCATGATAAGTAAGTTAAGAAAAAATATGACTTCTATTAAAAACTTACACCGTGAATCTGAATTAAGGCAGTCTGCGCTACTTGAGCTAAAAGAAAGCAGTAACCAATTATCACTGGTGATTGATAGTACAGCCGCAGGCATTTGGGATTGGCAAGTTCAAACTGGCGAGATTACCTTTAATAAGCGTTGGGCTGAAATCATTGGTTATACCCTTGAAGAATTAAGTCCCTGTGACATTAATACATGGATGAAACACGCTCATCCAGACGATCTAAAACATTCAGATGAATTATTAGCACAACATTGGAGTGGAAAAACTTCAAGGTATAACTATGAAGCTCGAATGAAACATAAAGCAGGTCATTGGGTATGGGTATTTGACTCAGGAAAAGTGGTGGAATGGTTTGAGGATGGAAAACCAAAACGCATGGTAGGTACTCACCTGGACATTTCAACTCAAAAAAACAACGAAGAAATGCTTATAAAAGCAACAGAAGAAGCACAACAAGCCGTTATTGCAAAAAGTGAATTCTTAGCCAGTATGAGCCATGAAATACGCACACCAATGAATGGTGTACTTGGTATGCTAGGGTTAGTCATAGATACAGATTTAAATGACGAACAACTGCATCGAGTCAATGTTGCGATGTCGAGCGCGAGATCATTACTCAACTTAATTAATGATATTCTGGATTTCTCTAAAGCAGATGCCGGTAAGGTAGAACTAGAGAATATTGATTTCAACCTACGCAGCATGCTTGGTGATCTTTCTGAAGCTATGGGGCTACAGGCTCAAGTAAAAAACCTTGAACTCATCCTAGATGTCACAAAAATTGAAGAATCTTTAGTAAAAGGAGACCCTAGTCGACTGCGACAAATCATATCTAATATCGTCAGCAACGCGACTAAATTCACAGCAAAAGGCGAAATCATTATTAATGCTGAGTTACTTCCTAACGATGACTCTTCATGGCGTTTAAATTGTAATATCAGTGATACAGGACTTGGAATTCCTGATGATAAAATTTCTTTGTTATTTGATTCCTTTAGTCAAGTAGACTCTTCCACAACGCGTAAGTTTGGTGGTACAGGTTTAGGGTTAGCTATTGTAAAAAAACTTTGTAATTTAATGGGTGGTGACATTAGCGTGACCAGTAAATTAGGACAAGGTAGCTGTTTTCATTTTTATGTAACCCTGCAAAAAAGTACTAAATCTCAAAGAGTAATGCCTGAAGTTGATATAAGTAACTTAAAACTACTCATCGTTGATGACAATGAAACCAATAGAGAAGTTATACGAGGACAACTTGAGCACTGGGGATCAACGGTTGTTGAAGCTAACAGTGGCCAACAGGCATTGTTACTTTGTGAACAAGAATATCGAAATGAAAACAAGACACCTTTTGATGTAGCGATTCTTGATATGCAAATGCCCCATATGGACGGCGCTGAATTAGGTAAACTTATCAAGAATGATAAGCGTTTTGAGCAAATGAAACTAGTGATGATGACTTCAATGGGGCATATAGGTGATGCTCGATATTTTGCTGATTTAGGCTTTGATTGTTATTTTCCTAAACCAGCAACAACTGCTGATATTTTTGGCGCGTTATCTGTCGTGACAAAAGGAGGTGAAGTACTTGAGCACGCAAATCCCCTGGTGACTAGGCATTATTTAAAAGCATTGGTTCCAGCAAAAAATAAATATTTTAACAACTCAGATCTAGAAAGCATTAAACATAAACGAATATTATTAGTAGAAGATAATCGTATTAATCAAATGGTAGCAAAAGGAATTCTTAATAAACTGGGTTTACATTTTATTGATATTGCTAACAATGGTGTGGAGTGTATAGAAAAATTAGTACAAGAGCCGTTATCTCAAGATAAAACAACGCGGAGCTACGATCTAGTACTGATGGATTGCCAAATGCCTGAGATGGATGGTTATGAAGCTAGTCGACAAATACGATCTGCTAGTGCTGGTGAGCTGAACAAAAAAATACCCATTATTGCCATGACAGCAAATGCTATGGCTGATGATAAACAAAAGTGTATAGATGCTGGCATGGACGATTATTTATCTAAACCTGTAGATGCAGATTTGTTGAGCGTGAAGTTATTACAATGGTTAGCAGATAATGTAGAAAAAAAGACCGATACAGTTTTTTAAAAATTGACTATTATCTTATTGTCCGCTGTGTAGAACCATTACTATTAGATAAGCAAAGGTTAACGCCAGCTTTCGGCTCACAGTTGTCGTTAGAAGCTCAAAAGCTAATGTCCGTTTTGTAAAAAAAGTAAGTAATATACCCAAATATGACAGACCTAATTAGCTCTAGATTAATTAGAAAATAGATGTGGCAGCGTTAACTGTTCTGCTCTAGTGATATTAACGCTGAATAATAAAAAAATAAGCACACCAAAAACCATAAATCTTTAATCAGAAAATGTCCTGTCGTTGATAATATTGTCTCACTTGATAATGAACCAGGAAACGTCACTAAAAAGCTTTGAGTTACTACAAAAACCATGCCCGACATTAAAATAGCAGGAGTAATCAACTTAGGGTAATACATTGCTAAGATTAACAAAACCACGGCGATTAAGTCATAGACGCCAATAATGTTTGACGTAGTTTGAATACTAAAAAAACCATACATCCAGCCCATAAATGGCGAGCTTTTTACTAAAGCTTCTATACCTTGCGCTTCAAGTAAGGTGAACTTCATGCCACCAATCCACAGCAAGACTAGCAACACAGGAAAAATACTGAGCCAAGCGGATATCCGCGGAGAAAGTGTACGTTTGCTAAGTAATATCCCTATTGATAATAAAGCAAAATATTTAATAACGCCTTGTCCGGAGCCAATAACAGGGAAACCACCCATTGATGCTATCCACATTGAATTACTCAATAACGAACCTAAAGGTACTAAACTTGTCGCAATCAATACGTAACCTAAAATCGGTATCAAGCTCTCCTTCTTTATAGATAAAAAAGCCAGAGTAGCGCTAGTAATCAAAGCAAGTGCAGCTAACAAATTAAATATATTGGCCGGTAATACTTCAGTGATAAGATAAAAATCAGTGGTTAAGGTTATATGTTTATGGGGCCCCAAGAGCATTATGCTTAAACCCAATAGCGCGGTAGAAATACCAAGTAACAGTAAAACAATAGTCATGTGTAACGGCTTCATAGGGAGATCCAAAACGAGTTAAAAATATAAGTGCCCATAAGACCTGATTAACAATATTTTATTTCATACTTATAAATTCGGTTTTATTGCCACTGTAATACTATTACTTTAGTCGATTAATAATCTTTTATATCATTTTGAATTTGCATCGCAATATAAGTGAGCCCTAACGGTGTTTAAAAATAAGTTAGTGACAACTACTTTTACCACGATAAAAAAGCAGTATTTTTCACCACGTAGTTTGCATCAATTATAAAGTTTAAGTAACCATTTCACTTAGCCACTACCAACAATAGTTAATATTACACAATAAAATCAAACAGTTGGTTAGGTAGGGTTATTTACATAGTTACTTATCCATTATTAAAGCTTGTTCCCATACCATTGCAGTAACTCTACTTTATAAATCCGGCATGATTTGTGCTCTTGTACAATTACAAACATTGTATTAATTGAAAGACACAAAGAGGGATACAAAATGAAAATTACATTGCTACCACTTGTTATATTAATAATCTCCCTGACTTTTCTAACTCCAACAGCTAACGCAAGTTTAATTCTTGGCACGGGTACTGGTGCCTTAATTGGAGGTGATTTAACCGACCCAGAAAATGATGGTTTTGCCGATTCAAATGTTAACTATAATGCAACGTTTAGCTCTAGTGTGGAACAGGGTTTTGGCGGTGGTGAATACGCCTTTAATGTTTTTGATAACATATTATCAGGGGGTAATGGTAAATGGTGTTGTGATGGCGGAAGCGTTTGGGTTGAAGCTAATTTTGGTTCAGATCAATACATATTAGATATATTCACACTTTCTTCAGCAAACGATGTAGCAAGTAGAGATTCAGACCAATGGAGCATTTTGGGTTCAAATGATGGTATTAATTACACAACGCTATTTGCTTATGATATTGAAAGTTTATCTATTTGGGGTGCTGACCGTTTTGAAGTAGTTCAATTCTCAAATAATGATGATTATCACGTTAACACTGCTTATAGCATCTTCCGCTATCAATCGACTTCTGTTGTAAGTGGTTCTCATCATCAGCTGGGTGAAATTGAGTTTTTTGGTACTAAAATTCCAGAGCCTTCAAGCATTGCTATTTTTGCATTAGCTATGATGGGCTTAAGTTCTCGTCGCATAAGTAAAAAACCTTAATCCGTTTAGGGTTTTTTAACACTGTAATTGTGACCTAGTAAAAACACTGGTGTAACAACTGGTGTTTTTTGCTTGTAAAACATGACAAGCCATTGATTCAAAATAAAAAGTCTTAAATTGTTGTTAAAAACACCTGCCTACAAATCAACATTGCCAATGACAAAATAAGATGGCCAAAGTTCTCGCACCTGAGATTCCCAATTCGGATCTATTCTCTCATTAACCGATTGTAGCAGCCAATATTTCGCCCATTTTCGAACAATTTTGCCCGATTTACTTAACTTTAGCGGTGAGAAGCGTCGTTGGTAAGAGTTTCCTTGATACTCAACAACAGCATTACTTTTTGCTCGTTTATATAAACTATCTAATGCGGCACTAATTAACTCAACCTCAGTTAATGCCATTAGCCCTTGTATTTTTAAACAAGCCATTATCTCTGCTTTCTTTATGCTGATCTGCATATATTCATCAATATGCGGGGTATATAACAAACCAGTCAAACCATAAATAGCTGCGCGTTCTCTATCGGCTAATGCTTTTAAAGGTTTGATTAGTTCATTGATCTCATCTAATTCACTGAGACTATGAAGCTTAGGATTCGGTTTAGACAATTGTTAGACCCCAATAAAGTCGGTAATTCATTAATGCTCTATGGTATCAACAGCAATAGCTGCAGCACCTGGTCTACGTGGATCGGCTGCACCTAAAAATACACCATTATGTCTCATAATACTTTGTAAACTACCCAGCGAACTAGAAACCTCTACGGTGTAACCCTTAGCTTTTAAAAGATCGACAGTATCTGCTGAAGTATTCCTTTCAACATATAAAATATCAGGTTGCCATTGATGATGAACTCGTGGAGCTAAAGTGGCCTCTGCGATATTCATTTTGAAATATAAAGCATTAACTAATTGCTGAAATACAGCAGTGATTATTTTACTGCCGCCAGGTGTGCCCGTAGCAATATAAGGCTGACCATCTTTTAATACTATGGTAGGTGTCATAGAGCTTAGCGGACGTTTGTTTGCGGCAATAGCATTTGCTGTGCCGCCAATTAAACCATAACTATTTGGGCTACCGGGTTTTGCCGAAAAATCATCCATGGTGTTATTGAGTAAAATTCCGGTGCCGGGAATAGTAATGCCACTGCCGTAATTATGATTTAACGTATAAGTATTACTAACCACATTACCTGCTGCGTCCATTACAGAAAAATGAGTGGTATCAGGGCTTTCATATTTACTCGGCTTACCTGCTTTAATATCACTTGAAGGGGTAATTTTATTTAAGTTAATATTTTTACTTAAAGCTTGAGCGTATTTTTTACTGGTTAAGCCATCACTTGGCACTTTGACAAAAGCAGGATCACCTAAAAAAGTGCTTCGGTCGGCATAAGCTCGTTTAAAAATTTCAGTTTGAAGATGTATCATGGCCGCAGAGCCTTGCTGAATACCTTCTAAATCCATGGTTTCCAGCATATTCAACATTTGAATAAGGTGTACACCACCTGAGCTTGGCGGCGGCATTGTTAAAATTTCATAGCCATTAAATGTACCGCGGATAGGCGTTTCTTCCTTTACTTTATAATCAGCTAAGTCCTTTGCAGTAATAAGGCCGTCACCTTGCTCCATGGCAGCCACTAATTTTTTGGCTATGTCCCCTTGATAAAAGCCAGATTTACCCTGTTTTTGTAAATACACTAAACTATTAGCAAGATCTTCTTGGATAAAAATATCACCCGCTAGATAAGGCTGACAGTTTTCCTTTAAATACACTCGACATGTTTCTGGAATTCGGGCAAGAAACATTTGTTCTTTATAAAAAAATCGCGCCATATCGTCATCAACAACAATGCCATTTCTAGCCAATTTCTCAGCGGGTTTTATTACTTCAGCCCAAGACATTGAACCATAATTTTCAAGGGCATAATGCAAACCTGCCACTGTACCAGGCACTCCAGAAGCGGATAAAGTTTTCAGTGATTTATTCACTATAGGATGGCCAAGTTCATCAAGAAAAACATCTTTGTATGCGGCAGCCGGAGCAGTTTCTCGATAATCAATGGCAATGGTTTTATCTTGTTCAGCCAAATGAACCAGCATAAAACCACCACCCGCTAAATTGCCCGCTCGCGGTAAAACAACGGTTAATGCGAAACCAACGGCGACAGCGGCATCAACGGCATTGCCACCTTGCGCTAAAATACCTGCACCAATTTCACTGGCAATACGCTTTTGACTAACCACCATGCCTTTTCTGCCTATGACAGGATGATTTACATCATAATAATCAACTAACTGCCATAAAAGTGGTGTTTCAACCTTTTTAAGCGCTTCTGTCGGTGCATTGGCAATACTATTGCTAGAAAGAAAAGCTAACAAGCAGCAAGTTAATTTTGTTAGCAAATATCGTTGTTTTGTTAAGCGAAAAGAACTTAAAAATAAACGCTTATTGATAATAAAATTATTTTTCATGATGATCTCTGTATTCCATATAAGACTTTCACTAAGGGAAAATAGTTGCATGCATTTTCCATGCTTGCAGCAAAACATTCTAATTCCATAAACACTATAAGAATTACAACTCAGGTCGTCTTTATTTTCAGACGTTTTTAAGATTTTAAAGATTGTAAAACATTTCGATATAATTAAGTATCTCTGCTTCGTATCAATTAGTTTCACCCGCCTCAATAAAGCAACATCGCCACATCAGAACAATATTAAGAGCAATCTAACTAAGTTTCTGTTTAGTTGCGATAAAAGCACTATAATCACGGCTTGCTTCTCCCTACACTAATTAACAAGGCCACACCATGAATACCAAAATATATAAACAAGTACTGATAATCACTGACAACTTAATGGCGGCCGTGCAACAGAAAAACCAAAAGCGATTCGATGGCTTTTATGTAGAATTACAGCAGCTGTGTGAAGAAAATGAAAAAACCGATAAAGATCATCCTGTACAGTGGGAAACCCTTGCTGACTTTACCGATGATTTAGCATTAGCTATTACCATTTATAAAAAAGCGTTAGTGAAAGCTGAAACCATTAACTCTAAAGATTTCCGTTCATCTATTGGTTATTCAATTGCCGCTTTACAAGTTGAGCTAGGTGATACCGTAGAAGCGATAGAGCATTTAGAACAAGCTAAAATTAGCTGCAATAAAATTGTCGATAAAGAATTAAAAGCTGAGATTCATGATTTATTAGAAAAACTAAAGAACTCATAAGATCATTTTAACAATACAATCTAAATCAATTAGGGAGCACGGCTAATGGCATCAGCAAAGCGAATTATGATCTGTGCCTGGGGCAGCAGATGTGATCTACAAGCTGTTACCTCATTGGCTAAAGCCCTTAAAAAATCTGGCCGAGAATGACTAGATAAGCGCTAAAACAACGCTTACCTAGTCATAACTAAGTAATACTTTTGCTGTTACCGCCTCATTTCAATGAGCAACTATTCAATGGTATCAATAATGATAATTTCACAGTCTGTCGATGCCCTTAAGGTAATTGAATTTGACTGAGTAACTTCCATAGCATCACCTTTATTCATAGTTACACTTTCAGAGTTATTACCATTGGTGCTTACTGAGCCATCTTCCACCTTAAACATGCCATTGGAGGCTAAAATATAAGCTTGATGTTTTATTTCATGTTCAATGATGCTGCCCTTTGCTAATTTACCACCATATATTCTGGCTTCTTGGTTGATAAACAGTGCTTTATCCTTATCTTCATCATAACCTGATGCCAATAAAGTAAGTTCTGACGATGGGTTGGTACGGAACATTTTACTTTCCCAACGAGGAACAAGGTTTTGTTTATTAGTTTCAATCCAAATTTGATAAAAGGTTAACGGCTCTTTAGTGCGATTATATTCTGAATGTACGATACCAGTACCGGCACTCATCACTTGCACCTCACCCGCTCTAGTTATGCCTTTATTGCCCGTACTGTCTTGATGGCTAATGGCACCTGAGCGAATAAAGCTAATAATTTCCATATTTTTATGTGGGTGAGATGGAAATCCTGTTCCTGGCTCAACCCAATCATCATTAACTACACGTAGTTTGCCAAAACCCATGCGGGTAGGATTATAATAATGAGCAAAGCTGAAATGATGTTTAGACTTAAGCCAACCATGGTTAGCGTTGCCTAGACTTTTATAGGGATAATGTTTAATCATAATATTTCCTTATTCAAAGTTTATGAAGCTTCATTTGAACTCTTATTTTCAATTAATATTAACGTGATTAATATTGACGATCACGATCGTGTAAGTCTTCAAAATGTTGCTCTGCGCCCAATGGTACAATTTGAGTCGGATTAATGGTTACGTGACTGGCGTAGTAGTGTGTTTTGGTATATTCCAAATCAACGGTTTCTTTCACGCCTGGTACTTGATAAAGCTCATTAACGTAATTACTAATATGATGAAATTCACTGAGTTTTTGACGATTACACTTAAAATGACCGTGATATACCGCATCGAAACGAATAAGCGTAGTAAATAAGCGCCAATCAGCTTCAGTAATATTGTCTCCAACAAGGTAACGCTGTTTTGATAAACGCTCTTCTAACCAATCTAAACTATCAAATAAACTATGGTAAGCATCATTGTAAGCTGCTTGTGTAGTGGCAAAGCCTGCTTTATACACGCCGTTATTAATGGTGTCATAAATACGTGCATTTACAGTTTCAATTTCTTCTCGTTGGACAACAGGGAAGTAATCATCGCTATTGCCCGTTAGCTCATTAAAGGCAGAGTTAAACATTCTGATTATTTCAATGGATTCATTATTAACAATCGTCTTGGTTTTTTTGTCCCATAAAATCGGCACAGTTACTCGACCTTCGTAGCTTGGATCTGCTTTTAAATATAACTGGTAGGCATAATCTAACGCATACAGAGAATCGCCATGTTCGCCATATTCACTAAATTCCCAACCATTTTCCATCATTTCAGCTTTTACCACACTGACCGAAATAGCGGCTTCAAGTTGTTTTAATTTTCGGAATATCAGCGTTCTATGTGCCCAAGGACATGCCAGTGAAACATATAGGTGATAACGCCCAGCTTCTGGGGTAAATGTACTACCTTCTACTGAAGAAATTTGATCTCTAAATCGACTGTCTTGACGAACAAACTCACCTTTACTTTCATCTGTGTCGTACCATTGGTCGACCCATTTACCGTTAACGATTAATCCCATGACAAACTCCTAAATTTTGTAAGTTAAGCCAATAATTTATCTATTGGCTGGTAATAAAAAATATTTAATTTTGGTGCCTTTTACTGCTTAAGCTGCTTTGTTTAGCGCTTGATAAATTTTTTCATCAACTGAGTACTTACCGCCGCCTTGAATAAATAGCGCAAGTGTTATGGCTATTAACGACAAACCGAACTCATAACCGTTGTTAGCCATGAACAAACCGTTATCGATATGCACAGTCACAATGGCAACAAGCATGGTGATGGCTAAAACAAAACTGGTTGGTCTGGTAAGAAAACCAATAATTAATAATAAACCGCCAAAAAACTCAGCGCTGCCGGCCATTAATGCCATTAGGTAGCCTGGCGCTAAACCAATAGACTCCAGCCATTGTCCAGTGCCGTTTAAACCATAACCGCCAAACCATGCAAAAAGTTTTTGTGCGCCATGAGCGGTAAAAATAATGCCTGCGATTAATCGCAATGGTAGCGCCGATAAAGATTGTTCAGTTTTAGTGATGCGGTTAGTAATGTTTTTAATGTTCATGATTTTTCGCCTTTTAGGTTGTTCGCTGTATGTCGTTAATTGACTATGTAGCTATTATATAAGTAGAATATTCATTGAATAACCCCTACTATTTGTTTGATATGTTCAAATTTTTTGAACAGTTAAGTATTTCAATTAAACTAACTTTTAGATTGCACAATATTTCGGATAAATACAGATGAACACACCGCCTATTAGCATTGAAGCGTTACTGGTATTAGACGCCATAGACCACCGTGGCAGTTATGCGGCAGCAGCAGAGCAATTAAATAAAGTACCATCAGCGCTTTCTTATATAGTGCAAAAATTAGAAGAACAGTTAAATGTGACGCTATTTGTGCGACAAGGGCGACGCGCGGTACTTACACCAGCAGGTAAACACTTATTAGTAGAAGGACGTAAAGTCTTGTTTGCCATCAATGCACTGTCAGAACAAACTCAAACCATTGCCAATGGCTGGGAACCTAAGATACGCATTGCTTGCGACTCAATTATCGATATCAAACCTATTTTCACGGGTATACAAGGCTTTTTAGTTGAGCATGAAAATATTGAAATTGATGTACAAGAAGAAGTTATGAATGGTACTTGGGAAGCACTAATTGATGACAGAGTAGACTTAGTGATTGGCGCCCCTGCACCTATCCCTAATCAAAAAGGTATACGTGCAATAAAAGCAGGTCAGTTAGAAAGCGTTTTGGTGGTAGCTAAGTCACATGCCCTAACAAAACAGCAGTCAATCAAGCAAGTAATGCAACCGAGCGACTTAACAAAGTATCGCAGTGTGATTGTGCATGACTCCTCGCAAAATGAAATTCCTTGGTCGGTTAATGTAATTGAAGGCAGCCAACACTTTTTTGTTAGCTCTGTTACTCAGAAAATAGCTGCCATTATTGCCGGAATAGGCATTGGGCATTTACCAAAATATATGGCACAACCCTATATAAAAACTGGCGAGCTAGTGATTATTGAATTAACAGAGCAGCCTGCCCCGCAAGACCTATATATGGCTTGGAAAATAGCCAATAAAGGTAAAGGCTTAAGTAAACTAAAAGATATATTATCGAAACTAGCAAGCTAGCATTAGTTGAAATTAAAGAGCCATTACATAAGAAAAAATAATAAAGCTAACCACAATCGCAGCATTAATTAGCACATCAGCTGCTAAAGATGCAGTGAAAATGTAGCATAAAAAATATACCGTTTTAAATACTGCATTATTGCTGCCCCCATCACAAAGAAGGCAGCAATAGTTTTACCTTAGTGCGAATGACCGTGACCGCTTTTAGCAGCAAGAGTATTTTTAACCTCTTTAATTTCTCCTTTTTTACTTATGTTGAAATAGAATGTTTCGTTGGTTTTGCTATTCATCGCTTTTACGATGTAATTGCTATCACCCTCTTCAACTATGCTAAATTGCTCTTTAGTGACATCAGCCCATGACTTATCAATTTTTCCCACGGACATGCCATGATCTTTAAAAGACAGCATTTTTGCTGAGGTTTGCGCTACCTCTAACACTTTGTCAGCTGTTATTTTGCCATGCCCATCGGAATGAGCAAAAACTGTCGCCGATAACGCGAAAGAAGAGATTAGTATTATTTTCTTTATTATATTCATATTTTTACCTTACTTATATTGAGAGCTTAATTGAGAAATTTAATGAGTGTTTAATTGCATACTTACTTGATATAAATTATTCCAATAGATAACTACTTAAGACCTTCAATGGCATATTCACCATTAAAAATAAGTTGAACCTGAATATCTTTATTTGATTTATTTTTCCAGTACCAGCCGTGTGAACCCTCAAATGGTGCGGTGAAACTGCCCTTCATCTCGTTGGCAGTAGCAATGGTATAAGACTCGAAATAACCGGTGGTATCGCCCTTAGGCTCACCGTGTAAATCAACATAAAGTTCACCACTCTCGGTTGTCCACTCGTAAGTCGCTTTACTGTACTGTTTCATGGCAAGTTTATATTCTATGCCCTTGCCCGCTGGTACAATTAAAATCACTGAGTCCTGCTGACCTTGTTTCGATACTGCAGTGTCAACTGGTTTGGCTTCGTTATTAAATACTGTTAGGCCAAGCTTTTCACCAACCCCTGTAGGGTCAATGTTATATTCTGCCGGCAAAATAAATAGCACTAACACAACAATAGCGATGACTAACGAAATAACTGTCGCTTTTAGCAGTGAGCGACTCTTTTGATTTGTTTCCATAAATAATGTTCTCATAATGTTTGTTAACTTTAATTCGAGTTATTGAAGAAAGTATCCGGTTAATTGCATACCAACAAGCATAAAACCTGCGCTCATTAAGGCTGTATTGGTGGTGGTAGCGAATTTATTGAAACTTGAAAATTGACGCCAATAGTTAATCGCGAGCAAAATGAACATCAAAGCAAGCAACTGCCCAAGTTCAACACCAATATTAAAAGCAAGTAAATTAGTGGCCAGCCCTTCTGTTGGTAGTTGAAATTCTTGAATTTTAGTTGCCAAACCAAAGCCGTGAAATAAGCCAAAAATAAGCACAGCCTTTTTAGGGTTAGGTTGGGTACCAAAAAAGTGTTTAAAACCGCCAAGGTTATCAAAACCTTTATAGATAACAGACAGGCCGATAACAGCGTCAATTAAGTAAGCATTTACTTGAATATTGGCAAGTACACCCGTCATTAGCGTTAAACTATGACCAATGGTGAACATGCTTACATAAAGCAATACATCCTTACCTCGATGTAAAAAGAACAAAACGCCTACTAAAAAAAGTAAGTGGTCATAGCCGGTGAGCATATGTTTTGCGCCAATATACATAAATGGCAAGATTTGCACGCCAGTATTATTTTGCAGAAAATTGCGTGTACTATCGTCTACCCCATGGGCAAAAACTTCTACAGAAGCCATCGCACAAAGGATAAGCAGAGGGTACAGCAAATAGGTTAGTTTCAACTTTCCTAACATAAGTTTTCCTAACATTAATTTACCCTTTAATTTCAATTGAATAAGTGCTATTTACTGCACTCTATTTAGTATCTATTGTCTATAACAAACAATATAAAGCGAGCAGAATAAACAGCGTTATGTTGGTAGAGAAGATAACTCCTCCGGTGACAATGGTTGCTAATGGCTATTGAACTTCAGATCTATGCCGACATTTAACATGCGCCTTGTTGAATAAGGGCTTGTTACGCAAAAGATCTCAATGAAACTAAGCATAATCCGGCAATATTTAGTGTTCTCAAGGCCATAAACCTATCGCCGATAGGTTTTGTACCTGTGTTTTATTGAGTCGGCATGGTGCCTACCCCCCTTTTATTTAAAATATGAGTTAAGAAGTAGAATTTAAAATAAGTAGGTCATTACAAACCGACCGACGGTCGGTTTTTCAATTAAAAAAAAGCTCAAATATTAGTGGCTTAACACTGTCTCGATCAAATGATGTACGCCATCAATTGAAGAAAAACACACAGCTAAAATAAAGATAACTAAAACAACGGTAAGCATCTTATTAACTGGTTTTAAGTTTAATTGTCCTAATAAAAAATAAACCCGCTGCTCTAATACATCAGCGCCAAAATTAGCCACCAGCTCATTATTTTTTACTGGTGAATACAAGGCATTTAGGCGAGCTGCCTTCACCAATGTACTGGCTACAAAGGTAGAGGTTATATCATTATTTACCACGGCATTATCGGCAGCTTGTTCCATGGCCAGCGTCATATGAAGCTTGAGATGAGCCGCTAATGAAGGTATAAAAAAAGCCGTGAAAATACTAAATAACCACTTCTTTAATGGATCATTCATCTTGGCATGTGCTCTTTCATGGCCAAGAATTACCGCTATTTCTTCGTCAGTCATTTCCTTTAACATGCCTGAGGTGATAAAACATTTCTTGTCAATAAAACCCGCGGTAAAAGCACTCGATTCAGCTAGTTCAATCTCAAAAACACCACGTGTTAAAGGTTTTGAAAAGCTAGTGAGCTGCGCTAAATCTTGATGATGACGTTTTAGCTGAATAAGCTTTTTTACTAAGATATATAAAGTGAAAATTAAGGCTATTATTAGGGTTGCACCATGCCAACTTAAGCTGCTAAATACGCTCATATGATGCCAGTGAGCATAGTCTAATTCTGCTTCAAATATCGTGGCGGATGTATAGCCATTTAGGAATACCAAGGCAACAAATATACTTGTTAGCCAAGGTAATATTACTAACAGCCACAAGACGATTTTTCTGGATTTTACCTGCAAACTGATAAATTTTTGCGTGAGCAAAGAGACAATTGCTGAGACAGTGAGGTTGGCAATAACAAACGCTAGAATAACAATTGTTATTATATTCAACCAAACAGCTAATTGACCTGTAACCATCGATTAATTACCTTTCGCTAGCTTTATACGTTGGGCTTCAATTAAAGACTCTAATTTATTGAGTTGCTCTTCATTAAAATCTGCTGACATAGAAGAAAAAGCTGCCACTAAACTATTATCGTCAGTTACGAAATCGCTAGTAACTGAGCGGATCAACTGGCCAATCAATTCATATCGTTCAACTTTTGGCTGATATTGAAAAGCGTTGGTCACTTTATGACGAGATAATAATTCTTTTTTATAGAGGCGATCTAAAGTGCTTTGGTAAGTATTTAAACTGCCGCCTCTGATCTTTTCAAAATGCTTGAAGACTGCTTTTACATCTGCAGATTTATGTTGCCATAAATACTGCAACACTAATTTCTCTACTTCACCAAGTTGCATAAATATAACCTTAAATCTAAAACCGACCGCCGATAGGTTTAATGTACAAGATCAAAAACCGACCGTCAATAGGTTTTAAAAATATTATCACTAACATCGAGCGCTGGCCGAAGTTTGGCCTTCAAATACTAACGAAGATCGTATTTGGGAGTACGCAAAAAAAATGCACCCTCTCTTGATGAGAAGGTGCATTATCAATACAAAACTTAATTTTTCTGCTACTAGCAGTCATTAAGTTATTGGTTTTTCAGTGATGCATCTTAACGATAAAATGCTTCAACGGCACCTTTTAGCTTAATCATAAGCGGTTGTCCGCGACGGTCTAACGCTTTAGGTGATGGAATTTTTACCCAGCCTTCACTAATGCAATATTCTTCAACATCGAAACGTTCTTTGCCGTTAAGACGAATACCAATATCATGTTCGAAAATTTCTTCCACGTGGTGTGGGCTACGAGGGTTGCCAGAAAGGTGATCTGGTAAAGCGGGTTTTGAGGTAGCATCGTTCATGTTCATGACCTGTAGTAAATATAAAGTGCGCTATTGTAGGCAATATAGGCAGACCTCTCAAGAGCTGCTCTAATAAATGTTAGCCTACGGTGTCTGGTTTAAAAAATACCTAGATTACTGAACATTCAAGTAATTTAAAAACTCATGCATTGCAAAACACTCTAAAGCGGCTGATTACCAGCCGTTATGTGCAAAAACTCCAAACATAGCTCCAATACAGCCCTATAAACTAGAAATACCGTCTAATTAGCTCTTAAATGGAAATAGTGAGTTTATTTTTAGGTTATTACTCTTGATATGAATTCCAATTATTATTGTTGTATTGAATAAGTCGCACTTTCATTGATGGCAAAGGTAGATGTGACTTGATTAACTTAATAATTATAGTTTTTAAAAGGAACAAGTAATGCACATATATAAAGTAGGTAATCAACGTATTGATGGCTTAATACCCGGAACTAGTGGTGAACGTGCCTTTCCAACCAAGCAATTAGGCTATCAATCAAAGGACAATTTAAACGGTACCGATCCCTTTATCATGCTTGACCATATTGGCCCATCAAAAATGGCGGAAGGTTGGAGGTTAGGTGGCCAAGAAGGCATTCACCCACACCGTGGTTTTGAAACCATGACCTTTATGTTTAAAGGTAATTTACATCACTTGGATACGGTATTTACTGAACGTCCTTTATTAACCAATGGCTCAGTACAGCAAATGAATGCAGGCAAAGGCATTCGTCATGGCGGTGACTTTTGGGCTGATGAAGATGACAGTGAGTTTCATGAAATTCAATTATGGATCAATAACCCTGCCGACAAAAAAATGAGCGAACCTTATGTACGCAATTATTCTGCCAACAATATTTCCAGCTTTGAACAAGACGGTATTCAGCTGCGCCTGATTGCTGGCAGCTATCAAGGAGAAAAAGGGCCGGTGCAAACATTTGCTGACATTCGTGTTTTACATGGCACAGTCACTCAGCAGCATAATAAAGATAAACCTAGTTATATTGCGCTCGAACAGCAACATGCCAGTCAACTAATATTTGTGATGACCGGTAGTGTGCAAGTAAATGAAAAAGTAGTGCATGCTGGTGAGACAGCAGTTTTAAAAAATCTTCCAGAAATAGTTCTAAGTGGTGAAGAAAACAGTCAGTTTCTGTTAATTAGTGGCAAACCATTAAAAGAGCCCTGTGTTTTTGCTGGACCTTTTGTGATGAACAGCCATGAGCAAATTCAACAAGCCTTTGCCGATGTCGATTCCGGGGTATTTTAACGTTAACGGATACAACGAACTAATAAAAACAAACATTTGGAGAAAGATATGAACAATGAACATACAAACAAACGTATTTTAGCGCGCGGTTGTGACCCTGTTGCCTCACAGCAAGCAGCGCAAGCTTTACCGCCATTAATGGGCAATCCTGAATATGTAGCCACCAGTGATGATGTAGAATTTATTGATAAGTTAAAAAATGAGACATGGTCCGTCATATTTTTTGCCCCTGGTGCTTGTCGCTTTAATGCTGAAAATCACCCTATTCCTGGCAATAATAAACAAACACGAGGCTGGAGTTTGGAACAATACAAGGCATTAGTACGTCAAACGCAAGGCGCTAATATTCAGATTGTTGAAACTCTATCTGAACAAGAGACAGTAACACATTTAAAAGCCGCATTAGCTGCAGCGCAATAGTAAATATGAAGTGATCTATTACGGTTATTTATGGTTTAAAAAACTTGTTATCTTTTGCTTAACGCCATGTGTAACAATGGGAAAGCATTGCCTTGACCATCTAACTCAGAACGAGCAAAAACTTTAAAACCTAAATGTTTATAAAAGCCAATAGCCTCTGGGTTTTGCTCATTTACATCAACTTTAATCGCTGATTGATGTTTAATCGCATTTTTTAATAAAAGAGCACCAATACCACAGTTTCGAAGTTCAGGGCAGATAAACAACATTTCAATATTGCCCTCCGCTACACCAATAAAGCCAACAATATCATTGTTATCATTTTTAGTTACTCTTAAGTCTACAGAATCAAAGTAGTGTTCTAAAATAAGAGGTTTCAATGCTTTTATATTTTCTTCAGGTAAAAAATCATGTGTTGCTCGCACAGATTTTTCCCAAATTTCAATTAACACTAAATAATCAGCTTTTGCTGCATTATCGATTTTCATACTAAACCTTTTAAAAATTATAACCCGTCAAGCAACGGTGCAAAACATCCGCAGCTTGACTTGATATTACCTTACTCTCTGTGCAGCACTTTAGTTACACAGTGTACGGAACCGCCATTTTTGCATAACTCTTCATAAGAGCCCGATAGCATTGTTACATTAAAACCGTGTTCTTCAAAAATAGCCGCTACTTTCGAATCAAGTTTACGCCGATTCACACTGCCTGGGGCGACAGAAGAATATGAAGGTAAATATACATTCTTAATGCCTGCAAAAGCTTCAATGATACAGTTGTTATAACTCAAAAACGTGCCGTTAGAGTTTGTCACATTCCATAAATCTAGCGGTAGTCTGACAACTTCGAACTCTAAGCCATTAATACTGTATGCCGCTAACCAATCTGAAGTTTTATCGAAAGTACTCGCAATTTCCACTAGCGGTGACTCTTGATCAAGTACACTTTTAGCGAGGTTAACATCACCAACAAAAATTAACTCCTTGCCGTTTTCTGCTTTACCGCCCAATGTAATGTACATATCAATATGAAAGATTGGTTGGTAGGTGCCCTGAAATACATCAATAGGGAAGTTTACTGGCGCATCGAAGCCAAGCCAGATGATGGTATCAACACCGAACAGATCTTGAAAACCAGCCGTAACCTCCTGCTCAGTTTCTCCTGTTATTTTCTTGTTGTAATGTAAATAATCACTGCCTACTATTACGTAATTGTCGCCAGCAAGGATATTACCCCCCTCAATGTGATACTTAGTCGCTTCAACCTGAATATTTGACCTTGCGGCCACTTGCTCTGCAACAAAGTTATCTCCACCGCGAGTGAAATCCAAGGGTTCAATTAAAATTGAATTACCTTCATCATCTTTTAAACAACAATACCCATCTTGAGCCCAAATAGAATGCTGTGAACTTTCCAGTTCACACTCCCAAATATTTCCTGAAATTTGTCTAATTAATCTATTTACATGTGCAGGATAATTAGTTCGCGCATTAATTAACTTTAAATTGATGTCAGGGTCTAAGCCACTACTAATTGCGGTTTGTCTTATGGAGCTATGGGCCGAATTTTCAGCAAGTATAATATATTCAATATTACTGCCTAATGATTCAAATATTCCCTTGTATCGTTGGAGGGTAATATCATTGGGTAAAGGGTTGGATGATGGATATGTTAAGAGCATTCTCTTAATTTCTCCATAAATTGACGACATTGCTTTTGGCATACTAACTTCCTTATTGTTGGTAAATGTTATGAACTCTATTTGCTTATAACGCCCTAATAATGGACAGGTTATTGTTGATTAAATAAGCGTCGAAGGAGACAAAACAACTGTTATTTGTCCTGTTAATTTTCTTAGCTATACCCTACACCGATATAGAATCAAATTTAACAAATAACAAGCCAACTGAAAACAGAATAAACCCAGGAATAGCATGAACAAACACAATTGGATATTGAGCTACGGCTGATTTAGTGGGAATAAAAAAATATGGGTCAAGTTTTTGAATGAATTTATAAATAGGTTTGGCTATTGGCTTAAACCAAGTTTGAAAATAATAACCAAATACAGCAATTGCCTGAACTTCCAATAATAAAACAAAAAACTCCAAGCCAATACCATCCAATAGCACAGCAAAAGCTATAAGCTCTGGTTCGGTTAACAAAAAGATAACTAATAGAAAGCTAGATACTTTCCATGACGATTTTTTCAAATTCATACTCAGTTCCTAAGTGATTGCTAACGCCCAAGTAATAGGCAAGTAATAGTTGGTTAAAATAAGCAACGCAGGAGAAAAAAACAACTGTTCTTTGTCCTGATTAATTTGCCTATTATGTCTTTCAAGCCAACTCTGTGCTTTACCAATATTAATAAACACCTTAGCTTTACTTTTAAGGATATTTTGAATGCCTTGAGCTTGAACGCTATTAGAAACAACTATACCAGTTAAAACACATCCGTTTTTGTCGTACCATTCCCACAATAATTTAGTTAAAGCGGCGGTAGTCGGAGAGCCGAGAACTTCATCATCCCACACTTCAAGTCGCTTCCAGTCTTGAACCGACCTATTTGAAACAGACTTTTGAATTAAAGGAATATAATATTCAAGAGCTTCTTCGTTGAAAGCTCTCTTAACTTCTAGAGTGAAAACATCATTCACCCATGAAAATGAAATTTCCCCATGTTTGTTCATGTATCACCTCAATGTTAGACATAATCTAATTATAGAAGGTGCCCACTAATTGTGGGGAACACTGACTATCAACGCCTTGTTAAGTAGAATAATGGTTGGCTACAATCTCGAAGCGATGGCCAACTGTTATTTTTCCGTTTAAGCAACTCATGCGTATTAGCACTGAGTTGTTTCAATAGGACTCGTTACTTTTTAGTTATTTTAGTGGTGTAACCTAAAGGATTTTCACCAGCACTCTTTTCTGTCACAAACTCGAGTTCATGGGTGATGCACTTAAGCTGATCTCTTATATCGTGACTGACAAATAACAGCTGGGTTTTACTGTTTTCGGCAATATAGTCCATTAACGCTAAAACTTTATCACGGTTATGATTGTCTAAGCCTTGGCAAGGTTCATCTAAAATCAAAATCATCGGCAACTTAACCACAGCGCGTGCAATTAAGACCAAGCGCTGCTCGCCATATGAAAGTTGATTAAAATAAGTATTTTCATGTTGTTCTAGCCCTAATAAAACTAACCATTGCCGAGCAATAATTACTTGTTGTCGGCTGGGGTTATCATATAAACCTATGCTATCGTAAAAACCTGAAAGTACCACTTTGATTAACGTGGTTGATACACGGTAATCACGATGTAATTGTGCGCTTACTAAACCGTAATGACGCTTGATATCCCAAATAGATTCACCACTGCCACGCTTTACGCCAAATAAATGAATATCTTTCCCATAAGCTTTTGGGCTATCGCCAGAAATCATCGCTAATAGTGTTGATTTACCACAGCCATTCGGTCCAATAATTCGCCAATGTTGGCCTTGCTCAAACTGCCAGTTAACTGCGTTGAATATTGGTTTTTGATCAAAGCTTACCGATACATTGTTAACCGCTACCAACGGCGTGTTTTTTTCAAGATGATCGTATTGTAAACAATCAGGTAAATGGTGCGGCAAACTATAATGGTTTTCATTGAGTTGCTGCCACTGCTCTGTGGCGATAATTTCGCTGCGCTTTCCCGAAAGTACTATTTTACCACTTTTCATGTACACTAAATTTTCAATACTGCTCGGTAGGGTTTGATGATAAAAATCAAATAAAATAATGCTAATACCGCGCGCTACCAGTGAATTAAGAACATTACTTAAATGTGCCTGTGAGCCAATATCTAAACCTGCATAAGGTTCGTCTAGTAACATTACTTGCGGTTTCAGCATTAAAGCGCGTGCCATTAATACTTTTCGAGTTTCACCAGTAGATAAAATTTTGAAAGGTTTCTCTAGTAACTTTTCAATAGCTAACAGTGCTATTATTTCGTCTAAATCCTCTGCTAAGAAAGCATTATCATCAATAATTATTTCTAGCGCTGTTCGGCCATTATCTACGCCTTCTTCCATAAAATCACTGCGGTCATTCAAGCGATCTTGCGCTAAGGTTTCAGCTTCTAATTCAAAACTTAAGGTAGTGAATTTTCCAGTTAAAACCACGCTACCTTGATAACCCGTTATGTCCCCCGCCAATATTTGCGCTAACACCGATTTACCGCTGGCGTTATCGCCAAGAACAAGCAGTGACTCACCTTGTTTTAAGGATAATTCGTCAATTGATAACGGTGATTTATTAGATAGTTGAAAATGTAATTGCTCAATAGATAATATGGGTGACTGCATGAGATAGAATAAAATAAGGTCTGGTAGATTGATTATACAAATGCAACTAATTCAAAAGCTACAAATAAATTATTATTAGTTAACCTGAACTCTGGGTAATGAGTGCTTGATGTATAAATAAAAACAACAACTTAGGGTTATTAACAATAAATTTTACCGAATTAAATAGCGATATACGCTATCAATGTTTCAATTTAGTCGATTATCAAGGCAAAACGTTTATGAATAACGGGTTATTTATCGACGTTTTAACGCTGATAATTGGATAAAGAGGAATATTGAGAAAATGCTGCTTATCCAGAATTCAGGTTAGTTATAGCTATTGGCGCCAAGGTAGCTTTTTAGAGTTTGTATTAACGGATAAACACTTCATCCATTGTTAATTGTTTGGTTTGCTCTGGCTTGTAGGAGTACAAGGGTACAAATAATCAGGGTTATTATTTGGATAGGGTGTGAGATGATATTAATAAGCCCATTAAAAAGCACAATGTAATGGACTATTATTTAGGTATTACGTCAGTAGTAATAATAACCGAGTGGAACAGCCTTTAATACATACTTTTCAGCAGTAATAACCGAGCTGCACAGCCTTTATATACAATACTAAGACCTTCGGTGATAAATCCAACTTCATTGTTGCCACTATCAAAAACCCGACCTGATTCAGCCGCGAATCCTATTTCGTTGTTACCAGCATCGAAAATTCGACCAGATTCTGCCGCGAACCCAATTTCATTATTACCACTGTCAAAAACTCTACCTGAAGTAGCACCGAACCCAATCTCATTATTGCCACTGTCAAAAACTCTACCTGAATCGGCAAAAAAACCAACCTCATTATTACCACTGTCAAAAATTCTTGCACTCATTTTTACTTCCTTTGTATAAGTTGTGAACGAAGAGTTGCTGACTATATCAGCATTTCAAATTTAGAAATAGGCTTTCGATAATAAAAAACCTATTTAAAAGTTAGTTATTCCATTGATTTTTATCAATTAAATACCTTTTAATTTCAAAAAATCAATTTACATGTGGGGCTGCTCGTTTAATAAAAAATTTAAGTGAGAAAAGTAAATTTTCAATCCTTTTGTTATAGCTTGTAACAACCCCGTTTAAGTCTAACTAAACCATAGTAGGAGTTTTAGACCTTACATGTTCTTGTTTTTTACTCCTGTCTACTCTCTTCTTAAATGTTTTATTATTTTGCAGCATATCGGTTTCCAATTCGGTCAATAGCTCAACCATTTCGTTAGCTTTCGCTAAAATTTGCCGATCAGTAAACTCCGAATCGGAATTTACAATGACATCCCGTAATGAAAAAGATTCTTGGTACGAGACACCGCAATCGACCTTCAGCAAGTTAACTTGTTCCGTAGGGTCAGAGATGAGCTCATAGAGTTCATATTCATTATTCTTACTGTGAGGAGTAAAGGTAGTGCTGCCATTAACAGAATCAAAAGTTATGTGCAGATAACGTACAAATTTCCACGTTCTCTCATCATTGTCCTTACTTACCACACAGTGAACTTGGTTAGGGCCTTTAATAACTCCGCGAGTCATAGGCACATCGTCAAACTTTCCAGCGGCAATTAAATTATCTACCGCTTTCATATATACATCAAAGGTAGAAACTTCAGTGGTCGGTACATCTTCTCTGGGTCCTCCCTCTTCAAGCGGCTCTGTGATGGTATCGTAGGTCATAAATAATATGCCATCTCGAGACCTGATATGATTGAATGTTTTTATTTTAGGTAATGGTGAAGTCTCTTGAATAACGGCCTTTATTAGCCCACTAAGATCCGCTCCTACAGGATGAAGTATCTCCGAATGCCCTCTAACTGAACTAGGTAATGAATCCTGTAAAGATTGCATATAATCTTTCAGAGAAACATCATCATTCGGCTTGGTGAGACCCAGAATAGTGGGTAACAAATCAATATGACTGGTAAGTTCATTGATTTCCCATGTTCCCTCTTTAGAATCTCTCATTTGCTCCGGTAAGCGTACAACCATAGGCACATGCACCACCTCTTCATAAGCGGAATGCCACTTTTCCATCATACCACCGTGGGATGCACCATATTCGCCATGATCGGCACAAAAGATGACAATAGTATTTTCATCCTGACCGGATTCTTCCAAAGCAGTAAGTACTGCATCAATGTGTTTATCTACTTCGTAGATAAGGTATCCATAGTATTGTAAAAAGGCGAGTTTGGCATCATCCTTACTCGTATCGTCACCGCTAGTTAATTCAAAGGGGATACCGGTTAAATTTGCATCGGCAGTAATTTCAGCAGCCTTGGCCAAAACATAATCAGGATCGTTACGAAGTTTGGCTTCAGCGACCGCCAAACCTGTCAAAGAACCAAGAGCTAGACCCATTTTATAGGCATATTCTTGTTGGCAAGAGGGCTTGTTGTTTTGACTCAATCCATTGTTCAATTCCTCCGGTGGCAATGCCGCATTGTCTTGTGGAAAAGCTACGGTTTTATTGCTACCGTCTTTATAGCCTTGATTGAGTTTTATCTTCATCGTGCCAAAAGTTGGTGTCGAAGCTACTGTGTGGCGGTGAGGCACTTTAAGCATTATCGGTCCATTAACTACCTCGACCACTTGATCACAAACTAGGCTGGGTAAACCTGGATAACAGGCTATATCATGGGGGTTGGCAAAGGAAGATACCGTAAACCAAGGACTGGGCACTTTAGCCGATACATCAGAGTTGGAGTTGACATTATAGACATTCGCATCAGCGGTATTAACACTATAAGGATAACCCAACCCCTGACGACGAAGGAACGTAGTGGTTAAATCTCTGAACTGATAGTCTCGGTAATATCCTAGGTTGTTTTTTAATGAACCATGTGGATCAGGACGAGTTAGATCCCAGTCAGAAAAGCCAAAGCCCTCTAAGTCTTTGGTATCCTCCCCACTAATATGCCATTTACCAAAATAGTGGGTACTGTAGCCACTATCAATCATCCAATCTCCTATCGTGGGGTGCTCTGTCTCTTTAAGCCAAGGGAAGCTGGCGTCTGCACCGTCTTTAAAGATACCATCGGTTTGGGTAACACCTGTTATGGTTCCGTATTGACCAGTAAATATAGCAGAGCGGCTAGCTACACAGGCAGATGAAGCGATTCGGTGTTGATTGAAAATCACCGAGTTTTTGCGTAATTTACTGAAACCAGGGAAGAGTTTATCGTAATCTATATTGTTGTGCGTATAATCATCAACCACTTTAAAATTTAAAACGTTTTTAAGTGCTTTGACAAATCCCTCATTATCTCCGTATTCGGGTTGAAAGCGCAACTGATCGACGATGATCATTAGGACATTTGGTTGCGTCGTTTTAGTTTTAGTTTTAGTTTTAGATTGAGTTTGCTCAGTCATATAATTTTCCTTAATTATTATTACTGCTTATTTTAAGTGTGTAGCCAATTTAAGTTTGACCAGGTAGCTTTTGGAATTTACTAACTACTTCTTAGAGTAAACTTCAACGATGTATTCAAGTATTTATACTGCACGAGTGCTTTCTAAATATCACCAACCTGCTCAAGCTTAAAATATCAAAGCTATTGTTTTTAATAAAGTAATATTTCATTTTCGTTTTGTGCTTTTAAGCATGAGCTTATTACCAACGTTATTAATCGGGTATCGCATAGGCGTAAGAAGAATGTTGAACTGTGTATAACGCTTTAGGCTGAACGTCTAAATAATACCGTTTGGATAGGGGTGACTCATTGAATAATCGGCTTGGATGATAAAAATCAAATACATTATTAGTTATAGCTATGGTGCCAAGGTGGCGAATTATCGGAGGTAAAACTGGGGATAGGGCAGACATAAGTTCAACAGTGAACTATGGGTGCCCTTTATTTCATTTATCGAATCAAAATATTAGATTCTGTATTTATATCACCGTCAACATCAATCACAGCAACTTTACTGTCACATAGTAAAATAGCCAGAGGATTTGTATGGCCATCTCTAATATAGGCGAGATTATAGCCAAAAGTATTTAAAATGCCTGATGCGAACTGCTGCGGAATTGTTAGCTGATTCAATAGAGCAGATTTACAAGGTGATGAGTGTCGTCTTTCTAAGTTTGTATTATCCATAATAATATCCATATATTAATTCCGTTTCGTGAGCGTGAATATATGGTGTTTACTGGGATAAGTAAATGGATAAATTATAATCTGACAGAATAATTGATCACGAAGAAAAGAGCCTTGCTCCTCTACATTTAATAAGTAGCTAAGCTTATTCAGCTTGTTGACGTATATAAACACAAAAGCAGCCTCAAAATTGAGGCTGCTTTTTTATTTGTACTTTGCTATTCCTGGCTAGGTTTAACTCATATAAACAATAAATTAAAATAACGAATAAAATATAACCTTTTAATTTATAAGTTAAACAACCCGATTTTATTACAATTGATTTTGAATCATCACCCGGTGTCCAGTGAGATTATCAACCATATAAAGTGCGTCGATTCTTTCATCAGTAACAACAGATACTTGATCCTCTTTAAATAAATCAATACCTATAGGTTGCTGCAGATTAATGCCCATTGCAATGCTTTTGGGGCTGACAAAAGTACGTTCACCCGTATCTAAATCATAAGCAAAAACCGATTCGTGATCTTGGGACGATGCCAGTAATCGATTATTAGCAGTATCAATCACATGCCCTCTAGTATTGCTAATATCAGGACCACCTTGTACATCTTGTGCAGAAAAAACACTTCGAGCTCCAGTAGTTACATCAACAGCCCACAATGTATACGAGGTGCCATAAAAGATAACTCGTTTATTTACTGGATCAAATGTCATATCGTAATTGGCATAAAAGTTATTCTGCGCAACATTTTCTGGCAGTGTAATATCAACAATCGGCGATACATCGGTTAATACTTTTTTCTCAATATCCCAAGCTAATAGGCTAAAACGACCAAAATTGGCTGGTACATCACCGTAATCAACTTGTCTGGCTAGATAAAGAATCTGATTAGCTTCATCCAGTGCAATGGAATCAACATTGAAGTTAGGATAGGCAACCGTTGCCTTCTCAGTTGCACCGATAAGTACCGTGTAGTCACCGGTATCAACATCAATTTCTAACACTTCATCATCCGAGCTACTGGTATCGTTATAGACAAACAGTGAGCGACTAGCTTCGTTAAAGGCTGCTATTTCAAAAGAGCTTGATGGATAACTGCCCAAAGTTGTCCAAATTTCAGTTGTTAGATCGAAGCTATGGACTTGAGCTTGGCTCACAACTGAATTGTATCTATCTAACCAATAAAGCAAATTATCATCTGAGTTAATAACCACTTCTCTTGGCGTTGAAGGCGATATTGTGGCATCCCCTATGATTAAGTCTGGACCTTTAAATTCTGCTGATATATTAACCGCTGGAAAATTAGCTGCGAGCTGATAATGTAATTGCTGAAGATTTGCTTCACTGCCAGAGTCAATAATAAGCTCATTATCGAGTACGGTAAAATCACTTATCCTATTTGAAACTTCACCTAATGCATTAAGCTTTGGCTCGAGATCGATAACCGATTGATTGGCAATATCAAGTACACAGAGTTTCGGGGAATCATAATACACAATGCTATGACTAACTTGGTGATAGCCATATTTTTCAGTAGATTCTGCAACGGCCTGACAACCATCATTGAGGATCTGCACGGCTAATAAATTGCTAAATTCACAAGGTGCTACATCACAACTATTTAAATCAACTTCCGCAGTATGAGTCACACCACCCCGTTTGTCTTTGGAAATTAATAAAATCAGTGTATTGGCATCTTTATAATCGACTAAGCGGTAGTAAGCAGCGCTTTCGCCTGTAAAAGTTTGTAAATCGGGCAAATCCATTGCAATTATACTATTCAGGGCAATATCATAGAAAAGGGGTGGTTCATTTTGCTTTTTACGAGGTAATAATATTTGTCCCGCTGAGCCTCGGGTAGTATCAAGGTGCATATTGATATCATCTTCAATATCATAATCTACGTATCCCGCTGATTCAGGGCCATATAATTCAGTTAAGGCACCTGTTGCAAGCGTAATTGACATCAGTCTAAAGTTATATTCAAAGTCGTTCCAGTAATACAATAAGCTACCATCTTGTGAAAGCACCATACCTTCAGGTGGCTCTTCTTTTAATTCATCACGAAACTCAACATCATTGGGAAAATCTTCAATTCTAAATTGATAAATCGCCGTGGTGTTTTTGCCATCAGCTGTGCGATGCAAAATACTCTTAGTGCCATCGTCATAAATATAATAACTGCCATCGCTGCTATTTTTAGTAATTTGTCTTGTACCTGCTACAGCAATACCTACTCGTTTAATATTGATAACATCAAGAGTTTTAGTCTCATTACCCGCTGAGTACTGAACGTTAAAAGCATTTTCACCCATAACTAAAGGTAGTTTGGCAATCCAGAAGCCTTCAGTTTGGTAGGTAGTTATATCAACAGCAGTACCGTTAACAGTTAGATTTGCTACATCTTGGCCTTGGGTGCCTCTAATGATTATCGAGTCATTGTCAGTTAGCGAAGTCACTTTAGGGAATACTACAGCAACTAAGTAATCAGCATGGTTAACAGTAATAACGGCAGAATCTGTAGCGATTTCACCTTCATTATCGGTAACCGTTAATTGAAAAGTAAGGGTTAATGGCTCAAGGGTACTTGGTGCATCAAACGATGCGGCAGCAGTATCTGCACCGATAATAGTTACAGTGTTGCCATCAGTTTGTGTCCAACTATAACTTTCGATTGTGCCATCAGCATCTGTGCCGTTACCAGTTAAAGAAACAGTTGTCACTTCATTAACCGTTTGATCACTGCCAGCATTGACAGTAGGTGCTGCGTTAACAGGCTCTACCGTGATATCGATAATGTCCGTTGCACTAGCGCCATCACTATCAGTGACCGTCAATTGGAAAGTAAGGATTACTTGCTCAAGTGCAGTGGCTGTATTAAATGAAGCTGTCGCCATATCTGCATCAGTAATTGTTACAGAGTCTCCCTCAGTTTGTTTCCAGCTATAACTTGAAATTACTCCATCAGAGTCAGTCCCGCTACCCGTTAAGGCAACACTTGTCTCTTCATTAACAATTTGATCACTACCCGCATTTGCAGTTGGTGCAGCGTTAACAGGCTCTACCGTGATAGTTATAATATCAGTTGCAGTTACGCCTTCATTATCAGTAACCGTTAATTGAAAAGTAAGGGTTACTTGCTCAAGCGCAGTGGGTGCAGCAAATGAAGCTGTCGCGGTATCTGCACCTGAAATTATTACAGGGGATCCCTTTGTTTGTATCCAGCTATAACTTGATATGGTGCCATCGGTATCATTTCCGCTGCCAGTTAGAGAAACTATTTCTTCTTCAATAACCGTTTGCTCACTGCCTGCATTGACAATTGGCGCGAGATTAACAGGGGTCACCGTTGGAGCTTCATCATCGCCACCACCACAAGCTACAAGCTGAGTGATAAATAGCATGATTAATAGCTGAGTTGAACATCTTTTCATTTTAAAATCCTATCTCTTGATTTAGCCTGAAAATGATCAATATATTATTTTCAGGAAAATTAGCAAACACGAGTAAACGAAGACAAATGTCAAAATAACCAAAAAGGGATATATACAGAGGGAGTTTTATAATACAAACTTCATTTTGTATGGATTAACTCGCCAATTATTTACCTAGAGCGATCCATACTCAATAACAAAATAACTCAGAACTTTACTTTTTCAAGCTTCCAAGGTATTAGCTACTACATTGATTTAATAGTTTGTATTCGTTATTTTCTGAGCTTTGAAAGTAAAAATAGCATTGCCATCAGGCAGCCATTATACCTTTGCAGTTATAGCGTCTCAGAAAATCCGATGCTCATTATATCAACAATTGTAATTGAATGTTACCTAGAAACTCTCGTATATTTTGTCCAGCACTTTTCAGAGGGATTAGCAGCTCAGCTTCTTTGTAGGAAAGCTTATTAAAAATAATAAGATATAAAAAAACGACTACTCAAAGAGTAAGTCGTTTTTATTTGTACTTTAGTTAGTTTCTACAATAAAGAAACTAACCGGTCACCACATCATTGTGAGTGTCTTATTCCACAGTAACCGATTTAGCCAAGTTACGTGGTTGGTCAACATCAGTACCTTTGATTATTGCTACGTAGTAAGAAAGTAACTGTAATGGCAAGGTATAGACGATTGGCGCAATGATGCCATCACACACAGGCACATTGATTACTTTACACGTGTCATCACTTGAGAAGTTAGCATCGCTATCAGCGAAGACATACATCAAACCACCACGAGCACGTACTTCTTCAACGTTTGATTTAAGTTTTTCGATTAAATCATTTTTTGGCGCTACGACAATAACTGGCATTTCAGCATCAATTAACGCTAATGGACCATGTTTAAGTTCACCGGCAGCATAAGCTTCAGCATGAATATATGAAATTTCTTTCAGCTTCAATGCACCTTCCATTGCGATTGGGTACTGATCGCCACGACCTAAAAATAAGGCATGGTTTTTATCAGCAAAATCTTCTGCTAAGTCTTCAATTGAAGACGCAAGTGCTAATACTTCATCAAGCTTTGCTGGTAATGACATTAATGATTGGGTAATTTCTGCTTGTTTATCAGCAGACATACCGTGATGTTTGCCAATAGCCATAGTCATCATCAGTAAACCAACAAGCTGAGTGGTAAACGCTTTGGTTGATGCTACGCCAATTTCAGCGCCAGCTTTAGTCATAAAGGCTAGGTCTGATTCACGCACTAATGATGAGCCAGGCACGTTACAAATAACTAAACTTGATTGATAACCTATTTCTTTTGCTAAACGCAATGCCGCTAAGGTATCCGCTGTTTCACCTGATTGTGAAATAGTCACTAATAATGAATTTTTCGGAACAAATGATTTGCGGTATCTAAATTCACTAGCAATTTCAATATTACATGAAACACCGGCCAGTTCTTCTAACCAGTATCTTGCTACCATGCCCGAATGATAACTAGTACCACAGGCAATAATTTGTACATGTTCTACATTTTTAAATATCTCATCAGCGCCGTCACCAAAAGTATTGATATCTAACTTGCCTGCGACTAAGCGACCTTCTAATGAGTTACGAATAGCAGTAGGTTGTTCATAAGTTTCTTTTAACATGTAGTGACGGTATTCACCTTTATCACCACTGTCGTGCGATACACTTACTTCTTTAGCTTCACGTATAACTGGCTTACCATCAATATCAAAAATATTGACATCAAAACGACTAATTTGTGCTACATCACCTTCTTCAAGGTATGAAAATTTACGAGTTACTGGTAATAACGCCATAATATCTGAAGCAATGAAGTTTTCGCCTAAACCGTAACCGATAACTAATGGGCTGCCTGAGCGAGCAACAATAAGGTTGTCTTGATCGCGACTATCCATAACAACTGTGCCGTAAGCACCTTCAAGTTGTTTAACGGTTTTTTGTACTGCTGATAATAAACTATCACTGGTTTTTAATTCATGATGAACTAAGTGAGTAATAACTTCAGTATCTGTTTGTGATAAAAACTCATAACCTAAACCTTGTAGCTGGCTACGCAAGGCTTGATGGTTTTCAATAATACCATTATGTACTACCGCGATAGTATTGCTTGATATATGTGGGTGAGCGTTCACTTCGCTTGGTGCGCCATGTGTAGCCCAGCGTGTGTGTGCTATACCTGTGCCACCAGCTAAAGGGGCTTCTGTTAGTGCTTGGTCAAGTTCTTGTACTTTACCTAAACGTTTAGTACTTAATAGTTCGTTCTTTTTATTGATTACTGCAACACCTGCAGAATCATAACCGCGATACTCTAATCGCTTTAAACCTTCTACTAAAATATCTGCTACATCTCGTTGGGCGACTGCGCCGACTATGCCACACATAATATTGATTCCTTTTTAATTTTTACGTATTTAATTGTTTGAGCTTAACTAACTTGAATAGTTTATTTAAGTTAGCCTTTGGCGATAATTAACTTTACGCCTTGCTCTGTTAAGGCTGTGCGCATTTCTTCAGAGAGACCATCATCGGTGATCACTGTATGAATTTGCTGCCAGTTTAGTTCTAAATTTGGTATTTTTTTGGTTATTTTTGCTGATTCAACCATTACGATAACTTCGCGAGCCACTTCAGCCATAACCCGGCTTAAGCCGATTAATTCATTAAAGGTAGTAGTACCACGCTTAATATCAATGCCATCTGCACCGATGAACAATTGGTCAAAATCATATGAGCGTAAAACTTGTTCGGCAACTTGTCCCTGAAAAGCTTCAGAGTTTGCATCCCAAGTGCCACCGGTCATCAATAATGTTGGCTCGTTTTCCAATGCATGAATTTCGTTAGCAATACTCAGCGCATTAGTCATTACCACTAGACCTTTTTTATGGGCTAGTTCACTGACTAAAGCAGAGGTGGTTTGACCGCTATCGATAATGATACGGTTATGATCACGAATAAGCATTGCGGCTTGTTTGGCAATCCTTAACTTTTGCTGAGACAGTTGTTCGGCCTTTACTTCAGTAATTTCACTTGGCAAGGCCACCGCGCCACCATAACGTCTTAATAACAAGCCACTGTTTTCTAGTGCGGCAAGATCTTTTCTGATAGTGACTTCAGAGGTATCAAATTGCTTGGCTAAGCTATCTACGCTTACTTCGCCCTGAGCATTTAAGTCGGCAATTATATTATGACGACGTTGTTGAGTATTTCGTTTCGACATAGGATTTATGTTTAACTTATATGATTAATTTTGTTTCGAAAAGTTTCGAATCGCGGAACTTAGTTTCGCTATTGGGCGTATTATGTTTCATACCGAAAGATAATGCAATTTTTTAGTTGTTATTAGATCAAAGAAAGGCACAAAAAAAGCGCTATAAAAATAGCGCTTTTTAAAATATTGTTAGCTAAGCTGAACTTTGGATAAGCAACATTTGCTCATTATTCTGAGCTCAGGTTAACTAAGCAAAGTAACTACGAATTAACTTTTCTTCGTTGGTCGTTGCCAGCCGCTGAGATTGCGCTGCTTAGCGCGTCCAAGTGCTAAATCACTTTGCGCCACTTCTTTAGTTATTACTGAGCCAGCACCAATGGTTGCCGAGTCGCCAATAGTTACCGGAGCAACCAGAGAGCTGTTTGAGCCAATAAAAGCATTATCACCAATGGTTGTCGTTGATTTATTTACACCATCGTAGTTACAAGTAATTGTGCCTGCACCAACATTTACCTTACGGCCAATTTCAGCATTACCTAAATACGATAAGTGACCCGCTTTAGTGCCTTCACCTAAAGTAGTATTTTTCATTTCTACAAAATTGCCAATATGAGAGTTTTGCTTCATTACTGAACCAGGACGAATGCGGGCGAAGGGTCCCACCGAACAATCAGCCTCGATAACTGCATCTTCAATGATGCTATTTGGCTTAATTTCAACGTTTTCGCCAATAGTACTATTTTTAATAATACAGTTAGCACCAACAAGTACGTTATCAGCTATGGTTACTTCACCTTCAAAAATACAGTTAACATCAATGCTAACTTCAGTGCCGGTAGTTAACTTACCACGCACATCAATACGAGCAGGGTCACGTAAACTAGCACCAGCTATCATTAGCTCTTCTGCTATGCGAGCTTGGTAAGCACGCTCTAGGGTAGCTAGTTGTACGCGGTTATTAGCACCTTCGACTTCAATTTCAGTTTCAGGATGAGCGGTATTAATCGTTTTACCTTCACCGTGAGCTGAAGCAATGATATCGGTAAGGTAATATTCCCCTTGGGCGTTATCGCTTGATAAATTGCTTAACCAACGTTTTAAATCGCCACCGTTAGCTAATAAAATTCCGGTATTTGCTTCATTAATTGTTAACTGCTCTGGGCTGGCATCTTTTTGTTCGATAATGCCAACAACTTGTTGCTGACCAGCAATTTCTTCACGGACAATGCGGCCATAACCCATAGGGTTAGCTAAATGTACAGTTAATAGCGCCATGCCATCGCTAGGTTTTGCCGCTAATAAACTTTCTAAGGTAGATACTTTGGTTAAAGGCACATCACCATAAAGTACTAATACATCTTCATCATCGGTTAAAAATGGTGAAGCTTGATCAACTGCATGACCGGTACCAAGTTGCTCTACTTGCTCAACAAATGTTAAATCATCGCCAGTGATACGCTGCTGCAATACTTCACCACCAAAGCCATAAACCACATAAATATTACTCGCGCCTAACTGGCGTGCACTATCGATAACATGTGCAACCATAGGTTTGTCAGCAATGCTGTGCAGTACTTTTGGTAAAGAAGAGCGCATACGGGTACCTTTACCCGCGGCAAGAATAACGACAGAAAGTGACATGATAAATCCATTCATTGAGCATTTTTAAGAGCGCGTATTGTAACCAAGTTTTAACATACTTTGCTAGTGCACTTGCTTAATATAGTTGCTCTTTACCTTTTTATAGTCGCTTTTTAACCTACCGCTAGATCTGTTATTACGGCAATCGGAGCTGTTTTATATTGATTAATTAAGCTGGCTAACTCCGGCTTACATGATCCACATTTAGTACCACATTGTAGTTTTTCGCCCAGTTTTTCAACACTAGTACAACCTTGTGTTATGGCTTGATTAATCGTTTTCTCACCGACAGCAAAACAACTACATACTTGTTTACCTTGATTAAACTCTTCACTAGCAATACCGAGTAACAGTGATTGTACTGTGGCAAACTCTAAGCTTGATACACTAAATACATGCTCAAGCCATGATGGTTCTATTTTAGGCCAGGCATTTGAAGAATAAGCTAAATAACAAAGCTTACCTGCCTGTAAACAAACGATATAAGATTGTTGGTCTTGTTGAAAGGTTAACCACTCCCCTGATAGCCCACTCGTTTGTTGACACCAAAACATAACATCAACAATAGGTTCATCAAAGGCGGCTTGATAAGCCTCGCCGTAAGCCGTGGTATTTTTTAACCAGAAATCTGCTGAAGCCTTGAGTTCGTTTACTTCACTTTCACTAGTGAGGCGGTGAACGCTGACATACTGCTTAAAGGATTTTTTAGTCAGTTGAACTGCGCCCTGCTTACACTCAGCTTGCCCTGAAATTGGGTCAACTACACCTTGATATAAGGCACTAACATTACCGTGTGAAGCAAAACTTTTATTCCAATGTATTGGCATAAAGCATTCACCTGCACGCTGCTTATTATCAACTTTTACATGGGTAATCGCCTGCCCTGTACTTGCTGTAATGCTAAGCATATCGTCATCTTGTACCGACAATTTATTTGCATCACTAGGGTGTAAATAAAGATAAGGTTTGTCAGTGTGCGCCGAAAGTTTGCTGGCTTTTCCGGTACGAGTCATAGTGTGCCACTGATCACGCATGCGACCACTATTTAATACAAACGGATATTCTGCATCAGTTCGTTGAATCGGCAACTGTGGCGTCACAGGGTAAAATTGTGCTTTGCTCGAATCTGTATTGAACTTTCCATCCGCATAAACGCGAGCACAACCTTGTGGAAATTCATTATTAACAGGCCATTGAATTGGCGCTAGTTGTTGGTATTGTTGTGCCGTTAACTGACTTAAGCCGCTTAAATCAAGTAAACGTTCACCGTTGTTTTCAAAACTAGTTAATTGGCTATATTCTTTAAAAACATCGCTAACATCCTCGAAATCGAAGCCATCAAAGTCCATTGCTTGGGCAACATCACGAATAATCTGCCAATCATGTTTGGCTAGCCCTGCCGGCATAGCAGCATTGCGTTGACGAGATATGCGTCGCTCCGAATTGGTCACTGTGCCATTTTTTTCTAACCAAGGTGTTGCTGGTAATTTCACATCAGCAAAGGCCAAGGTATCGTTCTCTTCAACACAATCTGACACTACCACTAACTGGCATTGTTTCATTGCCGCGGCAATTTTTGCTCTATCAGGCAAACTAACCATCGGATTAGTTGCCATTATCCATACAGCTTTTATTTCACCTGTGGCGATTTTATCGAACATTTCAACCGCCTTTGTGCCTTGTTCAGTTGCGATAGTAGGTGATTGCCAAAAGCGTTGTACTTTTTCTTGGTGCAGAGGGTTATCAATATCCATATGAGCAGCAAGTTGATTTGCTAAACCACCAACTTCTCTACCGCCCATAGCATTTGGTTGCCCGGTAATAGAGAATGGTCCACAGCCTACTTTTGCCATTTTGCCACTGGCTAAATGACAGTTGATAATACTTTGGCACTTATCAACGCCAGAGGAAGACTGATTAATGCCCATAGAATAAAAGGTAACAGCCTTTTTGCTCTGACAAAACAATTGATAAACTACAACTAACTCTTGGCTGTTAACTTGACAATATTCTGCCACAGCATCTACTGACCACGATTTAGCTTCCTTAAGCGTCTGTTGAAAGCCTTCGGTAAACTTGGTGATATAATCAGTATCTAAACCATCATGATCATTTAAATAATTTAATAAACCATTAAAAAACGCCGCATCAGTACCTGGCTTTAATTGAATTAAGCTATCTGCAATTTCGCAGGTGGCTGTTTTTCTTGGGTCAATCACCACAACTTTCATTGCCGGATTGATTTTTTTAGCACGCTCAATACGTTGATATAATACCGGATGTGTCCATGCGGCGTTTGAACCCGTAAGTAATAACAAGTCAGTTTGCTCAAGATCTTGATAAGTACAAGGCACTACGTCTTCGCCAAAAGCGCGTTTATAAGCCGATACGGCTGACGACATGCAAAGCCTAGAGTTAGTATCAATATTGCCTGATCCGATATAACCCTTCATCAATTTATTAGCGAGATAATAGTCTTCAGTCAATAACTGCCCCGAAACATAAAAAGCCACGGCATTTTTACCGTGCTTCTTAATAATATCGTTAAATTGCTGCGCCACGTAATCAGTAGCTTGTGACCAACTAACTTGTTCACCGGCTATTTCAGGCACTAATAAACGGTTAGTTAAGTCGATTGTATTAAGCAAATTACTGCCTTTTACGCACAATCTACCATAGTTTGCCGGATGATCAGCTGAGCCTATTAATGACGTCGCTTTACCATCAGCCACACCAATATCAACGCCACAACCTACACCACAATAAGCGCAAGTACTTTGGATAAGTGATGGTTCATCTGTCTGACTAACAGGTAAAGATAGCGATGATGTAGACATTAATTCGCTCATACTAAACTCCTGAAACAATATTTATAGAATGAAAAGTTAGTAAAAAACTTGTACTTGTTCATTCTCAATCCGAATATCGTAAACGGCAATACTTTGCTCTTCTTGCAAACAATCGCCCGTTTTTAAAGAGAAATGCTGCTTGTATAACGGCGAAGCAACTACCGGTTCATCGTCAATACAGCCAACAAGACCACGATACAATACATTAGCTTTACCAATGGGATCGTAGTTACCAACGGCATATATTTTTTCTTCGCTGTTAGGGATATGAAAGATGGCGATCTGTTCATCTTCACCCGCCGAATTTGCCTCACTACCATCTTTTAACAATAGTGCGCTGATACCAGAATCTTTAACCAAGTCACTTGCATTACAAATGGTGCGCCATGATTTGTCAGTTGTTACTTGAGTTTCTTTTGATAAGCTCATAATGTTTTTACTCCTATGCTTCTACTTCTTCGGCTTCAACTTTTGTCATCTCAATAAGTTTTACAGCAATTTTTTCTTGGCCACGTGCAGGACGAATTTGCTCACGTTCGGTAACAAACTGGATATTGCTATCAACCTTGTCGGAGTTAACAAAAGGCTTAAAACGCTTTAATGCTTCAGGGTCTTCAATGGTTGTTTTCCATTCACATTGATAAGAACCAACAATTGCCGTCATTTGCTCTTCGAGCACAGCGTTAATGCCTAAACTGTCTTTCATGATAACGTCTTGTAAGTATGCTAGACCGCCTTCTAAGTTATCCATCCATACCGAAGTACGTTGTAATCTGTCACCCGTTTGTACATAGAACATTAAAATGCGATCAACATATTTTACTAAGGTTTCATCATCTAAGTCGGTTGCAAATAAATCACCGTGACGTGGTTTCATGCCGCCGTTACCGCCTACAAAAAGATTCCAACCGTTTTCAGTGGCAATAATACCGATGTCTTTGCCTTGTGCTTCAGCACATTCGCGAGTACAACCTGAGACACCAAATTTAATCTTATGCGGGGCACGTAAACCTTTGTATCTGTGCTCTAAATCGATGGCCATAGTCATGCTATCTTGCACGCCATAACGACACCAAGTAGAGCCAACACAGGATTTCACCGTACGTAATGACTTACCGTAAGCGTGGCCAGTTTCAAAACCGGCATCAACTAACTCTTTCCAAATGGGTGGTAACTGTTCAACACGTGCGCCGAATAAATCAACCCGCGCACCACCGGTAATTTTGGTATATAAATTATATTTCTTAGCAACTTCACCTAAGACAATCAATTTATCAGGGGTGATTTCGCCGCCAGCAATACGCGGAACTACTGAATAAGTACCATCTTTTTGCATGTTTCCTAGGTAGGTATCATTGGTATCTTGAAGAGATAAATGTGGTTTTTTAAGAATGTAATCATTCCATACAGAGGCCAGCACAGAACCTGCAACCGGCTTACAAATTTCACAACCTAAACCACGACCGTGTGAGCTAAGTAGCTCATCAAAGGTTTTGATTTTTTCAACACTGACAATGTCAAACAGCTCTTTACGTGAATAAGCAAAATGTTCACAAATGTCTTTTTTAACTTCAACACCGCGTTTTTCAAACTCGTTATCGGCAACACTTTTAACTAAGGCTGCACACCCACCACAACCAGAACCCGCTTTAGTACAGCTTTTCACATCGCTTACTGTCATAGCACCAGCATCAATAGAGGCAATAATGTCGCCTTTAGTCACGTTATGACATGAACAAATAGTGGCAGTATCAGGTAAGGCATCAACACCTAAAGTTGGTTTATCACCCGCCATAGGTAAAATTAAACCTTCCGGCGCTTCTGGTAAGTCAATTGCATTAAGCATATATTGCAATAGTGAGTCATACTCAGCAGTATCACCAATCAATACCGCACCTAACATTTTTGTTTTGTCACTCGATACAACTATTTTCTTATAAACGCCTTCAGGCTGATTTTCATAAGTATAAGTTAATGCACCTGCTGTTTTACCGTGGGCATCACCAATTGAGCCAACTTCAACACCCATAAGTTTTAATTTAGTACTCATATCAGCACCGGTAAACTCAGCTGCTTCGCCACAGATGTCTTTAACTGCAACTTTAGCCATGTTGTAACCTGGTGCAACTAAACCATAGATAAAGTTATTCCATAACGCACACTCACCAATTGCATAAATATCAGCGTCTGAGGTTTTACATTGGTTATCAATAACAATACCGCCCCGTGTGCCTATTTCAAGGTCAAATTCACGGGCAAGGTTGTCATAAGGGCGAATGCCCGCTGAGAATAAAATTAAATCAGTTTCAAGTTCGGTACCGTCGCTGAAACATAATTTATAACGGTGTTTATCACCCGCTACAATTTCATTGGTGGCTTTTGAGGTATGTACTTGCACACCTAATTCTTCGATTTTTGTTTTTAATAAACGACCACCGCCGCCATCAACTTGCACCGCCATTAACTGCGGCGCAAATTCAACAACATGTGTTTCTAAACCAAGTTCTTTTACCGCTTTTGCTGCTTCTAAACCAAGCAGACCACCACCAATAACAACACCAACTTTACTAACGTTAGCACTGGCTTGAATCGCTTCTAAATCATCAATGGTCCGGTAAACTAAGCTATGCTCAACATCACCACCAGGAATAGGTGGCACAAATGGATAGGAACCCGTAGCTAAAATAAGTTTGTCATATTCAAAAGAATCACCGCCTTCAGTAGTCACTACTTTAGCTGACTTATCAATATTGGTTACTTTGGCATTGGTTTTGAAAAGTACCCCTAAATCATCATAATGCTCAGGTGTTGTCAGAGCGAGATCATCTGCAGTTTTACCTGAAAAGTATGAAGATAAATAAACACGATCGTATGCTAATCGTGATTCAGCAGATAAAACTGTTATTTGATAATCTGAATTTTTAGCCATTTCCTCAACAAAGTGATGGCCAACCATGCCATTACCAACCACAACAATTTTAGCTTTGCTCATCAGCTGTTTATCTGAATTCATAAGGACAGTCCTACTCTTAGTGCACAAATAAATAGTGCGCGGATAAAATAAAACGCTTTAGTAAAGACTTGGCTTGCCACTAAGGTTTTATTCAACATGACATGAGTAGAGCAAGCTAAGTGCCATAATGATATTTACATAAATAACAGCTACTTAGTGTTATTATTATTTCATAAGTTAAGTGTTCTGCACTAAGCTGATGATTAGTAGGCACTGACAAGGTGCAAATACTGAAGGAATTTAAATAATGGGGGGTTAGCAGTACGGGTCTATATTTAGCCGCTATAACTTGGGCAGCTATTAGCTCTGACTTTAAGCTTATGCCGAATACATCACGGAGATAGAGCTTACATTTGTTAACTCTGCTTTATCCGTCGAATGATTTTCAGCTATAGCTCTATCAACAGTGGTTCTTGGCTACATTATGGCACTTGATTTAGGCTGGTCGTCAGACTGATGATTGTCCAATTCCACCTTGAATTTTTCGATAAATTTGCTGGCTGGCATAGGTCTTCCGGTATAATAACCTTGTACATAATCACATTTTTCGCCCTGTAAATAGTGCAATTGCGCTTCTGTTTCTACGCCTTCGGCAAGTACATTTAACCCTAATGAGTGGCTCATCTGAATAATGGCTGTGGTAATTGATTTACTGTCATCGTCATTTTCAAGATCAGAAATAAAGCTGCGGTCTATTTTCACCTTTTGGATAGGAAAACGTTTTAGATAACTCAACGAGGAATAGCCAGTACCAAAATCATCCATTGCTAACTGAAAGCCTGCATCATGCAAAGCTTGCATCATATCAATAGCCTGATCAACATTGTCCATTACCGCACCTTCTGTTATTTCAAGTTCGATAAAGTTGGCGCTAACATCATGTTGTTCTAAAATCAGCAGCATATGCGCTAAAAAATCTTTACGCCTAAATTGTACTGGCGAAATATTAATGGCCACCTTAATATCTAAAATACCTGCCTTTATAAAGTTTTTTATTTCACGACATGCCCGTGCCAATACCCAATCGCCCAACTCATTAATCAGCCCACTCTGCTCAGCAAGGGTGATAAATTTATCCGGAGGGATCATGCCTTTCTCAGGGTGATGCCAACGTATCAATGCCTCAGCGCCAACGAGTGTCTTATGGTCGATAGTAAAAATCGGTTGATAATGGAGTTCAAAATGGTCTTGAGTCAAAGACTCGGCTAAATCGGTCAAAATCTCCTTGTTTTTTTGTAATTTAACATTCATTTCGCGGGTAAAAAAACAGGTGGTATTACGGCCATCTTCTTTCGCCTGATACATAGCAATATCAGCATTACGAAGCAGTTCATCGCTGCTGGAGGCATCGTCAGGATAAATAGTAACCCCGATGCTACTACCCATATTAATATTGTTTCCATTCACTTCTATCGGCGTTTTTAATAATTTATTGAGTCGCTGAGCAAAGCTAACAGCATCTTCAGCTGTGACAACCTTATTGATGATGAAAGCAAATTCATCACCACCTAATCGTGCTACCGTATCTGTATCGCGTTCTATGCCGGAGAGCCTTAACGCAACCTGCCGAAGTAGCTCATCACCAGATTCATGGCCCATAGTGTCATTAATAATCTTAAAGTTGTCTAAATCCATGAAGAATACGGCAAATTTATGATGTTGACGGTTAGACAGGGCTATCGCCTGCTGCAGTCGTTCTTGAAATAATAACCGGTTAGGTAAACCCGTTAGTGGGTCATGCAGTGCCAGATGTTTTAATTGCTGCTCTGCCTGCTTACGTTCATTTATCTGCAGTTTTAGATCTCGGTTGTTATTATCTAACGCCATTTTTGCTTGGTTAAAGTGATAAGCCAACAAACCGAATTCATCCTGCCTGCGATCATCAAGCAACTCTGCTTGAGCAGCCTCCTCTTCTGACGAGGGGTGTTGCAGTTGTTTTACCATTTGATACATAGGTACAATTAAACTACGTCGACAATATATAAAACCAAAAAACGCCGCAATAATTAAGATTGCGATGAGCAATATTAAAATCAAGTTTGCCACTTTACTGGCGCTATTTATTGCTACTTGCTGCGGCGTAACCACAATAACCTTCCACAGGGTTTTGGGGATGATGAATACCGAGACGTTTACTGGCTCACCTAAGACAAAATCTTGTTTGGAGATCACTGAAATTGTATCAGGGTTTTGATGTAAGCCCTGAGCACGTAGGACCGACATATTAGCGACCATTAATTGTGCGTCTTCGATAGATATTTGCACACTCTGCTGAGCAATATTCTCTGCCAATAGTATGTTTTCATCGGAGAGCGCTTGAATAAATGATTTATTAATTTCAGTTAAGATACTGGCAATTGGCTGAAATAGATGCTGCTTTTCTGCTAGTTGATTAACCGTAATGTACTCTTGGGTTAAATTATCATTATCTCGATTAGTGACTTTAGTTAACTGATCGTCAGGAAAGGACAAAAACTTATTATTACGATCTACGGCATAAGCGTAACCGCCAAGTTTGGCGCTACCTTGGCGTAATATACTTTTAAGTTGTTGTAGACTTACATCAACCGTGGCATTTCCCAAAAAACTTTGCTGTTCGAACATTGCCACCGAGCAAGTTACCATCGGGGCTAAGGTATAAGGGTCCATGTAAGATTTGGACCAGAGGCATTCACCTCTTTTGCTATAACGACCTGCTACATACCACTCTTCATTATGATAACCCGTACCCTCAACCTCATTATATTGGTCAAAGTATTGCAAGTTACCAATACTGTCTCGCCCCCAAAAAAAACTGCGCCTCGCTAGACCAACTGTGAACATTTCAGGCTCAGGCCAAACACCACCGCCAGCAATAAAATCTTGGTTTTCTTGCACATTAAGGATTTGGGGTATCACTTTGTAGAATAACTGCGGATCCTTGGGTAATGTTTCCCCAGCGGCGGCCAGATTTCGAGTTAAGTTTTCAGCGATGCTAATACGTAGTGATATCTCGGATACTATATGTGAACCAGTTTCGTCGATTAATTCTTTATTTTTACTGATCAGATAATCTTTAGCGACGAGATCAACCACCATATAAGTTGCTGCAATCATCACTAAGAATAATAAACTTAAACCAAAAGAAAACTTAAATAAAATGGTATGTTTCGGTTTTACCTTTGGTCGAATAGAAGGCATCCCTTCTCCTAGAAGCTAGCAATTATAAAATGGATAAATGAATGGCGCGGTAAATTAATGCATAAGTGTGGTTTAAGTTATTTTATTTATCAAAGCATAACGACCAGAAACTTGATAATTATCATCTATGTCTAACTCATCGATAAAATCAATAAATGTTATCATTTATTTTTGCGTAATTTTAACTGAATATCAATAGGTCGTAATGCTGTGTAATATTGTCTGCGATGCGAGATGCTAACGAGAAAATGCTTATTAGCTATGATGATGGAGGTTTTGGTTAAAGTAAAGAATGCAGCCTTTATGGGGCGAACTTAGAGAGTGCGGTAAGAAGTCACCAATACAAATGGTTAGAATGGGGGCTAACTTTTGTTATTACCGACAATAAATATATTTAGCCAACACTTAGATATTCTTCATGAATGATTTTATTACCCTGCCAGGTTTGAATATGTTTGCCAGTAAATTCATTCAGTGTCTCATCAACACCAATCATTTTATATTGAAAAACAAGTTCGCTTATATTATCAGTAACTTGCTGAGAAATAAGCTGAATATCAAATGAGGCTATGGACTCAGCAAAACCTTTTTGGATTTCATATGCTTCTCGCATAGACTGAGCAAATAAATCACCGTTACTCAGCATGGTGACATCATCATGATAATATTTTTCACATAACGCCAATACTTGCCCAGCTTGGTTCATCTTTATAAAGTCATCGACTAAATGTTGCATAAATTATTCCTTTAATTGATTTTAGACGTTGTTATACCTGTTGGTATGAATACCAACTTTAAAGTATAGCTGCTTTTTATTGCTAAATTAACTCATGTTACTTAACTGTTTGTGTATAAAACTCGCTAATGTACTGACCGCCTTTAATATTGGCTATTAAACGCAATTTATAACTATCCCCTTTATTAGCTACCAGCTCACCTATTGGAGTATTACTGCGCCAATAATAAGGATTTTTTTGCATGCCTAGTGGATAAGGCGTCATATTATCGCTTTTATCGACCAGAAATAGGGTTGCACTATCTAACGGAAAAGTTGAATTAACCTCCGTAACACCGGCGTTATCAGCAATGTTTACTTTAAATTCGCCTGAACTCAGCACACAATTTTGATTAACAATATCACAGTGTCCTTCCGGCGCTAATTGAATGATTTTATTATCATCTGCTTGTGCTTCTTCATAAAAATCGGCGCCAATAAAACCCAAAATAGCGAGAAAAGGAGCAACCATAAAAGCAAGTTTAGTGTGTTTATTCATAGAGTTCTTCTTATAGTTTTTCTTTAAAAAAACATTAAATCAAATAGCCGTAGAGAAAGAAAGGCTAGCGACTTTGGGAGCAACAGTCGTCTAGCCTTTTAGTTTATTTTGACGTGACCTAAGCCACGCCTAATCACTTAATGTTCTAGTGATCGTGTGCTGCACTCACATTTCCAGGAATGCGCATGTTTTGTACCATTTCTTGGATATGAGCTGGTGCTGGACCAGTCACCTTAAGCATAGCGAAAGCGACTGCAAAGTTAACTAAGGCGCCTACTGAACCAAATGCGTTAGGAGAGATACCGAAGAACCAATCTTTACCCATGCCGCCTAGGAAAGAAGTACCAGGGATAAACATAATGCCTTTATGTTGGAATACATAAAGCATAGTTACACCAATACCTGCAATCATACCTGTAACCGCGGCTTTACCACTCATTTTCTTAGAGAAGATACCCATCATTAATGCAGGGAAGATACTTGATGCAGCTAGACCAAAGGCCAGTGCTACAGTACCCGCGGCAAAACCAGGCGGATTTAAACCAAGATAACCGGATATCAGTATTGCAATCGTCATCACCACTCGACCAGCTAACAACTCATTTTTCTCTGACAAGTCTGGTGTTAATACCCCTTTCATTAAATCATGAGAGATTGAGGATGATATCGCCAATAACAAACCGGCTGCTGTTGATAGTGCAGCGGCTAGGCCACCAGCAGCTACTAACGCTATTACCCAGTTTGGTAAGTTAGCAATTGCAGGGTTAGCTAGTACCATAATGTCACGGTCAACTTTAATCATTTCATTCGTTGCTTTATCAGCAGTGTACTGAATTTTTCCGTCGCCATTTTTATCTTCATACTTCAATAAGCCAGTTTGTTCCCAGTCTTTGAACCATTGTGGACGTTCAGCATACTCAAGGTTTTGACCTGCTGTCGGTTCAATAGTATTCATTAGGTTCAAGCGAGCCATTGCACCAACTGCCGGAGCAACTGTGTAAAGAAGACCAATAAAGACTAAAGCATAACCTGCTGATTGTCGTGCTGCTTGTACTGAAGGTACAGTGAAGAAGCGCATAATTACATGAGGAAGACCCGCAGTACCAATCATTAGAGACATGGTATAGGCGAACATATTTAAACCACCACCTAAATTCGCTGTAGTGTATTCTTTAAAGCCCAAGTCAGTAACAACCATATCTAATTTATCAAGTAAGTACACACCGCTACCATCTGCTAACGTACTACCTAAACCTAGCTGTGGAATTGGGTTACCGGTAAGTTGTAATGAGATAAATACCGCTGGAATAGTGTAAGCAAAAATCATTACCACATACTGAGCGATTTGCGTGTAAGTAATACCTTTCATGCCACCTAGTACAGCGTATACCCAAACAACGAACATGCCGATGCCTAAGCCTAAACCGTAATCAACTTCTAAGAAGCGAGAGAAAGCTACACCCACACCTTTCATTTGACCGATGATGTAAGTTAACGAAGCAATGATTAAACAAATTACCGCAACAATACGTGCAGTTTTTGAATAATAACGGTCGAAGATGAACTCAGGTACAGTGAACTTACCGTGTTTACGCATGTATGGCGCTAATAACATAGCCAATAATACATAACCACCTGTCCAACCCATTAAGAAGACTGAACCGCCGTAACCCATGAAGGCAATCATACCTGCCATTGAAATAAATGACGCTGCACTCATCCAATCAGCGCCAATCGCCATACCGTTTTGTAATGGGGTAATGCCGCCACCCGCTACGTAAAAATCACTGGTAGAACCCGCACGAGCCCACCAAGCAATAGCAAAATATAAAGCAAACGTGCCAAATACTGCGATGTAAGTATATAGTTTTAACTCATCCATCTCTTAGCCCTCCGCGTGATATTTTTTATCAAGCTTGTTCATTTTGGCGCCATACCAAAAAATCAAACCTAAAAATGAATAAATTGAACCTTGCTGTGCAAACCAAAAACCAAGTTTGTACCCACCCAGACGAAATTCATTTAGCGGCTCTACCAGAAGTAAACCTAAACCAAATGAAACCGCAAACCAGATTGCAAGGCAGATAAAGATCAAGCGCAGATTTTCCTGCCAGTATGCTTTTTTATTTTCTTCCACAATAGTCTCCTAGCGACGTAGCGTTTTTTAGCGATTTAATTTTTTTTTTTCGCTTTACGCTTTTACTTAAAGAAAGTTAGTAATAATTTTATGTATCAATTAGCAAAAGTATATATATAGATTTCTATCAACATTGACCGAACAATATTACCGGTAATTAGAAAGCAGTGGCAAAAATCCATATGCAACTTTTACTGTCAATTACCCTAACAATCTTTTTTTTAGCGGGGTATTAGCCTTTAGTCTAGATTGTGGAAAAAGCCTGAAAGCATGATTAAAACTGAGTAATTAGTCTAATGTTCGTGTTGTACCTTCACTCTGCGCATATCAGTAGTTATTACCAATGAAATTGAATTAGATGAGTTCAAGATCTACGCTTGGCTTTTATAAAGTGTCTTGAAGCACTCAACTTTAGTCTAGGTTTGCATGAAAATACTTGTCTATAAGGCAACAAATCTCTAAATTAACATCATCACTGGATATTAGATTTCGACTTCCCAAATGGTGGAGAAAATATGGCTACTGAACTGTCAGAAATTAGCACTTTTATTCACAGCATCCCTCCTTTTGATAGCTTGCCCAAGCAAGTGCTTGCCCACCTTGTGCGGGAACTAACGATCAATTATGTGAGAAAAGGTGACTATTTTCCGCCAAAAGGTATTAACGAGCCAAGATTATATATATTACGAAAAGGCGCTATTAGCTGCCGATCTGCCGACGGTGAATTAGTCAGTCGTTTGGGTGAAGGAGACTTGTGTGATGCTTTTTATCATAGCGATACCAGTCCACTCAGTAACAGCCAAGCTGGGAGTGAAGATCAGCTTAAAGTACATTCAGATGAAGACTGTTTAGTTTACAGTGTTGAGGCCAGTGTTTTACAAGACATAGGTGAACGTTTCCCTAGCATCAGCGACTATTTCAGCCAAAATTCGGCTCAACGATTGAAAAGTAAAATGAGTCAGGTTAATGAAGAGGCTATTTTATCTTCTACCTTAATGAATACCTCTGTTAGTGACTTCTATCAAAGTCCTGTCGCCTCAATTAACGCCGACCAAACGATTCAGCAAGCAGCAATGCAAATGAATGAACAAGGCTACTCTTGCTTAGTGGTTATTGAAAATGAAAATCCAATTGGCATTGTAACTGATAAAGATATTCGTCGCCGTTGTGTCGCTGCAGGACTAGCTACTAGTGAAGCTATTAGTAAAATCATGACGAGCGACATGTGCACTATCGACGTAAAAAGTAATGCTTATGACGCGTTAATGATGATGGCTGCCAAACATATTCATCATCTACCTGTCACCAAGCAGAACAACCTTGTTGGTATGGTTACCGTCACGGATTTGATTAATAACGAAGGTCATAATGCCATTAACTTATCGAGCATTATCCACAAAGCGAACACCCTCAGCGAGCTAAAAGAAATCAGTCAGCTATTACCTAAATTACAAATTAGATTAGCAAAGTTAGGTAGTAGTGCCGATCATGTTGGTAAAAGTATCAGCGCCATTACCATGGCTTTTACTAAGCGTTTAGTTGAAATGGCTGAAGATAAATTTGGTCAAGCTCCGGTACCCTATGCCTGGCTTGCTGCAGGTTCACAAGCTCGGCAAGAGCAGCTTGCTCACTCAGATCAAGACAATGCCATTATTATCTGTGATTCGATGAATCCTTATGATGATGCTTGGTTCGAAGGTCTCGCCACCTATGTTTGTGACGGTTTAGCCGAGTGTGGTTTTATCTACTGCCCGGGCGATATTATGGCCACCAACCCAAAATGGCGACAACCGCAAAAAATGTGGCATAGATATTTTAGTGATTGGGTCGAGACACCTAACCCGAAAGCTTTACTAAACAGTAGCGTATTCTTCGATTTAGAGACCATTTATGGCGATGTTTCTTTGCTTAACCAAGTCAGAAAACAACTACTGATAAAAACTCAAAACAGTACGCTGTTTATCGCGCATTTATCGAAAAATGCCTTAAATTTACGGCCACCACTGGGTTTTTTCAGAGATTTTGTTTTAAAACAAAATGGTAAACATCGAGCAACACTTGATTTAAAACATAATGGCATCGCGCCTGTGGTCGATTTAGCTAGAATATATGCGTTATCAGAAGGTATCAGTGCAGTGAATACCATAGAGCGTATTCAACAAGCTGCCGGTACACCATCAATCACCAGAGAATCGGCTGAAAATTTAATTGATGCTTATGAATTTTTAGGCATGCTCAGAGTTGAGCATCAAGCAAAAGAATTAATGCGCGGTGAGAGTCCTGATAACTACTTGTCACCTAAAGAAATATCTAAGTTAGAACGAGAGCACCTTAAAGATGCTTTTAAGGTAATAAAAAGTTTACAAGATGTTAAGCAGTCGAGCTACTGATGCCGACTACAAAGTTAACAAATTCATCACTATTCGGTTGGCTGCTTGGTTATGAGGCTAAGCGGAAAAAGCTGTTAGAAAAAGCTCCCGCTGGTGCACTGCGAGATTTTTTATCCGTGCCTTTACCAGATATAGATACTCCTATTGATAGAGTTGAAATCTTGGCGGTAGATTTCGAAACCACCGGTCTGGATGCCAAACAAGATAAATTACTCAGTGTTGGTTTTATCACCCTTAAACAACAGCAGATGTCACTCAAAACAAGCTACCATCAAATTATCAAAACCAAAGCACAACTTGAAGAAAGTAATGTGATTATTCATCACATTACTGATAGTCAAAAGGAACAAGGACAAGCGCTAGTAACCGTTGTTGAAACACTACTAAAGGCCTTAGCGGGAAAAGTTATGCTGGTACACTTTGCCCGTATTGAAAGGCAATTTTTGACTGAAGCTTGTTATGAGCTATATGGCATGACACCTACTTTTCCTATGATAGATACCCTTGCACTGGCTAAGCGGCGCCTAGACAAACGCGATGTTGCCTATGATCCATCAGAGTTACGACTGGTTAACTTACGTCATAAATTTAAATTGCCTGAACACCATGCCCACAATGCACTAAACGATGCTATTGCCACCGCTGAATTATTTATGGCACAAATGAGTAAAACCAATAAAGATGGCAAGACCACACTTAAAGACGTATTACTGTAATACCCTTAGTAATATTTCTCCAGAAATATCATTTTTACATCTTTTTATATCAATTCGTCTACTCTTTTGTCCGGTAATACTTCCGCTTTACTCTGCTTAGGTTACAATCATGACATGCTCGTTTAACTCCCTCGAAAGGAAGCTCATGAATAATTTATTGAACGCAGAAAATAGCGGTACACCATTAATCATTATTGAAAAATCTGCCTATCCAGAATGGTTTGAAAGCCAAGAAAAACACAGCCAAACATGGTTATCAAACACCCAGTTTAAAGGCCGCGGTTTGTCTCTTATCCCTAACAACCAAGGTGAACTCAGCCAAGTTTTATTTGTAGTTGCAGATGCCAGTGATTATTTCGCTTGTGGCGACCTAATCAAACAGTTACCACAAGGTCAATATTTATTACAGGCAGAATCTGAGCACGTTGAAGCAATTAGCTTTGGTTGGTTAGTAGGTGCTTACCAATTTGATAGATACATCAGTGACAAGTCTGAAAAAGCATTAGCTACTTTAGCGATTAACAATGTGAAAGGTAATATTAAGATTGTTGCCAATGCAATAAAATTTGCCCAAGCAACCGCCCTTACTCGTGATTTAATCAATACACCTGCTGCCGATATGATGCCGGAAGATATAGCCCAAGCATCGTTATCGTTAGCTGAACAATTTGGCGGTGAAGTTAAACAAATCATTGGTGATGATCTTCTTGTTCAAAATTACCCTACTATTCATGCCGTTGGTCGCGCCAGTATTCACACACCTCGTTTAGTTGATTTAACTTGGGGTGACAGCAAAAATCCACAAGTAACATTAGTCGGTAAAGGTGTTTGTTTTGATAGTGGCGGCTTAGATATGAAACCTGCTGCTGGCATGCGTAATATGAAAAAAGATATGGGCGGTGCTGCACATGTATTAGGGTTAGCACAATTAATCATGGCGTTTAACTTACCTATTAACTTACGTGTATTAATTCCAGCGGTAGAAAATGCAGTATCAAGCAATGCACTTCGCCCAGGTGATGTGGTTACTACTCGTAAAGGTCTTACCGTAGAAATCCATAATACTGATGCCGAAGGTCGCCTAGTTTTATGTGATGCTTTAGCTGAAGCAGAAAATGACGAGCCTGAATTAATTATAGACTTTGCTACTTTAACTGGTGCTATGCGTGTTGCTTTAGGAACCGAATTAGCCGGCTTCTTTTCAACTAATGATCAAGTTGCTGCCGATATTACCGCAGCCGGCCTGAAAAATAGCGACCCGGTGTGGCGTATGCCGTTACATAAACCTTATGATGACTTATTCAACAGCACTATAGCTGATATGACTAACTGCCCAACACAACCTTTTGGCGGTGCTATTACTGCCGCATTATACTTACAACGTTTTGTTGAAAAAACTGATTGGGTGCATTTTGATGTAATGGCCTTCAATGTGCGTCATTTATCAGGTCGTCCATTAGGTGGTGAATCATTTGGTATTCGCGCTGTATTTGATTACCTAGAAACTAGATTTAAATAACCTGAATCTAGTTGGCGCCTCAAATACTTGAGATAACAAAAAAGCCTGCACTTAATGAAAAGTGTAGGCTTTTTTCATGTTCGGTGCTGTGTCAGTTGTCATAATTTTTATTCTTATAATTGTCATCTAGCCTGACGCCTACAAATTGTTATGTTATTTTTCGTCATAATTAATGCTAATTGATAAAATTGACAAAAGATATATAGGCAATATCTATTTAATCTCGATTCTTAGTCTTTTCATCGAATTTTATACAATTTTCATTGGTTTCACGCTCAAAAAAACATAAACTCAAGGTGTTAAAATCTTTCAAATAGACCTCTAGGACTAGAAATGAAACTAAAAATAAACTCGTTAAAACAAGCCTTAGCGATCAGCTTTGGCTTGCTTACTTGCTCAGTAGCAACTGCTGGGCAAACAAGCAAAATTATTACCGCTGAAAACCTTGCAACACTGCAATCGGTTAGCCAAGCACAAGTCAGCCCAAGTGGTGAATATATTGCTTACACTCGTTCAGTGCCTCGTGAGATCTATGTTGAAAAAGATGGAAAAAACTGGGGTGAGCTTTATCTAGTAAATGATAAAGGCGAAGAACGCCCTTTTATCACCGGTAAAGTGAATGTTAGAAACATCCAATGGTCTGCTGATGGTTCATTAGTCTATTTCTTAGCAAAAATGAACGATGACAAATTCACTAACCTTTATCAAATTCCAGCAAACGGCGGCCAAGCTCAAAAAACCGTAGTATTGAAAAATACTAGCATTAGTAACTACGCATTAAGCAGTGATAACAAAAAAATTGCTATCTTAGCTAAAAAAGCCAAAGACAAATCAGTAAAAACACTAACCGGTTTAGGTTTTAAAGCGGAAGTTTTTGAAGAGCAACTTACTAATCAGCTTTTATACGTAACTGACCTTACTCAGTCTGATAAAGCAATCACACCTGAAGCATGGAACATCAAAGGGTATGTATCTGATGTACATTTTTCCCCTACAGGTAAAGACTTATTAGTTAAAACTCAACCGACTGCCTTAATTGATGACAAATACATGAAGTCACAGTGGCACATTGTCGATATAGCTAAAAAGTCAGTTAAAACATCTTTCGCTACAGAAGGTAAATTAAACGGCGCTGAATTTTCTTACGATGGTAAATATGTAGCGATAATTGGCGCTCAAGACAAACATGATCCCGCAAGTGGTCGTTTATTTATTGCCAATGTGAGTTCAGGAAAAGTAGCTAACTGGTTACCAAACTTTAAGGGACACGTTAGCGATTTTGAATGGTCTAATAAGCGTGATGAGTTATTTTTCATCGCCAATATTGGTACTCAATCGGTTGTTGCTAAAATCAAACCTGGTTCTAATAAGTACACAACTGTTGTTGCGGGTGGTAAATTCATCGCTGGTAACTTAAGTATTTCAGATTCAGACAAAACTGTTGTCGTTAAAGCTAACAGTGCTCAGTACCCTAACGAAGTATTTATGCTTCGCGGTAAGAAACAAACTCGCTTAACTGACTCCAATACTTGGTTAAATGATGTTGCGTTAGCTAAACAAGAAAGCCTTACCATTAAAGCCCGTGACGGCGTTGAAATTGGTGGTATTTTAGTTTATCCGCTTGATTACAAAAAAGGCCAACGTTACCCATTAATTATGTCAGTGCACGGCGGTCCAGAAAGTCATGATAAAGATGGCTGGATAACAGCTTACTCTCGTCCGGGCCAATTAGCGGCAGCACAGGGTTATGCTGTATTTCACCCTAACTACCGTGGTAGCACAGGTAAAGGCGTAGATTACTCTAAATTAGGTCAAAACGATTACGCAGGTAAAGAGTTTGATGATTTAGTAGACCTTAAAAATCACTTAGTGAATATTGGTTTAGTCAACGAGAAAAAAGTTGGTATCACTGGTGGTTCATACGGTGGTTATGCTTCAGCTTGGGGTGCAACTAAGCTAACTAAACATTTTGCTGCTAGCGTAATGTTTGTTGGTATTTCTAACCAATTATCTAAGTTTGGTACTACCGATATATCTAACGAAATGAACTTAGTTCATGCTCGTTCATATCCTTGGGACAAATGGCAATGGTATTTAGAGCGCAGCCCTATTTATTGGGTTGAGCAATCTGAAACACCATTACTTATTATGCACGGTAAAGCCGACCCTCGTGTACATCCAGCACAATCTATGGAGATGTACCGTTATATGAAGGTTCATGGCAAAACGGTTCGTTTAGTATATTACCCAGGTGAAGGCCACGGTAATAAACGTGCAGCAGCGAAGTACGATTACAGCTTACGTTTAATGCGCTGGATGGATAACTACTTAAAACATGACAACAAACCAATGCCAGCACATGACTTACCTCATGCAGCTAACTTAACAGCACAAAAAGCCGCTGATAAGAAATAAACGTCTTGGATTTTGTTACACTTTCACTACATAAAGGTCAGCTTAGCTGGCCTTTTTTATTGCCCTAAAAACAATTTGAATAAAAAACATGCGCTAAATCAATTTCCTGACAAATAAGTCAAATAATAACAAAACAAAGATTGCAAATGATAATAGTTATCATTAGAATTCGCACAATTATTTATTGTACATTTGTTTTACTCTTATATTAATTAAGGTTTGAGTTATTTATGAAGTTTTCTCCCCTGTTTTTAGCCGTAACTGCGGTACTTTCCTCACCAGCAGCTTTTGCCGCTGACACTACCAATACTGCAGAAAGTTCAACAAACAATTCGGCAGAGACAAAGTCACTTAAAGACATTGAAGTGATTCAAGTTAAAGGTAGCTATTTTAATGGTTATAAAGTTGATAATGCTAATGGTGCCATGCGTGGGAATATTTCATTATTAGAAACTGCACAATCGGTCACTGTTATTCCAGATACCATTATTAACGAGCAATTAGCCACTACCTTAGGTGAAGTACTCGCTAATGATGCAAGTTTAACCGCAGGTTCAAAGCAACGTAACCGCGAAGTATTTAATTTACGTGGTTTTGAGTTGAGCTCTTCAAATGGTTACTTACGCGATGGCCATCAGCATTGGTCTCATTATCAACAACCAATTGAAACCTTAGAAAGTATTGAAGTAATTAAAGGGCCATCAAGTATTTTATATGGTCAGTCTGGCCCTGGTGGTTTAGTAAATATGGTTACTAAAAAACCAACGGCTAACAGTATATTTAACCTAGGTATGGATTTTGACCAAGAAGGTTCATCTCGATTAACACTTGATGCTGGCGGCGCAATTACGACAGACGAATCACTGCGTTATAGAGCTAATTTAGTTAAACAAGATGTTACTTACCAACGTGAATATCAAGACGGTGAACAAAGAGAACGTGAACGTTTCCTAGGTGCATTAGTGGTTGATTACGATATTAATGACGATTTATTAGTAAGAGTTCACTATGACAGAACCAATGATAAAGCGGGTTTAGACACTGGTGCTTGGCTTGATGATGAAGGCAATATTATTGGTGATGATAAAACAATTCGCGATATGTCATGGGCTTTTACTGACATTACCGTAGAAAATTATGGTGTTGATGCGAATTATATTATTAATGACTCCTGGCAGGTAAAGTTTGGGTATAACGAACAAACTTTTGAACGTCAACGTTTTGAATCCTCACCAAAAAAGTCGAGTGATTTCACTGAGGGTGATTCATACACTTCAAAACCTTATGATCGCTTTGATGATTGGCAGTTTAAAACGGCCTTTATTGATTTTACGGGTGAATTTCAACTTGTTGGTGTAGATCATAACTTGCTCATTGGTGCCAATTATCTTGATTATTATTACGGTCAATTGAAAGTAAATGGCGAATCATTTGAGTATTCTGCTGGTCAAGCAGAGCCGCCTCGCCCTGACATTAGTTATGCTGATGATGACAGTCTTTATACCAGTGAATATGACTACTATGGTATCTATATTCAAGACTTGATCACCATTAACCAAGAGTGGCAAATAATGATAGGTGGTCGTTACGATAAACAAAGTAAAACCGGCGCTGACAATGAGTCACTATTGCCTAAAGGCGGGCTGTTATATCACCCAAGTGATCGCACCACTTTTTATGCAAGTTATAGCGAAGGTTTTGAACCACAAAGCAGTGAAACCATCAATGATGATGAAGATTTAAACTACGGCATGGAAATAGATGCCATGACCTCAAAACAATATGAGCTTGGTGCTAAGTGGCAGTTATTGGATGACCGTTTATTACTGACTTCTGCAATATTCGACATAACTAAGTCTGGCGTATTGGTGACCGAGTATTATGAAGATGATAGCTACCGCACTTCTCAGGTAGGTGAACAACGCCATAAGGGTTTTGAAATGGCCGCTCAAGGTGCGGTAACTGATAAACTTTTTGTTATGACCTCAGTAATGAACCTAGATGCTGTTTATGAAAATGATGAACAGTACACCGGTAAAACACCTGTTGATGCGCCAGAGTGGTCCGCGTCAATTTGGTCACGTTATGAACTAACTGAAAACCTTGCTATTAACGCTGGTGCCTTTTATGAAGGGGAGCGTTTTGCGGATAACGCAAACACCATAGTTAAAGATGCTTATACCCGTATTGATGTTGGCGCCACGTATAAAATCAACGTAAGTAATACAGATATTAATTTACGTTTTAATGTGCAAAACTTATTTGATACCGACTACCTTGCGGGTGGCGGCACCTCTAATGTTACTGTCGGTGATGGCAGAAGCTACCGTTTAGCTATGCAGGTTGCTTTTTAACTTTCCTCAAATACAGTTACTTAAAAAGTAAAATAATTCCTAGGATTAAGCGATTACCATCGGCTTTCCCTAGGTTTTTTTTCGCCCCGAATTATTAAACACTACTGATGTTATCAATGGTATTTCAGCAACAATATATGTTCAAAGAAAGCACTGACGTGACTTTAGAACTTACTTCAAAGCTAAATAACAACAGCTATATGCCAAAAATAGGCCTCGTTGCAGGAAATATAATTAATTTAGACTATATTCAATATGTTAACTGTTTCTCAAAGCTATTTTCTGGAAAGTGGTATTTCAAAGGATGGAATTTATTTAGTCAAAATCGACTAAAGTCTAAGTAAATTTTCTACCAATGTAGACTTAGGTCTAATTCCTTTTGTTCACTTTACCCACTAAATTATTATTCAATAACAAAAAGTAACAGTGATTTAAAATAATAAGGGGCAACTAAAACCTCATAAAATATTAGCACTTGAAACAAATTACACTAAGTCACTCTAAAAATAAGTCTCACTATAATAAGTAATAAAAAATGGGGAATACCATGTTTAAGAATTCATTATTTACAGTTAAAAAAGTAGTACTGGCAACCAGTTTATTGGCTGTGACGAGTGCCGCTAATGCCGGTTATACGATTAAATTAGATGATGGTGACAGCCTAACTTTTGGTGGTTACGTTAAAGTTGATGCTCGCTATACAAGTGGCAATATTGCTGCAAATGATTACTGGTACGGCGGCGGTACCGTATTACCAGAAAGCCAATCTAACTTTGGTATTGCTGTCAATGAAACTCGTTTTAACACTAAATATGTGCATGGTGATGTTTCTGGTTTTATTGAAATAGATTTTTATGGTGATGCCGTGGCGGGTGGCGGTAACGAGCTAATATCCAACTCTTCTAAGCCACGTTTACGTCATGCCTTTGTTAAATATAAGAATGTCTTAGTTGGTCAAACTTGGACTACCTTCCAAAACACCAGTTCATTGGCTGAAGCCGCTGACTTTGGTGGTCCGTTAGTGGCCTCTGCCTTTATTCGTCAAGGTCAGGTTCGATATACCAATGGCGGTTTACAACTTTCGATTGAAAACCCGGAAACATACAAAGGTGTTCATGGCGATGATTCAATTCCTGATTTTATTGGTAAATATACCTTTAAAGGCGACTGGGGTAATGTATCTGTTTCTGGTTTAGCTCGTCAATTACAGACCCTTGATGGCTCTGAATCTGCTGTAGGTTTTGGTATTGCCGGTCGTATAAATACCTTTGGTAAAGATGATTTTCGCTTTCAAGTACACGGTGGTAATGTCGGCCGTTACGTGGGCGTTACCGCTTCTACAGACGTAGCTCCAAATAGTGCGGGTAGTTGGGAAGCAGAAGATACCACCTCTATCATGGTTGCTTATCGTCATTTCTGGACTAATGATATGCGTAGTTCAGCATTTTATGGCAATACTACAACTGATCTTCGAGATACAGATCGCTCTCATTGGGGTGTGAATATCTTTAAAAACGTAACTAAACAATTATCTTTTGGTTTAGAAGTAGGTAACTTTGAGATGGCTGAATCAAATGCTGATTCAGATTATGTTCAATTCTCAACCAAATTTGTCTTGTAGTTTTTATAACATCTTGCGTTAGTTAACCTCGTTGAGGTTATTTTATAGGGAAGCATTTGCTTCCCTTTTTTTTATGACAAAACATTAACTTATTGATTGAAAAATAGGCATTGATTAATAAATATTTTTACCTCTATAATGAAGTAATACGTTCCTGCTAAGGTTGACAAGATGTCTGATAATATCGCAAGACGCGGCTTTCTCGCAGTACTGACTTTTATTGCATTTATTGTACCCTTACTGCTCGCCGATGAAGTGTCTTTATTCGCCAACTGGTTATATATTTTTATTAGCTGGTCCCTTATTATTTTGTTAGCGGCATTACAACCCGCCGAAGATAAAAACACCACAGCCCGCCATACTGATTTAGCGCCAAAGGAATAACGCAAAGTGATTTCATTTAGCCTAATAATGTTCTTACTCGCGCTTTATATGATCTCACTATTTCTATTGGCTCAGTGGGGGCAGTCAGAAAGTAAAAGTGCCAAAAAAATACGGAATTCCGCCAATACCTATGCCTTAAGCTTGGCCGTTTTTTGTACTTCGTGGACATTTTTTGGCAATATTGCCGTATCGACTAAACAAGGGATTTTTCCTATTGCCTTGTATCTGGGCACTACCCTTACCTTCATTTTTATGACGCCACTATTAAAAAAAATGGTGTTATTAAAAAATGAGTTTCACTCAACCAGTATTGCCGATTTCATCTCGGTTCGTTATCAAAGATCACAAAGGTTAGCGGCATTAATTAGCTTACTTTGTTTAGTCGGTATCACCCCCTATTTAACCATCCAACTAAAATCGGTTATTGATAGCTTTCTAATACTGACAGCGAACTCAGAACAATCGCTAGCATTTATTGATTACTTAGATGTATTTATTGTTTTGATGATGGCATTTTTCACGATAATTTTTGGTGTCCGCCATATAGATCCAACAGAAAAACATCCGGGTATGATGGTGGCTCTGGCCGGAGAGAGTATTCTAAAATTATTAGCTATGCTTATTGGCACTTTGTGGATTTGTTATATCATCAATCCCGGAGTGTTTAGCATATTTGAACAAGTTGCTCATCAGGCAGAATTTAACCCTAATGTGCTAACTATTTCGACTCAACAATGGTTTAGTTTCATGTTAATTGGCGCTTTGGGCATTATTACCCTGCCAAGACAATTTCATGTCGGTATTGTCGAATGTAGCGATGCCAAATTTTTAGATAGAGCTAAATGGCTTTTTCCGCTGTATTTATTACTCATCAATATCTTCACTTTTCCCGTAGCACTTGCTGGTTTGATGACGCCAGGAGCGCTTGAATCGTCTGGTATATTATTATTAACTCAACCGTTAGCAAATCATGCCCCCTTTATTGCACTCATTACCTTTCTTGGCGGTTTTGCCGCAGCGACCGGCATGATAATGATTAGTGCGATGACCCTTTCAACCATGTTAACCAACCATATTTTAATGCCGGTTATCATGCAAACGCCTAAACTATCCGCCCTAAAACGTCAGATTTTACCTTTGCGTTGGTTGATGGTGTTGATGGTGCTCTTTTTAAGTTTATTCTATTACCGCGCGATTGGTGACTCGCAGCTGATAGTGAATATAGGCAGTATAAGTTTTGTTGCCACCGCACAATTTGCGCCGATATTAATTGGTGGCCTAATTTGGCGTAAGGGTAATTTAGCCGGTGCCTTTAGCGGACTTACCCTAGGTGCTTGTTTATGGTTTTATTGTTCTTTATTACCGTCTTTAATTCGCTCTGGCTGGTTAGACTGGTCAATATTATCGCAAGACAATGGTTTCTTTTATTGGTTTAACCCCGAGCAACTCTTTGCCATTCAGGGAATTAGCCCATTAACCAATGGGCTAATGTGGAGCTTACTCGCTAATATACTTTGTTATGTTGGTGTTTCTTTATTTACTAAAATGTCCGAGGAAGAACAAAAAATATCACATCAATTTGTTGATATTAAAAACATCTATTTTAAAGATAATTTTGCTGAAGGCACAACAGCCAATATTAGTCTGCTCGGTAAGAAAAGTTTAATTAAACACGTTTTTCTACAATATCTTCCTGAAGATTTAGCTGAGTCAAAATTACAACAATCGTTAGTAAAATCGGAAATACTCGACCAAGAAAATATCAATATTGTTGAATTATCATCATTAAAAAACTCGGCTCTTAACAGTTTAGCGGGAGCTATTGGTATGGCTTCAGCGTACAAAGCTTTCAATAACGTTAGTTTAATCAATACCAATGAAGAGCAGCAATTAGCCAGTTATTTTTCCCAGTTTTTTGCACAATTACAACTATCTCCGAAAGAGCTTTTTGAACAAGTTAATTTTCACCAGCAAAAGCGTGAATTGTTAGAGAGCCATGCGAAACAGCAGCTCGATACTATAGCCAAATTAGAAATTGAGATAAAACAACGTTTAAAAGCAGAGCAAGTCGCAAATTCATTGAACGAAGATCTAGAGCTAAGAGTAAAAGAAAGAACCCAAGCATTAAGTCAAAGTAATAGTGAGCTCAATCAGACTTTAGAAGAATTAAAACTCACTCAAGTTCAACTGCTCGAAAATGAAAAAATGGCCTCTCTAGGAGGACTAGTTGCAGGAGTTGCCCACGAAGTGAATACACCTATTGGTATTGTGCTCACTTCAATTAGCTTTATGAAAGAAAGGTGTCACAATATAATTACCGCCATGGATGATCAAACACTGAGTTCAAAACAATTATCTAAATTTACCGACGAACTTGAGCAAGGTTTTGAACTCTCGTTAAGAAATATTAGCCGAGCTGTTGATTTAATTGAAGGTTTTAAGTTGATTGCCGTTGATAGCGTAGTTGATGATGCTCGCACTTTAAATGTGCGAGATTATTTAGAAGATGTTATCCGGTCACTACAACCTAAAGCTAAACAAGCCCAAATAAATATAAAACTCAATTGTGCTAAAGAAGTTTTAATTACCTCCTACCCGGGCGCCATAGTACAAATCACTAACAACTTAATTATCAATAGCCTAACACATGCTTTTGCTGACGTTAGCGATGGTAGTGGTGAGATAACCATTGACGTTAAGCGATCGGCACAAAGTATTGAGTTATATTATGGTGATAATGGCTGTAAGTTAAATGAAGAGACAAAATCCCAGTTATTTGAACCCTTTTACACCACTAAAAGAGGTCAAGGAGGCTCAGGTTTAGGAGCACATATTGTCTTTAACTTAGTGACTCAAAAATTAAAAGGCACTATAGAGCTAATCACAGAGCAAGAAAAAGGAAAAACCTTCAAAATATCAATCCCCCACACCATCATGCCATAGCTTTACAAGCCACTTTAAAGTCTACAAATTGCCACTTTTTCAGCGGTATTTTTTTATTTTACTTTACCTAAGTATGATAAAAATTGAACTAAACTGAGGTGTACAGCTTGCTAATTTAAAGAGATATTTATGAATTTTTTGAGAAAATTCACCATACAGCAAAGATTAGCCATGTTAGTGGGATTGATTGTTATTGCCCTATCATTACTAGATGCGGTAAGTTTGTTTGAAGAATATCACTCTTTAATAGAACAGAAAAAGCAAACCAATAAAGAATTAGTAGACAGTGCTTATGGCATTATTGAGCACCATCATGCGTTATATCAAAGTGGAAAACTTAATGAAAGCGAGGCACAAACACAAGCATTGAGCATTATTGCTAACATGCGCTACGATACTAATAATTACTTTTGGGTTAATGATTTTTTTCCTAATATGATAATGCATCCCATCAAGCCTAAACTCAATGGGAAAAGTGTAGCGGGTGTTAAAGACCCTGATGGTAAAGCCTTATTTGTTGATATGGTCAATATTGTCAAGTCAAAAGGCGAAGGCTTTGTTTATTATAAGTGGGCAAAACCTGGTTTTGAGGACCCCGTAAATAAAATAGGCTTTGTTAAGGGTTTTACTGCTTGGCAATGGATTATAGGCTCAGGCACTTACTTAGATGATATTGATGCTGTTTTTGCTACGCAGCGTAATAGGGTTATTATTGATAGCCTAGTTATTGCTATTTTTATCATTGGCTTAAGTTATGTCATTGGTAAAAGTATTTTAGTGCCTACCCGCTCCGCAGCAGAGCTAATGAAAGATATCGCCCAAGGTGATGGTGATCTTACCAATTCTTTAGATGCTAGTGGTCAAGATGAAATTTCTCGACTATCTAATTACTTCAATGAGTTTACCGGTAAAATGCGCCAGTTATTACAAGATGTTGCCGATAATACCACCCAAGTTTTAGATCATGCTGAAGCCGTTTCTGGTGCGAGTGATACCACACAATCTCTCATCCAAAACCAAAATGATATTACTGCACAAGTTGCCACGGCCATGGAAGAAATGACCTCACAAATTAAAGAAGTGAGTGATAATGCTAACTCTGCCGAACAAGCCGCAAATGACGCTAGGAATAACACTTCAGATGGCAAAGAAATTATCTCGAGCACCATCAAACAAATGCAATCACTATCGAGCAATATTGATGATGTTAGCCAAGTAGTCGCCAGCCTTGCTTCTGAAAGTGACAATATTGGCTCTGTGCTTGATGTTATTAGAGGTATAGCTGAGCAAACCAATTTATTAGCGCTAAACGCTGCGATAGAGGCTGCACGCGCTGGTGAGCAAGGCCGAGGTTTTGCTGTTGTAGCTGATGAAGTACGCACCCTAGCTAATCGCACTGAACAAAGCACCAATGAAATTCAGCAGATGATTCAAAAACTGCAAACTGGCGCCAAAGAAGCCGTTGCCGCGGTGAAAGTCAGCCAAGACATCTCCCTGAAAACAGTAGAGCAAACCGCAAAAGCTGATGATTCACTTTCTGAAATTGATCGATTGATGGAAGTAATTTCTGATATGAATACCCAAATAGCCAGAGCTACCGAGCAACAAAGCCAGGCTGCTGATGAGGTTAATTTACGTATTAATGATTTAGCGGGAATGACCGATGAATCACTTGCAACAACCCAGCAACTTAGCGAAACTAGCCAGCAATTGGAAGTAAGTAGCAATAGCATGTCTGAGGTCGTTGGTCGCTTTAAAATTTAGCTTCAAAGCATAGGAATATAGACATAAAAAAACCAGTAATACATTTCCATCAAGAAAATATTACTGGCTAAACCATCAAAAATTTTAAATGTCGAGTGAACTCTGTAGGATTTCAAAGTGGTCACTTAGTGGTTATGTGTCCTGGAGCATAACCACTAAGTTCCGTGCTTTGCTGCTGCTTATTTAGTGAGAGAGCATTCACTGCCTAAGCAACAAGGTAAATGATAATCATTCCCATTAAGATAGTCAACACTATTTTAAAATTTTCTTAATCAATAATATAATGAATATTGCAGGCATAAAAAAGCCAGTGATACTTGCCATCAAGAAAGTATAACTGGCTAAACCATCAAAAATTTTAAAGTCGAATTGAACTAAGGCAAAGCCCTGTAAAATCCTAAAGTGGTCACTTAATGGTTATGTGTCCTGGAGCATAACCACTAAGTTCCGTGCTTTGCTGCTGCTTATTTAGTGAGAGAGCATTCACTGCCTAAGCAACAAAACAAATGATAATCATTCTCATTGAGGTAGTCAACACTATTTTAAAATTTTCTTAATCAATAATATAATGAATATTGCAGGCATAAAAAAGCCAGTGATACTTGCCATCAAGAAAGTATAACTGGCTTAACCATCAAAATTTTAAAGTCGAATTGAACTGAGCAAAACTCTGTAAAATCCTAAAGTGGTCACTTAATGGTTATGTGTCCTGGAGCATAACCATTAAGTTCCATGCTTTACTGTTACTTATTTAGTGAGAGAGCATTCACTGCCTAAGCAACAACTAAACGATAATCATTCTCATTAAGATAGTCAACATTATTTTAATAGTTTTTATTAATTAATAATCTTATTAATATTACAGACATAAAAAAACCAGTAATACTTACCATCAAGAAAGTATAACTGGCTTAACCATCAAAATTTTAAAGTCGAATTGAACTGAGCAAAACCCTG
>NZ_JQEC01000045.1 GCF_000764185.1 Colwellia psychrerythraea
TTGGTGACCTGAATAAGCTTGTGCTATCGGCTTACTACCAACAATCAACTGATTACCTGAGAAGTATTGTGCCAGCTGTTCACTATCTTTTTGGCTAGAATAGTTTATTGAAAGTGTTTGTGCTAAAGGTCCATTCCACAGTAATAATATTGGCTGAGCAACAGGTGAAGGTAAGCTTTGTTGGGAAAAGCTTTGCCCTAGGTCAAGGTAACTATTCGAAAGGTTGATTGGCATTTACTTCTCTGGATAAATTGTTACTCAATACGTGGATAAAATTGGACTAAACTGGCATAAATTTCACTAACTTTTGGCTATATTAGTGACTACATTTTTGAGGGATTTTTAAAGCTATTAAAATAGGCATTAAGAAACGTAGAGAAGTTGCTGATTAAGACAGGTCTATTGAAAATACTATTCGCTGGTTTGAAAGAGCTTACTCTGTTTTTTCTAAAAAAGAGCGTATTTGAAATTATCATCATAGGCGCTGTAGGAAGTAACAGCACCTATTATTTATTATTGATGAAAAGTGACAGCACTTACGCTTTGGTAGTTGTACTGGATAGGCATCAATAGGTACGACTAGATATAGCTGCAAGCTTATATTTCAGCAGCTACCACTGAAATTTCAACGAGTAACGCTTCTCGTGCCATTTTAGCGACAACACAAGCACGTGCCGGTGCATGTCCTGCTGGCAACCAAGCATCCCAAACGGCATTCATATCGGCAAAGTAGCTCATGTCTTTCACATAGATAGTCGCTGATAAGATGTGTCTTCTGTCACTACCTGCTTGTATTAATAAAGCATCAACCTTATCAAGCATGGTTTGTGTTTGCTCGGTAATATCTTTAGTGGCATCAGCAGCCACTTGACCACATAAGTAAATCGTACCGTTATGTTTAACAATTCTACTCATTCTTTGTTTTGTTTCTAGTCTTTCTATAGTCATTTGTACTTCTTCAACCTTTCAATAAGTTTATTTGATTATTCAATTACAACGTTCATCTTGTTTATTTATACACTAACACCTTTTTAACTAACCCCTTCTTACTTTGATAAGACACCTTCCTTTCAAATACTTAAGACAGCTCATCAAAAAAAGGCCTTCGATTTTAGCCATTAAATGCCCTAAGTAATTTTTTATCTTCTTTAAGTGTTCAAAATATTTTTAAAAGATATTACTGTAGCTTGAGATAGATTGCTTACCTTGTTAGCTCAATTAAGTTTGAATTATCATTTTCATATTGATCATATATTACACCAATCACATCATCTTTAACTATATCAGTAATAAATGCACCTTCAGGCAAATCCATATATTTACTCAAGCTTTTTTCTTCAAATGAATAATAATTTATCGTGTGTTTATTCTCTTTTTGAGACGCAAAATAAAAACCATTACCGATTACTTTTAAACCATAAGGGCTTAACAGCTGTTCTTTATCCGGTATTTTGAACAACACTCGGATTTCACCTGATATCATTTTTTGCATAAGTTGTTCATTGTGCCTATCGCCATAATACAGAGATTGTCCGTCTTCGCTTTCTTGAACTATGCCACCTGCATTTAATAAGATCCTCTGCTTGTCTCCCGTTTCAACATCTAGCTTGTAGACATTATTTTGCCCGTCTTCAAAACGTTCATAATAGATATTTTTCTGATCATTTGACCATGAAAGTAATAATACTTTATTAGGTAATTTAATCTGTTTCATGGCAACGTTCTTATGTAGGTCAAATAAAGTCATCATTGTTTTCGAATTTTTTCTTGATAAATAGGCAAGCTTATCTTGTTGTAAATTTAAAATTGGACGCTCAATCATGTTTGCTTTGATATTAGTGACTTTATCCACTGTATTACTTTTAAAACGCCAAATATCATAAAGGCCATTGCGATTAGAGACAAAATAGAGTGCTTTTAAATTACTTGAGTACACTGCGCTCATATCTATCATTGAACTATTAACACCTGTTAAATTATTTAAATCACTTACCCCTTGAGCAAAAAGATCTATTGTACGTGAAACATTGGTATAAATTAATTTATCAGCATTTAGCTGACTACTTATTAAGGCAGGAAAGCTCCCAGGAAAGGCTTTAAAGGCAATTGATGATTGGTTATCAGCCAAATCAAATATCCAAATACCATTTGTTTCTTGTTTATAACCTGATACCCAAAGTGAGTTTTCATTCTTAAGGGCTAAGCCTCTAATACGGTCATAGTCACTTGAAAGCGGTGTTGAAGTTAGACTATTTAGATCATAACGGTATATCTGTGAAGCTTCATCACGAGTAGTTGAAATATAATATACCGATTTATTATCATGGCTAAAGACGGGGTGGCTTTTAAATGAATAAGTGATGGAATCGTCAAATAGTTGTAATTGACTACTTTGCTTGTTGAGATCTACTAACGCTAATTCTACGTTGTTCTTTTTAAGAAAAGCTAGAGCTAAATAGGTGTGATCGCTTGAAATAGTAAAAGAGACAAGCTGTTGCTCTATCGATAATATACTTTCAAACTTATCATTGCTGATATTATGTTTTATGACCTCACAAGACAGCTTTTTTTTACAACGAATGTAATACCAATATTCACTATTAGCTAACCAAACAGGGCTTTTGTAATTGGCATTTACAAGCGTTATCTCTCTTTTTTTTTGCGATGCCAAGTCAAGTAATATCAGCTGATTATAAGTTTCTTTGAAGTGACTACTTTTAACAAATAACAACTGCTTTTCATCCGGCGAAATCGCTGGCATATCAGAAAATGAAGTTAGGTCCGTCAAAATAACAGCTTTCATTTCAACCGATTTACTTGGTAAAAAGTTCAATAACAACAGAAGTAGAATAGCCATATTTATAGCAAGAAAAATTTTAGCTTTAGCCTTAAACGTAAGTTTTATTTGGCTAAAAAGATTATTCGTTTTAGCTGTACTTAAGGGAGGAAAGTCATAAATAAAACAATAACCTTTACGAGCGATAGTCTCGATATAAATTGGTTTTTTTGCATCATCTTTTAAGGTTTTCCTTAACTCGTATATTGCCCGAGTCACTACTTCCAGACCAGTAACACTACCAGGCCATAATGCTTCAGCAATTTGAGAGCGGCTTACTACTTGGTTTTTATGCTTCACTAAATAACACAATACTTGCATTATTTTAGATTCAATTTTGAATTCCCCTTCATTTGTTGTCAGCTTGTTATGTTCAGGCTGTACTAAAAACGCACCTAACTTGAAGCTTCCTTCTGCCAACTCTTCCATGTAACCAACTGATATTAAAAGTGAATAAATGCATCATTAATTCATTATATCAAGGTTATGGTTTTTAATCTCAATTCAAATATAAAGAAGTGACGTTGCCTAATAAATACAAAGGAGGTGCATAAAAATCATCATTTTTTAGACAAATAACCCGACTAATTATTGAAAATACACTGTGTGTAAATAAATTCAAGAGCATAACTGTGACTGCTTAAATAGTAGTTACTTTTTGATAGCTCAATAAAACACTTGCCACATAAAGAAAAACGACAAGGAAAAATTATGAAAATTATCTTAGCAATGCCACTGCTAATTGCGTTCACCTCAGCAATATCATTTGCCAATGAGTTTAATGATAATGTAGATGCTTTATTTAGCTCAATTGACCAGAGTAATGCTCCAGGTTGTAACGTAGGTTTGATCGAAAATGGGGAATTAATACATAAAGCTGGATATGGCCTTGCAAATATGGAATTAGAGGTAAAATTAAATGGTGACAATGTTCATCGCATTGCCTCTGTATCAAAGCAATTTACCGCTATGTCAGTGCTTTTATTAGCAGAAGAAGGCCTAATAGATTTACAAGATGACATTCGAACTTACCTGCCAGAACTGAGACATTACCGTAAAAGAGTCACCATTAATGCAATGTTAGGACATATTAGTGGCATGGCTGATTATGACTATATTTCAGCAGGTGAAGGTAAAAGGGTTAGGCGCGGCTTAAATTTACGTTCTGTAGCTAAAGGACCTTTTCGTTTAGGAACTGAAGATTATTTATCCATTGAAGAGTTTTATGATGTGGTCAAAAAAGTACGTCTGCGCCATAAGCCTGAAAAAAAATGGCAATATAGTAATCTTGCATACTTTTTACTGTCTATGTTAGTAGAAGAGGTTTCTGGTGAAAGTTTAAGGGTTTATGCAGACAAAAGAATATTTAAACCTTTAGGCATGAAAAATACATTTTTCAGCGATGATTCTACTGAAATTGTGAATAATAGAGCTAGTGGTTATAAGCCTAAAGAAGGCGGAGGTTATCAGGCCGATATGACCAATTTATTTTGGGTAGGTGATGGTGGCCTACATACAACAGTTGATGATATGTTGAAGTGGGATCAAAATTTCTATAATCCTATAGTTGGTCAAAACTCAGAGGAACTACTGGCCTTATTTATTCAACCCAATAGCCAATTTGAGGCAAACGGCGGATTATATGCCAATGGGCAATTCCTTATTGATATATTCGACAGAAAAGCATATATAGTTGGCGGGCAATGGAAAGGGGTAAGTGCATTTTATGGTCGTGTTCCTGAAGAAAGTTTTTCGATGGCAATTCTATGTAATGATGCCAGCCAAAATACGTTCGCTTATGCAAACCAAATCTTAGCAATGTATTTGCAAAACAAATACCCCGACTAAAAATAACCATACCACCTTATATTCAGTAACAAAAAACCTCATTACTTTTCAATAATGAGGTTTTTATAAATTGAGTCGTTAAATTTAGAGGTTAGAGCAAGTTGTTTGATTTAACTTCTCTAAAACTAAATTACTCCCATTCAATAGTCGCAGGTGGCTTGCCGCTTATATCGTAAACCACACGAGAAATACCTTCAATTTCATTAATTATACGGTTAGAAACTAACCCTAAAAAATCGTATGGTAAATGTGACCAACGCGCGGTCATAAAATCAATGGTTTCTACACAACGTAAAGAGACAACCCAGTCGTATTTACGCGCATCACCCATAACACCTACCGATTTAACCGGTAAAAATACGGTAAACGCTTGGCTTACTTTTTTGTATAAGTCATGTTTGTGTAACTCTTCAATGAAGATAGCATCGGCGCGACGTAATAAGTCTGCATATTCTTTTTTCACTTCACCTAAAATACGAACACCTAAACCTGGACCAGGAAACGGGTGACGATAAAGCATATCGTAAGGTAAACCTAGCTCTAAGCCAATTTTACGTACTTCATCTTTAAATAATTCACGTAATGGCTCGACTAAACCTAACTTCATGTAATCAGGTAATCCACCAACGTTATGATGGGATTTGATTACATGTGCTTTACCGGTAGCTGAAGCTGCTGATTCAATCACATCAGGGTAAATAGTACCTTGTGCTAGCCATTTAGCATTTTCTAACTTGTTAGACTCTTCTTCAAAAACATCAATAAATACATTACCGATAATTTTTCGTTTCGCTTCTGGCTCACTTTCACCAGCTAAACGATCAAGGAAACGATCTTCAGCATCAATCTTAATGATATTTAAACCAAAATGATCACCAAACATATCCATCACTTGCTGACCTTCGTCTAAACGAAGTAAACCATTATCAACAAATACACAAGTCAGTTTATCGCCAATAGCGCGCTGTAATAACATGGCTACAACTGATGAATCTACGCCGCCAGAAAGACCAAGAATAACTTCGTCATCACCTATTTGCTCTTTCATTTTAGCAACAGCATCATCAATGATTGATGCTGAAGTCCATAACTTTTCACACTGACAAATTTCAACAACAAAGTTTTCTAAAATACGTAAACCTTGTTTGGTATGGGTAACTTCTGGGTGAAACTGTACGCCGTAGAATTTTTTCTCTTCGTTAGCCATTGCGCCAAAAGCACAACTTGGTGTTTGGGCTACAGTAACAAAACCTTCAGGGATTGCTGATACTTTATCACCGTGACTCATCCAAACGTCAAGTAACGCATTGCCATTATCACCAACGCTATCTTCAACTTTGTTGAATAAAGCAGATTCAGCAATTAACTCAACAGCAGCATAACCAAATTCTTTATGATCAGAGCTTTCAACACCGCCACCCAGTTGCTCAGCCATAGTCTGCATGCCGTAACAAATGCCTAATACCGGTACACCAGCAGTGTAAACATATTCAGGAGCTCGCGGTGAGTTAGCTTCAGTAACTGACTCTGGACCACCAGCAAGTATAATCCCCGTAGGATTAAAGCCCTTAATTTGCTCTTCAGTTACGTCCCACGACCAAAGTTCACAGTAAACACCAATCTCACGTACACGACGTGCGATAAGTTGAGTGTATTGTGAACCAAAATCTAATATTAGTATGCGGTGATCATGAATGTCTTTACTCATGGTTGTTTTCCTACTGTTAACGCTCGTCATGGGCAAACTTTATACTGCGTTGTTTTCGTAATGAAACAAAATCATTTATAAACATAAACTCATTTGTTTAATGACTCAACAGCCTTGCCTAAAGCTCGCTCATTTAGAGCGTGGTATCTTAAATAAAACAGGCTGAACTAATTTATTCATAGTTCAGCCTGACAAAAATTCTTTTATTTTCTATTACTTAGAAAGAAATAAATAATTTTTACAAAGTAGTTTTACTCGATAAGAAAGAAGAAGCGCGGAGTTGACGTTAGTCAATGAGCACTTCTGATGCGCTTATCATGAAAAATACAAAGTAAAACTAGCCCGTTCTATAGTTAGGTGCTTCTTTGGTGATTGTTACATCATGTACGTGTGATTCACCCATACCTGCTGAGGTTATTTTCATAAACTCAGGTTTGGTACGCATAGTTTCAATATCTTTAGAGCCAGTTAAGCCCATTGAAGAACGTAAACCACCCATTTGCTGATGAATAATTGCCGCAACAGGACCTTTATAAGCAACACGACCTTCAATACCTTCAGGCACTAATTTGTCTGCTTCGCCTTCAGATTTTTGGAAATATCTATCACTTGAACCATCTTTTTGCGCCATAGCACCTAAAGAGCCCATACCGCGATAAGACTTGTAATAACGACCTTGGTAAAGCTCAACTTCACCTGGTGCTTCTTCTGTACCAGCCAACATGCTGCCGACCATAACGCAGTGCGCGCCAGCAACTAAGGCTTTAGCAATATCACCAGAAAAACGAATGCCGCCATCAGCAATCACTGGAATACCTGTGCCTTTCAAGCCTTCAACAGCATTTGAAATAGCAGTTAGTTGTGGCACACCGACACCAGTAACAATACGTGTAGTACAAATAGACCCTGGGCCTATGCCTACTTTAACGGCATCAACACCAGCATCAGCCATGGCTTTTGCGCCAGATGCAGTCGCGACATTACCGGCAATAATTTGCAAGTCTGGGTATTTATTACGGGCTTCTTTAACTCTATCTAATACACCTTGTGAATGACCGTGTGAGGTATCGATTAACAAAACATCAACACCCGCAGCAACTAAGGCGTCAATGCGCTCATCAGTACCTGCGCCAACACCCACAGCAGCACCTACACGTAAACGACCAAATTCATCTTTACAAGCATCAGGTTTGTTTTCAGCTTTTTGGTAATCTTTTGCCGTAATAAGACCTACTAATTTAAACGCATCGTCAACCACTAAGATTTTCTCTATGCGGTTGCTGTGCATTAAACCTAAAATTTCTTCGCGAGCAGCACCTTCTTTAACCGTCACTAAATTTTCTTTTACTGTCATTAGTGAAGAAACTGATTTACATAAATCCGTTTCAAAACGTAAATCACGTCCGGTTATGATGCCTACTAAGTTATTGTTATCATCAACAACAGGGAAACCTGAAAAGCCTAAGTCATCCGCTTTGTGCATGACTTGCTCAATAGTAAAATCAGTGTTTACCGTTACTGGATCTGAAACAATGCCACTTTCATATTTTTTCACTTGCGAAACATTTTTAGCTTGTTCAGCAATGGTCATGTTTTTATGAATAAAACCTAAACCACCTTCTTGCGCTAACGTGATCGCTAGACGCGCTTCGGTTACTGTGTCCATAGACGCAGAAATCATCGGTACGTTTAAGTCAATTTTACGGGTCAATTTAGTTTTTAAACTAGCCGTATGGGGGAGTACTTTTGAATGAGCAGGTACAAGTAATACATCATCAAAAGTTAAAGCTTCTTGGGCAATTCTTAGCATCGCAACATCTCTCTAAAAAGGTTGGTTAGGGAGTGAATATTGCGGCAGAATTTTAACCGTTTTCTTGTTTTAGGTAAACCTATTTTTTAAAGTTTTATCAACTCACTATAAAACAACGCAAAAATAATGCCGAAATACATTATTTACCTGAATATAATTTTAATTAATAGGTTTTTAGCTAATTATTGACAGATGTGTCAGGTAACAAACCACATTGCACAAATACTCAAAGGTTACGTGAAAGACACAAATATTAAGCAAGATACACCTGTGAATTTACAATGATGAGTTCGGTATTATGTCAGTAGACTTGATATACTAGTTAGCTAATTGCCTAAACAAAATCACTATTACCTCTGCATTATGAGCCAACAGCATATATTACAAATAAGTGAATTAACTAAAAAAGTACGCTTTATTCTGGAAAGTGAACTAAATACGGTTTGGTTAACCGGTGAAGTCTCCAACTTTATTGCCGCTAGTTCTGGTCATTGGTACTTATCGTTGAAAGACGCAAAGTCACAAGTTAAATGCGCCATGTTTAAGGGCAGTAATAGGCGAGTTCGTTTAGGCACAGGAGCAAAACCAAGTAATGGTCAACAAGTTTTAGTACGCGCTAAAGTGTCTTTATATGAACCTCGTGGTGACTTTCAGCTAATTATTGAACACATGGAAGATGCTGGTGCCGGCATGCTGCGTCAGCAATTTGAACAATTAAAAAACAAACTAAATGCTCAAGGCTTATTTGATTTAAGCCATAAAAAACAAATACCGAAACACATTAACTGTGTTGGTATTGTTACCTCGCCTACCGGCGCAGCGGTGAAAGATATCTTAACCGTGCTTAAGCGCCGTAATGCAAATGTCAAAGCTATTATTTATCCAGCTTTGGTACAAGGAGAGTATGCTCAAGGTGATATCTGCCATGCCATTGAACGTGCCAATAGTCGCCAAGAATGTGATGTACTTATTGTTGGTCGAGGCGGTGGCTCTTTAGAAGATTTATGGCCGTTTAATGAAGAAAGTGTTGTTCGCGCTATCTATCAAAGTGAGTTGCCAGTGATTAGCGCCGTTGGTCATGAAATTGATACCACGCTAAGTGATTATGTTGCTGACTTACGAGCCGCTACGCCCTCTGCCGCCGCAGAGTTAGTCTCAAGCGATAGTAGTGAGCTGCTTAACCGAGTCGTAATGCTTAAACAGCGCTTGCTAAAAGCTCAACAAGTAAAACTAGCCCACTTAGGCAATGAAAGAAATTATTTACAACACAGATTATCGCAAGTCCACCCTGAACAACAATTACAATTACAGCAACAAAAAGCCGATGAATTGGGCTTACGTTTGAAACAAGTGATGAAGCGTATTATTGTCCAGAGCCAAACTAGACCTGCTCAGCTTAATCAACGGCTGTTACAACAATCACCAGTAAAAGTAGTTCAATTTCAACAACAAAAAGTGAGTCAAAATGAGTACAGAATTACTCAAGCGATGCAAAATACCTTACAGCATAAAAGTGAACTATTTGTACATCTTCTTGAGCAATTACAACTTGTCAGCCCATTAGCCACTATAGCCAGAGGTTATAGTGTTACCCGTGATACCAGCAATAAGGTGGTCACTAAAGTAGCTCAAGTAGATAAAGGCGAAGAGATTAGCGTGCAATTAAGTGATGGTCATATTAATGCCAAGGTAGTATAACTACCCTGCTTTGCTAGAGACATAACTCAATAAATCCTACTGTAAGATAGCTAGATAACTGATATGATTTAGCTATAAACCTATTAATACACGCTACATTATGCGCTTTAATTACCGAATAGTTTTCATTATTACCGCCTTGGTTTTTACCTTATCTACCAGTTTAACGGTAATTAACTATCTAACTTCGATGGAAACAACACGTGAGCAACTCAAAAACAGCGCCCTGCCATTAACCATAGATAATATATACACTGAAATTCAAAAAAATATAATTGAACCTAACCTTATTGCCTCGATGATGGCTCACGATACCTTCTTGATTGATTGGTTATCACATGAAGAAGATGATGAGCAGCAAATAGTAAGGTATTTAGAAACGATTCAAAATAAATACCAAATGTTTACCGCTTTTTTAGTTTCCGATAAAAGCAAAAACTACTACTCTGCTAAAGGAGTATTAGATAAGGTTGATATAAATAGTCCCAATAGTTTGTGGTATTTTGATTTTAAAAAGACCGCAGAACTAAGCGAAATCAATATAGATTACAATACCCATATGGGCACCGAACTTATTATGTTTATCAACCATAAAATTCTTAATGATGATTATCATATGATTGGGGCAACAGGTATCGGCTTAAAAACTTCTTATATCAACGATATGCTGAAAGTATTTAGGCAACGTTATCAATTTTCAGTGTACTTTGTTGATGATACTGGCAAGGTAGTTATTGCCGAACAAAATGTTAAAAAATTAAAGCAACTTAGCGATATCCCTGAATTAGCCAAGCAACTTCCAGACATTATCGGTAAAGGAAGTCAGGTGTTTGATTACACACGAGCAGGAGAAGCCTATTTACTTAATAGGAAATATATTGCTGAGTTAGACTTATATCTTATCGTTGAAGCCAGGGTTAATTACTTTACCAAAACAGCCACAGAAACCTTTTATTTCAATATACTACTATCAGCCATTATCACTCTACTTATCAGTTTAATCATTGTATTGTACGTTAGAAAAATTCATTTAAAACTTGATAAACTGGCGAGTAATGATCACCTTACAGGTTTACCAAACAGGCGCTCATTTCATGAAAAACTAGCGCAATTTTTATTACTGAAGGAACGTAATAACAATAATTTATCTATCTTATTTATCGATATTGATGACTTTAAGTTTATAAATGACACTAGAGGCCATGACGTTGGCGATAAAGTACTAAAAGCTTTAGCAACAACATTAAATACCAATGTTAGAAAAAGTGATTTTGTCGCTCGCTGGGGCGGTGAAGAGTTCATTATACTTTTAATCGATTCTGACATTAATCAAGCGCAAGTCATTGCTGAGCAATTACGCTCACAAGTCGCTAATAGCAATCAGCTGTCCCTACTTAGCCAAAAGCCAGTAACTATTAGTTTAGGAGCAACCTCGGTCACTGGGGATGAAGAAATCGATGCTATTTTAAAGCGCGTGGATGGTGCTTTATATAAGGCTAAATCAACAGGAAAAAACTGTACTGTCTCAGCTTAACGCTTGATAGAGTAAATCAATGACCTGCTGCTTACTCACTTGATTGAATTTAACGCCAAATGATAGACCATCAACTTGTTGCTTAACATTACATATGGTGGCGTTAAGTTTAATATTATTTTCCCCAGCATCGGTTTCAACAACAATATCTATTACTTTATTTTCTGCCAATACCAGTTTTTCACCATTGATTATATCAAGCTGGCCACCTTCAACTGATAAATTTGTCATGGTCGTTTGCCAATAAATACCGTCAATTTTTATTTTGGCATAGATATGAGTATCTATACGCACTGATGAACGCAATTTTTGCAAGGTCACAGTATTAGGAATATCTAATACCATAATGCGCGAGGGGATTTGCAAGGTTTGTCTAACGGTACTGATAAAAGCTACTGCTGCACCATCACGACCTTCAATCAGACCACGCACTGTGACTACAGTACCTTGACCAATATATTGAGAAAAAGAGCCTAATTTTGTTGCATCAGGGAACTCGATTAATACATACTTTTTAGGTAAATAACCAATAAAATGCGTGTGAAATTTTCTCTTTTGCCCAGCAGGAGTAGAGATATCAATAGTGATAGGCGCACCCGCTTTTAAAAAAGCTAAGTTACGTGCAGAGGGTTTAGTTGGATCGGTTAAAATTTCTTGTCCAGACATATTTTTCAATATCATAAAACGTGGAACGTGGTTGTTACCTTAGTAAAATCAGGCAAATATTGCAACTTACTATTAAAACAGTAAGTTGCAATAAAACACTTGGTGTGTACCTTTCAATCTAGTCTTTTTTATAACCTTGCGTTGCCCGAGCAATTTTCTTTTGCTCGGTATAAGTCAATTTTTTCTTACCTGCAAATGGGTTCAGTGTATCTTTAAACTGAATACGTATAGGTGTACCCATCATTTTTAATGACTTACGGTAATAATTCATTAAGTAACGCTTATAAGACATTGGTAGTTTTTTCGCTGAATTACCATGAATGATAATAATAGGCGGGTTGTAACCACCAGCATGCGCGTATTTAAGCTTGATGCGTCGTCCTTGGTGTAAAGGAGGCTGGTGATCAAAAGAGGCCATATCTAATATCTTAGTGACCATAGCAGTAGAGATACGTTTTGTTGCTGAAACAAAGGCTTCTTCTACTGACTCATATAAATGACCAACACCGGTGCCATGCAACGCTGAAATAAAGTGTATCCGGGCAAAATCAATGAAACCTAAACGTCTATCAAGTTCAGTCTTAATGCGGTCTTTTTCATGATCCTCTAAACCATCCCATTTATTAACCGCTAAGACTAAAGAGCGACCGGCTTCAAGAATAAAACCTAACAAGCTTAAATCTTGATCGCTAATACCTTCTTGTGCATCAATGATAAGTAGACAAACGTTAGCGTCTTCAATAGCTCTTAAGGTTTTAATGACTGAGTATTTTTCTACCACATCGGTAACATTCTTACGACGACGAATACCAGCGGTATCAATTAAAGTATATTCTCGGCCATTACGCTCCATTGGGATATAAACACTATCGCGAGTAGTACCCGGCATATCGTAAACAACAACACGTTCTTCACCTAATATACGGTTAGTTAGTGTTGACTTACCAACATTAGGACGACCGATAATAGCTAGCTTTATTTTGTCATTTTCTTGTGGCTCATCTGCAAGCTTTTTAGCAAGTTCTTCTTCTGTTAGTTCAACGTCTTCAGCAAACTCATCATTCTCTTCACCTTCTTCTTTAGGCTTAACAGGGTTAGCCAAGGCTTCGATATGAGGTGTTAAGGCAAGTGTTAACAGTTGCGTAACACCCCGGCCGTGCGCAGCTGCAATTTGGTGAACATGTTCACCCAAACCTAATGAATAAAACTCAGCCACTGCGGAATCGCCATGGATACCATCAATTTTATTAGCAACGACGAATATTTTTTTATTTTGTTTACGTAAATGATCAGCAATACCGTGGTCTGCTGCGGTTAAGCCATCACGGGCATCAACCAAAAAAAGTACCGCGTCGGCTTCCTCTATCGCCATTAACGACTGTTCCGCCATAAGCACATCAATACCTTTTTCATCACCATTAATACCACCGGTATCAATAACAATAAAAGGATGTTCTTCTACTTCAGCTTGACCATATTGACGATCACGAGTTAGACCTGGGTAATCAGCAACAAGCGCATCACGACTACGGGTTAAACGGTTAAATAACGTTGATTTTCCTACATTAGGACGGCCAACAAGAGCAACTACAGGAAGCATAAGTACCTCAAAAAATCACCATGCAAGCGAGTAATGCATGGTTTTCAAACAAATATATATCAAGTATAAATAGCAAGATAGTTAGCCTACTTAGCTAAACAAAATATTACTAAAATGATATTGCTAAAAACAAGCAACGGCTCCTTATGCACTTTGCATAGGAGCCGTTATTAACTTTAGCTACTTTTCTTTAAAAAAGAAGTAGCTACAAACAGTGCAATTTATTGAGCAGCACTGACAATTTTTGGTGTGATAATGGCTTGTAAATCACCATCACGAGATTGGCTATATAAGATATCATCGACAACTGTTGGTGTGGAATGTATACCACTACCATCAACTTTATGACGAGAGACTATTTCACCTGTATCTTGGTCTAACCAATGTAAGTAACCCTCAAAGTCGCCTACAACTATGTATCTATCAACTACTGAAGGACCAGTTACCGCACGGTTTGTTAACTCTACATTACTCCAGCGTTCAATGCCGTTTACACGATTTAGGGCATAAATATGACCACGGGTATTAGTCAAGAAAATATCATTACGATAAACAGCAATTTGTCTATATGACGAATATTGACGCTTCCATAAAATACGACCGGTCTTTAACTCTATAGAAACTAGGTTACCACGCGCAGAGATAGCATAAACTTTATCACCAAAAACTACGGGCGCTGAATCAACGTCAATTACACGCTCTAACTCTGTAGATCCTGTTGCTTCGCCTACTTCTGAGGTCCAGCCAGCTTGGCCTTTTTCAAGAATATATACGCTAATTTCACCTTTACCTGAGCCGACTAAGACACCACCGGAAGCGATTACTGGTGTACTGATACCACGTAATGTTAATGGTGGTACATCTTGCTCAACTTTCCATAACTCATCACCGGTATTAGCGTCAAATGCCTTAATCAAACCTGATGCGGAGTTAACCACTAAAATTCCAGAGTCAATAGCAGGAGGTGTGATGACTTCACCTTTAATTTTAGCCTGCCAAACCAGCTCACCGGTTTCAGCATCTAAAGCAAAGACATCACCATTTTCAGTACCCAAAAAGACTTTGTTAAGGCCTGCTGTTGGGCCACCAGCAACTAGGGCAGAAAGACGACTATCCCAGAAGCTACGTTCATTATTTATGTCGCTTAAATCAACCGTCCAAACTCTTTGACCACTTTCTTTATCAAAAGCAATTACATCGCCCATACGGCTGGCGCTATATACTTTGTTGTAAGCTACGATAGGCTTCAAGCGCGAAAAATAGTCATCAACGCCATCACCGACACTACGATCCCATAATACTTCAACGTCAAAAGCATTATCTAAATCACTAAGCTCTGCAACTTTTGTACTAGGGTCTTCATCATCATTCGACGAACAAGCCAATAAGCTTGAAGATAACAAGACAATAGCTAGTGCTTTTTTAGCACTAAAACCCTTAAAAAAATTTTTATCAAAACAACGCATAGTTTGCCTTATTAACAAAAGTAAATGATCTTGCTAGATTACCCGTTAGGTTATTTAGCAGCAGGCTCTGCAACAACCGTTTCAGCTACAACTTCTGAAGAAGTAGGTAAGGTAGTTACTTGGGCCAGATCATCTAACTTAATTTGTAAACTTGGGCTGGTAGCAATGCCATCAGCAGCTATAGCAGCTTGATAAGCATTACGAGCAAGGTCAGGTTTACCTTGTTGTAAATACGCATCACCTTTAATTTCTTCGATCGCTGCAGTAAATGACTCAGGTAAATTACTATTAAGTGTTGCTAAGGCTTCAGAGTATTGCTCAAGCTGCACTTGTACACGCGCCAAACGTAAACTGGCAATCGCTTTAATACCGTCTGTTGGTGCAGTATCAATGGCAGTAGTTAATTGCTTTTGCACTAATGCCCAGTCTTTGTGTGACGCAGCATCTTTTGCTAGTGCTAATGCAGTTAAAGCGACATAGCTATTGTTGCCATTCTCACTGATAAATTTCTCACCATTCTCAGCAAATACTTTTGCATCTTTGCCGCTTTGTTCAATAAGCGTTTGATAGCTATCAGACACCGCTATCTCTTGCTCAAGCTGGCTATCTTGATAAAAATTAAAACCAATAAAACCGGCGAAACCTAAAAATATACCAGCACTGATGGTCATGCCATTTTTTGCCCAGTAACCTTTAATTGCTTCTACTTGTTGTTCTTCCGTTTGATAAATTTCCACTACTTCACCTTGGCTTAAAGCCCTTGAGTTAATTCAGTTAACAAGCTAGAAACTTGAGTAAATTCCACGCTTTCCTGTTCTTTTTGTCCGCGTAGGTATTTCACCATAACTTTCTCTTGAGCAATTTCATCATCACCTAAGATTAACGCGATTTGTGCGCCTGATTTATCGGCACGTTTTAATTGTTTCTTCATATTGCCACCGCCACAGTGACACTGCAATCTAATATCTGGTACTTGATCACGCCATTGCTCAGCTAACTTATTTGCTGTCACTTGCGCATCATCACCTAATATAACCACGTAGGCATCTACCTGAGGGCGTGTGTTAGTGACTTTGTCCAACTCGGTAAGCATTAGAACTAAACGTTCAATACCTAAAGCAAAACCAAAAGCGGGTGTTGCTTTACCACCAAGTTGTTCAACTAAACCATCGTAACGACCACCAGCACAAATAGTACCTTGTGCGCCTAATGTGTCAGTAACCCATTCAAATACTGTGCGGTTATAATAATCTAGGCCACGTACTAAACGTTCATTTAATACATAACTAATACCTGCGGCATCTAAACGCGCACACAAGGTATCAAAATGCGTTTGTGTTTCTTCACCAAAATGATCTGATAATTTAGGTGCATTCACTAATGCTTCTTGAACCTGTGGATTCTTACTGTCCAGCACTCTTAACGGGTTAGTGTGCATACGACGTTTAGAATCGTCATCAAGTAACGCTTCATGTTCAACTAAATAGGCAATCAAAGCTTCACGATAATTTGCACGCTCATCGTTAGATCCTAATGAATTCAACTCTAGTGTGACAAACTCATTGATGCCAAGTTCCTTCCATAAACGTGCTGTCAGTAAAATAATTTCAGCATCAATGTCTGGAGTCGCTATACCAAAGGCTTCTAGGCCAAATTGGTGAAACTGACGATAACGACCTTTTTGTGGTCTTTCGTGGCGAAACATAGGTCCCATATACCAGAGTCGTTGCTCTTGATTATACAGTAAACCATGTTGTACACCCGCGCGGACACAGCTTGCTGTGCCTTCTGGGCGTAATGTTAAACTATCACCATTAAGATCATCAAAAGTGTACATTTCTTTTTCAACAATATCGGTGACTTCACCAATACCACGTTTAAATAGTGCGGTTGACTCAACAATTGGCATGCGAATCTCAGCAAAACCATAATTACTGGCAACGCGACGTAATACCGATTCCACCATTTGCCAAATATTTGTTTCACTTGGGAGGCAATCATTCATGCCACGTATTGCTTGTAGAGCCTTTTGTTTAGCCACTGAGGAGTCTCTCTTTCTTATTCTTTTGGTAAAGCTGAAAGTTACCATCATATAGAAGGCCTTCAGCTTTACGCATAATTAATATGTTAAGTGCTGCTTTAAATTTACGCAGCGCGCAGTATACCTAATAACAGGGCGCTAATAAACCGTAACGATTAAAGTGCTTAGTACTGGGTCCTAACTTAGAGGTCTGGCTTAGGGTAAGTTATTTTTAATAGACCCTAATCGACTGATTTAAAGTCTATCTTATTTTTTTCATCTTGGCGCTCGTCCATGGCATGAGCTTTTGCACGGATACGCTGTTCAAGCTGATCAACAAGGTCATTGTTATCAAAGCGTTCTTTCTGACGAATGCCATCAAGATAGTAACCACTTTTTTTACTGCTGCCAGTTAAACCAAGGTCTGACACCATAGCTTCACCTGGACCATTGACGATACAGCCAATAATAGATACATCCATCGGTGTCATAATATCTTCAATTCGCTGTTCTAATGCGTTGACCGTTGCCACTACATCAAACTCTTGACGTGAGCAGCTTGGACAAGCAATAAGATTAATACCACGGCTACGTAATTTAAGTGATTTTAAAATATCAAAACCCACTTTAATTTCTTCAATTGGGTCTGCCGCCAATGAGATACGCAAGGTATCACCAATGCCCTGTGCTAGTAATAAACCTAACCCAACTGACGACTTAACTGATCCAGAGCGCAAACCACCAGCTTCGGTAATGCCTAAATGTAATGGATTATCAATTTGTTTAGCTAATAATTTATAAGATTCAACCGCTAGAAAAACATCTGAGGCCTTAACACTGACCTTAAACTGATCGAAGTTCAACCTGTCGAGAATATCAACATGACGCATAGCAGACTCGAACAGTGCTGCTGGCGTTGGCTCAGTATATTTCTCTTGAATGTCTTTCTCTAATGAGCCGCCATTAACACCGATACGAATAGGGATATTGTTATCCCTAGCACTCTCAACCACACTGCGAATTCGACTTTCATTGCCAATATTCCCTGGATTGATACGTAAACAATCCGCGCCGTATTCAGCAACTTTTAGTGCGATGCGGTAATCAAAGTGAATATCAGTAACTAACGGCACATCAACTTGCTTTTTGATTTCACGAAATGCTTCTGCTGCGTCCATAGTTGGTACACTTACCCGTACTATATCGGCACCGACAGCTTCTAGCGCCTTTATTTGCGCCACAGTTGCGGCTACATCTGTGGTCAAGGTATTTGTCATTGATTGCACAGTAATTGGCGCGTCGCCACCAACGGGTACGTTACCAACCATAATTTGGCGAGAGACACGACGTATAATTGGAGATTCTTTAAACATAATTTTTCTTTATATAAGGTAGTCGTTAATTAGAAGTAAACCCCTAAGTAACAAACTACTCAACAATAGGTAAGTTAAACTTAGCAATATTGCCAACATTAAAAGTCGACATGTCAACTGGTTGGCCATTAAAAACAATGCTAGTTAACTCTGGTTTGCCAACTGTAATACGCAAAGGGGCTTTGCCTTGAATTGTCATTACATAACCTGACTTCTTAACGCCCCAAGCAACTCGTTCACCCGTTGCATCATAAATGTTTACCCAGCAATCGCCTTTAAAAGTAAACACTGCGGTACTTAGCGTTGCAACTGTCTCAGGCTCTTTTTCAGGTTTAACTTCGCTTGTTAAAGCGCTAGTTGAGTTGATGATATTTTCATCAAGCACTTGCTCGGGAGCAGTACTTAAAGTCAAATTATCATCACTCGTCATATCAATTTTTTGCACCTCTTTAACAGGTGAAGGTTCTGCCTTATTTTGAACAGTATTTTCACTAATATCTTCAGTAACGTTTTCAAATGTACTCACCGAAGAGCTTGAGGTTTGTTGGTTACCTTCTTGTAGCCACCATAAAACGGTCAACCCGATTAAAACGGCAACAATCAAATAACTTAACCACATAACACGGCTATGTTCTGCTTGTTTGGCTGTTTCTCTAGAGAAACTTAACATTTCACTGCGCTGAATACTCGCGGCATCAAGCGCATCATAACTTGCCAACACTTCATCAACGGCAACACCAACTAATTTAGCGTAATTAGCTAAATACCCGCGATTAAAGGTCACTGGCATTAAGGGGTCAAAGATATCGTTTTCCATATCTTTAACAATACCGACTTTAAAATTCAGTTTACTGGAAATGTACTCCTGAGAGAGTGATAACGCCTTACGAGCATCACCTAACATAGCGCCTGGGCTTACCATTTCCATGTCTTCTCTTAGCTCTGTAATTTGTTCGTCTTTATTTTCTTCTTCACCTGCTTGATTGGCAGGGGTAACATCATTAATCATTAATATTTTTCACTGTTTGAGGGTCAACCACATAGAGTTTATCGCCTATACGGATTTTATTTTTTTCAGATATGTTATTCCACCTACGTAATGTATCGAGTTTAACGTTATATTTCACCGAAATATTGTAAAGGTTCTCTCCCGGCTTCACGGCATGGAAAACTTCTTCTTCATCTAAAACTTCGCTATTACCAACTGACTCTGCGAGGACTGCTGAAGCTATAATAGGTGTCGTAACCTTAATCGATTCTTGAGTAATAGTTGCTGCGGATTCATGTATTTCAGCAATTGTTACTACGGTTTCCATCTCTTGATGTATTGCTTCAGGTAGCGGTACATCACGTGTTGCCGGCACCGGTTTTGTTGAAGTAGGCTCAAGTGTATTAACGTCAGACTGAGCTAATACCGCTGTTGTAGTTATTTCCTCTGCTGCAACATTCCCTGTCTCATTAATTACAGGATTAAGCTCTTTAGTATTAGCCGCTGCGGTGTTTGCTACTGGAGTTGAGGCATGACTTACCGGAAGGTTTGTCACCACGACTGCTCCAGCCACAGTAGCTGATAATAATGTAGTACCTGAGCCCAGTGCAGATTGAGTTGCACTATTTACGGCAGTATTTGTTGCAACAGTATTTTCGATAATCGGTGTGGTTACTACTGTGGCAGCTGAATTTACCGCTGGCAACTTTTTGCTATTAGTTGCTGGAATCGTCGTTTTAACACTACTGGTATAAGGCGAGTTTTTTGTTTTGTTTGGTGAAAGTTTTACCACTCGTTTATTACTAGACGGAGATAAATGTTGGTTCTTTTCTTTTTCACTAACTTGGTATTTTCTCGCCAAATCATCGGCATCAATATACTCTAATTCATTAAGTAGGTACTGCTTGCCTTCCCACGATTGCGGATACATTTTCACTAACATGTTCGCGTAATTATTTGCAGTGCGTCGCTGACCTAGTTTCCAATATAATTTATAGGCGAGTGCTAATGAGTCTGCGGTAAATCGTTGGGTTTTACGCTCAAACTTCTGTAGAAAGCGTTTACTTTCTTTGTAATCTCCCATGGCATATTGTAAACGTATCATTTGTAACAAGGTTGCCGTTCTATTCGGGCTATGAAATATAGCTTTATTCAAATACATTTCAGCTTTTTCAAAATCATTACTCTGTAAATAACAAGAGGCCAGATTTTCATAACTTTGCGAAACCAAAATATAGCTGGGCACAGCAATCGCTTTTAAAAATTGAACTTCAGCAGCGGCAATTTTATCTTGTCGACACAAAAACACCCCATAGTTATTTAGGGTATCAGCACTGTCCGCCTTGATAATTAAAGCTTGTTCAAATGAAGCAATAGCAAGTTCACTTTCACCGACAGTTTCATAATAATGGGCAAAAGCGGTGTGCACTTGCACTAAATTTGGCGAGAACCTTTTCGCTTTTTCTAAGTTAAGCTTTGCCTGAGACATGTCACCCATTTTTAGGTAACCTAATCCTAATGAAACACGTGTAGCCGCCATTTCATCACGATTAGCTTGGTTTTTAACAATAGGCTCATTATTTTCAAAGCTTTGGGTAACACAACCACTTAACAGCGATAGAGAAACCGCTGCTAAAATTGTTGGAAGAATATATTTAGCCATAGCTTTATCCAAAATATGCAATGCGTTAACCGCCTCTTATTGTTATACCGAACTTACTCATTAAGTGAACGTTTCAAATTGCCTACATTGGCAATATTATCGCTCTTTCAACGTCAATAGCTTTGTTATTAACATTTATTCTCAATGCTTCTTTTAAAATGGAAACGCTAACCCTATGAATGAGCTTGGTCGTATTTTTCACTAAAAACAATGCGCTAATGCTTAAATTGATTTTATAGAGATAGTGTCAGCTTTAGGTTGATCTTTCAATGAACTTATTTCAGCATTTCTTGATACATTAAAAGCACTACGCTTAGTTCTGTCGAAGACATCACCCGCGAGTTGACCACAGGCAGCATCAATGTCTTCACCACGAGTTCGCCTAGTGATAACCGTTAAACCATAACTCTGTAATACTTTATCAAAACGATCAATACGTGAATTACTTGAACGCTTATAGGGCGATCCTGGATATGGATTAAATGGTATCAAGTTTATTTTGCTCGGTAAGCCTTTTAATGCGTGTGCTAATTCATGTGCTTGATCAGTACTATCATTCACATGATCAAGCATAACGTATTCAATAGTCGCTTGTTTATTCGCTTTTGAACCATCAATATATCGCCCAGCTGCTGCAATAAAATCTTCCAACGGGTACTTTTTGTTGATAGGCACCAATTCATCGCGCAGTTTATTATTAGGAGCATGAATTGAAATAGCTAAAGCACAATCAATTTTTTCTTTAAGCATGTCTAAAGCAGGAACAACACCTGAGGTACTTACCGTGACACGGCGTTTGGACAAGCCATAACCTAAGTCGTTCAACATGGTATCTAATGCAGGGATTAAATGTTTCATATTTAATAGCGGTTCGCCCATGCCCATCATAACAATGTTGGTAATAGGGCGAGTACCGGCAATGCGAGTTGCGCCAATATCATTGGCAACACGCCATACTTGGCCGATAATTTCGGACATAGTTAAATTGCGATTGAAACCTTGCTGAGCCGTAGCACAGAAAGTACATTCTAATGCGCAACCCACTTGAGATGACACACATAAGGTGGCTCGATCATTTTCAGGGATCCAAACGGTCTCGACTTCTTGACCACCTTCAAGTTTTAAGGCGTATTTAATAGTACCGTCTTCTGAAATTTGCTTTTCAGAAATATCGGGTGCTGATATCACACAATTGCGCTGTAGTTTTTCACGTAACTTCTTATTGATATTAGTCATTTGCTCAAAGTCACTGTAACCAAAGTGATAAATCCACTTCATGATCTGATCAGCTCTAAATGGTTTCTCACCAATAGACTCAAAGTATTCACGCATACTTTTATGATCAAAATTAAGTAGGTTAACTTTTTTGCTTACATCACTCATAGAACAAACTCTCAATAACTAAGGTTAAACTACTCATTAAAGTAGCCTAAAAAACAAGGCGCGTATTGTACGCTTTTCAAGCAACAATCGCAATTTTACTAAGTTATCTTCAATGGATTTATGATCCACTAAAAATAACAAAAGGATTTTACCAACGAGTCAGTAAAATCCTTTTAAATATTAATTTCTTTTAAGCGCAGATAATCACTTTGTTAGCAAGGCGCTAGCGCGGAGCCTAGTTTACTAGGTGAGCACTTGCAACGCCGAAAGCAAGGTGATTGCGCGATTAAATAGAAATTAACGAGTACGTGAACAAATCTCATCATCTGAGAAGAAGTATGCAATTTCACGTGCAGCTGATTCTAAAGCGTCAGAGCCGTGAGCAGCATTTTCATCAATTGAATCTGCAAGATCAGCACGGATAGTACCCGCAAGTGCTTCAGCAGGGTTAGTAGCACCCATGATTTCACGGTTTTTAAGAACAGCGTTTTCGCCTTCTAAAACTTGAACCATAACTGGACCTGAAGTCATAAATGAAACTAAAGCGCCAAAGAAAGGACGTTCGCTATGTTCAGCGTAAAAACCTTCAGCTTTTTCTTGGCTTAAGTGGATCATTTTAGAAGCAACGATTTTTAAACCAGCAGTTTCAAAACGGTTGTAGATTTGACCAATGAAGTTTTTAGCAACTGCGTCTGGTTTTACGATAGAAAAAGTACGTTCGATAGCCATGATAAGCCCTTATAATTTAATTTAAGTTAAGTTAAAATTTAACTGTATAGCTAGCCACTTGTTAAAACGGCTATAATTTTGGGCGCATTATAGACGAAATGAAGGTAAAAAACCAATGATATTACTTTTAAGCTTATGCTTAGGTTATATCACTAGTTTTATTAAGGTTGGCTAACAGTAAGTTAAACTTTGTTGACCTTACTTTTGACTAGCTGTTACTTACAGATTGTGCCTAAACGCTGGTACGGCGGTATTGACGATAAACCGGTTTCCAGAAGTTACGCTCAATTTTGGCAAGTAACTCATCATCACTCATAGATAATGCTAAGTTCTGTTTAAAGGCGACTTGTGCAATAGCAAAAGCAATATCCTTACTTAGTTGTGCGATGGCGGTTAATGGTGGTAGTAGTTCATCCGATTCATTATTAGCAAGAGGTGATGCCGCTGCTAAGGTTTCACTGGCAACTTGTAACATATCATCGGTAATACGACTAATATTTGCCGCCACAACACCTAAACCAATACCTGGGAAGATGTAACTGTTATTACACTGCGCGACCGGGAAAATTTTTCCTTGATACTCAACCGGCTCAAATGGACTACCAGTGGCTATAATCACTTCCCCCTTGGTCCAGTTAATCACTTGGCTTGGTGTTGCTTCCACTTGACGAGATGGATTACTTAACGGGAAGATAATAGGAAGTTCACAATGAGACTTCATCGCGGTAATAACTTGTTCGGTAAATAAGCCTGACTGACCTGAAACACCTATGAGAATATCAGGTTTAGCACCATGCATAACTTCAACAAGTGTGGCAAACTCACCTTTAATATCCCAAGTTGCAAGCGCTTCATTGCTTTGTACTAATTTTTGCTGGAAATCACGCAATTCTGCCATACCTTGTGTTAATAGGCCATATCTATCAACCATATAGACTTGGCTACGTGCTTGTTCTGTTGAAAGGCCTTCACTAACCATTTGGCTAATAATTTGTTCTGCTATTCCACAACCTGCCGAGCCTGCACCAACAAAAGCAACACTCTGCTCTGATAATTTAGAGCCTTTACTACGACAAGCAGCAAGTAAAGTGCCGACAGTAACTGATGCTGTGCCTTGGATATCATCATTAAAACAACAAATTCTATCTTTATAACGTTGTAATAGGGGCATAGCATTAGGTTGGGCAAAATCTTCAAATTGCAATAAAACATGGGGCCAACGACGTTTGACTGCGCTTATAAATAACTCGACAAACTCATCATATGAATCTTGGTCGATGCGTTTATGGCGTGCCCCCATATACATAGGATCGTCTAATAACTTTTGGTTATTCGTACCGACATCAAGCATTACCGGTAAAGTATGAGCAGGACTTATGCCACCACAAGCAGTATACAAAGACAACTTACCAATGGGTATGCCCATGCCGCCAATGCCTTGATCGCCTAAGCCCAAGATACGTTCACCATCGGTAACTACAATCACTTTTACCTTGTTTTTAGTAGCATTACGCAACATATCGTCAATATTAAATCTATCTTCGTAAGAGATAAACAAACCACGTGAGCTGCGGTAAATATCAGAAAACTGTTCACAAGCATCGCCAACCGTTGGTGTATAGATAATTGGCATCATTTCAGCCAGGTGGTTTTGCACTAATTTAAAGAATAACGTTTCATTATTATCATGAATAGCACGTAAGTATATGTGCTTATTAATATTTGTATTAAAGCAGCTATACTGGCGATATGCACGTTCAGCTTGTTCATCAATGCTTTCAAAACGTGGCGGTAATAATCCTGTTAGGTTGAAACTATCGCGCTCTTCTTTGCTAAAGGCACTGCCTTTATTCAGTAGAGGGGTTTCTAATAATGAAGGACCTGCATAAGGGATGTAAAGTGGGCGTTGAGATTGGGGCATTTGGCTGACTGCTTATATGTTTGATGAATGTGGAAATCGGCTAAAAGTATAGATGATATTAGCCCTACTGCAAAGCAAGACAGTGATTGAATTTGTTAAAAGTACGAAGGATTTAGGAGAATGATTTGTAATAATAGAGTTGAAAAAGATATTTCGATTCTACTATGTGAAAAATATTGTTTACCGAGTAATAAAATACCAGATTGTTTAGTGGAAATACATTTATAGGTAAGATAGTTACTATTAATCTACTTCGGCCATCCAAGCAAGTTGAATGGCTTCAAGTACTCGTTCACCGCAGTGCTCTGGATCATCGTCAAAGCGTTCTAAATTAAGTACCCATAACCTTAATTCGGTGAAGTGTAACTTAAAAGGGTCTACATCAGGATGTTGCTCAATTAAATCCAACGCAATCTCTTGAGAATCACTCCATAGAAGTCCAGCTGCCATGTTTTTACCCATTGTTAGCAAGGTTATTTCAGCAGATAAATCACATTGAACACTAAAATAACAATTGAAAGAAAAATAAATCTATAATTAACATTAGTATAAACCAGATGAATAGCAACCTAGCCTTTCGACAAAAAGCACAGTCTGTATGCCACCAATTTTTTAAATTCTTCATGCTTAATCCAACCGTGAAAACGCTGCCTCACCAGTATATCATTTGTTATATGAATAAATAGAACACTTGCGATATGACATTTACCTACTGAAATTAACACTAACTATTCACTAAATCAGTTTGTTGATATTCAACTAGATTACTCATATCAATTTTCTTCTTGATATTCAGCTTCTCAACAAAATAATTATTATACTGCTTTTATTTAATACCTTAATTATTTCACTTTACTGCAAAGTATTTATGCTATTTTCCTTTCAATCGCTGATAAGTAAAATACAATACCACTAACAAACAAGTAATTAGTTTTAAATTCCATAAATAATCTACAGGCAACAAAATGGATTCTTTCGATAAACATATTCTTAGCATTTTGCAAAAAGATTGCACCCTTTCAACCAGTGATGTTGCTGAGCGAGTAGGCTTGTCAACAACCCCCTGCTGGCGAAGAATTCAGGCCATGGAGAAATCAGGAGTGATTAAAGGTCGCGTCGCTTTAGCCGATCCTGAAAAGCTCAATGTAGGTTTGTCCATTTTTGTTATGGTGAAAACTAATCAGCATAACCCCGACTGGTTAGCGACCTTTGCCAAAGTTGCTGATGATTTTCCTGAGATAGTTGAGTTTTATCGCATGAGTGGTGATGTTGATTACTTATTACGTGTGGTTGTGCCTGATATGAAAGCTTACGATCACTTTTATAAAGAGCTAATTACCCGCGTAGATTTTTCAGACATCAGTTCTAGCTTCGCCATGGAAGAAATAAAATACACTACCGCCCTGCCAGTTGACTACATTTAACATAAGTTAAATCACCAATCACTGACCGTTTTTATTGTTTTATTGCATAAAAATTCATTTAAACGGTTAGTAAACTCACTTCATAACTTTAAAAAAACACCTTTCACCTAAAATAAAGCAATAAAATAAAAATAAACCCTTAACTAAATTCACTATAAAAACAAATACATAACAATACCCCCTTAATGTTTCACAACTTTTCACACCAATTCAAGACTCTTCAAACCGCTTAGTTTTAGATGAATGCCGTTGCGCTAACGTTAACTGCCGAATGTAAATTTTTTCAGTTTTAAATTAGCTAGTGTTGATGTTTTTACCAGCAATAAAGCATTAATAACACAAAAAAACGGCTTATTGGTAATAGATACTTTACTAAATCCGCGACTGTTTTTACTGCAACAAATAAGTTCGCAAGGAATGTATATATATGTATGTATGTATGTAACACCATAGATATTTACCTTTCTTTCAAATCATCAAAAACATAAAAAATATAATAAGTGGAATACAATATGAAACACTACAAATTTAACAAGTTGAATAGCGCAGTAAAATCTGCACTTATGCTAGGTTTACTTACTAGCACCACCATAGCTTTTGCTGAAGAAAGCACAGCAAAATTAGCCAAAACTGAAGAAGTAGAAGTAATACAAGTGCGCGGCATTCGTGGCAGTGTCGTGCAGTCTTTAAATACCAAACGTTATGCCAATTCAGTAGTAGATGCGGTAACAGCTGAAGATATTGGTAAATTCCCCGATCAGAACGTGGCCGAGTCACTCCAACGTATCACTGGTGTGTCAATTACCCGTAGTTTTGGTGAAGGTGAGCGTGTCAGTATTCGTGGTACAACCGAGAGTCAAAATAGAACATTACTGAATGGCCAAGCGGTAGGATCAGCTGACTGGTGGACAAACTCAGCCGCAAGTCGTGGCTTCAACTACACCATGCTTCCATCAGAAATTGTTTCAGGTTTAGAAGTCTATAAAACACCTGAAGCAGATATCGATGAAGGCTCAATTGGTGGTACCGTTATTGTTAGAACACGTAAGCCACTAGATTTAGAAGCCAATAAGTTTGCGGGTTCTGTTTTAGCTCAATACTCTGATGTTTCTGGTGAGACAGATCCACAGCTTTCAGCCCTTTACAGCTGGAAAAATGAAGATGAAACCTTTGGTGCTTTAATTTCCTTAGTCCGACAAGAGCGTAACTTACGTCGTGATGGAATTGAAGCATGGAGTTGGACCGACCGTGATATCACCATGGCTGATGGCACTGTCCATGAAGATGTTTACAGCCCAGGTGGCGGTGGATCAGCAATGTTTAGCCAAGAACGTATTCGTACTGGTGGCAACCTAACCCTGCAGTATCGTCCAACTGATACCACTGAAATGACCTTCAATGCGCTTGATAGCACCATGAAAATGGACAATGAAAACCAAAACTTCTTATGGCTACCGGGTTATGGTGGTTCGGAATACACTGATATTACCATTATTGAGCATGACCAAGTGGGTGCAATGGCCGTTGGTGGCACTTTAGGGTTATCACCTGGTGGCAATAATATTCTTGATGAAACCAAAGTACGTAACTCAAAATTGAAAACAACTTCATATGATTTAAAAATTGATCATGAGGGGGATGTTTGGACATCCAGTATTCATTTTGGTTATACCAAAGGTAGTGGTGGTTCACAGGCTGATCGTAGTGTTGGTTGGGGTGGTAATTATGAACATAGTTATGATGCTTCAGCGGCTAGGGATGTTAAAACTAGCTATGGCGCAGATCCAGCTGATGGCAGCAAATGGGGATTAGACTTTTTACGCTACGACAGTAACGATGCCCAAGATGATGAAAGCTATGTACAAGTAGATTTTGGTCGTGACCTTGACCTTGGTGTATTTAGCGCAATTAAGTTTGGTGCAAAATATCGTGATCACGCGCGCTTTAATACCAAACATACTACCGATGCCCGCGAAGATTTGAATTGGAGCTTGGCTGATTACTCACTAGCGATGCCTTCAGACTTTTTATCTGGCCAAGGCTCTGCTGGTACTTTAAAAAATTATGCAATAACGGATTCAAATAAAATTCGTAGTGAAGGTGATGCTTTAGGCTGGGATTACCGACTACTTAAAGCCAGTACTTTTGATATCAGTGAAAAAATTTCTGCCGCTTACATTAAAGCAGATATAGATGCTGAAGGTTTACGCGGTAACGTGGGTGTACGCTTAGTTTATACCGACCAAAGTTCGGCAGCTTATGTTGGCGCCACTGGCAGCGAAACTTGGACTGATGAGTCAACGAGTTACTTTGATATTTTACCAAGCTTAAACCTTGCCGTTGATTTACAAGAAGACTTATTACTTCGTATGAGTGCTGCGCGAGTAATGTCTCGTCCTGACTACGCTAAAATGACCTCATCTACGTCATACAACAAAGAAACACAAACGGGTACTGGTGGTAATCCAGGCATTGACCCGTATCGGGCAACACAGTTCGATTTAGGTTTAGAATGGTACTTTAGTGATGCAGGTATTGTTTCAGCAGTACTTTTCTTAAAAGACATTCAATCATTTATAGATACCCAAGCGACGCTAGAAACCCATGAAGGTGTTGAAATATTAATTAACCGACCAGTAAACGGTAAAGGCGGTACGATTCAAGGTCTAGAGTTTGGTTACCAGCAAGAATTGTATGAAGGGATTGGTATCTCGGCTAATTACACTTATGTTGATGGCGAAGCTAAAGACAGTGAGGGTAATAATGTCACAATTCCAGGCAATTCAGACCATACAGTTAACCTAAGTAGTTACTTTGAAACAGACACTTTTAGTGGCCGAATTTCTTATAACTATCGCACTGGTTATGACACAGGTGAAGGCTGGCCTGGATATGTTGATGATTATGGCCAAGTAGATGCTAACCTTTCTTATAACCTTAATGAAAATATTACTTTTATCGTTGAAGGCATTAACTTAACGGATGAAAAAACCTTCAGCTACCAAGAAAAAGGCGTTAAACAAGCCTTAACAGGTTATTACGCTGACGGCCGAAGACTTGTTGCAGGTGTTCGCTTTAATTTTTAAGCAATAATAACAAAGCCAGTTTGTCGCTAGTAGTCTCTTATTCTACTAGCGACAATTCATAGCCAAGTAACTTTTAAATACTGACTAAAGTAAGCATTAAGGTTATTTGGCTATGACCAAGACAAGGATTTTACCCTTACACACACTCTTGGTTTTTTCGCGAGTTTTAGCCGTCAGGTTAAAACTCGTTTTTTTATTTAAAGCTTAAAAAAGTAGAGCAATCAACAAATAAACACAGTAGAATAAATTTATCCCTTTCATTGCTAAAGATATTGTTGATATTGAGTTTGTGCATGCACTTCCCCCCTCTTTTTATACTTATTTTAAGTAAACGTCTGAATAAATTCAGCAGACTTTAACAATGAAATTATTCACCACTGTCATATTACTCTTTTCCCTAATACTCAGCTTGCAGACTAAAGCCGACATGCTCTCGGCGACCCTAGATTACAACACCGGAAAATACTTACCCGCTTTTGATGAATTCCAACGTTTAGCAAAACTGGGGCATAAAGATGCCATTTATAATATTGGCGTAATGTACCTCTATGGCCAAGGTGTGAGTAAAAACTTGATTGATGCACATTCATGGTTTTCTTTAGCTGCCGATTATGGCTTAGATGACGCTCGTTCTGCAGCGCGATTAATTAAACAAGAGCTGACTGATAAAGAATACCCTGAATTACTTAGTAGGCGTTTAAGAAAACTAAACCAAACATTTGGCTATAGACATTACCAAAATACCCTATTACCTATTTTTAACGATAAGCAATATCAACTAACCGCTAATATTCCGCCACTTCGAATCCATAAGGTTGATGCTAAATACCCGAAGGAAGCTTATGAAAAAGGCATTGAAGGTTGGGTATGGTTAGAGTTCGACGTGGATGAATCTGGCGCGGTCAAAGATGTTGATATCATCGATGCATTTCCAAATAAAACGTTTAATCGCGCGATTTATAACGCTGTGCGTCGCTGGCGCTACGAACCATTGATGATTTCAGGGCAAGCGAAAAATTACTCCAGTCGGTCATTGCTTTATCATTTCACCACTTTCAAAGGTAAACGCTATCAAGCCAGTTTTAGCCAACAAAAGAAAAGTTACCAAAAGAAAATTAACCAACTTATAGAAGGTGCTGAGCAAGGTAATGCTTTAGTTCAATATTATATAGCTAACTGGTTAGTAGCCGATGAACATAATGCTACTCGCCTATTACGTTCTCATTGGCAACAAGCAACCGCTGGCTCAGATTTATTACTAGCTTCAGCGATAAATGGTTATCCAAACTCCCAATACCGATTGGGCAGTAATTTATTACGTGGTGAATATACTCAAGCTGATAGGCAAAAAGGTTTGAACTGGTTGTTAAACGCTGCTCAATCAGGTTTTTCTTATGCCCAATATCGACTTGGACGTGAATTATTAGATAAGCAAACCCTTGAATATGACGCCGAAAAGGCTAAACGCTGGTTACAAAGTGCCGCCGAACAAGGTCATTTTAGAGCATTACGAGATCTCATCACCATTGAACTAGCAGCAAATGATTATAAAAATGCAGCGCTATATCTCAAACTTGCGCTCAAACAAGATGATGACCATCCTGATTTATTATTAGCCCAAGCAAAGATACTACAGCAACAAAAGCAATATAAACAAAGTAAGAAAAAAGCAGCAGATGCATTAAAGCAAGCAAAATCACGTCAGTGGTACTTGTCAGATATCGCTAAATTTATCGATAAAAAAAAGATTATTGATAAAGCTAATCCTTAACTGACTTTGTAAACCCTAATTAGTCGTGAGCACTTCAAATTTAGAGGTTGAAGGTTAGAAATTGTTGTTTGTTGCTTAATGTTTAAGATTTGATACTTGATATTTATCAGAGCCTGTTACCCTTTCATTTTTCCTACTATTCTTTCGCTTTTCGTTGTAACAATATATCCGTTTCAAAGCCTTCTACTTTTGAAAACACCAATTGTTTACCGTCATTAGATGAGCTGATGTTCAGCATTAAATTGATGTCTTGCTCATGTTGACCAATGTTTGCAATATGTATATGTTCTTGCTCTAAAAATTTGTATAAATACAAACCTAATTGATGCCCCTGCTTCACTATATAATAAATGCCTAAGTCAAAAACATGCGGTCGATACAATAATAACGATGGCGCTAGATTATCTACAGGCAATTGCTCTATAGCATGGGCACTTAAAAATGACGCTATATAAGATATATAATGATGGTATGAAGGATTAAGTTGCTTCATTTTTGCTACTGATAATATTTCGTTGATTTGCCTATTAGGTCTAGTTTGAGCATTATCTTCAGGCTGTGAATGAGTTAGCTGACTCTCTAGAATCTTATGTTCATTGAGCAGTTTTGTGCTAGCAAGTTGCAAGTCGTATTGCCACAGCTGCTTACTGTCTTCATTTGTGGCACTAAAGACTATAAACTTACCATCACTAGACCAATTTACTTCATCAATATTTTTATAATCAAAAATAATAGCCACTAAATGCTTACTGTAAATATTGATCAAATGAAGATTTTGTCGACTGTCCCCTAATAAAAGGTTTTCACCATTAGGTGACCATAATAAATAGGTAGGATGAATATTTTCAGGTAAGTTAGCTAATAAATTAGCGGCTTTTTTATCTTTATTTTTTAGCCATATTTCAATATGTTTTAGACCATCTGTTGAGCGCCTTTGATAAGAAATAAAAGCTGTTTGCCGACCATCTTTCGACAAGGTGGGTAACACATCGGTACGCGCTGACGATGAGAGCTGTTTAGCCAACACTTCTTGGTGATTATTAAGTGACTTTAGCTGTAAATCATATAAGTTCACATTCACTAAACCTTCCGCATGTGCTAATTGTTTAGTCTGCGGATTTAAGTCGATATCTGGAATAAAGCCAATAGGTAGGTGCACAACTTCACTACTGCCATCAACTGACATTAACCGTAAACTCTCATTACCTAGCCAAAAACTTTGCCCACTTTCATGCCACTTCAGCCCCCAATATTCTTGCTGTCTACTTTCAATAATATGGCGTTTAGCGCTGGCAAGATCCATATGCTGTAAAATATAACCTTGCGAACTTTGTTCAACAAAAAGCAACTCATTAGTCACTTTATCAATATCCATTAATATCGGATGAATGCTGTTAATATTTTCCTGCTCAATAAGGCTTGGATAACCTTCTGTCGCTAAAGTTAATTTAGTTAAAATGGGCGAGTTATTTTGCCAGCCTTGCACATATAAACTGTTGTCGGTTAGCCAATGCATTTTTTGTCGGCTAAAACCAACCTGACAATCGCTCAAGTGAAAATCAGGACTCAAACGCCAAGTTTCAACCGGATTAACAACTGACATTACCCTAATTTCACAGCTGATAGGATCATGTCGATAATAGATTAACCATTTGCCATCGGGCGACCATTCGGGAGCCTCTTCACTATAGCCGGTACTTTTAATAACATGCACAGCTTGGGTTTGAGCATCAAACACCGCCATATCCATTTGATCACGATTATTACTACTTTGACTAAATGCTAAATAGCGGCCTTTAGGTGAGTAACGTAGAAAGTTTTCAGGCCCTGGGGTTGAAGTTAACCGAGACTCATAACTGTATTCTGGTACCTGTAAACTCGGCTTTGTTAATTCAATAATACCTATGGTAATGCTAATGCCTAATAAAACACTAGCAATCGCAACTAGGCTGAGGTTAAATTTATTCTTTTTAAATTGCTCTACATGTTCAGAGAGCGGCTCAGGAAAAACCAACTCGGCAATAAGTTGATAACCGACTCTAGGTACGGTTTTAATAAAACGTGGGGTTTCTTTATCATCATGCAGAGATTTACGTAATTGAGTGATAGCTTGAGAAACCGAGTTATCGCTAACGATTGTGTCGTTCCACAACGCATCCATAATTTGATTACGTGATACTGCCTGACCATAGTTTTCAATCAATAACTTGAGTAAATTCAGCTGTCTAGCTTCAATATCATGCCATTGTTGGTTAATGCATAGTTTAAGTGCGATAAAATCGACTTCAACCTCATTAACTTTAACTTTTTCTAATTGGCTTTGTGGCATGAATTTATTACAAATTTTAGGGCTAATTATTGGTCAATCGACGTAACAAAGGGTATTATTCTTAAGCACTATTCTATGCTGCACAGGCATCTATATCAATTGAAAGTTAAAGGCTTCGGAATATAATAAAAATGAGAAATTCAACGGCTTTAGGTCTAACTTGCTCGCTATTTTTTAGTCTTAATTCTTCGACTGTTTTAGCTGCAGAAAAAGAAGGTTCTCAACAAAACAGTCAATTAGATTCCTTAGAGAAAATCCAAATTCGTGGCATCCGCGGTAGTATTGTCAAATCAATAGAAACTAAGCGTTATAGTAATACGATAGTTGATGCTATCACCGCTGAAGATATTGGTAAATTTCCCGATAAAAATGTAGCCGAATCCCTACAAAGAATAACCGGTGTATCGCTTACTCGTGTGCAAGGAGAAGGTGAACGCGTTGGTGTTCGTGGTACAGCTCCAAGTCAAAACAGAACCTATATCAACGGCCAAAACATTGCTTCCGCAGATTGGTGGATTTCATCACAACCCAACCGTGGCTTTAACTACACTCTACTGCCAGCTGAAATAGTGAGTTCATTGGAAGTGCAAAAGTCACCCGAGGCAGATCATGACGAAGGCTCTTTAGGCGGTTCAATTAACATTAAAACCCACGCGCCATTAGATACTCCCGACAATCGATTTATTGGCACTGCACAAATGCAATACAGTGATGTATCCGGAGAGAGCGATCCGCAGTTGTCGTTATTTTTCAACCAAATTAATGACGATAAAGATTTTGGATTTTTAGTTTCTCTAACTCGTCACGAACGAAGTCTTAGGCGTGATGGTTTAGAGTCTTGGGGCTGGGCTGAAAGAAACTTTAATCAAGATGCCCAAGGCAATTTAACTGCCACTAAAAGCCCGACCGCTGATTTAACCAATATCTGGTCTGCCGGTGGTGGTGGATCAGCTGTATTTGAACAACAACGTGAATTAACTAGTGCTATGGTTACTGCGCAATATCAACCAAACCAAGATTGGAATATTGAATTAAATACCTTGTACTCGGTATTAAATGCCGATAATTCAAACCAGAATTTTTTATGGCAACCTAGCTCGGTTTATGACAGAGGTGGCCATATTTCTGAGCACACCATCATTGATAATACGTTAGTGCAGGCAACATATAGCCAGGTACCTAAAACAAACGCTGAAAGTGTGCCTTTTAATACATCAATGGAAGCCATTTGGCGACAATCAAAAATCACTACCAGCCTAGTACACCTTATGGTTGAGCATGATTTTGACTACTGGCATGCCCAATACCAAATAGGCATTACCCAAGCAGACGGTGGTACCAGCAAAGATTCAACCTCACAATGGTCTGCCAATACTGAGTATTCAGTAGATTTACAGCAAAATAAAGATATTATAGCAAGCTATCAAGTTGATCCAAATGATGCCAGCGCTTGGCAAATTAGTGAAGTTCGTGAGGATTCACAAAACTCAACAGACAGTGAGTTTTTTGTACAAGCAGACTTTGAACATCAACTTGACCGACCTTTTATACAATCAATAAAGTTTGGTGGTAAATACAAGCAACACCAAAGAGATTTTTACCGATTACGCTCTAAAAATGGTGGTTATACAGGTATGGCCGGTGATCTAGGCTGGACATTGGCAGATTATGCTGCGCCCTTCCCCTCACATTATCTTGATGGAATTGGTTCAAGCCAAACATTGAAAAACTATGCTTTTGCCGATATAAATTCTCTTGAACAAAGTTATCAAACCTTGAACTTTGTTCAAGGTGAAGAAAAACCGAGTACCTTCGACATTACCGAAAGTACCTTTGCTGCCTACGGTAAAATTAATTTTTCTGGTGAAGATTACCGAGGAAATCTAGGTATTCGAGTCGTTCATACCCTACAAGATGCTTCGGCCTTTCAAAAGGTAGAAGAAGTTGAAACTATCTATAATGATTACCAGTGGTATAACACTGATAAAAGTTATACCGACATTTTGCCTAGTATCAATATTGTTATGGATTTTAATGAAGATGTACTCTTTCGTGTTGCTGCTTCAAAAGTCATGTCTCGGGCTGAATACCATCACTTAATGCCATCGACTAATTATAATGTTACGCAGCGTCAGGGCGCCGGTGGTAACCCAGAGTTAGAGCCTTTCAGAGCAACCAATTTTGATCTAGGAGTAGAATGGTACTTTGACGAAGCCGCACTTTTTTCTGTGGCTGCATTCCATAAAGATATTCAATCGTTTATCGATATTAAACGTTACCAAGAAACTTATGAAGGTAAGAGTATGATAATAAACCGCCCAGTAAATGGCAGCGGCGGTAGTATTTACGGATTGGAATTAAACCTACAACAAGAGCTTTTTTATGGCTTCGGCCTTATTGCCAATTACACCTTAGTTGAAGGTGAAAGAAAAGACACTTTAACCGGTGAGAACATCAATATTCCGGGTAACTCAAAACACAGTACCAACCTAACCAGTTATTATGAAAATGATTGGTTAAGCACACGTTTGTCATATAACTTTAGAACTGAGTTTGCTACAGGCGTAGGTGAAGAAATAACGGATGATTATGGCCAATGGGATATCAACGTATCCTTTAGCGTAACTGACTATTTATCATTGGTTTTTGAAGGTATTAACCTAACTGATGAGATTATTTATACCTATGAGCGCAATGAATATGCACCCATTGGCATTTATAAAAACGGCCGACGTTATTACGCCGGCGTAAGGGTAGGTTTTTAACTAAAACTGTGCAGAAAAGCTAAGCGAGTAACCATCTTGGTCAGCCTCATACTTGTCATTATCATTGGTATTATAACCAGCTTGCACTGAGTAATTATTATTGATGAAATAACTAGCAGCTATACCATAAGTGTCCGCCATATCAAAAGCATCATCCTTACTATAAAAAACAGACACTGACGTTTGTGTATTAAAGTAATAACTACTGTTAATACTCCAGCGATCCTCAGCAAAAAAGTTATCACTATTATCAATAGTGTAATCACCACCCAAAACTAAATAGCTCTCTTGTGTTAACGATAAAAAGTATCGAGAAGAAAGCTGATGAATATCAAAGTCTTCGTCAACATTGTAAGTAAAACCTAGGTAGTCAGAGCCCGATAATTGCAAATTATAACTGGCGCTATAATTAAAATAATCATTGTCGACATTATAATAGTCATGCTTAGTATCGTCATAATAATAATCAGCGCGAATAACTAAATTCTCTAAAAGAAAATACCCTAACGAGGCTGAGTACCCCTTATCACTTCTATCAACGGAGGGACTGTCAGATGCATCACTTACATAGGTAACATCATATTTAGTATAATTATAACCAGCACCAACTAAGAAATGATGGCTAATCCATTGTCCCCCTATATTTAGACTGTTGCTGCTATTTTCCCAACCAAAATCATTGCCTTGGTATGCAGTAGAACTTTCAGAATCATTATTGCTTAGCAAAGCATAAATATTGCTGCTGCTATTAATGTAATCAAATTCATTTAAGGGACCAAGTGCCTGCCGCTCTTCGAAAAAATATTGGCTAAATAGAGAAAGGTTATCTGAGTCCGATTTACTATGATAATCAGCCAAAGGAATACTTAACGTAGTGTTATCCTGCGAATAAGCTAACGAAGAAAAAGATTGATAACTTTCAGCAAAAGCCGCATTACCGATAAGTATTGAAGCTATGCTTGATAGTTTTATAAGAGATGGTAGCTTTATGGAAGTTGCTTGCTTCATCGTGAATATCCTTATTATTTTATTGTCCATGAAAAATTAGAGTGAATATGACACTAATAGTTTTATTAATCTACTAATCCTCTAATAAACTTACATTTTTTATACAAAACCCTTACAGATACACACAATCGTAAGTTACCAAACAAAGCACTAACAACTTAAGCAATACACTCGGTATACTAGGCAGTATATTACTTTCTAAACTCCCTATATTGTGAGCAGGTCGCGATGAGCAACATTAAATTTTCAAGCTCAGAAACAGAGCAATTGGTGACTAAAATCCAAGGTTATTTTGCTAAGGAATTAGACCAAGACCTTGGTCAGTTTGATGCTGAGTTTTTATTGGGTTTTTTCTCAAAAGAAGTTGGCGCTTATTTTTATAATCGTGGTTTGTTTGATGCACAAACTATTATTGTTGCAAAGCTAGAACATGTTAGTGAGATGGTTGAAGAAGGCATTAATGAAATTGAGAAACCAGTCAGTTAATTTATATTCTTATCAAAGTGAATAAGATGCTACGGGTAATAAAAAACCGCGATTAAGGAATTAACTGCGGTTTTTTTAGCGTAAAGTTAGAGTTGTTGAATTGAACTAATTTGCTTCAGTCTCAATAAATTCAATTTCTTCAGCCACTAACTCACCCTTGCTATTAATTGTTCCTTCAACCTCAATCAATACACCTTTGCTCAAGTTACTGGCATTACCATTTTCAAACTCAGTTTGTAGATTAGTCGTGACTTGATGGCTATTTACCATAAAGTTTATAACACTGGTAAAGGTATCAATAGTACCTAACAATTCAACATCGTTATCTTCACCTTCAATCTCAACCTCTAGTGCTAACCAGCCATTTTCTGTGAAGGTAATTTCAGTCTCTACTTCATCACCTTTAGTTATAGTCAGGAAAAAGTCACCTTGATTAACTGTATTACCATGAGCGTCTTCAAACTTAGTTTGTCCATTCGTTAAAATAGTAATACCTTTTACTGAGAAACTTGGTAATGCAAAGCTATCAACAACACCTTCAATATCATAGGAGTCTTGCTCAATGCCGCCAGTTTCTTCACGTTCAACTTTACGACTGATTAAAACGCTATCAACTTCATATGCATCAATATCTAGCTTGTCACCAATGGCGATGTCAGTGAAATTAAAATAACGTAATGCTTGCTCTGACTCATCCTTATACTGAGTGTACTCATCTACAGTAAATTCTTGACCAAAGAGGGTAAAGCTAGTGTCTGTCACTGACTCAACAATGCCTTCAAGGCTAATTTCATTTTCTAACTCGACTCTAATGCTGTTAATTGGATAAATAGGTGTTGTTGACTCTTGTTCAATGACGGTGGCAACTAAGCTAATTTGTCTACCTATTTGTAAATCATCATCATCACCTTGAGTAAAGTCAGAACTATCCGTCAATACATATTTTCGGCCTGATAACTTTATTATTGTTGTCTCTTCTGCTTTATCCATATCCTCAACAATGCCGGTAACCTCTAATGTACCATCAATAAATAAAGTTAGGCCTTGAGCTGTCACTTCATCTGCAATAAATTCATTATTAATAGGGAAGAACTTACTTTTGATTTGTACCAGAGAGCCAGCATTCAATTGTCCGGTAATGTCCGCATCAACATAACTTACCAACAACTGGCCTATAGTGAAGGTTTTGTTTACTTTATTAATATTACTTATCGTACCTGTTAGCTGATGCTCCGCCTGCTGTTCTTTAATTTCTAGATAACTAACCACAAAGTTACCGTATTCATTTTCAAAGGCACTTAGTTCAATAAATGAGCCGACAGTTAATTCACTAAAAAGCGCATTATCAAGATTAGTCGCTTCGGTGATCAGGTAAGTTTGCCCTAGTATAGTTAACGATCTAGTAGTTAGGTCAATAGCATCGATAGCGCCAACAGCATCAGCAAGGTATGTCACCTCAAGTGCACTAGGATCATCAGTAGATGATTTTTTCGCCGCAACAACCACCTTCATGCCCACTTTAAGCGCCGCTTCATCACTTTTCCTACCATTAGCAATAATGTAACTGTCTTTAGTGGTATAACGAACGCCATTAACATAAACGCTACCAAAGCCACTGATCACACCTGAGCTGGTTACATGGCTTACAGGCTCTTCATCGTCTGAGCCGCAACCAGTTAAAACTAAGCTTGCTATAGCAATAACCGCTATTGATTTATATAAATGACGCATAACTACAATTCCATTAGATAATTTTCCGCAAGTCTAACACTGGCTACTTTAGTTTTTACGCTACAACATTGTTGTTTTTTGTTATTGTCTGTAAGCTCGAAAAGACATAAAAAAACTCGCCTAAGCGAGTTTTTTTATGTCTAAATTATATGATGATTTATTTAGTTGTTACCGGAAAACCACGATCACGCATTAACGCTTCAACTTTAGCATCACGACCTCTAAAGGCACGATAAGCTTCACTTGGATCAACGGCATTACGCACACTAAATAAATGTTCAACAAGTTTATCGGCAACTTCTTTATCGTAAAAACCACCTGGCGCTTTAGCAAAGGCTTCAGCCGCATCAGAGGTTAAAACTTCTGCCCACATGTAACCATAATAGCTTGAAGCATAACCTTCGCTGCTAAAGATATGACCAAACTGAGGACTACGATGACGCATAACAATTTGCTTAGGCATTTTCAGGGCAGCTAAAGTTTCACGTTCAAACTTATCGGCATCAATACCTGTTGGATCTACTGTATGAAACTCCATATCAACTAGCGCTGACGCTAAATACTCAGTGGTACTAAATCCTTGGTTAAAAGTTGCTGCTTGTTTAATTTTTTCTACCAGTGATTTAGGCATTGGCTTGCCCGTTTTATAATGCACTAGGTAGTTATCAATCACTTCATCTGTTGATAACCAACGCTCTAATAACTGTGATTGGAATTCAGTATAATCACGTACACCAGAATTTAGTGTTGGGTATTCAACTTTAGACGCTAAAAAGTGCAATGCATGACCAAACTCATGGAAATAAGTTTCGGCATCTGACCAAGAAATCAACGTAGGTTGTCCGGCAGCAGCTTTAGAGAAATTTGAGTTGTTAGAAGATAAAACATTCTTCTTACCTTGGAAGGTAGTGTGAGAACGATAAGTCGTTGCCCAAGCACCTGAACGTTTACCTTGGCGAGCAAACGGGTCTAAGTACCATAAACCAATATGTTCACCTGAGGTTTTATCTTTTACTTCCCAAACACGCACATCTTGATGAAATACCGGCACAGAGCCATCAGTAATTTCACTAAAGTTAAAGTTAAATAAACGCCCTGCTACATAAAACATAGCTTCACGAAGGTTATCAAGTTGTAAGTATTGTTTTACTTCATCAGAGTCTAAATTGTATTTATCTTTACGAACTTTTTCAGCATAAAAGCGGTAATCCCATGCTTCTACTTGCTCGATACCGTCTTCTCTTTTACCGATAGCTAACATGTCAGCAACTTCTTCATCAACACGGGCAATGGCTGCTGGCCAAACTGATTCCATCAAAGCAATAGCATTTTCCGGCGATTTAGCCATACGGTCTTCTAAGCGCCATGATGCATAGTTTTTATAACCTAATAAACCAACACGTTCGTGACGTAACTGTAATATTTCCGCAATGATGGCATTGTTATCATACTGATCGCCATTATCACCGCGGCTATAGTAACTATTCCACACTGTTTTACGTAAATCACGCTCCGTTGAGTAAGTTAAAAATGGGTCCATTGACGAACGTGTATTGGTAATAGCATATTGACCTTGATGATCACGCGCTTCTGCTGCAGCTGCCGCTACACTGATAATTGACTCAGGCAAACCACCTAATTGTGACTTATCTAAATACAATACATAGCCTTCTTCGTCCGCTAAAATATTATTACCAAACTTAGTTTGTAACTGCGCTAACCGTAGGTTTATGTCTGCATAACGCTTTTTATCTGCGGTATTTAAGGTCGCGCCATTGCGAGCAAAACTGTTATAAGTTAATAACACTAAACGCTGATTAGCTGAGCTCATCGCTTTAGTTGCATCACTGTTATAAACCGCTGAGATACGCTTGAATAATTTATCATTTTGATTGATTTTCGAATAAAACGCTGACAATTTTGGCGCTATTTCACTTTGTAATGTTCTAAATTCAGGGCTTGATTTATTTGAACGCCAAATACCGTAATAAGTGAATAGTCGACTTAGCTCAGCACCCGTTTTTTCCATGGCGACAATAGTATTTTCGAAGGTAGGTGCATCACTGTTATTAGCAATAAGCTCTACTTCAGCTAGTTTATCAGCCATTGCTTGTTCCATCGCTGGCACTAAACCTGCTTGGGTGACTTTATCAAAGGCTGGTACCCCCTGAAAAGGTCCTTGCCACTTAGCCAAAAGAAGTTCTTGTGACTCTTGTACTGTTTGCACGCGAGTCACTTTATTTAATGTATTAGGCGCTGGCTGAACATCAGTAGTTTCGGTTACTGTTGAGCACCCCATCAAAATACTAGAAACTAAAAATGCTTTGATAAACTGAGCTTTCATTGAATGTTCTCTTTTTATAGTAATTCCCTTTAGTGTATCAAGCATAGAGTAGAGGCGAAATGCCTCAAATGACAATCTATCGCAAGATCAGGACAACTAAACTTATTTCAGCTTGAGCATCAAATTTAGGACATAAAAAAGGCCGGCTACAAACGTAGCCGGCCTAAAGGGGAGTGGAGTATAACAAGTCTATTTAGTCCTTCTCAGTCCTTAAGAATGACAACGAAACGATTTGATATGGGTTGGGAGCTCCCCTTAAACTGTGTAAGTAAGTTTTTATTCATTATTTGCATACAACTTACTTTTTTAAAAATTAGTCTGTCGCTTTGCTTGTATTTTTAGCAACAAAATCAACTAGCTCTTGTTCTGTCAGTAATTCATCAGCATTATTATCGATTGCTTTAAAAGATTTTACTAACCAATCATTTTTACCTGCAAGTACTTCTTGTTGACTTAATTTGCCATCTTTATCACTGTCTAGCGAAGTGAAAGTAAACTTGTCATTTACTGCTTTTATCTCTTCGGCAACAGCAGGGCTGGCTGAATGTTCAACATGTGCTACTTTATTATCTTCAGTGTTATGAGCATGAGCATCATCAGCACTGACAAGAAAAGAAGCCATACTTACGGCGACTACAAATGCGGTTACTTGCGTTAAACTGATACTATTCATGGTAAACCTCTTTTAAATAATTAAAGCGAGCAATTTCGCTGATTAAATTCATTATCGATAAAGCTATAGCACACAGCGTGCCACATAATACATAACATTGATTTAAAAGGTTTTTTATAAAAACATAAGCTTTCCCCTCTGTTAAGCCCCCCTAAAACTGTCGCTGATGACCAACAGGTTAAAATAATTATAGAAATCCATAAACAAAGTAGTTACAAATACAAATCAAAACAAAACAAATACAATAACTTAACGAAAAACACCTCAGACACCCACCCCGTCTCCAAATAAAGACACCCTTGTTTTTGATTGATTTTTCAGACAAAGTAGCTGCAGATTTATTCACCTTAAAAGACTTCAGGCTAAATTCTCATGGTTTACCTTAATGACCTAAAAAAAATTAAAGCGATATTAAGTAAATTATCCTTGTCATTTTTTATTTTTAGCCAATCATTACTTAATAAAATTTCTATAAATAAACTGACATTAATAGGCTTTATTTTTGTAGCTTTACCTTTAGTGATGGCTTTACTTTTTGGCGCTAACAAAGTCAGTCAATTAGCAAAGCAAAGTACTAGCGCTATTTATCATGTTGCTCAACTAACTCAACTAAATAACAAACTTGATGACACTATCGCAAGAGTTGAGCGTTATGCTAGTCAGTATGTTGTACTCAAAGATAATGAATTACTCACCCTTTTTAGCCGCCAGCAACAGATATTAGCAAGCATAATCCAAGAAACTGTGTTTATGCAGCAAGATATAGTATTAAAGGAATTATTAAACACATTAAAAATTGAGAGTGAAAGAATAGAAAAGTTGATGGCTAGTGATCGTGCTGTTTTACTCTCGTTAGAGCAGACGCAAACAGAATTTAAGCAATTACGCAGTATTGGTGAGCAGCTAAAAAAACGCAGTAACTTTGTCGTTAATCAGCAGGTACTTGATATACACCTTACTACCGAAAACATTAGTAAAAGTATCCTTGAGCGTTTATATATTATCCCTATTACCTTTTTCATAGCGGGTGTATTTATCATATTAATTACTAAACCGTTAAAACGACTCACTGATAAAATTCAGCTACTAGAGCAAGGTAACTTTGAACAAGAAATTAATTTACATGGCCCCGCTGAAATAAGAGAAATAGCTGATGCGCTTGAGAATATGCGTCAACGACTTCATACTCTTGAGTTACAAAAGTCGAGTTTCATTCGTCATATATCCCATGAATTAAAAACCCCGTTAGCAGCAATTAGAGAAGGTACTGAGCTTATCTATGATAATAGCGTGGGTCCGCTCAACGACGAACAACAAGAAATCTGCGATATTATTCGTGTTAGTGTCAATCGCTTACAACGCTTGATTGAAGATCTGCTGGATTTTAATATTGTCTTAGATTCAACCAGTTTATATGGCTCTGAAAAAATCAACTTAGCACAACTGATAAGTGACGCCTGTCAGTTAAGAAAGCTCGACATAAAATCAAAGAACTTGACCTTAAAGTGTAATAACAGCCCCTACTTTCTTAACAGCAACAGCAAACAACTCAGCGTCATTTTAGATAACATTCTATCTAATGCGATTAAATATTCGCCCACAAATGGCGTTATCAAGATAACTTACCAAAGTAGCAAGGAGTGCTTAACAATTAATATTATTGACCAAGGCCCAGGTATAGAAGCATCGCTCAGTGATAAAGTCTTCGACGCCTTTTATCAGGGTAAACCTCCACAGAACAGCCAGATTAAAGGTAGTGGTTTAGGTCTCACCATAGTTAAAGAGCTATTGCTGCGCCTCAATGGCAGTATTAAGGTTACCGAGGCAGAAAAAATCAGCGCCACCAACAAAAAAGGTGCTTGTGTCACCATTACTTTACCTAATACACCAACAGATAAATCATTATGAAGCAAAACAAACAAAGCTTAACAGCAGTAATTATGTTTCGCGTTAAACATTGGCTGTCAATGGGGCTGATTACTCTGCTAATTAGCTTATCTAGTGCTTGCCAAATGACAACACCCATTACTAATACCAATAATGTTGTTGATTATAGCCAATACTATTTATCGCTAAAGCACTTATCCAATAAAGAAATTATTGCTGAAGAAAAGCATCTTGAAATCCTAATTAATACTAAATACCGAGAGGATCAAGTATCTAATCAAGGCAAGCTAATTTTAATTTACAGCTTACCTAATACAAAACTTCATAGTCCATACAAGGCCAAACGGTTACTCAATGAACACTTACTCGCTGGTGATAAAATAAGTGCAGAAAATTTTGCCTTTACCATGTTACTTAGAGACCAACTAAACAGCCAACTGCGTTTACTTGAAAAGCAACAAGCGGCGAGAATTAATTTCAATAATCAGGCAGATGAACATCACCGTATTATAAAAGAATTAACTCAACAATTAGAGCAAGTGAACCAGCAGCTAATATTGTTGAAGAGAATTGACCAGAACATTAATGAGCGTGGCTAAGCCATGAAAAGAGAGAAGGTTTTATGAGCCAAAGCACTAAACCAGCAAATAAAAATTCGGCAAAAATACTTATAGTCGATGACGATCCTAGCCTATTACGTTTACTTAGTATTCGTTTGTCCGCTGCAGGTTATAACGTTGAATCGGCTGCTAATGCTAAAATAGCACTAGGAACTTTACAGCATTTCATCCCGCAAGTAGTGATTAGTGATTTACGTATGGAAGGTATGGATGGCATGGCTTTATTTGAACAAATTAGAGTACAGCATCCTAATATTCCTGTGGTGATAATGACGGCGCACGGTACCATTCCCGATGCTATAAACGCCACTAAACAAGGCGTATTTAGCTTTTTAACAAAACCTTTTGAAAGCCAAGAGTTACTCGACACTGTTGAACAAGCTATTCGTTTACAACCGTCGAGTAGTGAGGCAACTTGTGAAACTGAGCTGTGGCGAAATAACATCATTAGTCGTAGCACGGTAATGACTTCACTATTGCAACAAGCGAAACAGGTCGCTAACAGTGATTTCAGTGTGCTTATTCACAGTCAAAGTGGTACCGGAAAAGAACTATTGGCCAAAGCAATTCATCAAGCCAGTAAACGAAAAGACCAGGTTTTTACCGCGATAAACTGTGCGGCAATACCAGAACAACTACTCGAGTCTGAGTTATTTGGCCACGTTAAAGGCGCCTTCACTGGCGCTGAACGCAATCACCAAGGTTTATTTCAAGCCACCGATGGTGGCACTTTATTTTTGGATGAAATTGGCGATATGCCGCTTAGCTTTCAAGTAAAGTTATTGCGCGTTTTACAAGAGCGAGAAGTACGCCCAGTAGGGAGTACTCAAGCAATAAAAGTCGACGTTCGTATCATTTCGGCAACACATGTTAATCTAACAAAAGCGATTAAAGCCAGTACTTTTAGAGAAGATTTATATTACCGTCTCAATGTTGTTGAGCTTGAGCTGCCTACTCTAGTACAGCGCCGTGAAGATATTCCGTTATTAGTGCAGTACTTTTTAAATCAAGCCGTTGCACGTTCTAACATGCCGATAAAAAGCATTAGCCAAGAAGCGATGGAGTTACTAATTAGTGCTCCTTGGCCGGGAAATATTAGGCAGCTACAAAATGTGGTAGAGCAAAGTGTTGCTCTTTCAAGTGAGAGTGTTATCAGTGCGGGTTTAGTAAAAAATGCCTTGCGTGATGATTCAACCCAGTTTCCGTCTTTTCAACAAGCGCGAGATCATTTTGAACGAGATTATTTATCAAAATTATTAAAGATTACCGCGGGGAATGTCTCACAAGCAGCGCGAATTGCTCAGCGTAATCGTACCGAGTTTTATAAATTACTCAATCGTCATCATTTAGTCGCTGAATCATATCGTGAAGATTAAAGTTGTCTATTAAACAAGATTTAAAACTAAGAACATATTCAGCTTAGTAAGTCACAATGACTCAATGTGACTTACTTTTTGAGGTATTAAGTGAATTAGTTTTAAAGTTAATTAAGTTTAAAATCTAACGCTCTTACTTTAATATTTACGCCAGCATCGCTTAACTCCTGGTAAAAATCACCTTCCTGGCAATAACTCACCTGCCGACAAACAATAACGTATTTTAACACGCCAGCTTTACTACTTTGCAGTGCTGCTTGTTTGAACCAGAACATTGCTTGCTCTAAATCTTTATCAAGGTATTGAGCGTTCAAATACATTTGCGCCAAGTTCACTTGTCCCTCTGCAAAGCCAAATTGAGCTGATTGACTAAATCGTTGGAAAGCTTGCTGCAAGTTGTTTTCTAAATAATTAGACTTAAGTAAGCTTAATCCTTCAAGGTTTTCTCGCTTACCCGGAATATACACTTTTGTGCTAAGTTCAGACTCTGGCTCATTGATATAGTTGCCATACAGCATATTTTGATCCGGCCTTTTTATCATATAAATTGCTTTCGAGTCATACATGCTCTCTAACTGTACTAGGGGTAAATCATAACGCTTGGTCTCGAAGTAATCTTTAAACCTTAGTTGGCCATAACGGATACTATCTTTAAGTGACTGTTGGCGTAGGTAAAACATATTGCCATAAAGCAGTGTCACGATATCACCCGTGATATCGACTACTTTGGCAATGCGATACTTTTGTTTTGGCCTAAGTGAATCACTCAGTAAACGAAAGTCTAAAAAGTAAATATCATTAATTTTAGGGCTGGAAAGATAAAGTGAACTCTCATCATTTTCTTGTTGAGATTGAGTCGACTTATTATAAATAAAAAGGCACAAGGAGATAAAAGCAATAACTTTAATGGTGTTGGCAACACTTAAGTCTATACCAGTAATCCAGCTAGCGAGCCACTTGTTCTTCACTTGTCTTTCAATTCCCTTTTGTAGGTTGACCTTATCCATTCTCCCCCCCTAAATCTATTTTTCGGTTACCAATAAAACGCTAAAACTAATCTTAAAGTTAATATGATTAGCACTTATCAAGCCTTAATCGCTATTTATTAAGTAGCCTAGCTTGTAACCAAGCTGAAATATTTGTCAGTTGCTCTGGTAATACCGAGTGTTCCATTGGGTAACTTTGCCAAGCTACTTTATAGTCAGCTGCAATTAACAATGAGTTTGCCATTTTACCAGCACTCATTGGTACCACATCATCTCGGTCACCATGATTTTGCAAAATAGGCGTTGCAGCATTGGCTGCATGACATTGCTCAGGTAATTTATCTGCTGTTGGTAAATAGCAAGATAATGCCAAAATACCGGCTAAACCTTGTGAAAACCGTAGACCGGTAAACAAACTTAATACGCCACCCTGACTAAAACCCGCTAAAACGATGTTTTGAGACGTTATACCTAAATCGATTTGCTCTTTAATTAACGCTTGCACACGTTTTTCAGACTCAAGCACGCCAGCCATATCAGCGCGGTTATGTAAATCCATGCTTTTGATATCATACCAAGAGCGCATAACATAACCCTGGTTAATGGTTACGGCTTGCTCTGGGGCATGAGGAAATATAAAACGAATACCGTGATTTTTGGGCAAAGCTAACATAGGTACAATTGGGGAAAATCCTGCGCCTGAATCGCCCAGGCCATGTAACCAGATTACACAGGAAGTTGCAGGGGATTTTGGCTCTACGGTAATTCGTTCAAGTGGCGTTGCTGACATAAAGTTCAATCATTTATTCGTTAGTAAAAAGATGCCACATCATAACAACCGTTGATGCTTGTGGCAAAATTGCAGTTAATAATTAGCTCTAACTTACTTAAAGCTACCCTAGCTCCACCTAAAAAACTTGTTCTTACAGTAACTTACCAACATTACTTTGAAAATAGTCTAAAAATGTTCTGGTTTTACGAGCAATATTCCGACTTTGATAAAGTACACTTAATCGCTGTGCAACACTTTCCCGACTCAGCGATAACCGTTGTAGCCCCTGTTGTTGACCAATATTATTGAATTGTTCATCTCTGAGTGCATCATGTTTTAATAGCTTATTTCTTTTTAGATTATTTTTTACTACATAATCCGGTAATTTACATAGACCTAAACCTTGCTCTGCTGCTTGCAGACGCATTTCAGGGCTAGAAAGTACTAACTTACCGCTAACATTTACCTGCTCTACCTTATCAATATTACGAAAGTGCCAAGGCTGATTTTCATCGGCCAAAATACAATCAAACTGGCTAAGCTGCTCAGGACTTACCTTTTTGTTAGCAAGCAACTTAATTTCTACTGTAGCAGCCATTAAAGGTGAAAAATAAATGGACTGTGGAAAACTGACTAGTTCTTTAGCAATCCAGTTGGATGATGGCAAGACTTGCTCATGTAAAACAAAACAGAGATCAAACTTAGGATCAAATTCAGGAATAGCGCCTGAGTAGTGCTGACAATTAAGGTTGATTTTAGGATAACGTCTCAGAAAGTCACCTATTAAAGTACTAATTATTTTATTAAAAAACTCTAACGGTAAGAGAATATTGAGCTTACCTTGAACTTGGTTCAGTGAAGAAAAAAGTTGCTCTTCAACTTTAGTTAACGCATCAATATGCTCTTTACTGGCACAAAAAAGTAAGCGACCGCTTTCAGTAAGTTCTTGCTTACGTGTTGTGCGTAAGAGTAGTTCACAACCTAATTTTTTTTCTAATAAGACCAAACGTCGGCTTAACTTAGATTTTGCTATGCCTAGCTCTTTTGCTGCCAAGGTAAACGAGCCTGCTTCTACTAAGCTGACAAATAAATGTAAATCGTCTAAATTACTCAACTTCATGCCACCTTACCTTCACCTGTAAATTGTTTCATTTATAGAACAATGAATTCTATTAAACACATCTAATAATACAATTACAACTTAAGTACACTTGTTTGACTGGTTGTTAGTTGCTTACAACTAACAACACATAGCCACATAATGGAGTACATCATGAGCACAGAGACACAAGTAAAGGTTGAAGAAATTTTAGCTGAACAATTTAATCAAGAAGTAGAACAAGCCAAAGGTAAAGTATTAATAGATTTTTATGCGCCATGGTGCGCGCCATGTAAAATGCTGGCGCCTGTAGTTGAGCAAATAGCCCAAGATAATGCGGATATTAAAGTAATAAAAATCAATGCTGATAACAGTCAAGCGCTTATGGCTAAATTTGGTATACGAGGTATTCCAACATTGTTGTTAATAAATAATGGTGAATTAGTGGCAACACAAGTTGGTGCAGCTTCTGTTAGCCAAGTTACGCAATTTATTCAACAAAATTAGCCTTATTACTTAATACCTAAACATCTACATTGCAGCCTATCCAGGTATAAAATTGTCATTTATAGCTGGATAGGTTATCAACATAACCTAGCTTAGATTCATACTATGCTTGGACAACTTTAACTTTGGCATCAATTTCATTATTCGTTTTAGCACTATTTTTATATGAGTAATCTACTTTTCATTGATCTATTTCAGACATAGTAACTTGATATTCTTTACAATCATTACTTACTATTCACTACAGTCATTATTAATCATAACGTCGTAATCATCTTAGATGTATAAAAGGCACACAAATGATGCAAATCAACGACTTACAAACAGAACAAAAAATTCCACCGCCGTTACGTTTAGGCTTCAGACCCTTTTTCCTTAGCGGTGCAGTTTTTAGCGTGTTAGCCATCACGGTTTGGTTATTAATGTATAAAGGCGCTATCAGCTTATCCCCCTTTGGTGGCGGCTACTGGTGGCATATCCATGAAATGATTTTTGGTTTTGGCGGTGCCATCATTGCCGGATTTTTATTAACTGCTGTACAAAACTGGACTGGCACACGAGGTGCGCAAGGAAATGTATTATTAGCTTTATTTATGCTCTGGTTAGCAGGTCGTATTTTTCTAGTAATACCCGAATTATTGGGTCTAACGCTAACCAGTATTATCGACTTAGCTTTTCTACCTGCCGTTGCTTTTGTTTTAGCAAAACCCATTATTGCGGTAAAACAGTATCGAAATTTATTCTTTATACCGCTATTAGCTTTATTTACTTTCGCTAATTTAGAAATGCATTTAGCGATATACTATCCTGAAATATTCAATAGCGTATATTCTGGTTATGCTGGTGTTATGTTAGTGACATTTTTAATGTCTGTCATGGCTGGCCGCGTTGCGCCTATGTTTACAGCAAATGGTACAAAAACCCCCAAGGCAACGCCATTACCTTGGTTAGATAAAGCGGCAAATGGCAGTTTAGCTATTGCTATGTTCAATTTGCTACTTCACCCTTTAGTTGGCTTTTCTCCAATATTCTTTGGCATATTACTTATAGTGGCAAGCATATTTCAAACTATACGTTGGTTAAGATGGCATCCTTGGATAACCTTAAACGTACCACTTTTATGGTCTATACATGGCGCGATGAAATTTATCTGCTTTGGTTTATTTGTGCTTGGTATCAGTTATTTAATCTCTGACGTACCGAGTAATCACGTTTGGCATTTATTGACTATTGGCGGTATGGGTGGTTTGATTTTAGCGATGATTTCCCGTGTTTCCTTAGGTCATACTGGCCGCCCTTTAACACCACCAAAAGCAATGACCATAGCCTATATCCTAATAAATTTAGCTGCACTACTACGTGCATTCGGTCCATGGGCTGTGCCTGATAAAACCTTATTATTTATTGATATAAGTGGCGGCTTTTGGATTATGGCTTTTGTTATCTTTATTGTCGGTTATGGACCTATGTTAATGAGCGCCAGAAAAGATGGTCGACCTGGCTAAGCTAATATCCGGGGTAAACAGTCAGTACAGCTGATTGTTTTAGTTAGCTAACACTTAGCTTATACCGACTCAAAGCTACGTAAAAGTTAAATCACAGTTAGGTAAATCTGCGTGAAACCTAAGTAAAGCTTCACTTAATAAGCCAGCTAGTATTAAATGTACTCGCTGGTTTATTGTATTTCCAGTCAGAAAAAATTAACTAATTCCCCTAAAACCATAGAGTACATTCATGCGTGCGGTATTTTTAGATAAACAAACTTTCAGCTCAAACATCGACCTATCAGCTATTGAACAACAAGTTACTAAATTAACTTGTTATGCCAATACTTCGCCAAGTGAAATAATAGATCGCTGCCTTGAGGCCGAAGTTATTATTACCAATAAAGTACTTTTAACCGCAGATATTTTATCGGCGTTACCTAAGTTGAAACTCATTTGTATTAGCGCAACTGGTTACAATAATGTTGATATAACAGCGGCAAACCGCTTAAATATTGCCGTTACCAATGTTAGTGGTTACGCAGGACAATCAGTAGCCCAATATGTATTCGCTCAGTTGCTCGAATATTATCAGCAAATAAGTCATCATAATAACAATACTGAACAAGGCTTATGGTCAACAAGTAGCGCCTTTTGTTACCACAGTAACAGCATTAATGAGCTTGCCAGTAAAACCATCGGCATTGTTGGTTATGGTAGTTTAGGTAAAGCAGTGGCAACTATCGCCCACGCTTTTAACATGAAGGTACTTATTGCTGAGCGCCCAAAAGCGAAATCGATTAGAGCAGAGCGAACAGCTTTTAATCAAGTTATTGAGCAAGCCGACATTATTAGTTTACATTGCCCACAAACACCTGAAAGTGAGAACTTAATCAATGTTGAGATTTTGTCACAGATGAAAAATAGCGCTGTGTTAATCAATACAGCCCGCGGGGCATTGGTTGATGAAACGGCTTTGCTAAGTGCTTTAAAAAACAAAAAAATTGCTTATGCTGTATTAGACGTTTTAATGCAAGAACCGCCGCCAGCAGATCATTTACTGCTTAACGCTAAGTTAGCAAACCTTAAAATTACCGCCCATATTGCTTGGGCAAGTATTGAGGCACAACAGCGACTGATTAATTTATTAAGCGACAATATCCATGCATTTAAGCAAGGCGAGTCTGTAAACCGATTAGACTAATTTATATCAAATTAATTAATTTAAAATTACGCGTTAAATAATTTTCATAGAAATTTACTTTAACTTCACCACAGCTTTGTTATCTTAGCATTGAGATAATCAGACAAATGCATTATAAAAAACATGACAAATTTAAAAGATAACATTGACTATTTCCCCTTAACATTAGAATATTTTTCACAAGTGATAACCCTAGCCAACCTTGTTCATGGCGAGGGTTATTTGGATATTGATAAATTGGTAAAGTGGACAGATAAAGGCACAATTAATAACATTAACTGCAGTTTTGTTGCCGTACTTGATAACAAAGTGATTGGCTTTCGCAGTACTTATTCAGCCAATACATGGCAGATAGATCAGTGGTGCAGCCCTGATTTATGGCAAGTAGACAGTAAAAAATGTTGTTACTTCAAATGCAATACTGTTGATGAAAAACACCGAGGTTTAGGCATTGGTAAGCAGCTATTAAAACTTGCCATTGAAGCGGCAAAAAAACAAGGTGCTCAAGCGGGCATAAGTCATTTATGGAAACAAAGCCCCAATAATAGTGCTGTGTCATATTTCACTAAATGTGGCGGAAAATTAATAACTTCTCATCCAGATAAATGGAATGAAGAGAGTAAACAAGGTTACAACTGCATTTTATGTGGCCATGATTGTCATTGCGAAGCCGCCGAGATGATTATTTATTTTGATAGCTGATAGCGTTAGAGGCTGGGGGGATGTATTAAGAGTAAGCTGTTAATTCAATTAAGCTCAAATAAATTTAGTTTTGTTTAGATTGAAACTATAACTCAATATTATCGGCTTCACTATTGAGCAAATTTTTTATATGTTTGAAAATATCCTCATTAAATAGCGCTAAGCCTTTGCGAGTAATGATGAAAGATGAGGCGCTACCTACGTCATGGGCGATAAGATCTTCATGGCGTAAAAAAGCCAGCGTCCCAATATGGACGGCACGTTTTCTTACATCACCATCAAGTTCAGGAAAGACATCATTAAAACCAATTTCTGTTGGCATAGGAAAATGTTCTGCCAACACTTTTAGTATAACCACTGCCGACTCATCAAATTGGTCAAAACTAACACTCATCTTATTTCCTTTATTTTTCAACATATCCTCTATAGTTAAAATATAGCAGAGTTAAATCATTTATAAAATCGATAGCAATCCTCCTAACTAACATTTTTATCCACTTGAATTATACTCAAATGAGCTGTAGTGCTTTTTACTCACTAAGTTTCATTTACTGGAAGGATATTATGTTATTGCTATTACGATACTTCTGCCTATGTTTGATAACCTTACTTGCCACTACAACGTTACCATTTGAGCAAATATCCCCACCTTCAGCTGCTAATAACCCGAAAATAATCTGGATAATTGAAGATACTTTTGAATGGCAAGATTATATCAATAAAATCTATAAAACCACTTCACAAGAAACTGCTACCATAATCATGCGCGGTTTAGGGGAGCTTGGTTATCAATTAGAATTTGTTAAAGCGACCGGCGATAGGGCTGAAAGAATGTTACATAACGAAGTTAGTGCCTGTATCTCCAGCCGCATAAAAAACACCACACGTGAAAAGTTCTCTATTTTTAGCCAACCACACGAAATTTACCTTGGACAACAATTGTACCGAGTAACACAGGCTTTGCCCTTAAATGATAATGTATTAAATAATCAAGGAGAAATCATTAGCTTAGCGCGATTGTTTGCTCATTACCCTGAACAAGTATTGGCTATAGGAAGCGGAGTTTCATATGGCGTAAGGATAGACCAACAAATAGCAAAACTGAGTAATAGTAATATTTTTATACGTGCCGGAGCCAATAGAATTGAATCGTTAATGAATATGTTACTCAAAAATAGAATTGATTATATTATTTCTTACCCCCAAGATATCAATATTATTAACCAAGATGCTGTGCATTTAGAAAGTTACACTATCGCTGACAGTCCACTCTATTTTATTGGTCACGTTTCTTGCTCAAAAACAGCATCAGGACAGAAAATAATTGATAGTATTAATGGCATACTTCAACAGGCATATCTTAGCGATGAGCTCTATTTTGCTCATGAAAAGTGGTTGCTCACTGGTGATCTACCTAAGCTTCGAAAATACTACCAAGAGGTGTTTCATTTCTTACCCAAAGCTAATTAATATCAAGCTCTTTTGACTTAAATTTCTATAGGTAAATGCCAGTTTATTGGCTGAATATCATAATTAGCTAACCAAGTATTGGCTTGAGAAAAGTGTTGGCAGCCAAAAAAACCACGATAGGCAGAAAGTGGTGACGGATGTGGTCCAGCTAAAACTAAATGTTTGTCTTGGTTAATGTTTTTACCTTTTTTATGAGCATGAGCTCCCCATAAGATAAAAACACAGCCATCATTATTTTCATTTAATTCAGTAATCACTTGTTCAGTAAACGTTTCCCAACCGAGTTTTGCATGAGAGTGAGCATTCGCTTGTTGTACTGTTAATACGGTATTTAACAGTAATACTCCTTGCTCTGCCCATTGAGTCAAGCAGCCATGTTTTGGCGTGTTAAAGTCTTTGATATCCGTGCTTAGCTCTTTATATATATTAACCAAGGATGGTGGCACTTTAATACCAGATTGTACCGAAAAGGCTAAACCATGAGCCTGATCTTTTCCGTGATAAGGATCCTGCCCCAAAATAACAACTTTAACATCAGCTATATCAGCATAATTGAAGGCATTAAAAACATACTTTTCTGCTGGGTAAATAGCAATTTCAGACGATCTTTGTTTTGTTATCTCACTAGTTAAACTTTGAAAATAGTCTTTGTTGGCTTCACGATTAACTAATTGTTGCCATTGTGGTTTGATCATAATTTTCCTAAAACTAATGCCTTAAAATAATAGCTTAAAAGTAAAAAAGCCATCACCGACGGTGATAGCTTCATATTTTACGGTAACTAGAACTGATTAGCATACTCAAATATAATATTGAGCTGAATCAGCGGTCAACTAAGCTAATAAATAACTACGTAAGTCACTAAAATTAGCACTTAGGTCTTGCGATAAAGTTGGCTCGCCTGCACAATCTGCTAACTCTTTTGGTAAACCCAGCGGTTGACCCAGAATACTTTCGACAACGTCTTTAAATTTAGCCGGATGAGCAGTGCCTAAAAAGACACCAAATTCGTCCTCTGTAGCGCTATATTGTAATGCTTTATAAGCAACAGCGGCATGAGGCTCACTAATATAACCCAATTTACTAAGTTGAATTACTGTTGATTGAGTTTGTTCTTCATCTATAGCTACTGAACTCACACAACCTTGCTCAACTATGCCGTTTTTAAGCATATGTTCAACGCGCGGCCAATTATTTGGGTTACTAACATCCATAGCATTTGAAATAGTCGCTATTGTTTTATTGGGTGTCCACTCGCCAGTTTCAAGATAACGTGGCACTGTATCATTGGCATTAGTAGCGGCAATAAAACGTTTAATGGGTAAACCCATTGCTTTAGCAAATAAGCCCGCAGTTAAGTTACCAAAGTTACCACTTGGGATTGAGAATACGATTTGGCTTAGGTCGCTTTTAGCACGAGATAGTTGTGCTACCGCTTCAAAATAATAACATACTTGCGCTAACAATCTACTGATATTGATTGAGTTGGCTGAATTCAGACCTATAGTGTTAGCCAGCTCTTTATCATCAAATGATTTTTTGACTAATGCCTGACAATCATCAAAATCACCATCAACAGCTAACGTCTCAATATTACCACCAAGGGTTGTAAACATTTTTTCTTGTAATAAGCTAATTTTGCCTTTTGGATACATGATAACAACACGAATGTTATCAATACCATGGAATGCATGAGCAACGGCTGCCCCCGTATCACCAGAGGTTGCTGTTAAAATGGTTAACGGCTTAGTTTCGCCGCTGGCTTTGCTATCTTTGGCAACAAAAGCTTGTAAACATTTCGCCATAAATCGAGCGCCAAAGTCTTTAAACGCTAATGTTGGCCCGTGGAACAACTCTAAAATAGCGCGCTCAGGGCTAATAGGTTGTAATAATGCAGGGAAGTTAAAAGCATCGGTAACAATGTCAGTTAATTCACTTTTGGTTAAATCACCTTCAACAAACGGTTGTAATATTTTGACGCTACGCTCAACTAAAGGTAAGGCGAGTAATTCGTCTATATTATCTAATTTAGGCATAACACTTGGGAAAAACAGGCCCTGATTTTTACCTAAACCTTGTTTAACTGCTTGTGCGAAACTTACCTGCTCATCATTTTCTTTTAAATTATAATATTTCACTGCTGTTCCTAATAATCTGTTTACTAAGTTTTTTAACAATCGGCGCTTATCTATTAAAGCCGATTGCTATTAATTAATAAGTAAATAAGCTAAAGCTCTGTAGCACCCACTTCATCTACTTTGCATACGTGAACAAAACCTAAGTCTGTTTGTAAATAATTATCTTCTAACCATAGAGCGAATTGCTCTGCTTGTTGTTGACTATCACAGACACAAAAAAGTGTCGGTCCTGAGCCTGAAATCCCTACAGCTAAAGCGCCTTGTGCAGTTAAATAATCACGAGAAGCTTGATATCTTGGTAATAAATTAGTGCGATAAGGCTCTGCAACTACATCCGTTAATACCGAGAATGCTTGGTCCTTGTCATGACGATGACATGCATCGACAAATGTTGCCAAGTTTTGACCATAACTGATAACGTCACTGCGGCTGTAATTTGTTGGTAAAACATCCCTTGCTGCTTTTGTTGATACTTCTATGCCCGGATATGCCATCACATAATAACAATCATCAAAGCTAGGTAAGCTGCGCGAAATGACATTTTCATCTGGCACCATCAATTGCAAACCACCTAAATAACAAGGCGCGACATTGTCGTAATGTAAGCTACCACTAATTTGTGCTTCCATTTGCCCAGTCATTTTTAATAACACATTTTCAGCAAAACTGAATTTTTGGTATTTAGCATAAAAAGCATTCAAGCCAGCTAACGCGGCAACAACAGAACAAGCACTAGAGCCTAAACCACTACCGACGGGCATTTTTTTGTCTAAAATAAGCTCTACGGCTACAGGCGTTTGTCCTGTATTGATTAATTCATTATTAAAAAGTAATAGGCAAGACCAAACAATATTATCTTCCTTGTTACTCGGTAATTTGTCAGCAAAGTTACCGATAACTGTGAGGCTATTTTCACTGCTTGAGCTTGCACTTACCTTAACTACATCACCTAGTAATGAACCATCAACGGGTTTTACTGCCAATCCTAAAACATCAAAACCGACACTGACATTGCCTATAGAAGCAGGGGCAAAAACCGCAACACTTGAGTTATTTGTCGACATTAGTGTTGCTGCTCCCATGCTAACGTTCTTAATAAATCGCCAAATACGCCAGCGGCAGTCACTGCTGCGCCTGCGCCATAACCACGTAAAACAAATGGCAGTGGTTGATAATAACGACTGTGAATAGCCAAGGCATTCTCGCCATCTTTAATACTGTATAATGGGTGGTCAATACCAACAGTCTCAATAGATACTTGGCATTTACCGTCAACGATATTACCGATATAACGTAATACTTTACCGGTCGCTTTGGCACTAGCAACACGTTCAGCAAAGTCACCATCAAGCTTAGATAAATTACTCATAAACTGATTAACATCACCACTAGCATCAAAATCGTTCGGTAATACTGACTCGATATTGATGTCTGACAGTTCTAATTGCATGCCAGCTTCACGTGCCATGATCAATAATTTACGCGCAACGTCCATACCACTTAAGTCATCACGAGGATCTGGCTCGGTAAAGCCATTTTCTTTAGCAATAGCTGTTGCTTCTGATAAAGACATGCCCTCTTCTAGTTTACCAAACATATAAGATAAAGAGCCTGATAATATGCCTTCAAAACGCTGTAGTTCATCACCCGCTTTAATCAAACTTTGCAAAGTATCAATAACTGGCAAACCCGCACCTACAGTAGTTTCATATAAGAAACGACGATTAGTTTGTTGTGCGGTAGTACGCAACTTTTGGTAATATTCCCAAGAATCTGTATTCGCCTTTTTATTAGGCGTAACAATATGGAAGCCTTCTGCTAAATAATCGACATAGCTCATTGCTAGGGCTTCATTAGAGGTTGAGTCAACAAAAACAGGGTTGATTAAATGATTATCACGGACAAACGCTTTCAGGTTTTCAACACTCACAGGTAAAACTTTTTCTGCTTTGGAAACAACTTCTTGCCAGTTATTTAAATCAATGCCTTCTTTGTCAAATACCATGCCTTTAGAGTTAGCAATACCGTAGACTTTTAATACAATATTTTGCTCTTTTAAGCTGCTTTGTTGGCGAGATATTTGTGCAATAAGTTCGCTACCAACAACACCACAACCAACTAAAAACACATCGATAGTTGGTTTGTGTGAAAAGAAATTTTGATGGCTGACTTTCATCGCATCCATACATTTTCTTTGCTCAACAACAACTGAGATACTACGCTCTGAAGAATCTTGCGCAATAGCAATCACATTGACACGTGCTTGCGCTAGTGAACTAAAGAACTTAGCCGCTACGCCTCGTTGATGATGCATACCATCACCAACTAAGGAGACTATTGATAGTTCGCCCTTTAATGCTAAAGGTTCAAGTAGGCCGTTTAACAGCTCTAATTCAAATTCATCTTGTAAGCTTTGTTTGGCACGTTCGCTATCACTTGAATAAATACAAAAGCTAATGCAATACTCGCTTGACGACTGGCTGATCATAACCAAGGAGATATTTTCTCTGCTCATGGTAGCAAAAACACGACTCGCCATGCCGACCATACCTTTCATGCCTGGACCTGAGACATTAACCATTGTTAAATCATCAAGGTTTGAAATCGCCTTAACACGTTTTTGCTGGTCATTTTCATTAGAAATTAAAGTACCTGCTGCACTTGGATTACTGGTGTTCTTAATTAAACAAGGGATATGATATTGCGCGATAGGACCTATTGTTTTTGGGTGTAAAACACTAGCACCAAAATAAGATAGCTCCATTGCCTCTTGATAAGATAAGTAATCTAATAATTTTGCTTCTTTAATATAACGCGGGTCGGCGTTATATACGCCGTCAACATCAGTCCAAATTTCACAACATTCCGCTTCTGCACAAACAGCTAATACTGCCGCAGAATAATCAGAGCCATTTCGACCTAGTGTTGTTACCTGTGGCATATCGCTGTTAATATCGGCATTAACACCGATAAAGCCCGGCATAAGAGCTACCTGGCTCAGATTACTATATTCACTTGAAAATTTATCTTTTGATAGCACTAAATCTGCTACCGCATTAAGCGAAGAATTATTGGTATATAAAAATTTTTCCGGATCTAATAAAGACACTTGTAACCCATAAGCTTGTAATACGGCATCTAAAATTGCCACGCTTAAGCGCTCGCCAGTACTGATAATACGAGCACGAATATGATCAGGGCAATACGTCAGTAAGGTAGCTCCTTGCATATAACGGGCAAGCTGATGCTCGTAATTGGTTAATGCTTGCTCACAATGCTGATTATTAAAATTACTAATACTTGCAGATAAATCGTCAATGATGGTGGTAATTGCACGTTTAAAATGACCTAAATCGGTTACCATTCTTGCCTCATCGCTAATATTCTCAGCCATGGCAACTAAGTGATTAGTTACACCTTGTGGTGCAGATACCACTATAGCGAGATTAGATGATTCACTTTGACCTTTGATAATATCGGCAACTTGACGAAAACGCTCAGCAGAAGCTAATGAAGAGCCACCAAATTTAAGTACACGCATGTTTTATTCCTTTGTAAAGAAACAATGAGTAAGAGGACTCTTATTCTCGTTAGGCGGTAAACCTTTGCGATAATATTAGAGCTAATACTCGTCATTGTAAGCATAAAAAAACCCGTAACCTTTTCAGGTCACGGGCTTCGATAAAATTGTTATTTTTTACACGTTAGCCAGCGACCGCCATCCTAATTCGGGTGGTGGTGGTAAGAATAGTAATAATATGGCTGCTGTTTATTTTCATAAGTCTAAAATGCCTTAACTTAAGATATCTGTCAATCATTAATGACAAAAAATATTAAATAAAACGTTATATTTTATGCATAAAAGTTAATTTATTGCTGGTTTATTGAATAAAACGTCAAAGAGAGGTTAAAGTTGATGTTAGTCGATTACCAACGTTTTAGCACAAATCGCGCTACAAACTTGGTTACGCCCCAAAGCTTTAGCTTGATATAAGGCCTCATCGGCTTTGGTTATTAGCTCTTCATAATTAGCTTCAGCACCATTAAGCTGTGTAACACCTAAACTTACGGTAACTTTTATTATCTCAGCATTATAATTTAAAAGCGTGGTGGCTATTTTGTCACAAATACGTTGTGCAAGTTCTTTTGCACCGGCTAAATTTGTCTCAGGTAGAATTATGGCAAACTCTTCACCACCATATCGCCCAAAAAGGTCTTCAACTCTTAAAAGGGAGCTAATTAATGCGCTCACTTCAATTAACACCATATCGCCACATTGGTGGCCATAATTATCATTCAGTAATTTAAAGTAATCTAAATCCAGCATTATTAATGATAATTTTTTATCATGACGGCGTGCTTTAGCATATTCTTGCGCTAATGACTCTTGCCAATGCCTGCGATTATAAATTTGCGTTAAGCCGTCTATTCGGCTCAATTGAGCAACTTCATCTAAGGCCTTTTGTAATTGACCTTGGTAATGGCAAACATCAGTGACATCTTCAATTAAGATACAAATATGTTTACTGTTATTTTCAATGATTATCGGTAGAAAAGTACAATTCTGTGCCATAAACTCACTATCTGTAGTGATAGGCCTAGTATGGGGCAATTCAAACAAATGATGTCTTTGCTCCCAAGAACAAAAACTTGGGGTATTTAATTGTAAAACAGAAGTCAGTTTGCGGGATAACCAACGTTCTGGTAATTCAGGAAAAGCTGAAAAAATTGATTGACCAATTATGTTGTCTACAATATTGTCGGTATGCACCTGTAAAAAACGATTCCAAAGAACAATGTTAAATCCTGCATCCACCACCAAAACCCCTGTATTAAGCTGATTAGCAATTTGACAGTTTATCTGCTTAAGCATGGATTCGGTTAAAGTTGATTCAGTGCTACATTTTTGGGTAAGGAGTGCATTTAAATCAAACACTAAAACTCAGCCAATATTCGATCAAGCACATTTTTGATATTGATGATTGCTGTTTCAGGAATCAATAAAATCATATTACAATTAAAAGAATAATCGGTAACTTGGTAGTTAATATTTACTTTTAACGCTAAATCCCAATTAAAGGTCATTTGTTGTAAATGTTCAGATATGCTGTTTTGTATACTAGGCAGTAATTTCGGCGCGTTGTATGACATTTGATTATCTATTTGCCCAGCAAATACATTCAAAAAAGTTGTCGTTAAAATCGAACTAATATCAATTAATTGCTCATCTTGAGATAATTCGTCGGGTTCATAACCAAGTAGATCTGCAATACGGCCAGAGTCTTCTTCTTGATACATTAATAACGCTTCACCTCTTATACCTTCATAACCAAAGAAACCTTGGCTAACAACTGCCATCGTATTTTGTTGCTGGCTCAAGGTTTGTATTAACTCTACAGCTGCAACGCTTTCTATACTAGGTACTTTCAAGTACACAAAGGTATCAAGATAACGAGCAAGTTGATCACTTGCTTGTCCCATTGCAATATTAATTAGCTCTTGCAGGCAATCTTGCTGGTCTTCAGTCAGGTGAAATTCACTCATAACAAGCCATGTTGTTGCAAGTGAGTAATTAAAATATCGGACTTTACCGGTTTACGTATAAACTCTTTCGCTCCTAAGGCTTTCACCTTAGATTGCATTTCAGGTTGAATATCTGCTGAAATGACAAAAACACTGCAATTAAGGTTTAATTTTTGTATTCCTTGTAAGACACCAATACCATCGATTCCAGGCATAGTGAGATCTAGAAATAAAACCTCCACGCTATTATCACGTAAAATGGTTAACGCTTCAGCACCATTACTCGCTGTTTGAACAGATGTTCGCCATTGCTCCGGAAGGCTTCTAAGCACTTGCTTTCTAGCCATATTCGAATCATCACAAATAAGCACCGATGGGCTCATAAAGGGAGGACCTTATTATTTTTTATTTTATTGCTCTTAATTTACCCTAAAAATATGTAATTGTTAATCAACAATTACATATTTTTAGGGTAAATTAAATTCACAAGGTCCTTAAAGGCTGATCTCGTCTATGAATATCTATGAGTAGACATTCTTTAGTGACTCACAACTCAAGGAAAAATAATAGAGGTAATTGGAGGTTAACCGCCAAGGATCAAAGATGCACAGACAAGAGATAGGTAAGCTGAGCTGATATAAACCATGGTAATTTTGATACTATGTAAATTAATTTTCATCACATTGCCTTTCAAATTTCAATAAAAAAGTAAAGTTAGTTCGTGAAAGTAATTATAATTCGTCGATACACAAAAAAGTGTAGTTAATGGTTGGTATTTTGTCTAAGTTCGTGACTAAGATCATGGATTTTGAGGTATTTTGTAATGTTTACAGAGGTTTTTTCCAGTATAACTGTGATTGATGGCTATTAAGCCATTGTTTAGCTATTTGATAATCAGGGCAATGTCTTTCAACCAGCTGCCAAAAATTTTTAGAGTGATCAAGATGCTCTAAGTGACATAACTCATGAACAACAACATAATCAATGACAAATAATGGGGTCATCATTAAGAGATAATTGAAACTTAACGCGCCTAGATTAGTACAGCTACCCCATCGAGATTTATATTGGCGGATATTCATGCTTGACGGCATCAGTAATGTTTGTTTACTAATAAGTTCAAGCCGCTGTGATATAACGTCTTCTGCTAACCGTTTAAAATAACCTTCTAGCTGCTTTTTAACTTGTTGTGCCTTAAGTGAGGAATTATTAAGGCGAACATTAATTTTCTCACTAATTATGACATTCAGCTGCCTTACCACTGGCTGTGTATGGCTTAAAGAAGTTACCTTTATCTCATTGAGATAAACAGCCGATTTTTTTGCTATAGATATGTTTAAACTGACTTGCTCACCTAGGTATAACAAAGATGAGCCTTGGCTATAATCACAAAAGTCGAGTGCACTTTGCTGTTCGACTAACTTTGCTCGTAGCCAAGCAGACTTTTCTTCGATAAAACTATCAATAAAAGTAGAGGACACGCTATAAGGGGCCCGCACCGTCACTTGACCATACTTAACCTGTAAGCTCAAGGTTCTTCTACGTTTACTTCGAATAAGTTGGTATTCAAACATCAAATATTAGCCACAATACATTGAAATTCAGTTAGCTTGCTGCACTTAACTTAACTTAACTTAACGGTAGTCGCTTTAACTTTACTTTTTTTAGCCTTAGGTACTGGGCCTTTATCGCTGGTCGATTTTGCTGAAGATTTGTCATCTCCCTCAATCACAGGCATAAGTTCGCCCTTATCCGTTGATTTTTTATCTGCTACTTTTGCCGGCTTCTTCGCTAATAACGCCACAAGAACTTCTTCTCTATGCTGGGCGAGGAAAATACTTAACTCTTCATTAGCGCTATCACTTAACTCTACCGAAGATTGAGAGAACATTTGGCTTAAGTTATCAGCCATATCCAACATTTTGTCATATTCATCTGCTGATTTCTTATCCATAAATGTCTTTGCCTCTACCCCGTTTCTAATTACTACAAACCGACTTTCAACTGCCATTAGTTTTCCCTATCTCTACATATGAGCTTAATAAACGCCCGTTATATAATTAAAATTAACGCATCAAGCATTAAATTAACTTTATTCCAATAATATAAGTCACAATAACACAGTCACAACAGAAAGCTGTATAAAAAACCAGTTAAAGTACGGTTTGGATTCAAACTTTCATAAAAACAAGAAAAATACGAGTCAGTTATCGCAAGACCAATCACTTCTACTATAAGTTTCGTATGTCAAAATACCAGCAAATGTAAATATTAATTTCACCTTATAACATTATTCATTGTTGAACAAACAAACAATCAATCACTTAGCAAATATAGAGTATTAATCGCCAGAATTTTCCTTACATCCTCGGTTCAAATGGTTACAACTTTTAACCAAAAACAGTCCACTATTATGTTGTGCCTTGCATAACTAAGCACGTTAAAACACTAACTAAATATAAAAACACTTTGGAGAATTACCATGACTACATTTAAAAAAACCTTATTAGCACTTGCCGCCGCTTTACCTGTTTTAGCTATCAGTCTACCTAGCCAAGCAGCAATTAGCCCATATATGGAAAAAGCCCTAATTGATGTTTGTAAAGCAGCCAAGAGTAACAGCCTTATTAAACTAAATAACACCACACAAGGATACAATTTAAAAAATAAAACTGTCGCCTTAAAGTTAATGTGTAATGGTGAAGATGTTATTAGTTTTGCTGAAAGCTATGGCGCAGATAAAACTGCAGCGAGACTTCAAAAAAGCCTTGGTAAAGTAAGCATTACTGATGTTGTAGCAATATCAAAAGTAAAAGTAACTTTTTAAGATGACGGCTAAATAAGAGCGCTCAACACTATATTTTTGAGCGTTCATATTTACTATTATCTACAGGAGAATGCTACTCACCAAATATTTTTTCAAACCAAGAACGTTTATCTTCTTTTGCTTGTAAACACTGCTTGGTAGTAAAAATACCCTTACGGATTGCCGGATAAATGACAGTATTTGCGCATGCATCTGTAACCGCATTACCCGTTTGTTGTTCAAATAAAGTGACTACTATCCCAGCAGGCTTTTCTTCGATTTTATTTACCACGCCTTGTTTTTTCATAAAACTTGCAAATAAAGGTAGCGCACCACTACTGCCCGTTAGCCCTGTTGAAGTATTATCATCTTTTCCTAACCAAGTAGTGATTAGATGTTTATCATCATAACCAATAAACCAGCTATCCCGCGAAGAATTACTCGTACCCGTTTTCCCCGCGACTTGCTTGTTATTTAAACGCCAAGTAAGTGATCTTGCCGTACCCACTTTAGTTACTTGTGCCAGAGCATAATCAACTAGATAAGCTGTATTGCCCGATAAACGTTGCTCGCTTATTAAGTTATTTTGCCATAAGGTCTCATTTTTTGGAGATAATATTTTAGTAATGGTATGACTCTTTTGTGAGTAACCTTTACCAGCAATGGGTAAATATAATTGATTAACGTCCAGTGGCGACATATTGATCGCACCTAAGAGCACCGATGGTCGCATCTGTAGTTTATGCATGTAACCTAATGCTTTAATGGTATCAGCTACGCTATCTAAGCCTAAGCTCATACCAAGGTTAATAGTGGGTATATTAAGGGAGTAAACTAATCCTTCAATTAAAGAAACCTGCCCTCGATATTTTCCATCATAATTTTTTGGTTGCCACTTCTTACCTGAGCCACTTTGTAAAGTGATTGCCTTGTCATCAAGAGGTGTTGCCAAGTTATATTGTTGATAACGCTGCAATGCAGTAGCGTAAATAATAGGTTTAATTAAAGAGCCTATATGACGTTTAGCATTGATGGCTCGGTTAAAACCCGCGTAACCACTTTCTCTACCACCAACTAGAGCCCGAACCTCACCACTAGCAATATCTGTGACTATCATTGCCACTTCTAAATCGCTTTGCTTATATTGTCGCTCAAGTAATGGTAATTGTTGCGCAACACTTTGCTCTAATAATTGCTGACTGCGATGAGAGAAACCGGTAAATACTTTGATACCCGATTTTTGGGTAAAACTAGACAAGTGCCGATTTAATTCAGCATTCACGAGTTGTAAATAGGCCGGGTAATTCTTTTTAGCTAATCGTCGATGGGATCTAACCGATAACTCAGACTCCGCAGCCAGCTCAAAATCAACTAAAGATAATAAGTGTTGTTCAAACATTAATCTAAGTACAAGGTCTCGACGTTCTTTAGCACGCTTTGGGTGTCGCCATGGATCGTAATAACTTGGCCCTTTCACTTGTGCTATTAACAGTGCCATTTGCGCGTGGCTTATTTCGTTAATGCTTTTGCCAAAATAAAACTGCGCAGCCAAACCAAAACCATAAACACCATTGGCATAGTTTTGTCCTAAATAGACTTCATTAATGTAAGCTTCAAGTAATTGGTCTTTGCTGTACCTCAACTCTAAAATCAACGCCATTAGTGCTTCTTTAATCTTTCGAGATAGGGTTCGCTCCCGACTCAAAAACATATTTTTAGCTAACTGCTGGGTTAAAGTACTACCGCCCTGAACCGTGCGTCCTGCACGAATATTATTAAATAGCGCTCGAAAAATACCAAGAGGTGAAATGCCATGATGGTGATAATAATCACGGTCTTCAATTAGCAATAATGTATCAATCAATTGACTAGGAACTTCTTCTAGCGACACCAGTACACGGTCTTCTTTATTATCAGGAACTAATCGTGCTAATAGTTTTGGCTCTAAGGTTACCCTCGCAACAGGTTGCTCATCAACGCTTAGAGTCACAACAATATCATTAACCACATCAATACTTAGCTGTTGTGCATGATTGGCGCTATCAACAAAATCAAAAGCACGTTGAAAAATAATTAATCGCTCTGCTGAGTGAGAAAACTCGCCAACTCTGGTAACGTAATTGACCTTTTTATAGCCATTAATAATTAATGATTGAGCTATTTCGTTTAGATCTACTCGTTCGCCTGGTTGTAACGTTCGTAATTGACCGTAAACCTGTACGGGTATATGCCAACGTTGACCTTCAAAAGTTTTCCTAACTTTTGCATCAAGGTAAATTGAAAAAATACCTAATGCAAAAATAGTGGCAATCATTAATTTCCCTAGGGTGAGCCCTATTCTACTTGATAATGACTTTTTCTTATCTGCTGGAGCGCTTTGCTTTTGTGTTTTATTTTTTGACATTTTCAATATGCTTAGTTATCTAACGTGACTATTCTTTTATATGACGTTTAGTTTTGTTGGTTGCCTTTGCATTGGCTGGGTCATCCGGCCAATAATGCTTAGGATAACGGCTTTTCATATCTTTTTGTACGGCTTGATAACTACCAGACCAAAATTTAACAAGATCTTGTGTCACTTGAATCGGGCGCTGTGCTGGTGAAAGTAACTCTAATAACAAGGGAACTCCCTGTTTTATTCCCGCAACGCCTTCGACAATACCAACATCTGGAGTTTGTGTTAAGCCATATAATTCTTGCATGGGTAATGAAACTTTGGGGGACCTATCTTGAGAGTAACTTATCGGGCAATGTCTGCCGGTAGGTCCTACATAAACAGTAGGTGCTGCTTTGCTTAATATTTTTTGCTCTTGGTAATTAAGCAAAGATAATAACATTTGTGACAAGTCTAACTTGGCTAATTGTGTTTTAGTTTTTATATCGCCAACAAAAGGAACAAACCATTTTGATAGTGCAGCTAATAAACTATTGTCATCAATAATAGCTAAGCCATATTCCGGAAAATACTTATTTAACCATTGCCAACGTGCCATAAGTGATAAATCTTTAGCCTGCCAAGGTAGAAAATCCAACCCTTTATTTAGCACTAACTCACACCACATAGCGCTAATAGTTTCAGTGGTCACTGCTTGTTTCAATGCTTGTTCGGATAAGACTATCGCACCTAGTGAGGTTTGCTTTCGGGCTATTATCCTACCGCTCTTGTCATCAAATTTTGCAATGTTTTTTTCTATGATTTTATCAGAAAACACCTCGTTAATTTCTGCTAAGCTAATTTGACTGGCTAATCGTATTGTTAACTTGCTATCACGTTGACTTGCCTGAGCTATAACAATAAAACTTTCATTGGCTAATACATCTTCTTCATGTATTGTCGCGCCTTTACCATTAACACAAATATAATCACCATGTTTGCTACGGGCCATGGCTACTCGTTCTGGATAAGCATAAGCAAGTAAAAAGCCTGCTTTTGTTAAATCCAATGATTTTATGTTAAACGATAATTTAACCTGCCGACTAAGTCGACTAGCTTGCTGTAAAATTCGAGTCAACAAGGGGATTCTATTACTTTTATCTTGTATAAGTAATTGTAACCGATGAGCTAAATCACAATCAAATTGTGCCTGTTCCCCCTTGAAAACATCACGTTCTTCGAGTGTCGCGGCAATTAAACAAGCTAAAATTTGTGCTTGCTGTCCATGGTTCTCTGCCATTAAAATCATATGAGCGAAACGTGGGTGGCAAGGTAATTTTGAAGCTTGCTCGCCATGCGCAGTTAATAATAATTTTTCATCTACTATGGTCAAACTTTTTAATTCTTGCCAAGCTTGTTGTTCTCTAGTGTTGCTAGGCAATTCTAATAATGGCAAATCAGCTAAGGTGGTTACTCCCCAACGCGCAGCTTCAATTAGCGTAGGTAGTAAATCTGCTTGTTGAATATCATTTACACTGTGCAAAGGCCTTCGCTCGAATTCATCTTTACCATATAAGCGGATACACTGCCCAGGCATTAAGCGACCAGCACGCCCTGCCCTCTGCACTGCGGACGCTTTAGAAATCTGTCTTTGCGTCAACTTGTCCATCAAACTAGCACTATCAAAAACAGCAACTTTTTCAAGGCCACAATCAATAACAAGTTCAATGCCATCAATAGTCAGAGAGGTTTCTGCAATATTAGTGGCTAAAACAATTTTCCGATACCCTTTTGAACATGGCGCTATCGCTTGTTGTTGCTCTTTTAGGCTTAATTCGCCAAACAAAGGGCAAACCTGTACAGCTTCAACTTGTTGGTTGCTTAAACGCTCAACTAAAAAACGAATATCTGCAATGCCGGGTAGAAAAACTAATACTGAACCGACATGGTTAAACATCTTATCTTTGATAACAGCAAGTGCGTGTTCCCGCCAACGCTGATGGTTTTTAGGGGCTTGATAAGTCACATCAACAGGGAAACTTCTGCCTTCACTGCAAAGCAGATGAGCATCAGGTAAAGCTTTGATTAAATACTCAGTATCCAACGTCGCTGACATAAGTAAGATTTTTAAATCATCACGCAGCTCGGTTTGCACTTCACGGGTGAGCGCAAAAGCTAAGTCCCCTTGCAAACTTCGCTCATGAAATTCATCAAAAACAACTAACGCAGTACCAGATAACTCGGCATCTTGTTGAATAATCTGCGTTAGTATACCTTCAGTGATCACTTCAAGGCGCGTATTTTTCGATACCTTATTATCGTTACGCAAGCGATAACCAACAGTTTCACCTACTTTTTCATTAAGTTGTGCGGCTAAAAAAGTGGCTATATTTTTAACGGCTAAGCGCCTAGGTTGCAGCAAATATATTTTTTTATTCACCAGACTGGGCAAGGTTAATAACCATAACGGTAAACACGTAGATTTACCTGCTCCAGGTGGAGCCGATAATATAAGGGTATTTTGCTCGTTAAGGGTTTGGCAAAATTGCTGCTTGATTTCTTCTATGGGTAGAGAAGTAGACACTTTCATCGATAAACTAACGTTATTAATACCAAAGCCGCATCATAACAACTATTACTTGCAGGGCATAATTAGATAAGCAATTGAACTTGTCTATAATGAAGCTAACTTTACCTAAACCCCTTCAAGGTGTCTCTATAATGAAAAAAACTCTCAGTAATATGGTTGAATTTTGTTTTTTAGCTGAGCCAACTGATGTAAATTTTGGCGGTAAGGTTCATGGCGGTATGGTGATGAAATGGATTGATCAAGCTTCTTATGCATGTGCAGCCAAATGGAGCAAACGTTACAGCGTCACCGTTTCTGCCAACGGCATACGCTTTATCCGCCCAATATTAGTCGGTCAAATGATCACAGTAACAGCACAAATAGTGCACACTGGTCGCAGCAGTATGCACATTTATGTGGTAGTGAGGGCTTGTGATCCAAAAGAGCATAGCTATGTAGTAACCAACCGTTGTTTTATTACTTTCATGGCAACAGATGAAAGTGGTTATCCAGTAAAAGTCAAAAAATTTGATCCGCAAAATGAAGAAGAGATAAAGTTAGAGCAAGTGGCCATGCACGCAAAAGAATTTGCAATTAAATTAGATCAAGACTTTGAAGAACAGCTTGGCTGGAAATAAAAAACCACGCGAGCCCAAGTGTTAACAGTGCTATGAGTAAAAATTAAAAAAAATTGCGTAAAAAGTTCATTAAAAACTTGTAAATATAAATATATCTGCTTACTTGGCAAGCTATTTAAAGGCTGTTATTACTAAACGTTCCACCTTAATTAATTATAGATTATCAAAAAGGATTAACATGGAATACGCCGCACATGGAAGTTATGTTATTGAGCAGAAAGATAATATTTTATTGGTGGACGCACAAGGACCATTTAATGAGATCACTGCTGAAAAATATCACCAAGATATTAAACAACTAACAGAAAAAATGACTGGCGAACCATGGGGCTCCCTCATTACCTTTCGAGGTAATAGTGTATTTACACCTGATGCAGAGTTGCAATTAAAAGAAACGACCCTGTATCGGCAAAAGAAAGGCATGATTGCCATTGCGGTGGTTATTTTAAACAGCGCCTACGCTGATATGCAGCAAATGCAATTACAACGCATCTATCACGATTGTCAGATAGAATTTCATGTATTTAGTGATAGCGAAAGTGCAACAACCTGGCTTAATGGCTTTATTGAACAAGCCAGCTTGTTAAAAAATAAACAACGAAAAACGACATTGGTTAATTAAAATAACTACGCCAACAAAAAACTACGTTATGATAAGCTTAACAGTTAATTAGCTCATTTTTAATATGATACTTCACGTAAAACCTGCCAAATTAATTAAGCGCTATAAGCGTTTCTTAGCCGACATAGAACTAAGTAGTCATGAGGAAACAACCATACATTGCGCTAATACTGGCGCAATGAAAGGCTGCGCTGAACCTAACGATACTGTCTGGTATAGTACTTCAGATAATAGTAAACGAAAATATCCATTTAGCTGGGAAATTACTCAAAGCCAAGCGGGTGATTTTATTTGTGTAAATACTTTACGTGCTAACCAATTGATAGAAGAAGCATTACATAAAAACGTAATTAGTGAATTAAGTGGGTTTGATTTATTACAGCGAGAAGTAAAGTACGGTAATGAAAATAGTCGCATAGACTTCTTAGCGACATTTAAAAATGCTCCCGATACCTATATTGAAGTAAAGTCTGTAACTTTATTAGAAAGTGGCCATGGCTATTTCCCCGATGCCGTTACCACTCGCGGTCAAAAACATTTAAGAGAATTAATAGATATGGTCAAGCAGGGGCATAAGGCTGTATTACTGTATGCCGTTTTACATAGTGGCATCAACGCTATATCTGTCGCGAGGCATGTTGATCCGACTTATGCTACATTACTCAAAGAAGCCCATATTGCTGGTGTTGAGATTCTTGCCTATAAAGCTGAATTTTCTCTTACTTCAGGGGTACTTGATTTCAATATATGTAAAAAAATTCCGTTTATTGAGCGATAATGATTGACTTATACTAGTAAAACTTGCTAAAAAAGCTTGCTCAAAATTTTTAAATAACTGTACAATAATTTCATTGCCATTAACTAATTGATATTATTAGATAAAATATTTATTTTCGCTAATTTGTTGATTTTTATCATGAGAGACACAATATAGTCCTGATTCATCGGGTCATATATAAAATATTGGCACTTACAACAAAGGCGCTCTACCATATAAAACGTGGTATATTAGTAAATCGCCTTGGTCTATGTAGCATTGGGAGAAAAGCATGCCAACAAAAAAACACAAGCCATTAGGTATTCTTGCATTAGCGGGCGTCGCCCCATATCAAGAAAAAGCCGGCGAAGAGTACATGGATGAGCCTCAACAAGAGCATTTTAAGAAAATTCTAGATGCTTGGCGCATACAATTACGGGAAGAAGTTGATCGCACCGTAATGCATATGCAAGACGAAGCAGCAAACTTTCCAGATCCTGTAGACAGAGCAGCTCAAGAAGAAGAGTTCAGTCTTGAATTACGTACACGAGACCGTGAACGTAAACTGATTAAGAAAATTGAAAAAACCTTACAGTTAATTGAAGATGACGACTTTGGTTTTTGTAAGTCTTGCGGAATAGAGATTGGTATTCGTCGTTTAGAAGCCCGTCCAACTGCAGATCTTTGTATTGAATGTAAAACGTTAGCTGAAATTAAAGAGCGCCAAATGGCTGGCTAATTCTTAGCTAACCTTAGTTCGATACATTTCAAATGCAAAACGTGCATATCAAGCGACCACAGGAGCCTAAACAGGTTATCCAATATCGTGGTCGCTTTGCTCCATCCCCCTCTGGTTTACTCCACTTCGGTTCTCTTATCGCTGCGTTAGCGAGTTTTCTTGATGCAAAAGCGTTTATTAATAAACGTGGTGAGCAAGGAAAGTGGCTGGTTCGCATTGAAGATATTGATCCGCCTCGAGAGCAAACAGGTGCCAGTACCGAAATACTCAAAACACTTGAAGCTTTTGGCCTACACTGGGATGAAACTGAGCTTTATCAAAGTAAGCAACGTTTATATTATCGTGAAATATTATCTGACTTAACGCAAAAAAAATTAAGTTACTTTTGCCAGTGTACTCGCGCAAACATTAAGGCTCTGGGTGGCATATATCAAGGTCATTGCCTTACCAAGAATCACCAACCAGAAGGCAGCGCCTTAAGGCTGATTAACCAAAACGGTTTACATCAATTTAACGACCTCTTTCAAGGTGACGTGGTTTGTAACCAAGCATTAGCCAATGAAGATTTTATTATTCATCGTAAAGACGGCTTATTTGCTTATCAGCTAGCGGTAGTAGCGGATGATATAGCCCAAAAAATCACTCACGTTGTGCGTGGCTGTGACTTACTTGAACCCACAGCAAGGCAATTGACACTATTTCAAACCTTCAATGATAGTTTTTTGAAATGTACTACACCACAATATGGTCATATCCCATTAGCAATAACCAATGACGGTTATAAGCTCAGTAAACAAAACAAAGCCCCTGCAATAAATAACGCAATACCTCAGCCTGCACTTATGGCTGCGCTAACATTTTTAGGGCAATCGCCATTGCCAGAATTAACCAACGCGAGTGTTGATGAAATAATTCAATGGGCAAGCAAACACTGGCAACGAAGTCTTGTACCCAAAGTAATTGAAATTAACATCGATTGATTAACAGAACTACAAGTTACTAAGCCTTGTTCACTAGAAAATAGTCAGTTAAATAACGACTAAAAACTGTTTCTAAAACTACTCAAAGGAAATATTATGTCTACAAGTACAGCAAACACTATTGTAATTACTGGCGCCAATCGCGGTATTGGTTATGCTATGGCTAAAATTTTTCAACAACGTGGTGATAGCGTTTATGCCCTTTGTCGCCAGAGTTCTGCTCAGTTAGATGCACTGGGCGTAAACGTGGTAGAGCAAGTGGACGTTTCTACACAAGCTGGCATTGATAAAGCTGTATCTGCACTTAGTGGCATTACTATTGATTTGTTGATTAACAATGCCGGTATTTTGCGCGACGAGCAACTTAACGACTTAAATCAAGAAACGATTGTTGAGCAATTTAATGTTAATGCACTTGCACCACTATTCTTAAGCCACGCGTTGTTAGATAATTTATCTTCAGGCAGTAAAATTGCCTTAATCACTTCAAGAATGGGTTCAGTCACTGATAATACTTCAGGTGGTCGTTATGGTTATCGCATGTCAAAAGCGGCCCTAAATATCGCGGCAGTATCCTTGGCAAGAGATTTAAGTGATGAAAGTATCGCTGTCGGTATTTATCACCCTGGTTATGTACAAACTGAAATGGTAAATAACAATGGCGTATTAAATAATGGCGATATCAGCGCTACGGTTGCTGCACAACGCTTAATTACCTTAATGGATAACTTAACCATGGCTGACTCCGGTGTATTTAAACACTCTAATGGTGAGACCTTGCCTTGGTAACCATAGCAAGTGGCATAATTTAAAGAAGAAAAAGCGAGCATTGATTCTCGCCTTTCTTTCTGAGTCAATTTTTTGCTGCATTTTCATGCTATTTATCCCGTCTGTTATTCTCTTTTGCCCTGCACTGTTATATCATTGCGCCACTATTTAATGTCTGTCTTAAAGGCCTGTGACTATCAAAAGCGTTATTAATTTATGCAAAAGAGTTTTCTCCAAAAAAGTGAGTAAAACTGCGGCAAGAACGACCCCTAAAAAGAACGCTAAAAAAAGCGCGAGCAGTAATACTAAGCCTGCAACTGCATCCTTTGATAATCCATTGATTTTCTCGCGAGATCAGCACCCTGTTTCACGTCAATTATTGAGCCCAAGTGCACTTAAAGTATTATATCGTTTAAATAAAGGTGGTTTTGATGCTTATCTTGTTGGTGGTGGTGTTCGTGATATCTTATTAGGTTTAAAGCCTAAAGATTTTGATATTGCGACTAACGCAACACCTGATGAGATTAAAGCTTTATTTAGAAATTGTCGCTTAATTGGCCGACGTTTTCGTTTAGCACATATTGTTTTTGGCCGAGAAATTATTGAGGTTGCCACTTTTAGAGGCCATCACGACAATGCATCTGAGCAAGAGAAAGGCTGCAAGAAAACCTCAAAACAAAGTGAAGACGGCATGTTATTGCGTGACAACATCTACGGCAGCATAGAAGAAGATGCCGAGCGTAGAGACTTCACCATCAATGCTCTTTATTACTCGACTAAAGACTTTAAAGTATACGATTTTGCCAATGGCGTTCAAGACGTCAACGATAGAGTTATTCGCTTAATTGGCGACCCCGAAACTCGTTACCGTGAAGATCCAGTACGCATGTTACGTGCGATTCGTTTTGCTACTAAGCTCGATATGCAAATATGTGATGACACAAAAGCGCCAATTAAAGAGCTATCTTCATTAATGGCCAATATTCCTGCGGCGCGTTTGTTCGAAGAATTCTTGAAAATGTTCATTTCAGGTAAAGCTGTTGCTAACTTTGAACAGCTACGTAGTTATAACTTGTTTGGCTACTTCTTCCCCGCTGTTGAACAAGCACTTAACCAAGAATCCCAAGAACAAGATTTTTTACTCGCCTTTATTAAGTTAGCGATGGAAAATACTGACAAACGCATTAATAACGATCAACGGGTAACACCGGCATTTTTATTCGCTGCCATGCTTTGGTATCCCTTACAAAAGCATATCCAACAAATTAAAGTCACTACGCAACTAACTCCACAAGATGTGTTTTTTGCCGCATTGAATGAAATAATGCCAGAGCAACAGCGTAGTATTGCCATACCTAAACGTTTTCAAGCTGTTATTAAAGATATTTGGATCCTGCAAGAGAAGTTAGCTCGCCGCGATGGCAAACGAGCTTTTAAAACATTCGAGCATCCTAAATTTAGAGCCGGTTATGACTTTTTGTTACTACGTGCACAAATCGAAGCAACAGCTGAATTAGTTGAGTTAGCGCAGTGGTGGACAGACTTTCAAGAAGTATCAAATGAAGCCCGCTTACAAATGATCAAAGGGGTTAAATCTCCGCAAGGTCCAAAGCGACGTAATCCGAAAAAACGCCGTAAGCCTAGTGCAAAAACAACGGAATCATAAGTAATAGCTGATGCAACAAAAAACCATTGCCTATATTGGTTTAGGTAGCAACTTATCAGATCCAAAAGTACAGGTAAGCAATGCGGCTAAAGAAATAGCTGATATTACTAATTGTAGGGTCATTGCACTGTCGTCTTTGTATTTGAGTAAACCTATGGGTCCTCAAGATCAAGACGATTATATCAACGCGGTAGTTTCCTTAGAAACCAGTTTATCAGCACTTGATTTGTTAAACGCCTTACAGAAAATCGAAAATTCAGCGGGCCGTGTGCGAAAAGATAACCGCTGGGGCGCTCGAATTCTCGATTGTGATATTTTATTATATGGTAATAAAAATATAGACAATGAGCGCCTAACTGTTCCTCATTACGGCATGACAGTGCGTGAGTTTGTCTTACTGCCACTGGCAGAGATTGCGCCGAATCTATCATTACCTGATGGTACATCAATCAGCTCACTTGCTAGCGAAATCAATTGCAATGGCATAGTAAAACTATAATATTGCCATAATAACTATTTAACTAATAAATATTGAAATCCTAAATATTAGCAATACAATCCTTAGCACTATAATTAGCACTAACAGCTTATAGAAAATTGATTAATAAGCTCATTAACCTATTCGGAAAACCCATGGCTAAAATAACGACGGCAAGCTTGCTAAAGATGAAGCAACAAGGCGAAAAGATATCAACAATTACCGCTTATGATGCCAGCTTTGCAAAGCTCTTTGACCAAGCAGGTATACACGCGATACTTATTGGTGATTCTTTAGGTATGGTATTGCAAGGCCAAGACAGCACATTACCTGTATCAATCGAAGATATGGCTTATCATACCCGATGCGTAAAACGCGGCGTTGAAAAAACACTCATTATCGCTGATATGCCATTTATGAGCTATGCGACAACAGAGCAAGCAATGTCAAATGCCGCATTGTTAATGCAAGCCGGTGCTAGCATGGTAAAAATTGAAGGTGGCGCTTGGCTTAACGGAACCATTTCTGCTTTAGTTGAGCGTGGCATCCCAGTATGTGCTCATTTAGGTTTAACGCCACAATCGGTCAATATTTTTGGCGGCTTTAAAGTTCAAGGCCGTGAAGATGATAAAGCTGAACAAATGATTGCAGATGCCAAAGCACTCGAAGCTGCTGGCGCGCAATTATTGGTGCTGGAGTGCATTCCTGCAAGTTTAGGTCAGGCCATCACTAAAGCACTTACTATTCCAACCATTGGCATTGGGGCAGGTAAAGATACTGATGGACAAATTTTAGTGATGCACGATGCCTTAGGCATTGCCTGTAATTATATGCCGAAGTTTTCACGCAACTTCTTAAAAGATACCGGCGATATAAAAAAAGCGGTTGAGCTGTATATCAGCGAAGTGAGCTTGGGTAACTTCCCAGCTGACGAACATATCTTTAAATAAGTATTAACAAATACCGTGATAAGCAATAATTAAATACGTTATTGGTTAAGTTACATACTTAACATTCGAAAAAAAACACTAAATAACTATAAAAAAACAAGATAAGCTTATGAAAACAGTCAGTAAAATCAGTGAATTACGTGCACAAGTCAAAGAATGGCGCCAGCAAGGTTTAACAGTGGCCTTTGTGCCAACTATGGGTAACTTACATGCTGGTCATATTTCTTTGGTTGTTGAAGCGCACAAACATGCCGATAAAGTTGTTGCCAGTATATTTGTTAATCCCATGCAATTTGGCATCAATGAAGATATCGACAATTACCCTCGCACCATGGACGAGGATCAGCAAAAATTAACAGCTGCGGCTACCGATTTACTCTTTACGCCAACACCTGACATTATATATCCTCAAGGTTTAGCTAAACAAAGCTTTGTTGAAGTACCTAATGTCTCTGACGGTTATTGCGGTGAAAGTCGCCCTGGCCACTTCCGTGGTGTTGCCACAGTAGTTTGTAAACTGTTTAATCTAGTTCAGCCGGACGTAGCTTGTTTCGGTTTAAAAGATTATCAGCAAGTACAAGTGATTCAAACTATGGTTGAAGATTTATCCATGCCAATCACCATAGTACCCGTAATAACCAGCAGAGAAGAAAGTGGTTTAGCGTTAAGTTCGCGTAATGGTTATTTAACCGCGGATGAAAAAGCTATTGCACCGGCCCTGCAGCAAAATTTGCAATGGCTCAGTGAGCAAATAACTGCAGGTTTTGCTCAACAAGACAGTATCGACTTTATTGGCTTAGCAAAACAAGCTGCCAAGGCCATTAATCACGCGGGTTTACACACCGATTACTTACACGTATGCCACGCACAAACATTACAACCTGCAAGTGAAGATGATACCCAGCTAGTCATTTTAGCCGCTGCACATTGCGGCAAAGCGCGCTTGATTGATAACTTACAAATCAACCTAATCTAACGATTTTGATTAACTGTACAAACATACCTAGCCTACTTCCAAGGCTAGGTCATTCAAAAATCATAGTAAAATAAACACCTTGGTAACCCTCCCCGATACACTTATTTTATCAATGATAGCTAACCTCAAATAAACACATGGCTAATCCATATTGAATCAAATATCGTTTTGAATAAGTCAAATACCGGCTCTATTAAGTTTTTTATATTGTTATTTGCAGGAAAAACAAAAAAGGTGCTCGATTGATCTATAGTCGGCTATAAATAATTGGCGTAAGACAAGAACTAAAATAAAAGATTTTTAGCGCTTCTTTTAGCGTCATAAAAGTTTTTTAAATTAACTAAACCAATGCAAAGCAGAGTTGTTATAACAAAAGGGGCGGTCAATGCTGGTAAGGTTAAGAGTTCAAACAACCTAGTGAGTAAAACTGAAACTAATACAGCTAAAGTAATCAACCATGGTTTTGCTGGGTAACGATCAGAAAGTGCGATAGCGACAAGACAGCTATTAAAGCCATAAAGCCCCATTATAATTTTTTCTTGAGGAAAGTTTAAACCAGTGGCAATCAATAGACTCGTGAACGAGCCAAACAATGCCCAAGCCGCTACTTTTCTAGCATGGATGAATAAAGCACAGAAAAAAAACAGCCCCGAGAGCCAATAGCCTTGTAGCATTACTTGACCAATACCTCGCATGCTTGCTTGGAAATAGTCGATAACAGTAGCGGTATTATTGCCACCGAAGTACCCTTCATCTAGGCTATGACTGACAATAATGGTTAATTCAGTATATTCAATAAATAGCAATATCAGCCAAGTAGAGAGAATAAAAGGCGTAGTAAAAGCAGGAATTCTTGCCATCCTAGTCAACGTAAAATGCATTAACACCGTGGAGAAAGCACCGCCAAAAATAACCATTAAAGTAGAAAAAAAACTAACGGGTAAAAAATAAAAAACAGCAACACCTACAAGTGCGGCATTAAAACCATACAAACCATCTTGTACCACTGTTAAGTCAAACTGCCATAATTTAGCGACAGCTAATGCTGATATTATAGCTAGGGTGATGCCGAGCAGCATAGTAGTTGAATTTAAAGCAATGCCGAGCAGGAATAACAAACCAGTAATAGCGTTACCTTGCAGCATAACTTGGCCACAGCTACGTAAAAAACTTTTATAAAAATGTTCGAAAGGGAATGTCATGAAGCTTATTTTTTGTTGTACGCGACCATAAATTCAGTAGCGGCTGCTAGAAAAGTCCATGGAATTAGATTGTTGTATAGCTAATAAAACTTATATTTTTAGCCACTAATACCATTAGTGGCTAATATTTTTAATTAATTGCGAGAAATATACTCTAACGTAGTGATCACTTCTTCAACAGTGGTCGCCCAAGCTTGAGCCGTGGCATCAACTTCTTTTAACGGGTGAATAATATCTTCACTATGTAAGGTTATATAAGGTTTATTAAGTGCAGCGCAATAACCCGCGTCAAAAGCAGCATTCCATTGTTTATATTTATCACCAAAACGAATTACAGCAATATCACAACGCTCAATTAATGTTTTGGTTTTCATTGCATTTACTTTGGCTGATTTATGATCTCGCCAGAACTGCTTTTCTTCAGCGCCGAGGTGATCACCAGCACTATCGCTTGTTTCATGATGAGTTACTGCAGAAGTAAAAGTAATGTCTAAGCCACTCTCTTGGCAGCCTGAAATAATTTTTTCACGCCAATCTGTGTGAATTTCTCCGGAAAGATATACTTCTAATTTCATAACAATACTCTCTATTTGATATTTATTACTTTATATATACAACAATGGTACACCATTAGTCAGTAACTCAATAAATGAATTAAATGAAATCCAATTCCACCATGTAAAATGCAGCAGAGTTAATATGAACAATAAAGCCTTATTATGTTAATTAACCATAATCGGCTATTTATTATTTCAGTTACTTCAATAGACTGTGAGTGCGTACATTAGTTTTGCTCTTTTTTCTGGTGTTCCTGTGGCAAGATAGCATTTAGAGCTATTGCCACTAAACCGCATAAACTAATGCCTGTCAGGCTAAAGTCAGCATTACCAATAGCCATGCCACCAATACCAAAGACTAGCGTAGTTGAGACTATGACAAGGTTTCGCTGCTCAGATAAGTCTACTTGAGCTTTTATTAAGATATTCATGCCTACGCCAGCAATAGAGCCAAAAAGTAGAATTAGAATACCGCCCATAACGGGCGCAGGAATAGTTTGCAGTGCGATACCAAATTTAGCAACAAAAGCTAGGCCAACAGCAAAAGCCGCTGCCCAGAGCATAATTTTAGGGTTAAACATTTTGGTGAGCATTACAGCGCCAGTAACTTCTGAATAAGTAGTATTAGGCGGTCCGCCGAATAAAGAAGCTAAAGAAGTGGCTAGGCCATCACCTAATAGTGTCCGGTGTAATCCAGGTTTTTTGGTGTAATCTTTGCCCGTTACACTGCCAATGGCTAATATATCACCAACATGTTCTATGGCAGGAGCAATAGCTACCGGTAACATAAACAAAATAGCGCTAAGATTAAATTCAGGTGTAATAAAATTAGGTATAGCAAACCATTCACTGGTTGCAATAGCGTCAGTACTCACCATGCCCATAACAGATGCCATGATATAACCCACCAGTACGCCTGCCATAATGGGGATTAAACGAAAGATCCCCTTACCTAAGGTCGCTACTAAGACTGTCGTTAATAAAGCTGACATTGAAACTATCAAAGAATCAGCATAAGGAAAAAGCTCAGCGGCACCATCACCGGTTTTACCCATTGCCATATTCACTGCAATAGGTGCAAGACTAAGCCCAATAACCATGATAATTGGACCTGTTACCACTGGTGGCATCAACTTATGTAAAAATCCAGCACCACGAACTGCTACTACTGCGGCAATCAAGACATACATTAACCCGGTGACAAATAATGAGCCCATAGCCGCGGCAATGCCCCAGGTTTGTACTGAGTAGGCAATTGGCGCGATGAAAACAAACGAAGAGGCCAAAAATAAGGGGACTTGCTGCTTGGTAATGAATTGGAATAACAGCGTACCAATACCTGCGGTAAATAGCGCTACGCTTGGGTCTAACCCTGTGATTAATGGCATTAAAACCAGCGCGCCAAAAGCGACAAACAGCATTTGCAGACCAGCAAGGGCATTACGCCAAGTAGGTTGATTAAAACTGCTTTGATTTAAAGACGGTTCGGTCATAAGATTGCCTTGATAGTGGTTTTACTTACCATAAATTGTTAGCTTAATTTGTTGACTAAGTTATCGCCTATTTAATGGCTGATAACTTAGTAACTATTGCTTAGTCTCATTAATTAGCTGTATTTACTTGGTACCAAAGATTTTATCACCGGCATCACCAAGCCCAGGGATGATATAGCCATTTTCATTCAAGTGATCATCAATAGATGCTGTATAAATATCTACATCTGGGTGAGCAGCTTCTACTTTGGCAATACCTTCAGGTGCTGCAACCAGTACCAAAGCACGAATGTCTGTACAACCAGCCTCTTTGAGAATATCGATAGTCGCATTCATTGAGCCGCCAGTAGCAAGCATAGGATCTATGATCAAAGCCATACGTTGATCTATATCACTCGCTAACTTATCAAAATAACTAACCGGCTCTAACGTTTCTTCATCGCGGTACAGGCCAACAACACTAATTTTTGCACTGGGCATTAGCTCTAGTACACCATCTAACATACCGATACCAGCACGTAGAATAGGTACTACTGTCGCTTTTTTACCGATAAGGCGCTGACCGGTAAGTTCACCATCCCAACCTTGCATTTGAAAATCTTCCAATTTGAGGTCTTTGGTCGCTTCGTAAGTTAATAAACAGCCAACTTCAGCAGATAGTTGGCGAAAGTCACGAGTGCTCATATCTTTGGCGCGCATTAGGCTAATTTTATGTTGTACGAGCGGGTGTTTTATTTCATGTACTGACATGTTTTTTATCCAATGAAAGAAAAGTAAGTTTTCTTATTCTCACATAAATTGGCCAGATATTAGAGGGATTTTATCGCTATTTACCTTTTGGCTCGCCAAGATCAACAATCACTAGGATAAATAGTTTTATCGTTGAGGAAAAATTAACGAGCACTTAGTTTAACTAGAATAATAATTCATACTTATTTTCATGTAACTCAAGTAAAAGCTACTTCACTTAAGTTACTTATTAATTAATCTGTATCAATATTAAGTAAATTTGCTGGAGCAAATTGATCTGTTAATATCGGATTATCGTCGGGCCAATCTTGATGGGCTGCGGTTGACCTCATATTCTGATAAAGCTTTTTCACATCAACACCAATGGCTAATAAATCTATAGCTAATTTACTGACATTTTCATTTTTCCCGCTATCTACATTTTGTTCTAAACCATTATTACGGGCTAAAATTATTCGATTGCTACTATCGGAATTACTCACCTGATAAAAATCACCAAAAACAGATTTATACGTTGCAGACTCATACGCATAGAGCTTACTCGATGAAAAAGTATTCGCCGTAAGTATGCCACTTAATGAAAGTAAACGTTTGATTTCCTCTAAATATTCCTGGGTCATCAAATGCTCTGGTATATAGTCACCGTTAAAAGCATCCAATATTATCCAGTCGTATTCTTGTTTCTTTAACAGTGCTCTTTTGACAAAAACTCTACCATCTTGACTATACGTTTTTATTTGTTCATTTTCTAAATAACCAAAATATTGTCTAGCCACTTTAATAACACTCTCGTCTATCTCCACATTATCAATAAAACTTTCAGGCAGTAACTGATGCAGGGTGTTCGACATTGTGCCGCCGCCAAGACCTATAATCAAAATTCGTTTTGGCTCAGGGTTAACTAATAAGCCAGTTAATAGTTGTTTGGTGTAATTAAATACTAACTCTTGTGGTTGGCTTTTAAGTAGGCAACTTTGCCGTGTTTTACTGCTCTTTACATTAAATTTCAAACAACGTAAATCGCCTTTATCTTCCACAATTATATTTCGATATAAAGAACGTTCACTGTGAACAACTTCTGCCATCGCATTATTAATGATAAAAACACTCAGTACAAAACAGATACTGCTGATAAATTTATTGACTGAATTAAGCATGACTAACATCTCGTTGTATTTTAGTTTTAGATAAACTGGCATTCATTTTTGCCACTGCAATCGTTGTGATACCTAACAAACTGAGTACTAAACTCACACTCAATACAATCGTATCTATATCAAACCACATCACCAAATAGAAAGACGTGATAATGGTACCTATGGCACTTCCTAAGGTAGATACAAAGTACAATTTCCCAGCAACCTGGCCACTTTCATTAGAGTTTTTTACGAGTAACCTAACTGAATAAGGGGACAACATGCCTAAGACGATAGTAGGAATAAAGAATAGCGCTGTCGATGCTAACAAAGAGCCATAACGAGAGTCTTCGACTGCTAGAAAAATACTTTCCATCAACCAAACACTCGAAGTAACTATTGGCAATAAGGTTAGGCCAGCAATGATAAAAATAGCGCCGTAACGGTTAAGTGAAGCTGAATGAGTAGAAAACTTACCACCCAAGAGATATCCGAAAGATAAACTAAGCATAAAAACAGTAATAATACTGCCCCATATATGCACACTACTACCAAAAAATGGCGCTAGAATTCGACCCGCTAACAGCTCAATACACATAATAGAAAAGCCACTGCTAAAGGCTAGGAAGTAGATATAAAGGTTGCTGAAATTAATAGGTTTATTTGATATTTGCATGGCTGATCTGTTTATTATTAGAATTTATATAAACACTGTAAATTATTTCTCTAACTTTGGGTAGTAAACCCCACTAATTCCATTTAGCTATCATTGTTGTTTGTCGACATAAGTTAGTTTTGCTAAAAAAATCCTAATTATTTTTTGTTGTAATGATTTGACAAGCAATAAATATTAAACAGATTTATTGCTTGCTCATTAGTTACTGACTTACTATTTATTAACTATTGATTCAGCTCGATTTAATGATGGTTATAGATTTTTTGTGCAATGAAAATAACAGTTCAGGAAAGTTGTTAAATAGTGCCAAATAGATCAGGTCATACCTCTAACTAATATTTACAAGCCACTTGACAACGCTGTCATTTAGGTTAAATAATAAGCCCTCTTGTAACGACTATGTAAATAAGCAGTTAAGAATCAACAATAATAATAGGCTGACTGATGAATACTAAAAACTTGATTAAACCAACCATAGTGGCCGCGCTATGCACTTCACTATCGATAAATGCTACCCAGCCGCAGGTAGATCCCGACAACCCGAGTGGCTACATTCTCTCTAAAACAGACATACACGCAACAGAAAAAGAAAAAACAATTAACCCCATGTATGACATATGGTCTAAAGCACTTAGAACACAAAGTAATACTATCGTTAATGCTATTTCACCTAACTCAAATACTAACCCAGAAAATGTAAAGCGAGCTGAAAGAGTATTTGGCCAACATGAGTGGAATTTTTTAACAGAAATGGCTGCGCCAGAATACACTTATACTCGATTTCTCAAGGCTATAGGCAAGTTCCCCGCCTTTTGTGGCGACTATACCGATAACCGTGATGCCGATGCTATTTGTCAAAAATCGATTGTTACCGCTTTTGCTCACTTTGCCCAAGAAACTGGCGGCCATATATCTCCAGATAACACTTCAGATAACCCTGCACAGCTTGAAGAATGGCAACAAGCCTTAGTACATGTGCGTGAAATGGGCTGGTCTGAAGGTGAAAAAGGTTATACCACCGGTTGTGGTCAAGACGATTGGCAAAATAGACGCTGGCCATGTGCGCCAAATCAAGGCTACTTTGGCCGTGGTGCAAAGCAGTTATCCTATCACTTCAACTATGGCGCCTTTTCAGAAGTCATGTTTGATGGCGACGCAACCGTGTTACTTAACGACCCTGCACAGGTTGCTGACTCTTGGTTAAATTTAGCGTCTGCTGTGTGGTTTTTCTTAACGCCACAAGCCCCAAAACCAGCAATGCTGCATGTTATTGACCGTACTTGGCAACCATCAGCAACCGAATTAGCCGCCGGTATAGGTTACGGCTTTGGTACAACGATTAATATTATTAATGGTGGCATCGAATGTGGCGCGCAGAACAGAGATAAAGGCCAACCTGTTAACCGCATTAGTTATTGGGTAGGTTTATCTGATCACTACCAAATTATTAAACAAGCGGATGAAGAGAATACCTGCTGGCAACAAACCCCCTTCGGTAGCTTGAATTTGAGCAATGCCGAAGATGTGCTCTACACCAATTGGGAAGGTGACTGGCAATATTACGCCGATCGCCCCGGTGGTTTCTCATTTGAATGTAAATTAGTGGGTTATCAAACAGCATATTCTGCGCTGGTAGCTGGTGACTATGAAAAGTGTGTGACAAATTTCTATGAATCACATGTTAACTGGCCAACTGTACGCATAGTTGAGCAAATAATTGATCCCGTTGAGCCGCCAACCAATGATTCTGAATGGACTGCGAACAAAGTATATCTAGCAAACACGCTAGTAAGTTATTTAGAACAACAATATAAAGCTAAATGGTGGACTCAAGGTGATACACCTTCAGAGGGTGGGCCATGGTTGCTCATTCCTAGTACTCCACCGACTGAGCCAGTGCCACCTACTGAGCCGCCAACTGTTCCGCCGACTGAGCCAGTGCCACCTACTGAGCCGCCAACAGTTCCGCCGACAGAACCAGTGCCTCCTACTGAGCCGCCAACTGAACCTCCTACTGGCATAGCACTTTGGGATATAGGCACCGTATATCACGGCGGTGAGCAAGCGACATATAACGATATCGTTTATACAGCTAAATGGTGGACCAAAGGTAGTCAACCTGATACCAGCAATGAATGGAAAAAATAAAACTGCTTAATAAGCGGCCTAGTAATCGCTTCATTTAAGCCAATTTGGGTAACCTAAAAAGCCTCTATCATTAATGATAGGGGCATTATTTTTCACTAAATGCTAATAAAAAATTAAAATTATTAAATAGGACTATTATTTAATTTAACGACAACATCCAGCTTCTACTCAAGTACTTATTCTACGCTGGTTAGGCAATAAAGAACGCTATTAAAATGTCTATTAGTAAAGGTAATGCCAAGGTAATACTCAGGGTATCAGCTTTAACTATTCGCAACTAACGACTATAGTTATTTAGTACAAGTTCACCATAGAATTTGCTTATAATGAAGACATTACGAAGCTGTTTGACCATTTGTACAGTCTGCTTTTTCACCTCAGTGTTAACCTTGCCCCTTGCTTCAAACTCTTATGCACAATGGAATGGCGATATAACCCTTGCTAGCGACTATCTATTTAATGGTGTTAGCCAAACCGATGAAAAACCAGCCTTACAAGCAGGCCTGACATGGTCAGCTGAAAATGGACTTTATGCAGGTACTTGGGCATCTAATGTTGATTATGATGACTTAGCCAATTTTGAGCTCGATGCCTACTTAGGTTATAGTCTTTCCCTCAATGAGCAAAATAGTCTAGATTTTGGCATTAGTCAGTATAACTATTTCGGTAGCAGCAATAGCTCAACAATAAACTATGCTGAGTTATACATTAAATATCACTTATCACAAAGTTCAATTGCCTTTTGGTATGCATGGGATTATTTCGGCACTGATGCCGGCCATTATATTGTTATGGCCAGCCACAACTTCATTTTAACGGACAGCTTATCCATACTAGTTGGCATTGATAAGTCGACTAGCCTAGATAGTAACAAATGGCAGTGGCAAGCTAACGATGATGATTATATTCACGGACAAATCAGCGTAACTTATTCTTTCAAACATTTTGATTTTTCACTTGGTTTACATGGAACCGACCTAGAGGATTATGGTGATACTAAGCTATTACTTTCTATAAGCCACGGTTTTGGTTAGCCATTATGAAAACAATACGAGCTATAGCTAAAATAACTCAAATAATTTTCTCTATAGGGCTGCTTGTAAGCTTACTAAGCTCAAACACGCTAGCAACAGAGAATAACTTAACAGTTAGCTACTCCCAACATGGTCAGCAATACACAATTCAAGGTGAACAAACAGCCCAAGGTTACCGCTTTAATGCCAAGTCAGATAAAGTTCTAAACCTAGCCACCTTAAACTGGCCTCCTTATATTAGTGAAAGTGTGTGTAATAAGGGCTGGGTATTTCAATTTACCGTCGCCTTGTTAGTCAGCAAAGGCTACCAGGTAAATATTCACTTTTATCCTTGGGCAAGATCAGTAAAAATGGTTGAGCAAGGAAAAATGGATATTCTTTTTCCTGAGTACTTTATTGAAAGTTCTTCTCCGTCAGATTCTGTACCAGGAAAAAAGCGCGAAGAGTTATTAGTGCTATCAAATAAATTCTCCGGCGGTGAATTATCACTACTAAAAAGAAAGGGAGAGTCCTTTGAGTTAAAGGCAGATCTAAGTAACCTTAAGGATAAGATGATTGGTGTCGTGCGTGGCTATCAAAACACCCCTGAATTTGATGCCATGATGGATAGTGAGCAATTTTCTACAATCGATGCTGTTGATGAATTACAACTAATGAGGCTATTAGTGGCTAAGCGGGTAGATTTGATTGTTGGCGATCCCAAGGTTTTTAACTTCAGTGTTAATTACTCAAAATTATCTAATAACAATAAACAAGCTTTATTAAACGGAGTTGAACAAGTAATTCCAGCCTTAAAATATAACCACCTTTATTTTGCCATCAGTAAAATGTACCCAAAACGGCATGACTTACTTGATGATATCAATTTAGCATTAATTGAGTTTCAACAAAGTGGCGAAACAGAAAGGTTTGTCAATATTGGTAGTGGTTGTAAGCTCGACTTTTAGTTACTAATGCTCCTCATCCCAGTTATCGTCAATACCTACTTCAAAAATCAACAGTATACTCGACTTTACAGCATTTGACATCGTCGTCGCCAATGATTGGCTAAATTTTTTGATGCTTTTTAAATGCGTTTGAGCGAGACTGTTGAGTGAAAGTATATCAACGGTAAACTAATACTCTCTTCAATTTTAACTATGTATTTTGAGTTTTTTAATTAACTTGCTAAGTAAAAATAAGACTATAAATTATTCATGAGCTTTGAAGTAACTTTATCAAATGTTGATTTGATTGTGTTTTAGCTAATAGTTAACTTTTTTGAGTAAAGGAAAGATAGAGATTGAATGGGGGAATATTAATAATTTTCAGTAGATTTGTTGTCGCAGTCGTCGAGATTCAACAACAGTAGACACTTGATATAGCCATGGCCCGGAACTTTGCAATAGGGAAATTAAGCTTTGAGTAAATTGACCTGGAAGGGTTGTACAGTAACATGAAAATGGTGGGCCTTCGCTGACTCAATAAAAAACACCAAAACATTGATATAACAACAATTATAAAAACAAAAAGACACAACGTGGTACATCCTTTGGTACATTAAGTAAATGTCACTCGTAGAACGTAAAAATAATTTAAAATAATTTTATATGCCCCTCCACTTAGAACCCATAATTACAAAATATAAGATCACTAATAATTTCATTAGTTTTTTCTTTGAAGTTATCAACATTATATGACTAAGGTAAATCCAAATCTAAGGCTGTATTAATGAAGCTAGATTATCTACCAATTAATACTGTCAGATATTGGTTAATAGCTTATCTATATTCATTAATGCGGAGGCATTCACCTACGGGTGCTTTCTAAAAGAGTAATAAGAGGATATTAGTTAAGCATATAATGTGTTGCATCCACCGATTGAACTCAAGCCACAAAGGAGACATAAGCTATTGCAGCTAATTGGGCAGATTTAATTAGATTTTGTATCGATAACGCCCGAGTTTATTTTTTTGTTAGGTCATTGTTTATTTCCATCTCCCGACAGCCATCCACTGAATTTCTTTAACACCTGGCTGACAAGGATTACCATTGGAGTCTAAGAACGAAATACGCATTCCACTTCTAGTTTTTGTCATAAGCGTCTTAACAGCAGGATGAAACTCTTGAGGAAGCATCTGAAATTCAAATGGCAACGTATTTAAGAATTCAAAAAACCTTTTATTATTTTCTTTTTTTGGATTTATAAGGTAATCAATTCCAGAAAAAATTTGTTCTTTAGTTAAGAAGATCAGAAAATTAACAACAAATAGATTAATAGACTTTTTTTCTTTTAATGGTACGTCATAGTTAATAACCAAATTATTACCCATTTGATCTGTTTTAAGACGTTCCTTATCAATTTCACCAAAAATAGACTCGATGACAATATCTTCAGCGCTATCCAGTATCACGCACCCGGACCATTCTTGCTGACCTTCAAAGTGGACTACATTAGCAAACTCTTTACTAATAAATATTTTTCTTTTGATATCAATAAGGAAATCGCCTTTACCAATGGCACCTCGCAATGGAAGGTTTGAAATAAACCCCATTTCGAATAGAAATGAAACAGCAGCAACAAAGCTGTTTACATTGAATACATCGTCAATTGGGTTTGAAACTAAGATAATCGAATCAGATATAAATTCTGCATATTCAAAGTTTGATCTTCCAGTATTATCACCTTCAGCTTGAAAAAATGTTCTTGTTTTAGCTTCATCAATGAACTCAGAGTATTTCATATGCACATTTTCAAGGGATTCTTTTTTCAAAAAAGCAGTAAAGCCAAGTACATCAAGAAAAGCGATCAATCGGTTATTTAAAATTTTTACTTCCATGTTTTTCCTTCAAAATTTAGCCAATTAAAGAATAGTTAAATTGACCTAACACCGCAATAAGCGGAAAATTATAGTTGGCTAAAATGAACCTAGCCAACTGTTAGCAGTTTGAACGCCTTGTTAGGTTTTAGACACAAGCTAATATATTCTAATTTCTTTATGATCAAGTAGAATATAGCGTAACTTAGTCGTAAACCTAGCAAAACTTGTCGACAAAACCATTCCGTTATTAATATGCAATTGATAACGATCGAACTCACAATTCTTTGAAAACTCTTCGATCAAATTATCGTATTTAATTTGATTATACTCAGGTTGTAATGCGCATATTAATAATTTTTCATTGAAATCAACTTCCTCTTTAATACTGAGAATACAGGACTTACTTTTTGATGATTTAACAACCTTGAATGGTAATACTAATAATTCTTCACCGAGAATAGATTTATTATCGATAACCCTTTCTGAACTTAATATATCGCCTCGTGCATGATGTCCTTTTGATAACCTTTCAAAGATGTTTTTTGATGTTTTACCTACATAATGAATTTTAAAGTTAAAAAAATCGATATAGTTTTCAAACCCTTTAATAAAAGTCTGATTATTACTTTTATAAAACAAAAATTGCCATCCTGTTATTTCAATTAAAGCTTCTGATACAATTTTTTTTGTTCTTTTGTCCTTTAAAAAAACAACAAGATAACAATCTGGATTTGAATAGACCTTAAAGCTAAAAACAACATCACCATACTTCCCGTTAGCGATATCTTTAAACAAATTGGGATGGTTAGCATTTAATATATAATGTATATCTAAGCTGCCGCTAGATTTTGTTATTCCATTTGATAGTGTTATATCAACAGATGAAGAAGAATTATTTTTTTCAATAAAAATTCTTGGATACCTTACTTGAGCAAGTACATATATATTGGCACCAGATAGGGATTCTTTTGTCGCATCACGAGGTTTTTTTTTGCTTATCTCACTATTTGTGAATGGATGACTAACTAAACTTAATTTACTGGAATATGATTTAATCAAAACTCTATACTCAATAGAAACCTAACAGCTTATTATGGAGCCGGCTCAGTAATGTCCGTTCTATAATTAAAATTTAATTTACATTAATGTCCCACAAATTCAAAGAATGAGAAACCACTGCAACCAATTATTTAATAAAAGATAGATGTTACTAAACCCGCTCAGTAACATGACATAAAATATTCATTAGAAAATATAAGGCAAAAAATTAAAGGCTAACGTCCGGAATGCGCATATTCGAGACATAAGCTTCAAAGTAATAATGCTTGTATTGCATTCTATTTTATATTGAAAAATAAAAATCCCTTATCATGGATAGTTATTTAGCACTCATTACTTTTCAAAAATTTAATACTAATCAATACTCATAACATCCTTTATTGCGTCTTCTAGCCCGTCTTGATTTAATTTGTTCATCTCAACGTCATAACACTTATAACTAGGACCATTGCTTACAGACCAATCTTCAAATTGAATTACCTTCATCGTTTTGCCATCTGGCGGGAGGAGAAAATCTAAAAGCCGATTAGTAAGATCCTCATGGTGACTGGTAATTATAACCTGTCTTTTTGCTGTATCATCCTCATTAGCATAAGCTAATTTTCTGAGTAACACTGAGGCTGGAATCATCTGATTCATATCTAACGAAGTAGTAAAATCATCAAAACCAATTACTTTGTGGCCTAATCGTTTCGTAAGTACCAAGTTTAGATTTATTGTCCAACAAATAGCTAATTGAGATTTTTGCCCCGTAGATAGATCATCAAACTTAACACCAGAGTTTGTTTTAAACCCCCAGTTAACCCCTCTTCCATTATTTTCTAGAGTGATAGGTAAAAAGTCATCTGGAAAATGAAAACTAGCTAATAGTTGATTCATATTTGCAACAAGTAACTCCAACTCTACTTTAGGTATAGTGCCTATTAGTGAGAGAAATTGACTTTTTGAGCTAATTTCTGATTTACAAATAACATTTGCACTAGAAATCATCGATTCAACCACATCTAGTTTATCTAAGTCAGTAGCATTTTTTTCATCGTATTCTTTTTCTTTTTCAAGTTCCCCCCACTGTTGAAATGTATAACCTAACTCCTCAATAAGACCAATTTCATTTGATACTTCTTTTGCATCCTTCACCTGCGATTTAGTGAGTAGGTTTTCTACAAATTTTTGTAGCTCACTTAATGAAAAATAATCTTTTTCTAACATAGGTAATAATTGCTGCGCATTTTCTTCAATATCTCTCAGCACATTAAAGGCACGAACAAGAAGATTTAGTTCCCCAGATACTTCTTTTCCCTTGCTTTCAATATATAATAACTCAATTTTAATTTCCTCATTTCGTTTAACCGAAAGTATCATCAGTTCATTTAATTCAGTCTTCAGCTTTTGTTGAATAGATGATACATTTTCTTTATCCAAATGGTTATCCCATGCATGTAACCACTTATCTATATTTCCTTTAAAACTTTCAATCCAATCAATTACAGACAAGTTTTCATCTGAAATAATGACTTTTTGTTCAGATGAGTTTCGGTAATCTTTCCTTAACTTCTCTTGTTCTTTCTCAAGATTCTTTATACGTGATGAGTAAGCATTAACATTATCAATTGAAGTTAAGTGACCATTTAACATAGCACTTACAGTCGGTGTTATATATTTAAGACATAATGATTTATCAAAAGTTTCACTATCTGTTTTAGATTGTTTTATGAAAGAAAAGTTAATTGGAAGAAGCTGCAAATGTTTAAGTAAATTTTGGTTCAATTGAACTGGCTTTTCATCCCTATCTAAATTTTCTTGTTTAGGATTTTTGTACTCAAGTAAACTGGTTCCTATGTGTATAAATTTTTCAGCTAGTTTTGCTCCTACAGGTTCAACACGATTACTAATTTCACCAATTGATTTAACTAGATTATTTACTTGCGAAACCCAGCCACTTGATAAATTACCATTACTTATAATAAAGGTTCTCTCTTTCAATCTGAGCTTTATCTCAGATTCCTTAGGTAGTTGGTCTACTACTTCACTTATTTTTCCAGCTAAAATTTTTCGAGCCTTTTTATAATCTTTCTTATACTTCAAAGTATTTAATTGGTTCTGCCAATGGTTTAAATCTTGCTGTATTTCTTTCAAACCTTGCTTAATTTCAACGGATGGATTGCTCTGTGGCTCTAATAATTGAATCACTTCATTGCAAGCTAATGCTTTTACATTTTCTTGGTAAAAAAATGAAGACACTGTATTTAAATTCTGTCGGTCAACTGACCCTTTACCAATAACAGGAAATTCTTCTCCATTTATTCTTATGAATCCATTTTTCTCACCTGAAGTAATAGAATCACCATTATTTGTCTCTGGATGATTAAGTACCCAATCAAGTGCTTCAAGTAGCGTTGTTTTACCTACCCCATTTTTTCCTGTGATAAGTATTAGATCCGCATTTAAGTCAAAAACTCTAGGTTCACCATTTTCTGTTTGACGATAACCTTTATAGTTTTTTAGTTCTATTTTATTTATAAATTCAATATTATTTCGCAAAGTCATGCCCCTCAACTAGTTCATAACCAAGAACATTATTTATGTCTTTTAGCAACTCATCTCGCCAAAATATAGAAAATTGCCATGATTCACTCTCTTCTAAGACAAAAATTAGATTTTCAACATACCTGTCAAACATTTGTGGAGAGGAACCTTTTGGTGGGTTTGAATAAACTAAAGCCTCTTTCACTAATTTAGACAAACCTTCTGCTGTTATTTTTACCGGATTATAACCGCCTGTTTTTAATGGAGAGAGCCATCTTTGTTTTATCTCGTCTGTAGTTTGACCTTTATAAAGTTTAACTTCCTGCATCACAAAGCGACCACGGTGCCAATCTTGATCTCCCATAAGTTGATTCCATTCGTCTATTGGCTGTTCAACTTCTACAAGGATAATTAGAGGTGAAAACTGCTGATAATCACGTAATAGATCTGACAGTCTATCTATTAATCTGGCAAATATTATTTTAATATCATTCCAATCAACTTTTTCGCCAGATTGAATCTGCGATCTAAAAATTAATAAGTTGCATACCGAGCTACAATGAACTGAAATTGGTATTACTTGTTCTGTATTATTCTCAGATTGAGGTAGTTCTATATCTAAAATATTATTCATGCGTTTATTTCCCTCAAAAACGTCCGTTTTTTTATACTAGGTTGATTGGAAAAGTAATAGTTTGTTGGGGACTCTATTGCATCTTTTATGGTTGCAGCTACCGACTCCATGTTTCCTTCATATGACTTGCTAGTGAATATATGTTTCCAGTTCAAAGTAATAATTGTTTCTAGTGTTATCGACCCAGTTTTATTATTAACGTTTTTTATTCTTTCCATATTAGGAATAGAGTGAATTCTTGCCAGTCCAAGCTTTAGTATTAAGTGAGTATTACCCATTAACTTATTAGCTCTTTCCATACCCGTACTTTTTATTGGAAGATCATTTAAATAAAGCTCTTTTCTTACTGAATTTTTTGACTTTACATTAAGCAATAACCCTCGCTCCGGGTCACCATCGTTCTCTGTAGATACATAACCTCTTAATAAAAAAATTAGTAAAACAAATTCAGATATTAATGCCTGGTTATTAATTACAGGTTCATAGTAATCAGAAGAATTTCCTTTCAGTTGAGAAAGACAATGAACTAACATTTCAAATTTATTACTATTTTTTTGATCAACTGTTGGAGCAGTGAAAAAATCCTCTAACCAACTTGGGGATGTGGAGACAAAATTATTATCACCTTTTTTTCCGTGTTCAAATGAAGTGAGTGCGTGAGTCAAAATAGTTGACGAAAATGGAATGATTGATGTGAAACTAGCATTTGCAGATTGTGCACTCGATCTTAGTGCTTCAATCACTTTTGTTCTTATTATACGTTCATAGAGGAAATGCCATAATAAATCAGCAGAAAGATTTTTGTTAAGTTCAGGGTGGCGGATTATTAATTCATCCCCCTGTTTGGCCGCTTGTTTATGGTGCTGAGCATAAGTTTTAACAATTTGCTGTTGATGAAAACTTGGTTGGGGATCAAAAGTCGCAACTATAGGAGCATTCAAAGTTTCTAGCAATTTTCGACCATTATTTATAGGATCATCAGTATATTCATCAAGTACCGTTTGAAGTGTATGATGAACCTGAGGCTCATCACTTCCGAATCCAATAAATAGTAATGAGTTGCTACGTAACCTATCGCGAAATAGATCAGCTGCCCATTGCCTATTTCGCCATTTCTGAAGTTGTCGTTCCGTTAATAGTATCAATTCACATTTTTCTGGTTCGCTAGCATCACCTAGATTTTTTGCACAACCATTAATTTTATAAACTTGTAAGCGATTCAGGTCATCCGATTGAACACCTCTACTACGGTAATCATCTAAACTAGTTATAACATCTGTATTTTTTCCGGAAGTAACAAGGTCATAAGCTTTTTCAAAATTACAATCATAATTAGTTGTTAAAATTTCTGACAATAAGCCTTCTCTTGCAAGTTTTGCTATATACATATGGGCAGGTGTAGGTAGTAAATCCTTATATTTTGCAATTTTTAAAAGCTTAACTAAACTTTGATATGCATCTTTTAATGAATCAAATTCCCACAAAAAAAGTTCACATAAATGACCTAGCTTTTTGGCTTTTCCTGCCATAAATACATCGCAAAAAAAACAATTAAAGTGACATAAGTCTTGCTCTACTATTTTGAGGTCAAACTTAGAAAGTTCTTCAATACATCCCCATTTACAAACGTTTCCATGGAGAGACTTGTCATAACGTGCAAACCTTTTTTTTGTTAATTCTTTTTTTAAGGCACCTACCATCCAATCAACATTGTGGACATTTTCGTTATCGGGGTCTTTACTAGATAGTGAAATTCCAGCTCCGGCTACCGGAACACATCTTTTATTCAAGATTTGAGAGACTAAATAGTCAAATGAATTGTCTGCTAGCATCCTGCTAATGTCCTCTGAAAATTTGATGTATTAACTTTTAAAATATAAACATTTATGCGGGAACTATGCGTAACTTTAAAGATAATTAAATGAATTACATAGGTTTTACCCCGAAACACAAAGTTTGTCCAATAATTAGTAGTTTGTTCTGTTTTATATGATAAACATAGAAAATTTATTGCTAAAAATTTTAATCTAATGTCTGCTATAGCGCACCAAGAAGTCGTTAGCATTTGATTAATTTAGAAACCAGAAACTGAACCGCTTGGGGTAGATTAATTTGGTTAACTCATACCACAAAGAAGACATAAGCTATTACAGCTAATTGGACAGGTTGGATTAGATTTTGTATCGATAACGCCCTATTAACAAGCAAAGAATAGCTGGTTAAAATTAGCGACGAAGGAGTAAAATCAACTGTTTTTTCGCCTTTTGTAATAACTTGTTATGCCGATTTTGGCGGTGGTGGCGGTACGAGTGGTGGTGGTGGTGGCAATATTTTCTGCTGGTTATCAAAATGTACTTCTTTTAGATGTTTACACAACCCATCAAAATCTGGGAACATTGTCATATCATTGATCCCCATTAAATTTAATTCTTTCATGACATGACTACGTTCAGAAGCAGGCATATCAAATTGCCATAATAATTCACCGCCTACATTGTGGCGCTTAGATAGTATAAATGTTTGCAAGTCTGATACGTTGGTCAGTGTTGTTACTCCCATTTGTCTAGACATTCGGGGATTATCAGTAACAAATGGAACAAAATTACTTACAAATTCGGAAGGAATCAGTAAATCACTCTGAGCCTTGAAAGTACTCCCCCAACGATCAATGTCAAATATGAATACTGAAACCATTTCATTTGGCTTAGGAGTTAATGATGCTCCTTTAAAAGCAAAGTAAGCTGCAATATAAGGAGATAATGTCCAATCTAATAACGGAGTTGGGAATCCATGGTGTTGCAATCTAGCTAATAGATTTCCAAATTCTTGACTGTCAGTAAGGTTTACTGGTTTATCAAAGCTTGAAACCTGATGATTTACATCCTGCATAATACTGGTTAGGTACTTTTCCATTGATATATTTTTGTTAGTAATACTTCTGTGAAAGCTAGTTTTTAGTTTCCATGAACTATCACTTTGACCTCTAAAGTAATACTTGTTTCCTGTATTTATATTAGTGCCAACCCAACCTTTAAAGTCATTCCAATTGCTAGACATGAAACCACACTCTCCTGTAGGTATAACGCCGTTTTAAGCGGACTAAAATTATTGGTTATAATGTGTCGTAGAGCGAAATCAATCAACTATTTTAGTTTGGTTTTAAACGCGCTTGTTATATTTTCTTACTAGACTTTGGCTTATAAGTCCCATTTTTATAGTTAATGTTTGATGTGAAATTAGTCAATACAAGACCAATTAATACCAACGTATACATGGATTGTATAATGACCAATAACTTTGACTCTGAATTTTTAGGAAGCATATCGCCATAACCAATTGTAGTTGCGGTAATAAAACTAAAGTAAATTGCATCCACAGTGTTTTTTAAACCTGTAATACAGGCAAAACCTTCATATAAAACAGCAAAGCTTAAGCATATTTCTACATAATTGATCATAACCATTAAGTAGGAACGCTTATTCGAAATTGGACTGACATAAAAAGAACAAGGTAGGACATCCACAAACTTGAAATAATAAGGTAGGACATCCATAAACTTGATATATAAACAAAGCTACCTATAGTTAAAGATTCAAGCCGTTAATGATCAAGGAATGATTATGACACAATCACGCTGTAGCCAAATATCATTGCAGGATACCTGTTATTACCACTTAATCTCCAATAAGGTAGGACATCCACAAACTTGATATATAAACAAAGCTACCTATAGTTAAAGATTCAAGCCGTTAATGATCAAGGAATGATTATGACACAATCACGCTGTAGCCAAATATCATTGCAGGATACCTGTTATTACCACTTAATCTCCCGCTGTGTAAGGCGTGCTTTTCTTTGTGGTGTCGATAAACAAACTAAGCAGAGCTTTGAACACCGTAGGCAATGGATGGTTGACCGTATCAGGTTCCTTAGCACTGTTTTTTCCATTGATGTTGCCGCGTATGCGGTGATGTCAAATCACTACCATTTAGTGGTACATGTTAATCAAGCACAAGCGAAAGAGTGGACGATTGAAGAGGTATGTCAACGTTGGGGGCAGTTATACCAATGTCACCCTCTGGTTAAACGTTTGCTAATGAATACCAGCAGTTGCCAAGCTGAAGTTGATTGTGCTTTAGTAATCATTGAAAAATGGCGTCTGCAACTTACCGATATTTCATGGTTAATGCGTAACTTAAATGAATATATTGCTAGGAAAGCGAATAAGGAAGATGTCTGCAAAGGACGATTCTGGGAAGGCAGGTTTAAATCTCAAGCCTTACTCGATGAAAAAGCGGTGCTAGCATGCATGGCCTATGTTGACTTAAATCCAATACGAGCCAAAATAGCCTATACCCCAGAGACATCAGAATTCACCTCTATTTTTGAACGCATTCACGGTAAAGCAAGCAATAAGGATAGCATTAACGAAATGTCTTCGACAACGAAGCCCTTACTGGGTTTTATCGGTAACTCTCATCAAGACTCACCTTGCGGTATTGCTTTTTCCCTACTGGATTACCTGACCTTAATTGAAGCAACAGGAAAGATTATCAGAGAAGATAAGAAAGGTTACATAGCTGAGAATACTCAGCCGCTTTTACAACAGCTTGGTATTAACAGTGAAGACTGGCTAGCGTTAGCCCAACACTTTGGTAAAACGTATCACCAAGCAGTTGGCTCGCTAGATAAGCTAGCCCAATTTGCCTGTCATACTAATAAAAAATGGATAAGTGGGCATCGACAGCAATTATCTATTTTTCACTAAGAATAACTTCAGTATATTGTTATTTTAGGCCTATTTTTAATGGGACTAAAAATCTGTATTTAAAGGTTTATGAAATTACCATAATACATAGAAATTAATACGTATTGTATTGATATGCAAAGTGGTTTGTTACTAGTAATGACTATACGATTGGTAGGTTTTAATGGCCTAAAAATGTTGTACTACAATATGAAAATGGTGGGCCTTCGCAGACTTGAACTGCGGACCTGCCGATTATGAGTCGGATGCTCTAACCAACTGAGCTAAAGGCCCATTTTCACATTTATGGCCTGGGTATTCTAATGCCTTTATTAATACGTTCAAATGTATGAACTAACAAAGCGGGTGCAGTATAAGCATTTTTTATTTTGTTGTCACCTACTGAACTTTAAATAGTTATGCTTTTTTTACTAACCGCTTATTTCTTAAACAACTAAGCACCTTCAAGGGCTAAAAACGATAGGTTAAACCAACACTTACTTCAGTTTGAAACCAAATATCGCTAGAAATGTATATTGCACAATTTTCTTCATCACAAAATATTGCACTATCAGAGTTGAAGAAGGTTCCGTATAAGCGACTATCTAACCTTAAACTCAAACTTTCGGTGAGCTCTATTTTACTTGCTAAGCCAACATTCACCGAAAAACGAGTTTCATCACTAAGTTGATCATCTTTAGGAGCTAAATGAGTTAAACCAAAACCACCCGTAACATAAAATGGAATAGGCCCATCAGAGACAGGCACGTTACCACCGATGTGGGCATAAGTAATACCAAGTTCGGTATTACTTGCTGAGAAGTCATCTGAAGCTGAGAAATTAGTATTGTAATGACTAATTAAGAATTCACCTTGACGTTTACGATCAAAAGACCAAGCCGTTAATAAGCCATAACTGGTTTCTTCACTTAACTCGATACGATTATGTACCTTGTCTCGAGTCGTATCAAAATCTCCACCAAAACGGTAACCAATTAATGGGGTAATTTCAAAATTCAAAGCTTGTTTTGCCACAGAAGGCATCGAAGTGATAACAAGTGCACAAGCGATAGCGATAAAAACGCGCATATAAGTTCCTTATCTTAGAAAGTAAAAAGAGTAAGCTAGGGTTACTAACTTACTCTTTTTTATGTCTATTTAAAATAGAATTTAAAACAGAATTTAAATAATATTTTAAACTTTAGTATTTATTCACCGTCTAAGAAGCTTTTTAGCTGCTCTGAGCGAGAAGGATGACGTAACTTGCGTAACGCCTTCGCTTCAATTTGACGAATACGCTCACGTGTTACGTCAAATTGTTTGCCTACTTCTTCCAAAGTATGGTCAGTATTCATATCAATACCAAAACGCATTCTAAGTACTTTAGCTTCACGAGCTGTTAAGCCAGCAAGTACTTCATGAGTAGCACCTTTAAGATTTTCTGAAGTCGCTGAGTCAACTGGAAGTTCACCACTACCATCTTCAATAAAGTCACCTAAGTGTGAATCTTCATCATCACCGATTGGCGTTTCCATTGAAATAGGCTCTTTTGCTATTTTCAATACTTTACGAATCTTATCTTCAGGCATAACCATACGTTCAGCTAATTCTTCTGGCGTAGGCTCACGTCCCATCTCTTGTAACATTTGACGAGAAACACGGTTTAGTTTGTTAATCGTTTCAATCATATGCACAGGAATACGAATGGTACGTGCTTGGTCAGCAATAGAACGGGTAATTGCTTGACGAATCCACCACGTTGCATAAGTTGAGAACTTATAACCACGTCGGTATTCGAACTTATCAACCGCTTTCATCAAGCCGATATTACCTTCTTGAATTAAATCAAGGAACTGTAAACCACGGTTGGTGTATTTTTTAGCAATTGAGATAACTAAACGTAAGTTTGCTTCAACCATTTCTTTTTTGGCACGACGCGCTTTTGCTTCACCAATTGACATACGACGGTTAATGTCTTTAATGCCATGAATATTAAGGTGCGTTTCTTCTTCAATTTGATTTAGTTTGTAGATACAACGTTCTACATCTAACTCGACATCGCCAAGCTTAGTTGAGTATGGCTTGCCGGCAGATTTTTCTGCTTCAAACCATTCTTTTGAGGTTTCATTACCTGGGAATAATTTAATAAAGGTTGTTTTAGGCATACTCGCACCAACAACACAGTGTTTCATGATCAAACGCTCTTGAACACGTAATCTGTCCATCATGCTACGCATGTTTTTAACTAACTTATCAAATAACTTAGGGATCAAACGGAATTCTTTAAAGACTTCAGCTACTGCATCGATAGCTTCTTGGGCATCTTTATGACCGCGACCGTGTTTTTCGATAATTTTGTTGGAATGTTCATATGCTTCGCGTAAAGCAGTAAACTTCTCACGTGCTAATTCGGGGCAAGGACCAGTATCTTCTTCTTCCTCATCCTCATCGTCATCAGATTTATCTTCATCAGCCAGCTCATCTTTCGATAATTCGCTACCTACATGAGTTGCAGCAGCGGGTACATCTTCTTCTTCAGCATCAGGGTCTAGAAAGCCTGTGATAATATCAGTTAGACGAAGCTCTTCTGCTTCAAAGTTATCCCACATGTCTAGTAAAAAATTTATTGCAGGCGGGTATTCAGAAACACTACGCTGTACTTCTTTGATACCTTCTTCTATACGTTTAGCGATAACGATTTCGCCCTTACGTGTTAGAAGCTCAACGGTACCCATTTCACGCATATACATACGTACGGGATCTGTTGTACGACCAATTTCACTTTCAACGGTAGCCAATGCTTGAGCTGCAGCTTCGGCTGCATCTTCATCAGTATTGCCTTCGCTCATCATCAAGGTATCTTGATCCGGCGCATTTTCAAATACTTGAATGCCCATATCATTGATCATACTAACGATATCTTCAACTTGATCAGAGTCAATAATGTCTTGTGGAAGATGATCATTAACTTGAGCAAATGTTAAATAACCTTGTTCTTTACCTTTGGTTATCAGCTCTTTAAGTCTAGATTTAGGGGCTTGTTCCATTGACGAGTGTCCACCTGTATTATATAAATATGGGATGTAAAGTATGCGTTTTAAATATTAGCAAAGGCTAATAAATGACGCAATAAAGCCGGAAATTATAGCGAATTTTTTAGACAGTTACCAGCAAATATCCTGTCTTAATCGCTTGTTAAAGTTTTAAGCTAAAATAATAGCTTAAAACTCATTCATGCTTGCTAAGTATAGCTAAAACTAGCCGTTAAGCATTGAGTATTGCTTGTAGCTCTTGCTTTTCTTGTACAGTCATTTGTCCAGCTCGGGCTTTTTGTAATAATACTTCAGCACGTTGCTCAACAAAGTCATTCAGTAACTTTTCAATACTATCAAGAAACACATCTATAGCAGCATCAGCCTCAACATGATGTTGCCAACACATCAATTTGGCTAATTGCGTTCCCTGCTCAGTACCACGAAAGTACTCTAGTAATTGTGGTGGCTTAATATCAGGATTTTGCTGACAAACACCAAGCACCTGCATTAACAATGTTATACCTGGCGCAGTTAATGGCTGTAATACAGCAATATCATCTAAGTTACTTGCTATATGGGGGTGCTCTAACAATAAAGCAAGAGCTAACCTTACTGGCGTAACTTTTGTGCGCGCTTTATTCTTAGGCTTGGCAACTTCACCTTTTATATTTTTAGTGAATTTTGCTAAAAACTGTTCACTACCCGTACCAAAGTTATTCGCTATTTCATTAAGCATGGCATCTTTTAAAATGCTATCAGGTAACTTGGCTAAATAGGGCTGGAATGACTCAACTAAAGCCGCCCTTCCCTCAAGAGAGCCCATATCAACTTGTTGCATTAAGTGCTCAAACAAGAATTTAGATAACGGCATAGCCTTATCAAGAATATCTTCAAAGGCTTTTTGCCCTTGTTTTCTGATCAAAGAGTCAGGGTCTTCACCATCAGGTACAAAAACAAACCTCAACGAGAAACCATCACGAATGAGTGGTAAGGCATTTTCCATAGCACGCCATGCTGCATCTCGCCCTGCTCTATCACCATCGTAACAACAGATGACATCAGGCACAGTACGAAATAGGGTTTGTAACTGTTCGAAAGTTGTCGCTGTGCCAAGTGATGCAACCGCGTAATCAACTCCGTGTTGCGCCAAAGCAACAACATCCATATAACCTTCAACAACAACCAACCGCTTAAGTTGTTTATTGGCTTGTTTTGCTTCATGTAAGCCATAAAGCTCTTTGCCTTTATTATAAAGGCTCGTTTCTGGCGAGTTTAAATACTTGGGTTTTTCATCACCTAAAACACGACCACCAAAACCAATGACTCGACCACGCTTATCGCTGATTGGAAACATGATGCGACCACGAAACCGATCATAAGGGCGTTTTTTATCACCAGAAATGGCCATTCCTAGATCGATTAATTGTTGATTGGCTTGGCCATTGCGCGAGAAGGAATTCATCATACCGTCCCAAGCATCACTGATATAGCCAATAGCAAAACGCTTAACTACTTCACCACTAAGTCCGCGACCTTTTAAATAATCGATAGCCTTGTCTTTATCACTAGCAACTTTTAATTGTTGTTGGAAAAACTGACTAATTTGCGCCATGAGCTCATAGTCATCTTGTTTTTTCTGGTAAATTTGTTGCTGTCTACGTTGCTCTGCAGGGCTAGCAGTATTCTCTTCTCGAATAACGTCCATACCGCAATGAGAAGCAAGTTCTTCAATGGCATCAACAAAATCGAGTCGATCAAATTCCATCAAAAAAGAGATAGCATTACCGTGTTCGCCACAGCCAAAACAGTGATAAAACTGCTTATCTTGACTTACCGTAAAAGAGGGGGATTTTTCATTATGAAATGGACAACAGGCTTGATAGTTTTTACCTGCCTTTTTTAATGGCACTCTACCATCTACTAGCTCAACAATATCTGCTCGGCTAAGTAAATCATCAATAAATTGTCGAGAAATGCGTCCAGCCATAGTTTTAAAAAATCATCATCATCAAAGGAAAAATATCACCTAGCTATTCTACACAATAACGGTGAGGAAGTTGTCGGAATTTTTAGCTCTCAGCTAAATAAAGATAAGGAAAAACACATAAAAAAACCGCAATAGCCGAAGCCGTTGCGGTTTTATTTAATGTACTAAAAGCAGTATTAGCTATAAAGCTTTAACTATAACGCTTGCAGACTAGCACGAACTTGACCGCTTACCGCGCCCATATCAGCTTTGCCTTGCATTAAAGGTTTTAACACCGCCATTACCTTGCCCATATCAGCCATAGAGGCAGCTCCGGATTCAGCAACAGCTTTACTTATTAATTCATTGATTTCTTCTGCACTAAGCGGTTGCGGCATGAAAAATTCGATAGCAACTACTTCAGCCGCTTCTTTCTCTGCCAATTCATCACGACCACCTTCGCTAAACATTTTAATTGACTCTTTACGCTGTTTAACCATTTTGGTTAGCAAGGCAATAATATTGTCATCTGTCGCTTCGATTTTGTGATCAATTTCTGCTAGTTTTATTGCAGAAAGTGCCATGCGAATGACACCAAGACGTAACTTGTCTTTGGCGCGCATAGCAATTTTCATTTCATCTTTGAGTTGTATTAGAAGTGACATTTTCTCTCCTTAATAGGCAATCTCTTAGAATAGTTATACTAAGATATTTCTTAGTACATGCGAACGCGACGAGCGTTCTCACGAGAAACTTTTTTCGCAGCACGTTTAACAGCAGCGGCTTTCTTACGTTTACGTTCCCAAGTCGGCTTTTCATAAGATTCGCGACGACGAACTTCTGAAAGGATTCCTGCTTTTTCACATGAACGTTTAAAACGACGTAATGCAACGTCAAATGGTTCGTTTTCTCTTACTTTAATTACTGGCATGTACTTTATTACCTTAGGGTAGCTATATAAATTGGTGACTGATTTCGACTGAACAATACAAATAGTTGTAATGTTTGCCTCATCCACACCCACTCTATTAAAAATTGGTGCCATATTCTACTGCTAACCGCGTAGCAATGTAAAGCGTAATTTAATAACATTTAGCTAATTACGCTGGTGTCTATCTTATAAACAAAGTAAAATTGCCGCGCCGGTTTTGAATCTGCTTTAAACAAGTAATTACTGGCTATTTTTGCTATTTTTTGATCCTTCCTTTTAAGCTTTTTTTGAGATTATATATTTATGCGTATTTTGGGTATTGAGACTTCTTGTGATGAAACAGGCATCGCCATTTATGATGACGGCCAAGGTGATAGTCCCGAAGGTATACTCGCCCACCGCCTATATAGTCAAATTGCCGTTCATGCCGATTACGGTGGCGTGGTACCTGAGCTTGCTTCAAGAGATCATGTTCGTAAAACGATTCCTCTGATCAAAGAAGTATTAGCCGATGCCAACCTTACTCCACAAGATTTAGACGGCGTTGCTTACACTGCAGGTCCGGGTTTAGTTGGCGCATTACTAGTAGGTTGTTCAATTGGCCGAAGTTTAGCTTATGGCTGGGATTTACCTGCCGTACCTGTGCATCACATGGAAGGTCACTTATTAGCACCTATGCTTGAAGATGATGTGCCTGAATTTCCTTTTGTCGCTTTATTAGTGTCTGGTGGACATACCATGTTAGTACGTGTCGACGCTATTGGTGAATATAAATTACTGGGTGAATCGGTTGATGATGCCGCTGGTGAAGCTTTTGATAAAACCGCAAAATTACTAGGGCTAGATTACCCTGGTGGTCCTGCGTTATCTAAGATGGCTGAAAGTGGACTTGCCGGACGCTTTAAATTACCTCGTCCGATGACAGACAGACCAGGATTAGATTTTAGCTTTAGTGGTTTAAAAACAGCTGCGGGCACGTTAGTGCGAAAAGAGTGTATTAACATTGAACCGACTTTATCGGACAGTCAATTAAAGCAAACCCATGCTGATATCGCCCATGCGTTTCAACATGCGGTAGTCGAGACCTTAGCAATAAAATGTAAACGTGCGCTACAACAAGAGAAGTTAAGTCGATTAGTCATTGCCGGTGGTGTTAGTGCCAACACAGCGCTACGTGAGAAACTTGGCGTAACGACTAAAAAACTTGGCGGCAGCGTTTTTTATCCTCGACCTGAGTTTTGTACTGATAACGGTGCCATGATAGCTTATGCTGGTTTGCAGCGTTTAAAAGCCGGTACTGATGCTGACTTAACCTTTAAAGCCAACCCAAGATGGGCGCTAGATTCATTACCACCGGTAAAATAGCAAATTATCGATAGTATACCCTGAGTTTTGTACCGCTAATATTCGGGACTACATGATAGCTTATGCCGGTTTGCAGCGTTTAAAAGCCGGTACTGATGCTGACTTAACCTTTAAAGCCAACCCAAGATGGGCGCTAGATTCATTACCGCCGGTAAAATAGCAAATTATCGATAGTATACCCTGAGTTTTGTACCGCTAATATTCGGGACTACATGATAGCTTATGCCGATTTTCAGCGTTTAAAAGCCGGTACTGATGCTGACTTAACCTTTAAAGCCAACCCAAGATGGGCGCTAGATTCATTACCGCCGGTAAAATAGCAAATTATCGATAGTATACCCTGAGTTTTGTACCGCTAATATTCGGGACTACATGATAGCTTATGCCGGTTTGCAGCGTTTAAAAGCCGGTACTGATGCTGACTTGACTTTTAAAGCCAACCCGAGATGGGTGCTAGGTTCATTGCCGCTGGTAAAATAGCAAGCAAGTTTATGTGTCGCCCTTAATTTTGAATAACTCAGATTAAGGGCTTTATTATATTTTATGGGTAATTTTGCTTTCTGTGCCTTTAAATAAACGTTTAATATTTTCGCGATGTCGAAATATTATTAGAGCACTAAGCATCAAGGTTGGATAAACATACAAAGGTTTTAAGAAATAGACAAAAACTGGCGCAATAGATACAGTGACAATAGCCGCTAAACTTGAATACTTAGTAAGCTTCACCACTAATACCCAAGTAAGAATTAATAACCCCCCCAAAGTAAAACCAATAGGTAACAAAGTACCTAGCGCTGTTGCTACTGCTTTCCCGCCTTTAAAATTAAAAAATATTGGATACATGTGACCTAAACAAGCGGCCACACCAATAAACCCTAAATATATTGGTTCTATTTTTAGAAAATACGCTCCCCATACAGGGATAGTACCTTTGAGAATATCTAAAAATAATACTGTTGCCGCAGTAAGCTTATTACTCATGCGCAAAACATTGGTCGCACCAGGATTTTTTGACCCCGTAGTTCTAGGGTCCGGCAAGCCTAAAAATTTGCACACTAATATTGCACTAGAAATAGAGCCAATAAAATAAGCAACAATGATCATAGTGAACGTGAGTAATAACATTTAAAAGACTAAATCCATTATTGGCATAAAAAGAATAGAATTATTATTCTATCTCCATCTCTGCTAGTTTTTCTAGCACTTCGCAGGTAAAATCGCTCCTTATTTTGTAACAATTGCATAATTACTGCAATAGTTCTTCTAACAACGTAACAGGTAAGTCATGGATAAGGTGTTTATTAAAGGTTTAAGTATTCAAACCACGATTGGTTTTTTTCAGTGGGAGAAAGAGATAAAACAAACCTTGGTCATTGATCTTGCCATGGGCTGGAATACTGCCAACGCTGCACAAAATGACGAATTAGCTAAAACCTTAGATTATGCCGATATTTCTTTAGCTATCGAACGATTTGCTAATGAAAACCCCGTTGATTTAATTGAAACGCTGGCAGAGCGTTTAGCGCACTATTTGATGACTCAATACCAAATTCCATGGCTAAAGCTCTTCATTGGAAAACCTGGCGCTGTACACAATGCCCAAACTGTTGGTGTAGAAATAGAACGTGGTAAACAAACCACAGAGACAATACTTTAATGGCTCAAATCTATATCTCATTAGGCAGTAATGTTGAACGTGAGCAAAATGTTAAACAAGGCTTAATCTCATTAGCTAAAGCATTTGATCTATCATTTGAACAGTTAACTTTATCTTCATTATTTGAATGTGAAGCGATAGGCTTTAATGGGCCTGATTTTTACAATATGGTGATAGGTATAAAATGCCGACACAGTGTCGAGCAGGTGGCTACTATGTTACGTGAAATAGAGTTTTTTCACGGTCGCGACCATAACGCAAAAAAGTTTAGTCCACGTACCTTAGACCTAGATTTATTATTATATGATAATTTAGTTATTGACCAACCGGCGCAGTTACCTCGCGATGAAATCACTAAAAATGCTTTTGTCTTATGGCCTCTGAGTCAAGTTGCACCTAAATTAGCCCACCCAATATTAAATAATTGTTATGAAAAATTGTGGCAAGATTACAATAAAAACACACAACAGCTTAGCATTGTCGCTAACTGCTGGTAGAGTGACCCGCATAAAACGTTCACATTACAAGTTAAAGGACAACTAACGACACATGACTACTTTAGAAATTATTATCCTTGCCCTATTGCAAGGGTTAACCGAATTTTTACCTATTTCCAGTTCTGCCCATCTCATATTGCCCTCTCAAATCTTAGGCTGGCAGGATCAAGGGTTAGCATTTGACGTTGCCGTACATGTAGGTACATTGTTAGCTGTGATAATGTATTTTCGCAAAGAAGTTGGTGTAATGGCTGTTGCCTGGTTAGGCACTGTTGATGTTGGCCCTGAAAAAGGTCGCGATAGTTTTGATGGTAAACTCGCTTGGTGGATTTTATTGGCAACAATTCCAGCAGGTTTATTTGGTTTATTAGGTAAAGACTTTATCGAAGAACATTTACGCTCAGCCTTAGTAATTGCCTCAACAACCTTATTGTTTGGCTTCCTTTTAGGCTTTGCTGATATAAAAGCAGGTAAGCGCACGACACATAAACCGATGGAAAAATTAGGCCTTAAAGGCGCAATGTTAATTGGCTTAGCACAAGCGATTGCTTTAATACCTGGTACATCTCGCTCAGGTATAACTATGACCATTGGTTTAATGCTGGGTTTAAGCCGTGATAACGCCGCTCGTTTTTCATTTTTACTTTCTATTCCAGCCATAGCAATGGCTGGGAGTTATTTAACCTTAAAATTGGTTTTATCCAGTGAAGCAGTTGATTGGTTTGCCATGGGCTTAGGCAGTTTGATAGCTTTTGTCAGTGCTTATGCTTGTATTCATTACTTCCTAATTTTATTAGAAAAATTAGGCATGATGCCATTTGTCATCTACCGGCTAGTCCTAGGCCTCGGCTTACTTTGGTTTATCTTAGGTTAGGCTCATCAAGTAAATAAAAAACATCACCGATGACATGTTAAAACGTTCCGTAGTTGTCCGTTTTATAGTGAAAATTTTAATAATTAAGATCATCAACACCAACACATTTGAGAAACAGATATGATTGCCGTTACCCTAGATAACTTTCAACAAGTCGTTGTAGAAGAGTCAAAAAGTAAATTAGTGCTGGTTAGCTTTTGGGCCCAACAAGTTCCCGAAAGTGTTGAGCTGCGAGATAAACTAGCCGCTAAGCTATCAGGATTAAGTCACCATATAACGTTGGCGACAGTAGATTGTCAAAGCCAAGGTCAGATCGCTGAGCAATTTGGCATTAAAGGCTTACCTACCGCTATTTTACTAAAAGATGCTCAGCCACTTGATGGTCTTTCCGGACCACAAGATGATGCTAGTATTGCTGAATTTTTAGGTAAACACTTGCCTAAGCAAGAAGATATATTATTAGGACAAGCGAAAGCAGCACTTAGCGATAATCAGCTGGTCGAGGCACAAAATGCCATCAGCCAAGCCTACCAAATTGATAATAGTCGTGCGGACATTAAATTAGTATTAATTGACGTTTACTTACAAACAGGAAAAACCGCTGAAGCGAAAGCATTATTAGACACCATAATGATGGTTGATCAAGATAGTGAATATCAAGCATTAGTAGCGAAAGTTGAACTAGCAGAGCAAGCGGAAAACTCACCTGAGATTAAAGCATTAGAAGCGCAATTAAAAACAGCACCTGACGATATTAATCTCAATCAGCAGCTTGCCACTCAGTACAGCCAAGTTAACCGCCAAGAAGAAGCCTTAACAATTTTATTTCGATTAGTTCAAGCAGGTGATGAGAGTACTAAAGAGAAAAGTAAAGAGCTATTTTTAGATGTATTAAAAGCCTTACCTGATGGCGCTCCTCTTGCCGCAAAATTTCGTCGAAAACTATATACGTTAATGTATTAATGCTTTGTGGTAATAGGTGATGTACTCATAACCTAATGTACTAAGCGTGGATAAATCACAATAAAAAGCCCGACTCATTTTAATCGTGAGTCGGGCTTTTTTAATATTCAGTTAAAAACTAGCTAGTGCTGGGCTAATATTTATGGCTTAGGGAATGTGCTCACTAGCAAGGTAATCGTGTGATTGCATTTCTTGTAAACGGCTTAAGCAACGCTTGAATTCAAAGGCTAAACGACCACCGCTATATAAGTCTTCTAAGGCCAATTCTGCAGACATGATTAGCTTTACATTGCGTTCATAAAACTCATCAACTAAGGCTATAAATCGGCGCGTGGTATCATCTGTATCAGGGCCCATTTCTTTAACATTAGCCATTAACACTGTGTTATACAGTTGACTAATCTCCATATAATCACCTTGGCTACGTGCACTTTCACAAAGTACAGAGAAGTCAAAATATACCACACCATCACTGACCAAAACAGTTTCTAATTGGCGATTATTAATCTCTATCGATTGCCCTGCTTTGCCATCATCTACAGATAGTTGCTTAAAATAATGTTTTAAGTTCTCCTCAGCTTGTACATCAAGGGGAAAATGAAATATTTCAGCTTGTTCTAGCGTTCTCAAGCGGTAATCAACGCCACTATCGACATTAACAATAAGGGTATGTTCGTTTATCAACTTTATTGCCGGTATAAATCGCTCTCGCTGTAAACCATTACGATACAGGTCATCAGGGATGATATTAGATGTTGCCACTAAGGTGACATTATGGGCAAATAACTCTTCAAATAAAGTACCTAAGATCATGGCATCAGTTATGTCTGAGACAAAAAATTCGTCAAAGCAAATTATTTGAGTTTCATCAGCAAACTTTTTAGCAATGATTTTCAGTGGATCAGATTGTCCAGTTAACGCTTTTAATTCTTGATGTACCCTGTGCATAAAACGATGAAAGTGCACACGTGTTTTATTAGTAAAAGGTAAGCTGTCATAAAAGGTATCAACCAAGTAGGTCTTGCCTCGACCAACGCCTCCCCAAAAATATAAGCCTTTAATGGGCTTCTGCTCTTGTTTTTTATATATTTTTTTCCAGCGATTAAGTACTTTTTTAAAACCTGATACTGCTAAGGGTTTGTTTTGTAAATCGTCATATAAACGCTGAAGATGAATAACAGCATTTTCTTGTGCCGCATCAAAAAGAAAATCATCTCTAGTTAAATCTTGCTTATATTTATTAATAGGAGAGAGCTTTATCATTGAGAGCCTATGTAATTTAAATCAATACTTAATGGTACATATATCCGTTACCATTCACTTGAAAAAGAGCTATTTTTTAAGATATTTAACTAAGCATTAGCTCAGCAAATTGTTTTGATGGTAGTATAATCTATCTCGGCACCATATTTATACCAAACAAGCACCATATTTACCCAAACGAATTAATTTCTCTTCACAATGTAAGGTACACCCTATGAATATAGTAATCGCTCTAGTCATTTTTATCATCGGCGGCATTGGTGGTTTTTTCGCAACTCGTCTTCTTTCTAATAGCAACCAAGAACAACGTAAATTAGCTGAACAAGTCAACAAAAGTGAAGCGGCTTTAGATCAGTACAAGCTAGATGTTGCCGATCATTTATCAAGTTCCGCCAAGTTATTGGAACAAATGAACAGTACTTGTCAAACGGCAATGAAACAGATGCAAGAGAGCACTCAATTATTACAACAAGCAACGACTGTTGAAGTAGAAAACATGCCGTTTTTCTCTGCTGAGACTCAACAGCAACTTGCGCAAACAGCGACATTACGTCATCAAAAAAGAAGCACTGATACGGTTGATTCTATCACTGAAGCACCACTAGATTATTCTGATAACCCAAGCGGTTTATTCGCCGATCAGAAGCAAACAGTTACAACTGCAGAGTAATTTGATACTCACTCGACTGAACTAAAGCCTTTTAGAGCAGTCTATTTGGGAGTATTTATAAAAGTTAACTGTTGTTAACTTTTTTTGTTGAAATAACAATAATTCTCGGAGAACTCTTAAATATGAAAAATCCAGCTAAATTATCAAAGTCGAAGCATTCTAAATTATCCCTAGTTATCAGTGCGGCAATATTTTCATCTACGCTAGCGCTATCTAGCGCTCCTGCCCTAGCCAATTGGCCAGCACAAGTAGATGGACACGTTATGCCAAGTTTGGCTCCTATGCTTGAACATGCCACGCCCGCTGTTGTCAGTATCTCAGTAATAGGTACTCATAAAGTACCACAAGAAAATGTACCTGATGCCTTCAAGTTTTTCTTTGGCAATAAAGGACAAAACCAGCCACAACAACGACCGTTTCGCGGGTTAGGCTCAGGCGTAATTATTGATAGCGACAAAGGTTATATTGTTACTAATAACCATGTTATCGAAAATGCCGATCAGATAATGATCACATTAAAAGATGGCCGTCAATTAGAAGCTAAAAAATTAGGCAGTGATGCAAAGAGTGATATTGCCTTACTGCAAATAGAATCTGAAAATATAAGTGAAATTAAACTGGCCGATTCCGATAACTTACGTGTCGGCGACTTCACTGTGGCTATTGGTAGCCCTTTTGGCTTAGGGCAAACAGTAACCTCAGGCATTGTTAGTGCCCTTGGCCGTAGTAACTTGAATATTGAGCATTATGAAGACTTTATTCAAACTGACGCGGCAATAAACAGTGGTAACTCGGGTGGTGCTCTCGTTAACTTACGCGGTGAATTAATTGGTATAAATACAGCTATTTTAGGGCCAGGTGGCGGCAATGTAGGTATTGGTTTTGCTATTCCTAGTAATATGATGCACAACCTCATTAAGCAAATAATTGAATTTGGTGAAGTACATCGCGGTATTCTTGGTGTATCAGGTCGCAGTGTTAATAGCGAGATTGCCAAGGCTATGGAGTTAAATATCAGTCAAGGTGGTTTTATTGAGCAGGTAATGCCCGACTCAGCCGCTGATGAAGCAGGTATTAAGGCCGGTGATGTGATCATTGCAGTGAACGGTAAAAAAATTAAAAGCTTCTTTGAACTTCGTGCAAAAATAGGTTCAATTGGCGCTAATAAAAAAGTCAAATTAACAGTAATAAGAGATGGCGATGATAAAATTTTTACAGTTAAATTAAAGCAAGACCAAAGTAGCGAGATTACCGCAGCAAGTATTCACCGTATGTTAGATGGTGCTCAATTAGAGAATGATACTAAGAGGAAGGCTGTAATTATAGAACAAATTGCTAAAGACTCACCAGCGCAAATTGCTGGGTTAAAAGCAGGCGATATAATCACTGGTGTTAACCGCAGCCGTATTAAAGATATTGCACAACTGCGTGACTTCCTTAAAGATAAAACTGGTGTACTAGCGCTAAACATTGTTCGCGATAATCATGCCCAATATATTATGATCCGATAATAAGCTATTTTAAATTGTTAGCTTTCCATCTTAGACTGATGATATTGACAGCAAGGCATTAAAAATTGCAGTCAATATCATCAGCTTGTTTTATGTTACACTAAAAAATATTAGTACAGATAAAATAAGATACCCTTTGAAATTCTTCTCTTCAATCAAATATACCTTCACAGCAATCAGTTACGGCGTCTTATTGGCGGTAGCATTATTGCTGCTCATGCCAGGATTAATCCCCGGACTAGATGATACCAGTTTAGCTACTAGCCTCTTCAAGGGTAGTCAAGCACAACAAGCTCCATTATCTTTTGCCAAAGCAGTTAGCATATCCAGCCCTGCCGTTGTCAATATTTACTCTGAACAAATTGAAGTGAACCCCCAATATGGCCGTAAAGCCCGTAAAAGCACTCGTTTGGGCTCAGGGGTAATTATGGATACACATGGATATATTTTAACTAACCTGCATGTCATTCGCCAAGCAGACCTTATTCAGGTACTACTGCAAAGTGGTCAAATATACCCAGCCGAACTCATAGGCTTTGATCACTACACTGACTTAGCTGTTTTAAAAGTCAACGCAAGTAACTTGCCAGTGATACCACAAAAAGAGCAACAAACATCATTAGTAGGCGATATCGTACTTGCCATAGGTAATCCACTCAATTTGGGCCAAACCGTAACTCAAGGCATAATTAGCGCGACCGGCCGTAATGGTCTTAGCAACACCAGTTACTTAGAGTTTTTACAGATGGATGCTGCTATCAATGAGGGCAACTCAGGTGGTGCACTTATTAACAGCAATGGCATTTTAGTGGGTATCAATTCAAGAAAGTTTACCCAGTCTAATCCACAACTATCTATTCAAGGTATTTTCTTCGCCGTACCCTATCAATTGGCTTTTAAAGTAATGCGTCAAATCATTGAAAACGGTAAAGTAGTGCGTGGTTGGTTGGGCATTTCCACACAAAATTACCATAGAGAATTAAAAGGTTTTGTTGTTGATGAGATTATGAATAATAGCCCTGCACAAGCTGCCGGCATTAAAGTAGGTGACGTGGTATATCAGATCGATAATATGTTAATTGATAGCGTCACTAGTGCTTTAGATATAATTGCTGAAACCCCGCCCAACACTGAGCTAACCTTTAAGATTTATCGACAAGGTAATGCGATTGAAGCCAAAGTGAAAATCATTGAATTATCTAACTAAACTCGCTGTATAATCTCAGAGAATTAAAACGGGTATACTGCTACAGATAAGCATACAAAACATTATATATTGCTAACTTTTACTACATTTAAAAAAGGCAGACTGTATTACTACAGTCTGCCTTTTTATTTTTACATTGCTCGTACTAACACGGATCAGATTTAATCCATTGGTTAATTAACCACAGCTATTATGAATCTAATTCGAGCAAATATTTTACTAAGTTTTGGTAATCTTGCTCAAAATTATTCTTATCTAATTTGGCCGAATTGATACGGTACTTACCGTTAACAAAAATTGCAGGAACCCCTGTTAATGCACGTTTACCACTCATGGTGTCTTGGTTTTTCTTTAGTGATTTCGCTTGTGAATTGACACTAAAACTTTTCATCAGTTTATCGAATTTATCACCATCAGCGCCATTTAGAACAAAGATATTACGCAAATCTTTTTCTGACGTTATGACCGCACGTTGAACATGAATATAGTTAAATACCGCACCAATTAATTTATCTCCATTACCTAACTGCTCAGCGACGATAGTTGATTTAGTAATCATCTGCTGAATTTTAGGGCTAGCACCACGAAGAAAATCTACATGATTACGTTCAAATTTAACGCCTTTAGGTAAGCTTTTTTTAATACCATGCATTAATGGCTCAGACTTAAAACAGTGACCACAGTAGACAGAGAAGTATTCTCTGACTTCTTGTTTCTTGGTTGCCTGCTCATTCACTTTAGTATATTGCTCACCCTCAGTATATTGGGTAGCTGCAGCGTTTACCGATAAAGCCAACAACGGCATTAACAAAAGAGATTTAAGTATTTTATTCATTATTATTTTCCTAAAGTAAAATGGCCTATTACAGCAACGGATATTACATAACATAACATAACTTAAATTAGTTATTTATATACGTTACTAGGGCTAAAAATTATTCAAACTTAACGGTGGTTGTTGTAAAGCAGACATTTGCTCTTTCAGCATCAGTATCTGCTGCTCCCAATATTTCTCGGTATTGAACCAAGGAAAGTTTGCTGGGAAAGCAGGATCTTGCCAACGTTTGCATAACCATGCCATATAATTTACCAGTCGCATAGTTCTTAATGATTCTATCAAGATAAGTTGGTCACTTTCAAACGTAAAGAACTCCTCATAGCCCATTAATAATGTATCAAGCTGTAACAACTGCTGTTGCCTATCTCCTGATAACATCATCCAAAGGTCTTGAATAGCAGGCCCAGTTCGACAGTCATCGAAGTCAACAAAGTGAGGCCCCTCATCACGCCATAAAATGTTCCCTGCGTGACAATCTCCATGTAAACGAATTTGCCTAGTATGTTGCGCGGGTAAATACTGCCTAGCAGCCACATCTATTACTTGATCTAAAATGGTAAAAAATGGCGCTAATAAGCCTTTGGGCACATAATTTGAAGCAATGATACTATCACGTGCTTGAAACAGTAGCTCATCAGTATTAAAACTTGGTCTATGTTGGAAGTCATTTTGTGAAGACACAGCATGAATACGGGCAATAAATCTTCCCATCCACTCTAATTGATCAAGGTTATCAACTTCAAAAATACGCCCTCCTCGACAAGGAAAGACAGCAAAGTGGTAACCTTCATATTCGAATAAACTTCTGCCATTAATTTTAAGTGGTGCAACTATCGGTAATTCTTGCTCGTCAAGCTCAAAAGAAAAGTCATGTTCTTCATCTATTTGCTTAAGTTGCCAGCGCTGCGGACGATAGAACTTAGTCACATATTTAACTAAGTTATCATCATGAAATTGATAAACACGGTTTTCATAGCTGTTAAGCGGCAATAAACCACTATCTACAGTAAAACCTGCACTTTCTAGACCATCAATAATTAAGTCTGGTGACAAGGCACTAAAATCAAAAGATGCCATTAGCGTTTATTAAAAAATCGGCTTTCTTGCTCGATTTTAGCCTCACCTTCCGGTGCAATTAGTTCAACAGTAAAGGTAATATTTGTCATAAAACTTTCCAATTCGTAAGGGTCTACAGAAATACTAATAGGTAACGTGTAAACAGTAGCAGCCTTAACCGTCACCTCTTGTTTACCATGCCATTGAGTATTCTCAATCCCACTCATGGAAAGCTTATAGGTATTATCTGTTTGCGACATGTTAAGTATTTTTAAGGTAAAGACATTCTCAATGTCACCATTAAAGTTCTCTTTTGCTAGTTCAGTACGGTCACGAATGATATCTAAGGATAAAGGCACACGGTTAACTATTTCTAACACTAACATAGTGCTCATCATAATGAGTAATACCGCATAACCAATAAGCTTAGAGCGAACAAAATTAACTTTATGGCCTTGTAATTCATGTTCTGTGGTATAACGAATAAGGCCTGGCTCGTAATTCATTTTATCCATAACCCCATCACAAGCATCTACACAAGCACCACAGTTAATACATTCATACTGCAGGCCATTTCGAATATCTATGCCGGTAGGGCAAACTTCTACACACAAATTACAATCAATGCAATCACCAAGTCCCATGGCAACATGATCTTGTTTACGAGCACGTGCCCCTCTACTTTCACCACGTTTATGGTCATAAGTAACCGTAACAGTGTCTTTATCAAACATGGCTGACTGAAAGCGCGCATAAGGACACATATGCAAACATACTGTTTCTCGCATCCAGCCAGCGTTTCCATAGGTAGCAAATGTGAAAAAGGCGAGAATCCCGGCCATCATCAAACTTGTATTTAAGGTGAAAACATCTACAAACAAATCCTGCATTGGCGAGAAATAACCAGCAAAAGTCATCGCTGTATAAAGTGAAAACAACAACCAAGCGCTATGTTTTAACGTTTTACGGATGACTTTATTGGTATTCGCCTTTTGTTTGTCTAATTTTCTTCGCTGATTGGCGGTACCTTCAATTTTCTCTTCAAACCAAATAAAGATAAAGGTCCATACAGTTTGCGGGCACATGTAACCACACCAAACTCGACCAACAAAGGTAGTGACAAAGAAAAGTAAAAAGGCGCCAAAAATACTAAACCACGCCAGCAAGGTTAAATCTTGTGGCCATAACGTTAAGTTCCACAAGGTAAAGCGTTGCTCACTAATATCAAACAATACCGCTTGATGACCATTAAATTGTAACCAAGGTAATATTAGGAAGAAGGCAAAATAGACTAAGTTCATGCGCTGTCTAAGTTTTTGAAAAAAACCTGACACTTTACGTACATAAATTTGATCACCTGGTTTATAGCGATCTTTACCCGTATTTTTACTGCCATGAATTTTGACATTTTTTATAGGGATATACTGTTCAACCGCTGGTTTATTAGTTTTAGGGGTCGAAGATGATGGGTCGTTTGCTCTCACGATGAATCCTTGGTAAGCGAGTGTAATACTGCGATTGGGCTACTTGCTGCCTTGAAATTAGGTTAATTTTATTAACAAAAGCACACAATAGCTAATAATTTATTACCTTAGTGAGCTAATTAATATAAAATCAGCTCTTAAAATTTATTATATGACATATTATGAAGCATTTATTGATCTTAATCGTAGCTGGCGCACTCTATTTACACTTCTACCCAAATGAAGAAGTGACACAGTTTTATAATGAACAAAAACAAACATTACTGAATGGTTTTTCTGAATTCAGCGATACTAAAGTACGTTTGAAATCAGATAAGATCTATCTTGACTTAGAAAGCCAGCTGGGAAGTTTTTCAGTGAAAGAAGTTGAACATTTAAAAAATGTTTCTTTAACAAGAGATAATGTTAGAGAGTTTTATTACACCATTTGTAAAACAGAAAAACGAGATATTGTTTTTCATATCAAAAATGAACAGAAAGTCTGTGCAACTATATCTCGCTATGTGAGTATGCTTTAACCATCACAGGTTAAAGCAGCTGAACTTACCAATTACCAGCCCCTTCACAAAAAATTAGCTAGCAGATAATCTCACTAATAATTTAGCAAAGTTATCACTGGCTTGCTCTTGCTCAACATGTTGTTGAGCTCTTATCTGCCACACACCATTAACCATCACATCTGCAATTGGATTTTGCTGACTGGCAAAAATCATACTATCAAGTAAGTGTTTATTGGCATTGGCAAATAACTTAGTTTTATCACTATCAAGTACTAATAAGTCAGCCTGTTTACCAATAGCTAAATAACCAGTATTACTGTTGGTACTTTGCGCGCCTCCCATAGCAGCTTGCTGCCATAAATTTTGCCCCACAGAAGATTCTTCAGGCGATGCTAATATAGCGCGTTGTTGCTTTATCAGTCGTTGCGCATATTCAAGCCAACGTAATTCTTCAATGGGATTTACTGAGATATGACTATCAGAGCCAATGGCAATAGTACCGTTTTCAGCGAGAAATTCAGTCGTAGGGAAAATACCATCACCTAAATTAGCTTCAGTGCTAGGACATATTCCAGCAATGGCTTGCTTGGCGATAATGCCTTTTCTTTCAGCCTCATCTATATGGGTGGCATGAATTAGACACCAATGTTGATCAAGCTCAGCGTTATCAAGTAACCATTGCACCGGTCTTTTACCGTAATGCGCTAAACAATCATCGACTTCTTTTTGTTGCTCACTAATATGAATATGGATAGGTGCTTGCTTATCTAAATCACGTACATGAGCAACGGCGCTGGTGAGTGATGCCTTATCAACGGCACGTAATGAATGGGGTGCAATGCCAACGTTAGTATTAGAGTATTGTTCGCTCAAAGTAAAACAATCACTGACTAACTGATTAAACTGCTCCGTTGAGTTAATAAAACGTTTTTGGCCGTCATTCGGAGTTTTCTCACCAAAACCGCTATGCTGATAAAGCACCGGTAACAAGGTTAAACCAATGCCTGACTCTTTTGCTGCATCAAAAATAGCTTGTGCCATAGTCGCTAGGCTTGCTGAGTTACCTTGTAATGAAGAACCTTTTGATGAACACTTTTTTGATAAGGAGCCCTCAGAGGCATTAGATTCATAGGTACTGCCATCAATATCATGATGTAAATAATGAAACTCTGCGACTCGGGTATAACCCATTTTCAGCATTTCAATATAAAGTTGTTTCGCAATATTTTTAGCATCAATTTCGGTTAGCTGAGCTAAGAATTGATACATAATTTTACGCCAGGTCCAAAAGCTGTCTTGCCCTTCACTGCCTTGCTCACTAAAGCCAGCAAAAGCGCGTTGAAATGCGTGTGAATGACAATTAACCATACCTGGAATTACCGCTCCTTTTGCTACTTCTGCACCAGCGCTCATACCGTCATCGATGGCCGTAATCACGCCTTGTTCAATAGTGATGGTTTTGTTACTTGCCCAACCATCCTTTAATAAAATATTATCTACGTATAATTTCATCTTGTTCTACTCAATTTGTCGACTTAATTTACATTCAAAAAGGGTGGCAGACTTATTTTTGTTGAGAAAAGTCAGCTAAACATTGTACAAATTGCTGTAACTTCACTTTTACCTGATCTGCTTTTTCATGGTTATAGTGATCACTTGGCTCATCCATATAAGTATGTTGTGATAATTCTAGCTGCACTGCATGGATGTTTTCTTTAGGATTACCATAACCTCGAGTGATATAACCCCCTTTAAAGCGGCCATTAACGACACGGGTGTACGGAGATAAATCAAGCTGGGAAACTTTGTTAATCAGCTCGCTGCTACAGCTCGCCCCATTGGCACTGCCAAAATTAAAATCAGGTAACTGCCCTTCAAAAAAACGTGGCACTTTAGATAAGATAGAGTGAGCATCTAATAAAACAACTTTACCAAACTGTGCTTTCATCTTGGCTAAAGTATCGCTCAGTGCTTGGTGATAAGGCTGCCAATAAAGCTCAATTCTTCGTTGAATTTCCGCTTCAGTAGGCTCTTGGCCCGATTTATATAATGGCGATAAATCAAAAGCTGTCGTTGGACAAAGTTCGGTGCTATTAGCGCCAGGGTATAAATTGATACCATCGATATTTCGGTTTAAATCGATAACATAACGACTGTATTTTGGCTTAATAATCGAAATACCAAGATCTTGGGCAAAGTCATAGAGCTTATCCATATACCAATCAGTATCTGGGACTTGGTGCCCCGCATTTGTCATGGTGCTTATTATACCATCAGGGATTGATTGACCATTATGTGGCATGCTAATTAACATACCTATGTTGCCAGTGACCAAATCATAACTTGTATTCATATTATCCCCTAAAAATTAGCTACAGTTCAAATTGTATATACAACTTGATAATAACTAATTTATCATGCGTTAGTGAGTCTGAGCAAGGATAGATGAAATTCTTTTGTCTTGCTCACTTTAGTCCTCATTATTAAGGATCCAATTAACTTACTTTATAAATAGGTTTTACCTATTGTAATGATAGATTTAATGAGTTTTACTAACCGCAGTTGAGCTATCATAATAGCTGCATCTTAACGAGTTACCTCACCTAGTAACTTGGCTAAACGAATACAAATAACCCATAAAGGATTTCATTATGTTTAACGATATTACCGGTCAAAAAGTCCCTGCTGTTACTTTTCCAATCATAGCTGATGACACATGGAGTGCACGCAGCAGTGAAGATATTTTTGCCAACAAAACTGTGATTGTTTTTTCATTACCCGGTGCATTTACGCCAACGTGTTCATCTTCTCACTTACCACGTTATAACGAATTAGCCGCTAAATTCTTTGCCAACGGTGTTGATGAGATTGTTTGTATCTCAGTAAATGATACTTTTGTGATGAATGCTTGGGCAAAAGATCAAGATGCCGACAAAATTAGCTTTATTCCTGATGGTAATGGTGATTTCACTCAAGGCATGGGTTTATTAGTTGATAAATCAGAGATTGGCTTTGGCAAACGTAGTTGGCGTTATGCCATGTTAGTTAAAAATGGCATTATCGAAAAAATGTTCATCGAACCTGATTTGCCTGGCGACCCGTTTGAAGTATCTGACGCTGATACTATGCTGAACTTCATCAACCCTGAAGCAGTACAAAAAACTGAAATCGCTATTTTCACTAAACACGGCTGTTCACATTGTGCAAAAACTAAAGCCTTGTTAGCTGAAAAAGGTTTACAATATGAAGAGATGATTTTAGGTGAAGACACTAGTATTACGGCAATGCGAGCTATTACTCAAGCCGATACCACGCCGCAAATATTTATTGACGGTAAACACATAGGTGGCAATGACGAGTTAACCAAATACTTTAGCTAATCACCCTGAAATAGCTTTAAAGTTTGCAACCTTAAGGCAAGCAATACACGAATAAAAACACAATAATGATATACTCTCGTTATTGTGTTTTTTACATCTAACGACTAGCCAGCGGCAACAGCTAAATTGCTGCAATTACTGAAGTTAAGAAAGTTACTTATTGGAATTAATAATGGATAACCAGCCCTACAACCCACTTCACGGTATTAATCTCAAAACTATAGTCACTGAACTAGAAGCCTACTTTGGCTTTGAAACTTTAGGTAAAACAATTAAAATCAAATGTTTTACCGACAACCCAAGTATTCAATCAACGTTAAAGTTCCTGCGTAAAACGCCTTGGGCTAGAGAAAAGGTTGAGCTGCTTTATATTAAAAATAAAATTAAAATCCAGAATTCATTTGAATCAGATGATTTAAACTAGTTCGACAGATTCAGTCACTTAGCTGGCTACTATAGCAATTGCACTAACTAAGTGATCATTTTCTATAACCTAAAAATCCAATAACCTCGTTGCTTATTTTAAAATAAATACTGTAACCTAAATTAATCCAAATGGTATTCATTCTATAAGCTATAGCTAGACGAGCTATTAAAACACTAGCATTACAACGTAAAATATCTAATGATGGCTACAATACTCATTAAGAATTAGCTCGTTATGTCTTTAGCCACTCAATATATTTTAACTTGGCAATGCCCTGATAATTCAGGCGTGCTAGCCAAAGTATCGCAAAGCCTATTTTCACACGGCGCTTTTATTACCGAAACCTCACAATACAGTGACCCTTACAGTGAAACCTTCTTTTCACGTATTGCTTTTGATGACCGCAACTTAACGGTCTCCAGTAGTGAGTTTGTTGAAGCATTAAATGCGTTAGCCAAACCGCTGGCTATGCAATATCAATTACGAAAAAAAGAAGATGTGCCAAATATCTTGATCGCCGTTTCAAAAGACGATCACTGCTTAGTATCACTATTAACTAAGTGGAAGTCTGGGGTCTTGCCCATTAATGTTGTTGGTGTTGTCTCAAACCATCAAGACTGCCAGGCTTTAAGTGAGTGGCATAATATTCCATTTTATTACTTGCCCGTTAATGCCGACACTAAGACCAAACAAGAAGCTAAAATTAATGATTTAATGACAGAGCTTAAGATCGACTTATTAGTCTTAGCCCGCTATATGCAAATATTGTCCGATGATTTATGTCAAAAATTACACGGTAAAGCCATTAACATCCATCATTCATTTTTACCCAGTTTTAAAGGCGCACGCCCTTATCATCAAGCCCATGCTCGTGGTGTTAAAGTCATTGGCGCTACCGCGCATTATGTTACTGCTAACCTTGATGAAGGGCCTATCATCGCTCAAGAAGTAAAACCTATTAACCATACTTTTACCATAGAACAAATGGTACATATGGGTCATGACTTAGAAGCTACTGCACTCTGCCATGCAGTAAGAATTCACGCTGAACAGCGGGTTTGTCTAAATGGTGATAAAACAGTTATTCTTGCTTAACAAATATAAACATTAATGTCTCCGGCTGTAAGTAATTTATTACAGCCGTCAACTCCCGCTGACGTCTGCTGTTTTACTAAATGAAGCTAAAATTAGCCTAAGCGGATACTTTATGATTAAAATTACCCCATAACCTATTTTAATAAAGTCCGATTCATGATTAATGTTGAAAAAATTCATCACGTCGCCTATCGCTGCAAAGATGCCAAAGAAACCACTAATTGGTACCAAGACAAGTTAAACATGGGCTTAGTACTCGCTATTGCAGAAAATGAAGTACCTTCCACTAAAGCACCTGACCCTTATATGCACATTTTTCTAGATGCGGGTAATGAAAATGTTTTAGCCTTTTTTGAGCTACCCAATTCCCCAGCTATGGACAGAGATCAAAATACTCCAGCTTGGGTTCAGCATATTGCTTTAAGAGTTGCCAGTTTTGATGAACTAGTCTCTGCAAAAGAAGAATTGGAAAGTAAAGGTGTTGACGTTTTAGGCCCCGTTAATCATGGTGTATTTAAATCTATATATTTCTTTGATCCAAATGGTCACCGTCTAGAGCTAGCCACTGATATTGGAACGCCAGAGCAATACAAAGAACTCAACAGAGTAGCACACGACATGGTTGAAGAGTGGTCTGTTACCAAACGCGCACCTAAGCATGCTGCTTGGTTACACGAACAAGATTAATTTTTCCTACAAAATGTTTAAAACATTTAGTCTGAAGATAAGCAATAAAATAGAGCCCTCTAGTTAATCACTAGCGGGCTTTTATCGTTCAGTCGAACAAACTCAGTTAATCATAAACCAAGTAAAACTAGGCTTGGTATTCTTTACGTAATTGCTTAGCCGCATTAACCATATTCTCAAGAGCAAGCTTAGTCTCTGTCCAGCCACGTGTTTTTAAACCACAGTCTGGATTTACCCATAAACGTTCTACAGGAATATGCTTTTGTGCTTTGCCAATTAAATTAACCATCCAATCTACCTCTGGAACATTTGGTGTATGAATATCATAAACACCTGGCCCTAAATCATTTGGGTAGGCTTGTTCATCAAAGGCATCAAGTAGTGACATATTTGAACGTGATGTCTCAATCGTTAATACATCAGCATCAAGGGCAACAATAGCGGGCAATATATCGTTGAATTCTGAATAACACATATGGCTGTGAATTTGTGTTGCTGCTGGCGCTTTAGCTGCCGACAAACAAAATGATGCCGTTGCCCAATCAAGGTATGTTTGCCATTGGCTTTTCTTAACAGGCATGCCTTCACGTATAGCTGGCTCATCTATTTGAATGATTTGTGTACCGCTAGCAATTAAATCCACAACTTCATCACTTATCGCCAAGGCAATCTGCTTTGCTACCTGTGCACGCGATAAATCATCACGCACAAACGACCAACACAAAATAGTGATAGGCCCTGTTAACATGGCTTTAACCGGCTTAGCTGTTAACGACTGGGCAAAATTAGTCCATTCAACGGTCATTGGCTTTTTACGGCTGATATCACCAAAAATAATTGGCGGCTTAACGCAGCGTGAACCATAACTTTGCACCCAAGCAAACTGAGTAAAAGCGACACCATCAAGTAGCTCACCAAAATACTCAACCATGTCGTTACGTTCAGCTTCACCATGTACCAATACATCTAAACCTATCTCTTCTTGGCGAGTAATAGTGTCACGAATTTCGTCTTGGATAAGGCTGGTGTATTGCTCATCGGTTATTTCACTACGGCGCCACTTAGCACGGGTATCACGAATATCACCCGTTTGAGGGAAAGAGCCGATAGTAGTGGTTGGTAAAAGTGGTAAATTTAATTCTGCTTGTTGGGCTATTTTACGCACTTCAAAACTCTCTTTACGCGCAAAGTCTGTTGGTATTAAGGCACTAACACGTTGCTGTACTTCCTTGTTGTTAATGCGTTTCGAAACACTACGCGCTACAGCAGGGTTTGAGTATATGGTTATTCCATCACTATTTTTATTAACCAAGGCATTTTTAAGCAAGCTCAATTCTTGGCACTTTTGCTTAGCAAAGGCTAACCAAGATTTAAATTCGCTATCGAGTTTACTTTCTTGCTCTAAATCCACTGGCGAATGTAATAATGAACAAGAAGGTGCAATCCATAAACGATCACCTAAGGTTTTATATAAAGGCGCTAGTTTTTTATAAACCGAGACTAAATCTGTTTTCCAAACATTTCGACCGTTAATAACACCTAATGAAATAACCCAGTCGTTAGGTAAACGTTCAATTATACCCACCACATCACTATGCTCTGCAATAGTGTCTATATGTAGCCCATCAAAATTTAAACCTTTAATTAAATTGATATGATGATCAATGGAAGCAAAGTAGCTGGTTAATAAGACTTTCAGTTTACCCTTATTAAGGGTTTGATATGCTTGGGTAAAAGCTTGTTGCCATTCGTTATCTAACTCTAGCCCTAATACTGGCTCATCAAGCTGTAGCCACTGTATGCCAGCAGCTGATAACTGTGTTAATACCGCCTGATAACGTGTTAATAGTTTGGGTAAAAGCGCTAATTTATCTTCATTGCCCGTCACACTTAAATACAGGTAAGTAATTGGCCCAAGTAATACCGCTTTACGGTTATCAGTAATGGCTTGTGCTTCATTAAAATGGGCAAGTAAGTTATCAGTATTAACTACAGTATCTTTAGCTAATAATTCAGCACTTAGTTCTGGCACAATATAATGATAATTGGTATTAAACCACTTAGTCATATCGCTGGCAGCACATTGACAGCCGGTTGGCGCTTGACCTCGGCCGATACGAAACTCAAGATCTAAATCATTATGCTCTTCGTTGCTAGCATGAGTAGGCTTTTCATTCGCGGTATGGCTAGTGAAGCGCTCTGGTGCTAAACCTAATAATAACGTGGTATTTAATACATTGTCGTAATGAGCAAAATCCCCCACAGGTAACCACTCTACTCCTGCCTCTTGCTGAATCTGCCAGTTTTGCTGACGACGCTGCTGACACTCAGTTAGAAAATCAGCTTGTGATAGCTCACCACGCCAGTATTTTTCTAAAGAAAATTTTAGTTCACGCTTTGCGCCAATACGGGGAAAACCTAGATTATGAATTTGCATGACTGCTCCAATATGTTTATTTGATTTGCTAATAAAAGGGTAAAAATTCTGTTAACTGGCTAGGTTTCCTTACTATTCACTTTCATGAAAAAACATATGGACGTCTAGACGTTTGAATGGTTATACTCTATAAAAGTAACATTTAAGACAAGCGCAAATAATTCAACAGGGAGTTGAAATAAATTCATAATGTTCGAAATTAAACACCTAAAAACGCTGACAACCCTCGCCAATACAGGAAATATTCGTAAAGCTGCTGAACAGTTATTTAGTAGCCAATCGGCTTTGTCGCATCAAATAAAAGATTTAGAGCAAAGATTAAATACACCATTATTTATTCGAAATACCTCTCCGCTAGAATTTACTGAAGCAGGCAGGTTATTGCTCAATTTGGGCGAAGATATATTACCCAAGATTAGGGCAACGAATAGCGCCTTGAAATCCCCGTATTTAACAACAAGCTCATTAAAGATAGCTATTGCATGTCATGCATGTTTTCAGTGGTTATTACCAGTAACCAGCCATTTTTCACAGCAAAACAGTGACGTAGAACTGGAATTTATAGATGAGTCATTCGAGGTTAACAAGCTAAAAAGTAATAATGAACAACCTGTAGACATTCTTTTTACCGATGAGAAATTATCGGAAGAAAATATAATTTACCAAGAAATTGGCCAGTTTGAAGTCATGGCTGTTCTATCTGCTAAAACACTGACTGATACACTGGCTAATACAACTTCGACTAATACAACACAGGCAAATAAAGAGCCTTATTACCAAGAGAAAAACAACTCTGTACCTTATTTACTGCCCGAACATTTTAAGCAATTCACCTTGCTCACCTACCCCTTGCCACCCGAGCAGTTAGATATCTTTAAGTTATTTTTAACGCCAGCAAAATGCAAACCGAGTAAAATAAAAAAAGTAACCAGCAGTCATGTTATGTTGCAGATGGTTTCAGCTAATATGGGCGTGGCTACTTTGCCTGATTGGTTAGTAACAAGTACCACCAAACAATCACTATTTCACTGTAAACGTTTAGGCGAAAAAGGTATTCATAAAAAGCTTTATGCTCGTTATGATAAAAATAGTAGCCAAATAGATATGATAGAAAAGTTACTGCCTGAAGCTATTAAAGAATTCGCCAACTTGTATACTGACTTGAGTTAAACTCATCACAATCGATTAATGAGGTAAGCCATGTGGCATCAAACTGAAATAACTTTGCGAGCAAGAAAACGTGGCTTTCATTTAATCACCGATGAAATACTGAGGCAACTGCCTAAGGTAGATAAAATTAGCTGTGGCATCCTGCATCTTTTTATTAAACATAGCTCAGCTTCAATTACCCTGAATGAAAATGCCGACCCGACAGTGCGCAGCGATATGGAAGCACACTTTAATCATTTTGTCCCTGAACGTGCGCCATATTACCAACACATCTATGAAGGTGATGATGATATGCCTGCGCACATTAAAGCCAGTTTATTAGGCAACAGCTTGAGTTTACCCATTAGTAATGGCCAATTAAATATAGGCGTTTGGCAGGGAATATATTTAGGAGAACATAGGAACCATGCCAGTAGCCGCACGATTGTGGCGACTATTAATGGTGAATAGGCAATGATGAATAGGAAAAAGTTAGATAAGCCATTCCCCGACTAAAAAAATAATGGCGGCAACACGTTACCTTGGCAAACAAAGTTACAGTTTTTTATCTGCTATTTGCTGGTCGGTTAACTTATATTTTTTTCTAATCTCTTCAATACAGCTATCCGTGGTGTGAGCATGCTCAACGGTTTTCTTGGCTGCTTCAGAAAGTTGAAATATCAAGCTAAAGCGAGCGCAGCTTGCCATACGTTTTGGATCGTATTCTGAAGCTAAACTCACAGTAACATAAACCATAGGCTTATAAGCATAGACACCAGGTGTGCCTAAATCGACTTTACTCACCTTGGTTTTAAAGTCGGAGCTAGTAAACACCTTTGCACCATTATTTTTGGCAAGAATAGCCCCGCGCAGCATAACAAAATCTATTGCTTGCTCGAGAGTTACCGAGCCGTTGCCGGAGTATCGTACGCGATAACTATGCTCAGATAGCAACCTTTCGCTATACCCGCCCCGTAAACCCGCAGATTGATAAGAGACAGCCGAACAGCCAGTACATAAGGCTAATAACACACACACTATTAATGATCGTCTCTGCATACTATTCCTGTACTATAAAAATTTAACCCTGCCTTATGTTAACCTATTTAAGCTGTTAAACGGCTCTGGTCTCTTTTATTCAAAAACTCGTTGTTTAATTATCATTGCTTATTAAAACTTAAAAAATTCGACGAATTTGTTTTGCTTTATGATGCTGCACTAAGCCGTTTTTTAGTCTTAAATTAAACTGAGCTTGTAAATCTTCAATGAGGGTTTGGTCTGTTGATTTAACTTTTTCATTATTTTCACTAGCACAATATATTGTATTTTGGTCATTACTGCGAGTAGGTAAAAAATAATAATCTGTATCAATTGCAAATAAAACAAATGCTCCATCAAGGAGATGCTCACCTTCAAAATCTAATAAATTATCTCTACAATAATCACGGGACAAAAGTTGATTTAAAATTGTATCCATATATGCTCTGTCATAACACATGCCACCATGATCACGGCCAATTACTCTTAAAAAATCGCGCAAGTCACCCTGAGCATCAAAGTCATAAGCGGCTTCGAGTATGGAAATTTCATGCTCGCTATAGCCTACCACCGCCAAATTTTCTATGGGGTAAGCACCCTGTACTATTTGCGATAAAAAGCGTTGTTTTATTTTCGCTATTTCATTAGCAGTAAGTGGAGGGATAAAGGGCACAGTGGGGTTTGCCATCAATCGCCCTGTTTGTGGCTCGCTGAGCTTACTTTTATCGCTGATACACCGCTCAGTTAAATAATCATAAAGGTCCCATTCGGTGACTTTAAAGCTATGGTCATGTTCATTATAAATACATACTTTGGCATCAATGTTTTTTTCCCCAATCTTAGAACCAAAGTACATAAGAATATAGTAAATACCTTTATTTGCCTCCAACAAAAAACAAGCTTCTCGTTTTCCATCTAGATCCTGTTTTTCAAAAAGGGAATCCCTAACTTTTTTTAACTTAAAAAAATCTAACTCTGGCCTATAGACTAGGAAATTTGGGTTATCGAGCAAGCCGCCATGGTTTTTACCCATCACAGATAAAAAGGTAAATAACGGCTCATAAAAAAATAATTCTTGTTTTAAGATAGTCAACTCATCAAGGCTATAACCTTGATGAGTTGACTGGCTCAGGTCGCGACCAAATGCCAGTTGTTGTATTAATGAATGATGTTGCACGGTTTAATCTCCCCTAGAGCCAAAGGCACTATGGTACATAGTAATAGTGGCGTTCGGTAGCTGGTTGGCAAAATTAGAGGTAGTAATACTACAGCCACAACACATACCAGGTACGGCTAAGTTGGTATTTTCAACAGCCAAAGTGGCCTCAATACCCTGGTTATTAAAGTTATCAACAAAATAGCTTTGCAGTTTTTTATCAGCATGATTTGTATTAGTAAATTTAAGCGACTGTCCTAGTTAATTGCTTTCTAGTTAATTGCTTTAACTATAAATGGTGCTCATGTCGAAACCTTGTTGTTTAAGCTTGGCAGTTAATTTCTCAAAAACGTCATCATGCACATCCTCCCCATCAACAAGTCGGATATCAGTAAGTTTGCCAAAAGCAGGGTGTTCTATATCTGGTGTATCAATACCACGCACTTTACGCAATGCTAATAACATCAATGCCGGATAAGGAATAAACTGCCAATTGAGATTATTAAACTCAAAAAAGCATTTACTTGGCGG
>NZ_JQEC01000046.1 GCF_000764185.1 Colwellia psychrerythraea
GGGCGCGTAGCTCAGCTGGATAGAGTACCTGGCTACGAACCAGGCGGTCGCAGGTTCGACTCCTGCCGCGCCCACCACTTTCTTCAAGTGATTAAATAATGAAGAGCAGCTATTGTTAAAGCTGGATAAAATTTTATACTTTGGGCGGGTAGTTCAGCTAGATAGATTGTATAATCTGAAGGCTACGAGCAACGTTCGTATATCGACTAAGTAACGATATAAAATATAACTTGAATTAAGGGCGCGTAGCTCAGCTGGATAGAGTACCTGGCTACGAACCAGGCGGTCGCAGGTTCGACTCCTGCCGCGCCCACCATTTTTCTACTTCACGTAGATATAAAGCAACCTAGCATCCGCTAGGTTTTTTTATGCCTGAAATAAGTTGAATAGCCCTTTCACGCTGTGGGCATTACTCAGCTAGATTGACTTATCTATCTAGCATGTTGGCTACGACGATTCACTCTGCGATCGCAGATTTCTCTTTCTCTTGTAGGTAGCTGTCTTTCGCGGCCAACATTTTTATACTTCACGTAGATATAAACAAACCTAGCTTCTGCTAGGTTTGTTATGCCTGAAATAACCAGAAGACCTCTTTTGTGTAATGAATACTTTGCTCAGCTGGATAGACTTATCTATCTAGGAAGTTGGCTACGATGGTTCACTGTGCGGTCGCAGATTTCTCTTATAGGCACATGTCTGCCGCGCCCACCAATTTACGCCTGAAAGATAGTTGAATTTAAAATTACATAGGTGAATTCAAATTTAATGTGTGATGAATGTGCTAATTATGAGATAAGCTGAATATGCTTATGTTTAATAGTAAGCCGACTCTGATAGTTATTGCACTCTTTATAATCTCAACTATTGCAGCTTGTTCTCAGAAAGCCCTTCCAATAAAATCTATCAAAGTATATTAGGTTGAGTAAGTGAAATTGTGAAGGGGGTTGGTCGAATTCTGTACTATTTGGCATAAAAAACGAGTCATTCTTATATGTTTATTGCTGTTTTAAAATACGGTTTATTAGTTTGACTACTAGTCTCTTCGTATTTATATTCCACATTATGAATGATTCTGATATATCGGTATATTGTATATCATCTCAATTAATCTTTTTATGATACCCTACATTCATGGTTTTGATAATGTATACAATATTTAAAGTATGCAAAATGATGTGTATATTTCTTCTGTTGTAGTGCATATATGCTGTTTTTGGGGTTGACGTATGATTATTTTTATGAAACTAGATAAAATTGTTTGCAAAGTAGCTATTGGAGTGATTATTCTAATTACAAGAAGTTACAGTGAATTTGAACGAGAATAAATAATGGACAATATGCAGCAGCAGTTTTTAGAGGCTGGCACTCTAATGTTAGCGGGAATGGTTTTTGTATTTGTATTTTTAAGTATATTAATTATTTTTATTAATACCGTACTGGCAAAACTTGCTATCAAGTTTCCAGATCCTATTGTAGCACCGCCATCTCGTACTAATAGAAAAAGTAAGAGCCATAATAAACCTCACGGCGATATATCGCCGGCAGTCGTTGCGGCTATTAGCGGCGCCGTCAAACGTTATCGCACACAGCATGGTCAAGATAAATAGCCTTGACTGCAATTATAACACTTCTTCACATTACAATTAAAAGTTAGATAAAAGGGCGTAAACATGAGTAAGCCATTAGGTATCACCGAAGTTGTCTTAAGAGATGGACATCAATCAATTTTAGCCACTAGGTTGCGTTTAGAAGATATGTTGCCTATTGCGGCAACGCTAGATGAAGTTGGCTACTGGTCAATTGAGTCTTGGGGTGGTGCTACGTTTGATTCATGTATTCGTTACCTAGGTGAAGATCCTTGGGAGCGAATTCGCGCGCTTAAAAAGGCTATGCCTAACACTAAGCAGCAAATGTTATTTCGTGGTCAAAATATTCTCGGTTATCGCCATTATGCGGATGATGTTGTAGAAAAATTTGTTGAACGCGCTCATATTAACGGTGTTGATGTTTTTCGTATTTTTGATGCAATGAACGATGTCCGTAATTTACAAACTTCAATTAAAGCCGCCGTTAAGGTGGGTGCTCATGCACAGGGAACTTTGAGCTATACCGAGAGTCCGGTACATACTCTTGAAGGTTGGTTAACTATGGCCAAGCAAATTGAGGATATGGGCGCACACTCATTGTGTATTAAAGATATGTCAGGTTTGTTAAAACCATACGATGCAGCTGAATTGATTGGTAAATTAAAAGAAACAGTGTCTTTGCCTATCGCTTTACACTGTCATGCTACAACGGGCTTAAGTGTTGCTACGCAAATGAAAGCCATTGATAGCGATATTGATGTTATCGATACTTCGATTTCATCAATGAGTATGACATACGGCCATTCACCAACTGAAACCATTGCTGCTATTGTTGAAGGTGGTCCAAGGGATTCAGGCCTTAATATTGAAAAAATGGCAGAAGTTGCCGCATATTTTCGTGATGTTAGAGAGAAATATGCAGAATTTGAAGGCAGTTTGAAAGGTGTTGATGCTCGTATCTTAACGGCACAAGTGCCAGGCGGTATGTTAACTAACATGGAAAACCAATTAAAAGAGCAGGGTGCAGCAGACAAATTTGATGAAGTGTTAACTGAGATCCCTAAAGTGCGCAAAGATTTAGGCTACATTCCTTTGGTAACACCAACATCACAAATTGTTGGTACTCAGGCTGTGCTCAACATCCTTACGGGTGAGCGTTATAAATCTATAACGAAAGAGACCGCAGGTGTATTAAAAGGCGAGTACGGCGCTACAGCAGCCCCTGTTGATGCAGAACTACAAGCACGTGTGTTAGATGGCAAAGAAGTCATTACCTGTCGTCCTGCTGACTTGTTAGATCCAGAGGTCGATAAGCTTACAGAAGAACTACAAGTGTTGGCGAAAGAAAAAAATATCAAGCTAGCCGATGAAAGCATTGATGATGTATTAACTTATGCCTTATTCCCTCAAATTGGCTTGAAGTTCTTAGAAAATAGAAACAATCCCGCGGCATTTGAACCAATTCCAACCAAAGTAAATAAAGCAAGTAAGGTAGTCAGTGAAGCAAGTATCTCAACTGCACCTGAAAACTATGCGGTCAGTGTTGATGGCAAAGTTTACAATGTTGTTGTTGCACCGGGTGGTTCTATCGATGAAATAACACACCCAGCAGGTGATGACGCTATGAAGCAATCCGCTTCAATTTCAGCTGAAGAAACGTTAAATGCACCATTAGCGGGTAATATCTTTAAAGTCATGGTTAATGAAGGCGACCATGTGGAAGCGGGGGAAGTCGTTATCATCATGGAAGCAATGAAAATGGAAACTGAGATTCGAGCAGTTACTGCCGGCGAAATTGTATCGTTATTTACCAAAGAGGGTGACTCTGTTGCCGTTGGTGATGCCTTACTTAGCTTTTCATAGGAACTCTCATGGATTCATTAAATAAATTATGGCTGTCAACTGGCTTAGCGAACTTTGAGCTAGGGCAAGTCGTGATGATGTTGGTAGGCTGTGGTTTACTCTATCTTGCTATAGCCCGAAACTTTGAACCGTTATTATTATTGCCAATGGGCTTTGGTTCAATATTAACAAATATTCCTGTTGCTGGTTTCTCTGAAGTAGGTGGTTTATTGCATTATATTTACTATGCAGGCATTGATACGGGAATTTTCCCACTCATTATCTTCATGGGTGTTGGTGCTATGACCGACTTTGGCGCGTTAATTGCAAATCCTAAAACCTTGCTTTTAGGTGCGGCAGCCCAGTTTGGTATTTTTGCAACTCTGTTTGGCGCAATTGCCTTAAATTACGTTCCTGGTATTGAATTTACCTTAAAAGATGCTTCTGCTATTGCCATTATTGGTGGCGCAGATGGTCCAACGGCTATATTTCTAGCCTCAAAATTAGCACCTGAATTACTAGGCGCTATTGCTGTTGCCGCATATTCATACATGGCGTTGGTACCAATCATTCAACCACCCATTATGCGAGCATTAACCACTGAAGATGAACGCAAAATTGAAATGGCGCAGTTACGCCCTGTAACTAAAATTGAAAAAATTATTTTTCCATTAGGTGTTCTAATGATGACTATCTTCTTTTTACCAGCAGCAACACCATTAGTGGGTATGTTTTGTTTAGGAAACTTAATGCGAGAGTCGGGTGTTGTTGATCGCTTAAGTTCCACTGCGCAAAATGAGCTGATTAATATTACCACTATCTTTTTAGGTCTAGGTGTAGGTTCAAAATTAAGTGCTGAAGCATTTTTGAATGTTGAAACATTGGGCATTCTTGCGCTAGGTGCAGTCGCCTTCTCTATTGGTACTGCATCAGGGGTTATCATGGCTAAAACGATGAATAAGTTCTCTAAAGACCCTATTAATCCATTAATTGGCGCAGCAGGTGTTTCTGCAGTACCTATGGCTGCGAGGGTAGCCAATAAGGTTGGTTTAGAAGCTAATCCACATAACTTCTTACTAATGCATGCCATGGGACCCAATGTTGCGGGTGTGCTTGGCTCAGCTGTTGCTGCGGGTGTGTTATTAGCCCTAGTTGGTGGTTAAGTTCTCCGAGTAAAATAGCCTGTGAAATTATTAAAATACCGAGCTTTGCTCGGTTTTTTGTTTTATTGCGAAGACAAGTTTAAAACATTACAGACTAGTAAATCTCTACGCATCGTCATAAAATAGTACTACTTACAATTTAAGGATTAACTAAGTTAGCCATGAAACTTCCTCTCATTATGCTCAGCGCAATAATAGCGCTTACCGCTTGTACAAGTTCAAGCACAGGTCGCAAACAAGTGATGTTATTTTCAGAGTCAGAGCTCGATAAAATGGGCGCCGCTTCATTTGAAGATATGAAAAAGCAAACACCTATTAGCACAGACAGAGCAACTAACGACTTTGTACAATGTGTTGCCAGCGCCATAACCCAAAATGTAGCGAAATCTGTGCATAAAGGTGATTGGGAAGTTGTAATTTTCGATTCAGCGCAAGTAAATGCTTTTGCTTTACCCGGTGGTAAAATAGGCGTTTATACGGGTATTTTAAATGTTACTGAAAACCAAGATCAGTTAGGTGCTATTATTGGCCATGAAGTTGGTCATGTCATCGAGCATCACTCAAATGAACGTCTATCTGCTAATAAGTTGCAAAGTATGGGTATGTCGGCGGCAACTGTTGCTGTTGGTATGGCTGATGTAGAAAATAAAGGTATGTGGATGGCAGGGCTAGGTTTAGGGCTGCAATATGGGGTAATTATGCCTTATGGCCGCGCTCATGAAAGTGAAGCTGATATTGTTGGTCAAGACCTTATGGCTCGCTCCGGTTTTGAACCGAGTGCCAGCATTAAGCTTTGGCAAAATATGGCGAAACTTAGTAAAGATGCTCCTGCTGAATTTATGTCAACCCATCCATCTAACCAAACACGTATAAAACAATTAACAGAGCATTTACCTGTGTCGATGAAATATTATCAAACGGGTAATAAACCACAATGCCAAAAACCTAGTGTGATTCCAACACCTAAGTCTTAGCATATCGTCATAAGGTTTGGGGAAACGAATTCTTTCCCCAAGTTTATTTTTCTTAAGGGTGTAACTTATGTTGTGCCCACTGTTCGTTTTGTTTTTCAAAGCATATTCTATCATGTAAACGATTGGCTCGACCTTGCCAAAATTCAATCGCGTGCGGTTTAACGCGCCAGCCGCCCCAAAATTCAGGGAGGGGAACTTCACCTTCGGCGAACTTATCCTGGTAGTGGCTCATTCGTTCTTTTAGCTCATCATCATGTTTTAGCTTTTGACTCTGCTTAGACGCCCAAGCACCGACTTGACTACCTCTGTCTCTGCTATGAAAGTAATCAGCAGACTCTTTCGCTGATATTTTTTCTACCGTACCCTCAATGCGAATTTGTCGTTGCAAAACGTTCCAATGAAACAATAAGGCCACCTTATTATTTTCAATCAGCTCATTACTTTTACGACTGGCGTAGTTGGTAAAAAAAACAAAACCTTCATCATCGTACCCTTTAAGTAATACCATACGTGAGCTTGGCTGACCATCCGAACTACAACTGCTAACAGACATAGCTTCAGGCAGTAATATGCCCGATTTATTGGCATCATTAAACCATTGTTCAAATAATTGCTTAGGAGTGGTGTCGGTGGATATTTCAGGGAGTGGTAAAGCGACGCCTTGACCAAAAGTGAACAGACAACGAAGTTTTTCAAATAACGTCATAATATTTAAAAGTGAGTGAGTATGAAATAGTGCGGTTATTTTATGCTTAAATGATGTTATTGCAAGGTTATAGCTAGCTTATATTTGCTTAAATCCAAGTTATATAAATATGAAGCATAATTTGTCATTGCTTACCAATCCTCACTATCATCAAGTAAGTCTTTGAGGCGCCTCTTTTCCTGTAATTCATCAATACGCTTGCGCGCTAAAAGGTTTTTTTGTGCTTGCTCTTGGGCTTTTTTTTCAGCTAAAGAAACTCCCTTCAGACTCATGTTATCAGCATGTTCAGTTGAGTTAATATCACTTGAATCTTCAAATAAATTATCGTTAATATCGCTTACCATGGGTCCAACCTTTTTTGAAAATTGAGAAGGTATTTCAAAGTATATTGCTTAACATAGGTAAGAAAAGTGCAATTTTCAATGTCACTTTACAAAAAAAAACAAAAAATAAAATACAGATCGCATTACATGACTTTTAAAATTTACTGGCTATAAAATCAATAATAATAACTAGTTAACTCTTTGTGTTTACAGTTTATATAGACTTAGGGAAGTAAACTAATATTGAATGAATATTTCATAATGTGGTTTGAAAGGTTTATTAAAGTTAGAAACTGTTAAGTGTGGGCAATAAAAAAAACCAGTGGCTAGCACTGGTTTTCATTATTTTAGACTATTGCCAGTAAAGTTATTTACCAACCTTCTACGCCTTTCATGTCAGGTAATTGATGAGCAATCCCCTTATGACAATCAATACAGGTTTTTTCACCACTGGCTAATGCGGTAGAATGTTGATAAGAAGCACGTTCACTTTGCTCAGTAAAGTCCATGTAATCGAAGTTATGACAGTTACGACACTCCAAAGAGTCATTAGCCTTTAAGCGATTCCACTCATTTTGTGCTAAACGTTTACGATGCACTAAAAACTTCTCTCGAGTATTGATGGTACCGAAAAGAGCGCCCCAAACCTCTTTAGATGCCTGCATTTTACGCGCTATTTTACTGGTCCAGTTATGTGGCACATGACAATCAGGACAGGTTGCACGCACACCAGAGCGGTTAGTAAAGTGAATGGTAGTTTTTAACTCTTCATAAACATTGTTTTCCATTTCATGACAGGAAATACAAAACGCTTCGGTATTGGTCACTTCCAGAGCCGTGTTAAAACCACCCCAGAAAATAATACCAGCAATAAAACCACCGATAACCAATGCACCTAGGCTGTAATAACCACTCGGTTTAGTGAGTGTTTTCCAGCCAATTATTAATATATTTTTCATGGCTGCTCCTAATGCTCTTTAGTGTTAGCTGTTTTTTGTTTCATTAAGCTATGCATATCAGTGAAGGTGTTTTCAACTAAAGGTTTTGTATCAAGTTGGGTAACATGACACTGGTTACAAAAATAACGACGCGGTGAAATTTCGGCTAAAAAATTACCATCACGATTCATAAAGTGAGTCACACTTACCATAGGTGCTTGTGATTTCTCTGTACGTTGACGAGAATGACATGACATACATTTATTGTTATATCTGTTTACCTCATAACTACGGATAGTATGCGGTATCACTGGCGGCTGCATCGGATAATTACGTGCTTTTTTGATATCCTTGTTAACCACTTTCGGGATAGGGTTTGGTTCTTTTTGCGTATTAATTTTTGTATGGTCGCGTAACGTTGCGACCGTATTTATTTCTGCTTTATCGGCTGCGGTAACGGTAAAAGACGTAAATACTGGTGATAAAACTATTGCCATTAAGCCGGCGATTGATGCTAGGTTTAAATTTTTCATATCACTCTCCTAAACTTTAACAATTTTGATAGCACACTTTTTAAAATCCGTTTGTTTTGACAGCGGATCAGTGGCATCTAAAGTGACTTTGTTTACTAAACGACTAGCATCAAACCATGGCATAAACACTAAGCCAATTGGTGGCTTGTTACGGCCACGAGTTTCTACGCGTGTTTGTACTTCACCGCGACGAGAAATGAGTTTCACTAAATCGCCGCGACGCATACCACGTTTTTTAGCGTCATCTGGATGCATATATACTAAAGCATCTGGCATGGCTTTATATAACTCAGGAACACGTTGAGTCATAGAGCCTGAATGCCAATGCTCTAATACACGACCAGTTGATAACCATAAGTCGTACTCTTCATCAGGTGATTCTGCTGCCGGCTCATAAGGGAGTGCAAAAATTCTCGCACGACCGTCTTTGTGACCATAAAAATCCCAGCCACTACCCGATTTAACGTAAGGATCTGATCCTTCTTTAAAGCGCCATTTCGTTTCTTTGCCATTAACTACCGGCCAGCGTAAACCACGCTCTTTGTGGTAGGTATCATACGGAGCTAAATCATGGGCATGTCCACGACCAAAAGTTGCATATTCTTCAAATAAGCCTTTCTGAATATAAAAACCAAAATCACGAGCGTCATCATTTAAACGATCTTCAGGCACTTCATCAATGGAGAACTTACCAACAGACGAATCTTTATAAAGCACGTCATATAACGTTTTACCGCGTACCTCGGGTTTTTTGGCTATCAGTTCTTCTGGCCAAACGTCTTCAACTTTAAAGCGTTTAGAGAATTCAACGAGTTGCCATAAATCTGATTTAGCGCCTGTCGGTGCTTCAACCATTTGATACCAAGATTGAGTACGACGTTCAGCATTACCATAAACACCTTCTTTTTCTACCCACATTGCTGTTGGTAAAATTAAGTCAGCGGCTTGTGCGGTAACTGTTGGGTATGGGTCAGACACAATAATAAAGTTTTTAGGATTACGGTAACCTGGATAACCTTCTTCATTAATATTGGCTGCGGCTTGCATGTTATTATTACATTGCACCCAATAAAAGTTTAATTTCCCATCTTTTAACATGCGATTTTGTAATGCTGCATGGTAACCCGGTTTTGGCGGAACAGTACCTTCCGGTAGGTCCCAAATTTTCTCAGCAATAGCTCTATGTTTAGGGTTATTAACGACCATATCTGCTGGTAAACGATGTGAGAAAGTACCTACTTCACGTGCAGTACCACAAGCAGAAGGTTGCCCCGTTAATGAGAATGGACTGTTACCCGGCGTTGAGATTTTACCTGTTAATAAATGGATGTTATAAACAAGGTTGTTGGCCCAAACACCACGTGTATGCTGATTAAAACCCATGGTCCAAAAAGAGGTTACTTTAATTTTTGGATCCGCATATAACTCAGCCAATGCTTCTAATTTATGCTCAGGTACACCTGATAGCTTAGAAACGTATTCAACGGTATAAGTGCTAACAAACTTCGCATATTCATCAAAATCTATCGGTGTTGAGCTACCGGCAGTTTTGCCATTGTTCTTAGCTGCTTGCTCTAATGGATGTTCTGGACGTAAACCATAACCAATATCCGTTTCACCCAATCTAAAGTTAGTGTGTTTGCTAACAAAATCTTTATTAACACGATCGGTTTTAATGATGTAGTTAGCAATGTAATTTAATATTGCTAAATCAGTTTGCGGAGTGAAAATCATGCCATTATCGGCTAAATCAAAACTTCTATGCTCAAAAGTTGATAATACAGCTACTTTTACATGGGGAGAACTCAAACGACGATCGGTTAAACGCGTCCATAAAATAGGATGCATTTCAGCCATGTTAGAGCCCCATAATACAAAGGCATCAGCAGCTTCTAAATCATCGTAACAACCCATAGGTTCATCGATGCCAAATGTACGCATAAAACCACCCACAGCAGAGGCCATACAGTGACGAGCGTTCGGGTCAATATTGTTAGTACGAAAGCCAGCTTTCATTAACTTAACTGCAGCATAACCTTCTTGCACTGTCCATTGGCCAGAGCCAAACATACCAAGTGCTTCTGGTCCGTCCTTTTTCAATGTATCTTTAGCTTTTTCTGCCATCACATTGAAAGCTTGATCCCAAGAGACTGGAGCAAATTCACCTTCTTTATCGTACTTGCCATTGGTCATGCGAAGTAGCGGTGTTGTTAATCTATCTTTGCCGTACATGATTTTTGAAAGGAAGTAACCTTTAACACAGTTAAGGCCTTTATTAACCGGTGATTTGATATCACCATGGGTAGCAACAACTTTGCCATCCATTACACCAACATTAACACTGCAGCCGGTACCACAAAAACGGCAGGGAGCTTTATCCCACTTTAATTTAGTAATATCAGAACTAGTAATTAAGTTTGAGGCTATTGCAGGCACAGATACCCCAGCGACAGCCGCGGCAGCAGCTATTGCATTTGCTTTAATAAATTCTCGGCGATTAATTGTCATCGTGTCACCTTCCTTTTGCTTATTTTGATTCGGTTTTAAAATATGGTTATGTTTGATTGATTTAAATAATTTTTCTTTAATACGTTTATTTATTATTATTATTTTTTCTATAAAGGGGCGACATCGTCACCAGTACTCTCATCTAGGATTTGATGATAAACTGGTGATAAATTAATGATGCCTTTATGGACTCTTATAATGTCCATTTTTGTGCCAATATCTCTATAACTATTGCCTTCTATAGTGAAAACGATTTTACCTTCTTCACTAGTCGCGTGAATTTCACTACCTTCAACATCTGTAATAGCTTGTTTCACTTCATCCAACTGCGCCAATAAAGGGTAAGCTACAAAGCTCGCTACGTGATATTCAGATGTTGTATCTTCAGTGTTTTTCGTCATATTGATTCTTAAATTACGTTAAGTTGAATTAAGTCAGCTTGCGTTTGGTTCGAATGTAAATGCTAGGGCATCTTGTGGGCAGCTTTTAATACATGCACCACACTGCGTACAATCAAGGTCATTTAAACTCGGTTGAGGAATGCTTGAGTTAAGGTAATTAAATTTAATTACGCTTGTTTCACATTCATCACGGCAACTTTGACAATAAATATTATTTTTAGCTAAACACTTATCACTAATCTCTAACGTTACTGGCCAAGCTTTTTTATTCTTATCTAAGGTATTCTCTTTAATCGAAACTTTAGCCGCAGCTTCTGTAGAACTACCTTCATGACTTTCAATACAAGGGAAAGTGCCCGAAAAAAGTGGTTGCTGACAAGTCTCGATACACTTATTACAAAAGGTACATTCACCTAAGCTAAAATCGACCTTTGGAAAGCCATCTTCACCTTTTACAATAATGTTACTTTCACAACTGCTAATGCAGTCTTGGCATTGTGTGCAGCCTGAGGTAAATACCGCTTCATTAATTACCCAAGGTAAGCGCAGCTCTTGCTTAGTTTTAACACTACCGCGAAAAAAACGTCTTTTTGATGGGTCTGCTAAGCGTTCCACTGTATTAGTCTTATTAGTAAACAAGTGATTAAGATATCGGTGGGCCTAAGAAGGCTAGTTGACTGAACCATACAGCAAAGCCAAAACCGGCAACGATAATTACCGATAAAATTGGCGCTAAAAATACCGCTAAAAAAATAAATGTATTTCGCTCATACTTTTTTTGTTGTTCAGGAGATGTTGCTTGATTCATAATGCTCTCGAAAGTTTATGATTAAGTTAAGCTATATTTAGGACTGATTTTAATCCTTTGTTAGTTCGCTTATATTGACGTAGATCAAACTTTGTAAAATAACCATAGTTCATTTGTGGTTTTATCCAGTATAGATGTTAAATATTGGAAATAGCTAGGGTGTTTTTTATATTTTTGTCTTAATATACTTGATAAACTTAATGTTATTCTCCTTTGCTATTTTAGGCTGTTAAAAACCAATGCAAGTCCAACACTTCACTCATTGGCTTAAAGATTATGCTAAGCAAGCCTTATTAAACAATGAACGTCGCTTAGTTGTTTTATCTGGCAGTGAAACATGGGCACTGTCATTAATAGGGTCTATCGATGTAGTATCTGAGTTTTTACAAGGTAGTGCTCATGAAGAGTCGAATTTATCTGCCCCTCATTCGACCTGCTTAATATATGGAGATAGTGCAACCTTTCCTGCAAATGTGCAGAAAAAGCGCTATCGAGATAAGTTAGGCAGTGAAAGTGATGTCATTATTTTTGTCGACAGCCAATTTACTATTGATGCTTTTGCGGCATTATCAGGCACCTTAAAAGCTGGCGGATTATTCTTTATAGTGCTAACAGAACTCAATAAATATTCTCAAGAGAGTCTGTTTTTTAAACGGTTTTATGCATTAATTCAAGTGATGCCTTGCCATACTATTATCACTGAATTACAAGCTAAGCTTTCACCACCAAGCATATGCCTCGTTGAGCCAGAACATAAAGATGTACACGAGAATTATCCATTAGGCTGCATTACTGCCGAGCAGTACAGTGCGGTACAAGCCATTGTTAAGGTCGTTACCGGTCATAGAAAAAGACCGTTGGTGTTAACTGCTGATCGTGGCAGAGGTAAATCGTCGGCTTTAGCTATTAGCTGTGCTCAGCTATTGCAAGCGAATGAAGAAAGTGTATTTCAAATTGTTATTACCGCGCCAGATATTCAAGCTTTAGCGGTTTTCTTTAGGCAACTAAGTGATAGCTTGCCTAAAGCTGAACAGCGAGGCAATACTTTTACTTTTGGTAATGCTAGTCTGGTATTTGTCCCTGTCGATCAACTATTGAAACAACCCGTAAATGTGAATCTTGTTTTGGTCGATGAAGCGGCTGCAATTCCAGTATATCTACTCGAGCAATTACTTGCCTATAACCACCGCATGGTTTTTGCTAGTACTGTTCACGGTTATGAAGGGGCAGGGCGCGGTTTTACCTTGAAATTTCAAAAAACTCTCGCTAGATTATGCCCACAGTGGAAAAGCTTACATATTAAGCAGCCTATTCGCTGGCGACAAGATGATCCGCTTGAGCGGTTAGTCTTTGATGGCTGTTTATTAAATGCCGAACTATCGGTATTAACACCTCCCTTGAAAATAAATACCGCTGATAGCGCTAATAAAAAGTGCAATTACCTAGAATTTTCAGTGTTTAAAGTTATCACCGCAAAAGAGTTACTTAATGACGAGGGCTTGTTGCAACAAGTTTTTGCTATTTTAGTTACTGCACATTATCAAACTAAGCCGAGCGATTTACAGTTGTTACTAGATAATCCACAGGTACAACTGGCTTGTCTTTTTTCAACAAATAGTGCGCAGTTAGAGGTTATCGCGGTTGCCTTACTAATGAATGAAGGGAAAAACAATGGTGTTGATGAGGCGGATGTCAGGGCGATAAAAAGCTCACAACGTCGTTTACGTAGTCACTTTTTACCTCAATCATTATTGAGTCATTGTGGCTTTGAACAAGCCTTTGATTATAACTATTTACGAATTATGCGCATTGCAGTGCACCCACAAATACAGCAGCAAGGCATTGGCCTACATTTTCTAGCAAAAATACAGCAGTTAGCGGCAGGGCAGGGCGCTGATTTTATTGGCTCTAGCTTTGGTGTTAATCATCAGTTATTAGCCTTTTGGCTAAAAGTAGATTTTACTATTGCTCGTATCGGCTTTACTAAAGATAAAGCCAGTGGTGAGCACTCAGCCTTAGTTATTTTGGGGGTAAATGCACTCGCGGAGCAAAGACAGCAACTATTTAAAAGGGATTTTTACCGTAGCTTTGATTATTTACTGTTAGAAGAATACAAGTCGTTGAACAGTAAACTTGTGCATTTGCTATTGAGACAAAATGAGAAGGAATACCTAGCTGAGTTATCGACAGCTGATATTGTAAGTGTTCATGCCTATGCAAAAGGCGAACGTTTATATAGTAGTTGCGCTTATAGTCTGTATTTATGGCTCAAACATGACTTAGTTATTCAGAGTAAATATGAATCTGGTGAAGTTATCGGGCAATCTTTAGTGCTTATTGCAAGGTTGGTGCAAAAGCATGATACTGACACTGTTTGTCAGTTATATGGTTTAACGGGCAAAAAAATGTTGAATCAATACATTAAAGACTATATCTGTATGAGACTAAAGCTGTCGTAACTTGATAGTGATGATTAAATATCGAATGTATAATTAATCAAAGTAAGCTAATGGCAGTTATTCGCTTACTGGTTTCTCTCTTTTTAAAGCATGCCAATGCCAAAAACGCTGCATAGCTATATATTCGCAACGTTTATCTCCACAAAAGTGGATATCATCGTGGTGCAGTAACTTGTTTAAATAAAAACAGATCGTTTGCGCTAAACCACTGCTTGGATTATTTTTATAAGTAGTTAGCAGCATAACTAACCAATTTTCTATATTAGTAAACTCTGTTGATGTGGTTAGACACATAATTATCTCTCTCCTAGATAACATCACTGTTAGTGCTACTTGCCAGTAAGGTATGCCAAATAACGGCTTTTGCTTTAGCATTTAGACATTTACAGTCACCGCAGTGTAGTAGGCCTGAATCAAGTAAATGAGTAAGTAAATTACTCGATATCTCAACTTGTACTTTATCGGTATTATTAATAGCTATAGTGTTCATATCTATCCCCCGTGTTTTTATTAAGCATAAACAAAGAAATCAATGAATGCAAATGATAACTATTATCACCTGGTGTTTGTTGGTAAAGTTATTGAAAGTAAATGTTATTTAATTTTACTAACAGCGGTTAGTAGTACAATATGGATAGATATTGAAGGATAAGGAACGAGTTTATGAGCGCAGCTGTTAGCGTGCAGTCACTTTGTAAACATTATAAAGATGTTTGCGCCGTTGATAATGTCAGTTTCGAGGTACAACAGGGTCACTGTTTTGGTTTACTTGGGCCTAATGGAGCAGGGAAAACCACTACTATTGAAATTATGGAGGGTATTATTAGTGCTTCTTCAGGACAAGTGCTTTATCAAGGACAACTTGTCGATAAGCAAATTTCACAACAAATAGGTATACAGTTTCAAAATACCGCCTTACAAGACTATTTAACGGTTAAAGAAACCCTTAATCTATTTGCTGCTTTCTATCAAAATACAGTACCGCAAGAACAGTTAATTGAGTTATGTGACTTAACTGAATTTTTAAATCGTGATAATCGTTTGCTTTCTGGTGGGCAAAGGCAGCGACTTTTACTGGCTTTAGCTTTGATCAATGATCCTCAAATTATCTTTCTTGATGAGCCAACTACCGGCTTAGACCCTCATGCAAGGCGTAACTTTTGGCAATTAATCAAAAATATTAAAGCGCAGAATAAAACCATTATCCTAACAACCCACTATATGGATGAAGCAGAGCAGCTTTGCGACGATATTGTCATTATGGATAAAGGTAAAATAATTGAGGCAGGCACACCTCACCAATTATTAAGCAAACATTTTGATGATATTTTTATATACCTGCCCCAATCCCAGATCTCAACAGTGCTAGTAGCAAAACATGGTTGGAATAAATTGGCTGACCGGGTTGAAATAACCAGTAAAAACGTTGAACAAACGTTAACGTTGTTGATGGGGCAAGGTGTTTCTCTTGATGGTTTACATGTTAAGTCAGCCAACCTTGATGATTTATTTTTGAAGTTAACAGGCCATTCTCTTCAAGCCTAGTTGCCAAAGTAGCTTTATAGCTTAGGATGTTTTATGAATTTCAATCGTTTTTTTGCTGTATTTAAAGCGCGTAATATTGAGTTTTTCCGTGATAAGTCAGCTCTTGGCTGGAACTTATTTTTCCCGGTCTTATTATTAGTTGGCTTTTCATTTATATTTTCTGGTGACGGTCGTCCTGCTTATAAAATAGGTTTGCTTAGCCAACAAGATCAAAGCCAAAGTTCGGCACAAACAATATTAACGCAACTACGCTTTATTGATTTTATTGACTATAAGGATGTTGATTTAGCAAAAGCAAAACTCAGCCGGCACAGTCTTGATTTGTTAGTTGATTATAGTACTCAGCGTTATTGGGTGAACGAAGAGTCTTCAAAAAGTTATTTAGTCGAAAAAATATTCCTCGGCCAGCAGCTAAGCCAACAACCCGGCTTTACTCGCTTAGAAAGTAGCGGTGAAAGTATTCGCTATGTTGATTGGGTATTACCAGGGATTTTAGGCATGAATATGATGTTTAGCTGCCTATTTGGTGTTGGTTATGTGATTGTGCGCTATCGAAAAAATTCAGTATTAAAACGCTTGAAGGCGACGCCATTATCGGCATTTGAGTTTGTATCGGCGCAATTACTGTCGCGCTTATTTATCGTGATGTTTATGTCGACGGTAGTTTACAGTGGTTGTAATCTGTTTTTTGATTTTTTTATGCTCGGTAGTTATATAGACTTATTCATCATTGGTGCCTTAGGCGCTTTTTGTTTAATTAGTTTAGGTTTACTGGTGGCAAGTCGTAGTAAAAGTGAGGAGCTTATTGGCGGCTTATTGAATTTAACGTCTTGGCCTATGATGATGCTTTCAGGGGTTTGGTTCAGTTTAGAAGGGGCGCCTGATGGACTAAAGGTATTAGCTAACTTTATGCCATTGACCCACATGGTTGCTGGCGCAAGGGCGGTAATTACTGAAGGGGCATCGTTGAATGATATTAGCTTTCATATCAGTATGTTAATGCTGATGAGTAGTGTTTTTTTACTGCTAGGGGCATATTTATTTAGTTGGAATACCGAACGATAAATATTTTTCAATAAGTATAATATCAGAGTAATTGACTAATCATACTAGCATTGAAAGGATAGTGTTGAGGTGTATATTAGTATTATAAATAAGCAAGTAAAGTCGGTGTTTTGCCGCTTTATTCTATCAACTGAGTTGGTGGTAATTACATGGTCATACCAGTATACTTGATTTTAAATAGGTAGTTATACTAAATAACTACCAGTGTTTATCCCTTTTATTGAGAGACCTATTATGGCTGTTGTGATTAGCGGAACGGGTTTATACACTCCTTCGCAGAGCATCTCAAATGATGAATTAGTACACTGTTTTAACCAATATGTAGAAAAATTTAACCTAACCCATAGTCAGGAGATTGAAGAGGGTAAGGTAACGGCATTATCTCCTTCCGACAGCAGTTTTATTGAAAAAGCTTCTGGTATTAAAAGTCGCTATGTTATGGCTAAAGAAGACATTTTAAATGTTGATGTGATGTCGCCGCGTTTTACTGAACGCAGTAATGATGAGCTTTCCATGCAAGCTGAGATCGGTGTCGCAGCAGCTCAAAAAGCGATGGCGGCTGCCAACAAAACCGCGGGTGATATTGACCTTATTATTGTTGCTTGTGCTTATACACAACGCTCTTACCCCGCGATGGCCATTGAAATACAAAAAGCATTAGGCTGTGGTGGTTGGGGTTTCGATATGTTGGTAGCATGTTCTGCCGCTACTTTTGGTATTATCAATGCTGCCAATGCTATTCGTAGTGGCACAGCTAAAACCGTATTGGTGATCAACCCTGAGATACTATCACCTCAAATAAATTATCGTGACCGAGATAGTCATTTTATTTTTGGTGATGTTGCCACAGCATCAATCATTGAAGATGAGAGTACCGCCAATGCGGAGCATGTTTTTAAAATAATTAGTGAAAAACCTATCACTAACTTCTCTAATAACATCCGTAGTAACATTGGTTATATGAATACCTGTAGTCCAGACCATGTTGATGATGTTGATAAATATTTTATCCAACAAGGGCGTAAGGTGTTTAAAGAAGTTTTACCTATGGTCTCTAGTTTGATCACTACAGAAATGGAAAAACTTAGCCTTGGTGCTAATGATATTAAACGACTTTATTTACATCAAGCTAATATTAATATGAATAATTTTATTGCTAAAAAAGTATTAGGCAGAGAGCCTACTATTAGTGAAGCGCCTATTATTTTAGATGAATACGCCAATACTAGCTCAGCAGGTTGTATCATCACTTTACATAAGAATAAACAAGGCTTGGTCGCGGGGGATAAGAGTGTTCTATGCTCATTTGGCGCTGGTTATTCAGCGTGTTGTTTAATACTGGAATATCTATAACGAAATAAGACTTGCGCCTATGACACAGTCTAGCTTTTGGCAAACACACACTGAAACAGGCGACTTTGCAGAATTGTGCAATGGTCTTTATCAGCGAGAAATCGGTCTTATTGCTAAGGCTGATTATGTTAGTGTTCCGGCTGTTCAGGCGCGGTTAAAAAGTTTGCCTTATTATATCAATCGAACGGCTCATGCCATGACACAAGTGGAGTCTCAAGGGACTTCACCCATGCAACTTGATAGTCTAAATGCAAGTTGGTCGGCTAAGCAGAGTAAAAACTCACCGATAGTGGGACAAGAAACAGCACAAGAACGAGATATGGTTTTTGCTTGGTATCGACAAGAGTATATTTGTGTTGGTTTAGTTGTGCCAGTTTTGCTCGATGAACACATTATTATAGATTGCATTGATCGTATTGACCTTGATAAGTGCAGGTTACGTACAAATGTTGGCGGTTGGTTTTCGTTAACAGCTAACAATGTTATTAACGAAGGTATGAAGGCGGATAAGAAGCTTCTTATGCCGAATAAAAAAATCATGATCTCAGCTTGCGCAGGCCATCGTTGGCAACACAATAGCCAGCAAGTTCCCATTATTCCGAGTTTGCGAGAATTATTACTATCTTGCTCAATTAACTGGAAAAACTTCAAAAAAACCTTAGCTATTTAACTCTGTCTTTAGTTAGGTATAATAACCGCACTATTCACTAAATTTTTATATCATCTTCTTAGGTTATTATGCGCGTATTTACCGCTATTTTGCTGATACTATTAGTATTACTCCAATACCGACTTTGGTTTGGCAAAAATAGTGTGCCTGATTATCTTGCCCTGAAAGAGAATTTACTACACCAGCAAAGTGCTAATGAAAAGTTGCGACAACGGAATAAGTTACTTTATGCCGATACTGACGATTTGAAAGTAGGCCTTGAGGCTATTGAAGAGCGTGCACGAAACGAATTGGGTATGATTAAAGAAAATGAAACATTTTTTCGTTTAATACCTAAAGATGATGGCAATCGAAACTAAGATGATAAAACCCAAAGTAACTAACTGTTTTATAGAACAAGCACAAAAATTTATTGTTATTGTGCCAGCTGCTGGTGTTGGTAAAAGAATGCGAGCCAATTGTCCAAAACAATACCTGCTCATAAATAATGAAACCGTACTTAACCATACAGTGAAAAGGTTATTGAGCCACCCATTGATAACGCAAGTTATTCTTGCTCTAGGTGAGCACGACCAATATTTTAGTGAATCTAATTTAGCGCACCATAAAGATATTATCAGAGTAAAAGGTGGTGCAGAACGAGTCGATTCTGTACTCAGTGGTTTACAAGCAGTTAACACACAAGAATACCCTTGGGTTTTGGTCCATGATGCTGCACGTCCTTGCGTTACTCATCAGGATATTGACAAACTCATCAGCCAATGCCAACAAAATGATTGTGGTGGTATTTTGGCGACACCTGTTCGAGACACCATGAAACGTGGTATTGCCAAACAAGGTGAACGGAACACAATTAAAAATACGGTTGACCGAGAGCAATTATGGCATGCTCTTACGCCACAGCTTTATAAAACCCAAGAATTAACTAGCGCCATTGAAGTTGCGTTGAAACAAGGTTTGCCAATTACCGATGAAGCATCCGCTATGGAACACGCGAATCATAATAGCTTACTTGTATCGGCAAGTAGTGAAAATATAAAAATAACCCACCCTAATGATTTAGCATTAGCTGAATTTTATTTAAATAAGCAAAGAAATAGCTAGATAAAGGACGAAACAATGCGAATAGGTCATGGTTTTGATGTACATAAATTTGGTGGGCAAGGGCCGATAGTGCTTGGTGGTGTGGTAATACCTTTTGAACAAGGATTCATTGCTCACTCAGATGGCGATGTAGCTATTCATGCTCTTTGTGATGCTATTTTAGGGGCATTATGTTTGGCTGATATTGGTAATCACTTTCCTGATACCGATGGTCAATATGAAAATATATCTAGCAGAATATTATTGCGCCATGTCGTGTCATTAATGATAAGTAAGGGTTTTCACCTAGGTAATGCCGACATTACCATTGTTGCCCAAGCACCTAAAATGGCGCCACATTTATTAGCCATGCGCACCTGCTTAAGTGAAGACTTACAAACCAGTATTGGACAAGTTAATGTAAAAGCGACCACCACAGAAAAATTGGGTTATACCGGGCGAAAAGAAGGTATCTCAGTACATGCTGTGGTTTTATTGGTAGCAATTGAACAACCCTTACCATCTCTTGACGAGATACAAAATATTTAGTTGGCTTTATGCCTTTTAGCGAACTCATCAACGAAGTAAAAGAAGATTGATAACATGTTAACACAGCACGCCTACTTACACGGAAAACCGGAATCGAGTGGTTTATTACGTAGCCAAATAAGTGACTTTAAAGTTTTTGAACAATTGCCTTTTTTACCCTGTGGTGAAGGAGAACACTTGTTTGTTCATATTCGAAAAACAGGTGCTAATACCTTATTTGTTGCGCGAGAGCTTGCTAAATATTTTGAGGTGAAAGAGCAACTTATCTCTTATGCTGGTTTGAAAGATCGCTTTGCAGTCACCGAACAATGGTTTGGTGTGCATGTGCCAGGTAAACAAGAATACAATTTAGACGACCTAGACATTGAAGGCGTCGAGGTGCTGTCCTACAAAAGACACAATAAGAAATTACGTACAGGTGCATTAACAGGAAATCGCTTTGAACTTATTTTACGCGATGTGACCGCTGTAAAAGCATTTACCGAACGTTGGCAAAAAATTGTTGATAATGGCGTCCCAAATTATTTTGGTGAACAGCGCTTTGGCATTGGTGGCGGTAATATAGAGCGTGCTTTAGCTTTGTTTTCAGGTCAGAAAGTAAAAGATAAAAAAAAGCGTGGCATATATTTATCGGCTGCCCGCTCACACATTTTTAACTCTGCACTGAATGAACGAATTCAACAACATTGTTTTGATACCGTCGCTGTTGGTGATGTATTAATGTTAGCAGGTACACAATCCGTATTTCATCTTGATACCTTAGACGACACTATAAAACAACGCTTTATTGATAAAGATATCGATATTACTGCACCTATGTGGGGAGCAGGTGAGCTGATGACTAGTCATGAACCGCTGATGCTAGAGCAAAAAATAGCGCAAGATCATCAAGAGTTTTGCCAAGGGCTGCCCCGTTTTGGTTTAAAGCAAGAGCGTCGCCGCATTCGTTTAACTGTCAGCGAAACAGATATCGAATTATTATCAACCAAAGAAGGCTCATCACAAGAAAGCTCATCAAAAGAAAGTGTTAACGCAATAAGAATTAAGTTCTTTTTACCAGCCGGCTGTTATGCTACTACCATTTTACGTGAGCTATTAGCATACCAAGACATGACTTTGCGAGTGGATAAAAGAGAAACGGGCGTTGAGCCAAAACTAACAATGTCAGATGTAAACAATGGATAAGCAACCAGTGGTAAGTAAGATGAAAATATTACTGAGTAACGATGATGGCGTACATGCCTTAGGTATCAAAGTACTTTATGAGGAGCTGGTTAAGTTCTTCACAGTTAACGTTGTTGCGCCAGATAGAAACTGTAGCGGTGCCAGTAACTCTTTAACTCTACTTAATCCATTACGTGCTCAACAGCTAGATAATGGTTTTACTTCAGTAAATGGCACGCCAACGGATTCAGTACACTTAGGTATTAGCCAGCTTTATACTGATTGTGACTTAGTGGTTGCCGGTATTAATAAAGGCGCTAATTTGGGGGATGATACCTTGTATTCAGGTACTGTCGCTGCCGCAACCGAAGGACGTCATATGGGCATGCCGGCAATTGCTGTATCTTTAGCGGGTAAAAGTGAGCAACATTATCAAACAGCAGCGATCGTTACGGCAAAAATAATACAACGTCTGCGTACTCACCCATTACCTGCAGATCAAATTTTAAATATTAATGTGCCTGATGTTGCATTATCTGAGCTTAAAGGCATACAAGTAACGCGTTTGGGTCACAGGCACAGAGCTGAAAGTATGCAAAAAATGCAAGACCCTTGGCAGCGTGATATTTATTGGTATGGTTTATTAGGGCAAGAATTAGATGGAGGGGAAGGCACTGATTTTCATGCCATCACCAATGGTTATGCTTCTGTAACACCACTAACTGTTGATATGACAGCGCACCGTAGTATAAATCATGTTAAAAGCTGGCTCAGTGAGCTCAACTTATCAGATTAATTCGAGAGTTATTTTTATGATGTCTAGTCGCATAGGCGGAAAATCAAAGCGCAGTGGTGAGTTGCTGGCGAAAAAACTACAAAGCGAAGGGATTAGTAACGAAGCCGTTTTAAAGGCTATCGCTTACTCTCCTCGACATATTTTTGTTCCTGAAATTTTAGCGCACAAAGCTTATGACAATACAGCGCTACCTATTGGGCAAGGGCAAACTATTTCACAGCCTTATATCGTGGCTAAGATGTCTGAGTTGTTACTGGCTAAAGGCAGACCGAAAAATATACTAGAAATAGGCACTGGATCGGGTTATCAAACCTCCATTTTAGCGCAACTTACAGATAAGGTTTTTTCAGTTGAACGAATTAAAGCTTTGCAGTGGCAAGCAAAGCGTTGCTTGCGGGCAATGGATTTGCATAACGTGGCAATGAAGCATGGCGATGGTTGGCAGGGATGGCAAAGTAAGGGGCCCTATGAGGCTATTATTGTTACTGCGGCGCCGGTTAGCATTCCTCCTGCATTATTAGAGCAGCTTGCCGATGGTGGTCGTTTAATTATCCCCGTAGGAGAGCAAACACAAATATTAAAAATCATCACCCGTAATGGTGATGTTGTTAACGAAAAACAAGTAGAAGCAGTACGCTTTGTACCTTTAGTACCCGGAGATTTATTGTAGTGAAAATTTTTTCTAGTCTTTATCAGTGGACTTTACGTTGGGCTGAACATCAATTTGCACCACGTTTTTTAGCTGTACTTACCTTTGCTGAGTCCATTTTCTTTCCTATTCCTCCTGACGTCTTGCTTGCTCCCATGGTATTAGCTAAACCCCAAAAGGCATGGTATTACGCTAGCTTAACTACTGTCGCTTCTATTTTTGGAGGGGCGGTTGGGTACTGGCTTGGTTATTTAATGTTTGAACCGTGGATTCAGCCATTGATTACTGATTTTGGTTACCAAGACCGCTTTAATACGGCAATTAGTTGGTTTAATGAATGGGGCGTATGGGTAGTCTTTATTGCTGGTTTTTCGCCTATTCCTTATAAACTATTTACTGTCAGTGCCGGCTTTTTACATATGGCATTCTTACCCTTTTTTATTGCTTCAGCGGTTGGTCGTGGCATGCGATTTTTTCTGGTTGCAGGTCTGATAAAGTGGGGAGGTAGTGCCATGGAGCAAAAAATACGTCAATGGGTTGATGTTTTAGGTTGGGGCTTTGTTGGTGTTATTGTTATTGGCTATCTAACTTTACGATAATTTGAATGATTATTCTGTTTATGTGTATTATTAATAAGTTCTCATCGGAAGTAAACTATGGGGAACACCTCAAAAGGGAGCCTCATTGAGCCTATTTCGCCTAATGAAATACACATTTGCTTACGTTTTATTCACACTGACATTATTTTCTTGTAGCAGTCGGAATACACCTGCCCCTGTATCAAGTATTTACAGTACTAGTGTGCTTGGTGAACGTAATAAAAGCGCAATTAAATCTAGACAATATGTTGTAAAAAAAGGAGAAACACTTTACTCCATTGCTTGGCGTGCAAATTCAGATGTTAGAAAAATTGCTCAATTAAATAAGATCTCTTCACCCTACAGAATTTATCCCGGACAAAAATTATTCTTAGTTAAACTCAAGGCTAAAAAATCAACGAAAGCAAGTAAGAATAAGGTACCGAATAAAAATTCGAATAAAAGCTCTACAGCTAACAATAAAAACAGTCAAAAAAATACGCTTGCATCTGCTAAAAAGCAGGCGTATGGTGAAAATGTAGGCGCTCAAAAATCATACCAAAACAGCACTTTAGCATCGGAAAGTTTTTCACAAAAAATTAACCGATGGCAATGGCCCGTTAAAGGCAAAGTTGTTGAGTATTTTTCTAATAGCGCTCAAGGTAATAAAGGCATTAATATTGCTGGCCGTCGAGGTACAAATATAAAATCTTCGGCGAAAGGTAAAGTGGTATATGCGGGTAATGCTCTTAGGGGATACGGTAAACTCATTATTATTAAACATAATGATGACTACTTAAGCGCTTATGCCCATAACGATAGAATTCTTGTTAAAGAGCAACAATTAATTAATGTTGGAGATGTTATTGCTACTATGGGAGATACAGATGCCAACAAAGTTATGCTTCATTTTGAAATACGCTTTCGAGGGAAGTCAGTTAATCCTTTAAAATATTTACCAAAAAAATGATGTTAAAATTAATGCTATAAAATAATAGCAGTACATATTAAACCTTAAGATAAATACTAAAAACAATCGGAGTTATCGTGAATATTTAAATATTAAAAGTAAGCTTTGCAAATTTGGGAGAATAGCATGGTCAAATTAAAAGAAGAAAAAAGTACTGTAGAATCAAAGGAAGACGTACCGTCAAATTTAGACGCGACGCAGATTTATTTAAGCGAAATTGGTTTTTCACCATTATTAACCGCTGAAGAAGAAGTATATTTTTCACGCCTATCCCTTAAAGGAGATGAGCCATCACGAAAACGTATGATAGAAAGTAATCTGCGTTTAGTTGTGAAAATTGCCAGACGTTATAATAATCGGGGTCTACCCTTATTAGACTTAATTGAAGAAGGTAATTTAGGTTTAATCAGAGCGGTTGAAAAATTTGATCCTGAACGAGGCTTCCGTTTCTCAACTTATGCTACTTGGTGGATACGTCAGACCATTGAGCGGGCAATAATGAACCAAACCCGTACCATTCGCTTACCCATACATGTTGTTAAAGAACTTAATATTTATTTACGAGCTTCACGTGAGTTAATTCAAAAGCTTGACCACGAACCTACCGCCGAAGATATTGCTCTTCACCTTGATAAACCCGTCGCAGACGTTAATAAAATGTTACGTTTAAATGAGCGTATTGCCTCTGTCGATACTCCTTTTGCAGGAGACTCTGATAAAGCTTTATTAGATGTTATTGCTGACGAAAAAAGTGCTGGTCCAGAGCGAGACTTACAATCTGAAGATATGAGTAATAATATTATTCATTGGTTAAATGAATTAAATACCAAGCAGCGAGAAGTGTTAGCTAGGCGCTTTGGTTTATTAGGCTATGAAGCCGCAACCCTTGAAGATGTAGGTCGTGAAATTGGTTTAACACGAGAGCGTGTTCGTCAAATTCAAGTTGAGGCATTAAAAAGACTACGTGATATCTTATCGCAGCAGAATTTGTCCATAGAAGCTATATTTCAGGCCTAATTGCATTATAGGTGATGTATGGTCTGTTTATTAAAAGTCTAAAAATCACGCTATAACGTTTAAAGCAGCAATAATATTTGCTGCTTTTTTTTGTTCTAAAAATACAATGCTACTAATTTGGTTGCTTGTGCTTATTGCATTAACTCAGCTCTTATACTTTACTTAATTGATCAAGTCTGAAATTGGTCCGTTAGGGGTATTAATTGAGCCGTAAGTTAGTCAAAGCTTCCCTTGCTTGCTCAATTGTTTTGCTGCTTTTTTTGCTGCAATCCGCTAATGCCACTTTACAATCAAGCTCTGTGTTATCCGCCAAATATCATGCGAAAAGCCCATTAGGCGCTTTGGATGTTGAAAATTTAACCATTTTTACCATGTATCAAGACCATCAAGGCTTTATTTGGCTGGGCACCTCTGGAGGTGTTTTACGTTATGACGGCTACGAGTTCAAAAGTACTAGTACAGACTTAGAACAGCTAGAGGTTTGGTCTATCATACAAGATGAAAATAATGACCTATGGTTTGGAACACGCAATAAAGGCTTAGTTAAGCTGGCAAATAACAGTCAAAAAATCACACTGTTTCAGCATGATAAAAATAATCTAAACAGCTTAAGTCATAATAATATTCGGAAACTTTTACTGTCTCAAGAAGGGGAGTTGTACATTGCAACATCTGGTGGAGGTTTAAATAAATTCAATGCAGCTAAAAATAACTTTCAAAGAATACAGTTGGATAAAAACCACAATCCGGCGACTTTATATTTACGGGATTTGGTGGAGGATACTAATGGGGATTTATGGATAGCCACTCGTGATTTTGGTGTTATTAAAAGAGCTAAACAAACAGGTCGGCTAACTTACTTTCAAAGCAGCCCATCAGATAGCTACACCCTATCGAGTAATATGATTCAAGCATTAACCTTTGATGTTGATAAACAAAATTTGTGGGTTGGTACTTGGGGAGGTGGTTTAAATCTGCTTGATATCAATACAGGTAGCGTAAGGCGACTCTACTCAGGTAACTCTGATGCTAATATAGCTGGACCACGAACAATTGTTTCTATGATGAGGGATACGCAAAACACTTTGTGGTTGGGTACGCTTAACGGGGTTGCTTACTTTGATTTAACGACAAAAAAATTTCACTACTTAAAAGATGAGTACTCAGAATTCTCAATGCTAGAACACGCCGCATACTACGCTTTAATGAGTGATGATTTTGGCAGCATTTGGCTAGGAAGTTGGCATGGGAAATTACATTACCTTGCTTTAGATGATCATAACTTTTATTTGGAGAATTTAATTGAATATTTTCCAGGCACTATTCATGAAAAGTCGATATCGTCAATCCTTACGGATCACTCTGGAAATATTTGGCTCGGCACCGAAACAAGTGGTGTTCTCTATTTAAGCGCCAATATGCAATTAATTAAACATTTTCAACATCAAACTACAGATAATAATTCATTGTCGGATAATGCAATAACCACGATTATACAGCAGCAAAATGGTGATGTTTGGGTTGGCACTATGAATGGCGGCCTTAATAAGTACCAAAAAGAATCAGGTGGTTTTCTTACATATACTTTATTTAATAAACAGGGAGGAAGTCAGGCAAGCGATTATATTAGCGTCATTTTTGAATATCAAGATATGCTACTCATTGGTACTGCTAGTGGTTTATATGAGTTTAATTTACAGGATAATGAAATAAAGCAGATAAACCTTGTTGGTAAGAATCAAGAAAATAACAGTAATGGCACTGTTAATGCTATTTTCCTCGATAGCAAGTTGAAGTTGTGGTTGGCGACCACTGAGGGCATTTATTTAAAACAATTTGGGAAGCCATTTGAATTAGTGCTTAGTTTTAATGAAAAGCTTGCGGCGAATAGCGCTAGGTTTTCAAGAGTAGCCAATGTATTGGAAGACGGGCAGGGTAATATTTGGCTGGCCACCAATACAGGCCTATGGCAAATAGAGGAAATTGTAAAAAGTCATAATGGTAAAACCGTTTTAGAACTACAGCAGTATTTATCAACTATATTGTCAGGAATGCAAAAAGATAAAGAGGGTATGCTTTGGCTGGCCAGCAATAATAACCTATACCGCTTTTCACCGATAAATCATCAATTTGATACCTTTAGTATATTAGATGGCATACAGGGCGGCTTTAATAACGCAGCTCACAGTCTATCGGAAAATAACCAATTATATTTTGGCTCTAACTATGGGTTACTATCCTTTGAACCTGACAATATAGTGGTAAAAAATCACCAGATTAAAATTACTATTGATGATCTGCTACTCGCAAATAAATCAGTGCAAGTGCATGAAGAAAGTCAAATCCTTACAAAACCTATAGATCAAACCGAACATTTAACGCTAGCTCATAACGAAAATATTATTTCATTTGATATATCGGCTTTAGATTTTAGGAAACCGAACAAAGTTATCTATCAGCATAGGTTACTTGGCTTTGATGAGGCTTGGGTTGAAAGTACCGCTAAAAACAGGCGTATTACCTATACTAACCTAGCTCCAGGCGATTACACTTTGTCGATTAAAGGCGCATTTAGTTTTAATCCGGTTTGGGGAGAAAGCACTGAACTCTCTATAACTATATTACCACCGCTCTGGTGGACATGGTGGGCAAAAATTATTTATGTTCTGCTTGTTTTAATGTTTCTTAAGATTAGTTATCAATTACATAAGCACAGGATCCTTTTCATTGCTTATGAACAGGCAGCATTAACTGATTCTTTAACCGGTCTAAAAAATAGGCGCTTTTTAGAGAGTACAATAGATCAAGATATCTCTCAGTCAATGCGCTTGAAGAAGGATAATACGCCTAATGCAGATGTAACTTTTTTCTTTGCCGATATTGATTTTTTTAAAGAGGTTAATGATGACTACGGTCATGAGTCCGGTGACATGATTTTGAAACAATTTTCAGCGCTATTAATGGCTGTTTTTCGCTCATCTGATCATATTATTCGTTGGGGAGGAGAGGAGTTTCTTATTGTTTCACGATTTACTCAGGCTAATAGAGCTCAAGAAATGGCGGAGCGCTTGCGTATTCAAGTCAATAAGGCTGATTTTAGAATTTCAAATGGCACAACCATCAAAAAGTCTGTCTCTATTGGCTTTACTACTATTCCCTTTGAACGAGCTGCAACTTGTCGTTTGAGCTGTTCGCAACTAATTGAAGTTGCTGATAAAGCGCTCTATTATGTAAAGGAAAATGGTCGAAATGGTTGGGCAGGTATCTCCGCAGGTGAGCACTTTGATCTAAATAAGTTTGACCGTGTTGGCACTTTTAGTTTAATCGATAAAGTTGAAAGTGGGGAAATATTGTTAATAAGTAAATTATCTCAAAGTAATTGAAGCACATATTCATCATACCAAATGTAGTTACTTGTAGAGCATAACCATACCAAGTGATCTTGTTATTGAGTAAATGTTACAAGGCTTGATAAACATAGTTATATTTACCATAAATATGATAACTAGTGATATGTGATGACTTAGGAGGCTAGTTTTAATTATTTTTTGTAATAGCAACAGTCACCACCTTTCTTTTTACTCAGGTAGTTATTTTTATGCAAGCCCTGTTTTAAATATACGTAGGTAGTTGGTACTTAACTCTGTATTTACCATCTTCTGATTTAATCTCACTAACGTGTTTTACTGTTTGTGTTTACACTAACGGTTAGTTTCTTTTAGGTAGAATATTTGCAGATATTTATCATTATTCACCTTTGATTTTTAAAAAATGACGAGTTAATACATAGCTTAATTTAATGAGATTATTAACTAAAGCGTATTTGATGCAATAGATATTTTGTTACTCAGACTAATTTATCGACAAAAGCTACGCAAAAAACACATTAATGAGCTAAATTGTAATGAAAAATTTCGAATGCCCGTAGAATAAAAAGGTCATTTTATGGTACTATCGCGCCAGAAAATTTTAACTTAGAGCCAGTGGATATTTTTCTTTAGTGGTAACACTAAAATTAATTGTTCACTGAAATACACTGAAGTCGGTGACTTAATATTTATCTAATTGATATTTATACTTTAGCTTTGTTTTTACATGGTTTTAGGGTAGTTGGTATTCATTAGATAAACTAAGGAACTGATTTTTATACTCCCATCAAAAGTAGTGCAAGTGTTTATGATTACGATAAAAAAAGGCTTGGATGTACCTGTAAAAGGTGCTCCCCAGCAGGTAATCCATGATGGTCCGTCCATCAAAACCGTTGCAACACTCGGTGAAGAGTTTGTGGGTATGCGTCCAACCATGTTTGTAAAAGTGGGTGATCGTGTTAAAAAAGGTCAAGCGATTTTTGAAGATAAAAAAAATCCTGGCGTTAAATTCACAGCTCAAGCTGCCGGTGTTGTTAAAGAAATTAACCGTGGTGAAAAACGTGTTTTACAATCAGTTGTTATCGATGTAGATGGCTATGATCAAGAAACATTTACCGCTTATCCAGCAACTGAATTCGCTTCAATAGCACGTGAAGATGTTGTAAAAAACCTAGTCGATTCAGGTTTATGGACAGCGTTTAGAACTCGCCCATTTAGCAAAGTACCTGCTGTTGATAGTACTCCTGCTGCGATTTTTGTTAGCGCTATGGATACTAATCCTTTAGCTGCAAATTCAGAAGTTATCATCAATGAGCAAAGTGAAGCGTTTAAAAATGGTCTAACCATTTTATCTCGTTTAACGACAGGCGAAGTTTTTGTTAGCAAAGCACCAGGGGCGAACATCCCTGTAGATGACAATGCTACTGTAACTGAATTTGCGGGTAAACATCCTGCAGGCCTTGTAGGTACACATATTCATTTCTTAAAATCAGCAAGTGCAGAACGTTTCGTTTGGCATGTTGGTTACCAAGATGTAATTGCTATTGCCAAGTTATTCACTACCGGTGAACTTGATAATAACCGTGTGATTTCTCTTGCCGGTCCTGCAGCAACTAACCCACGTTTAATACGTACGGTTCTGGGTGCAAGCACTGCTGAATTATCAGCAGGCGAAGCAATTGACGGTGAATTACGTGTAGTATCTGGCTCATTATTAATGGGTTCAACGGCTACTGCGGTTCACGGTTACTTAGGTCGTTACAATGTGCAAGTATCATTAATTCTTGAAGGTCGAGAAAAAGACTTTATTGGTTATATGTATCCAGGTGCAAATAAGTTCTCGGTAACACGTGCCTATTTATCGCACTTTTTTCCAAGTAAGTTATTTAATATGACTACTACGACTAACGGTAGCTCACGTGCCATGGTACCAATCGGTAACTTTGAACGTGTTATGCCATTAGATATTTTACCTACCTTGTTTTTACGCGATATCTGCTCTGGTGATACCGATGGCGCGCAACAACTAGGTGCCTTAGAGCTAGACGAAGAAGATTTAGCACTGTGTACATTTGTTTGCCCTGGCAAAACAGATTACGGTGTAATTCTACGTGATTGCCTAACCACAATCGAAAAGGAAGGTTAGTCATGGGCTTGAAAAAGTTTATTGAAGATATTGAACCGCATTTTGAAAAAGGCGGCAAACATGAAAAGTGGTTTGCACTTTACGAAGCAGTTGCTACCGGCTTATTTACTCCTGGGTATGTGAACAAAGGTAAAACGCATCTTCGTGATAGCATCGACTTAAAACGTATCATGATCACAGTATGGTTAGCGGTTTTCCCTGCCATGTTCTTTGGTATGTACAACATTGGTTATCAAGCTGTTGATGCCTTAGCCGCTGGTTATGCTTTACCACAATCTTGGCAGGTTGATTTATTTACCTTGCTTGGTGGAACGCTAACCGCAAGTGCTGACTGGTTTAGCATGATGTTGTATGGTGCTTGTTTCTTCCTACCTATCTATGCGGTTACTTTTGCCGTAGGTGGTTTCTGGGAAGTGCTATTTGCTGCTGTGCGTAAACATGAAGTGAATGAAGGCTTCTTCGTTTCTTCTATTTTATTTGCACTTATCCTGCCAGCAAGTATTCCTTTATGGCAAGTAGCCATTGGTATTACTTTTGGTATTGTTATCGCTAAAGAAATCTTTGGTGGTACAGGTAAAAACTTCTTAAATCCTGCATTAGCAGGTCGTGCGTTTTTATTCTTTGCTTATCCAGCACAAATTTCTGGTGATGCTGTATGGGTTGCTGCTGACGGTTTCTCTGGCGCAACTATGCTTAGCTCTGCAGGTCAAGGTCTTGTTGATTACTCAATGAATGCTGACTGGTGGAACGCTTTCTGGGGCTTTATTCCTGGTTCAGTAGGTGAAGTATCAACTTTCGCTATCCTACTTGGTGGTGCATATATCCTTTATAAAGGCATTGCTTCATGGCGCATCGTATTAGGTGTGTTCGGTGGTATGGTGGCAACATCATTGCTATTCAACTTAATTGGTAGCGATACTAATGCTTTATTTGCTATGCCTTGGCATTGGCACTTAGTTATTGGTGGTTTTGCTTTTGGTATGATGTTTATGGCGACAGACCCAGTTTCTGCGTCATTTACTAACACTGGTAAGTATTGGTTTGGTGCCTTAGTTGGTGTCATGGTTGTACTAGTACGTGTAGTAAACCCTGCTTTCCCTGAAGGTATGATGTTAGCTATCTTATTTGCTAACTTGTTTGCGCCATTGTTTGATTACTTTGTTGTTAAAGGCAATATAAAACGGAGGCTTGCACGCAATGTCTAGTAAAAAAGAAACATTCGGTGGAACGGTTGGTTTTGTACTAGCTGTTTGTGTGGTTTGTGCATTGTTAGTATCTTTTTCTGCAGTGCAGTTAAAACCATTACAACAAGCAAACAAGTTACTTGATCAACAAACTAAAATTTTAGAAGCTTCAGGGCTTTTAGAAAAAGCCGGCAAAGACATTGTAAAAACTTACAATGAATTTGTTGTGGCACGTTTAGTTGACCTTGATTCTGGTGAATTCGTTGAAGGTGATGTAATCAACTTTGATGAACGTCGTAACGCTCGTGATAAAGCTTTATCAATTAAACCTGAAAATGATTTAGCGGGTATCAACCGTCGTTCAAATACGTCTGTTGTTTATTTAGTTAAAAACGAAGCTGGTTCAATTGACACTGTAGTATTCCCTATCGTAGGTTCTGGTTTATGGGACTTAATGTATGGTTATGTTGGCTTAGAAGCTGATTTAAATACAGTGAAAAGTGTTATCTATTCTGATCATAAAGAAACTCCTGGATTAGGTGCTGAAGTACTTAACCCTAGATGGAAAGCTTTATGGCCAGGTAAGAAAATATATAACGACGCTGGTGAAGTAAAAGCTAGACTTGTTAAAGGTGGCGCTAAAGCTAATGACATCCACGGTGTGGACGCGTTATCAGGTGCAACGTTAACAAGTAACGGTGTTACTCACACATTACAGTTTTGGTTTGGTAAAGAAGGTTTTAAAACTTTCATTGCTAACTATCGTGCAGAAGGGGTTAAATAATGTCTTCAGATGCTAAAAAAGTATTAACGGGTCCTATTGTTGACAATAACCCGATTGCATTACAAGTACTGGGTATTTGTTCTGCATTGGCTGTAACAAGCTCAATGGCTAATGCGTTAGTAATGACCTTAGCGGTTGTTTTCGTAACAGCATTTTCTAACTTGTTTATTTCAATTATTCGTAACCATATCCCATCAAGTGTACGTATTATCGTGCAGATGGCGATTATCGCGTCACTGGTAATTGTGGTTGACCAAGTATTGAAAGCATTCTCTTACCAGTTATCAAAAGAATTAGCCGTTTTCGTTGGCCTAATTATTACTAACTGTATTGTAATGGGTCGTGCTGAAGCTTTTGCTATGAAAGAAAAGCCGGTAGTGAGCTTTTTAGATGGTATCGGTAACGGCTTAGGCTACGGTGCAATCTTAATGACTGTTGCCTTTTTCCGTGAGTTATTTGGTTTTGGTACATTATTCAATATTGAGATCTTACCACTCGTTCAAAATGGTGGTTGGTATCAAGCGAATGGTTTATTAGTATTACCATTTAGTTCATTCTTCGTTATTGGTTTAATCATTTGGGCTATTCGCCAATGGAAACCAGAACAAGTAGAGAAGGATTAATAGCATGGAACATTATATTGCATTATTCGTTAAAGCTATTTTCATTGAAAACATCGCTTTAATGTTTTTCTTAGGTATGTGTACTTTCCTTGCGGTATCGAAAAAAGTTGATACGGCTATTGGTTTAGGTGTTGCTGTTGTTGTGGTACTTGGTTTGGCTGTTCCTATGAACCAAATCATTTATCAAGCAGTATTAGCACCAGGTGCACTTGATAGCCTTATGGGCATTACCGATCCAAAAGAATCAATTGATTTAAGCTTCTTATCTTTTATTACCTTTATCGGTGTAATTGCAGCTTTAGTTCAAATCTTGGAAATGGTTCTAGACAAATACTTCCCTGCGCTTTATCAAGCACTAGGAATCTTCTTACCATTAATCACTGTAAACTGTGCAATTTTTGGTGCCGTGTCTTTCATGGTAGCGAAAAACCTAACACTAGGTGAAAGTGTTGTTTACGGAGTTGGCTCTGGTATTGGTTGGGCACTAGCTATTGTTTTATTAGCTGGCTTGCGCGAGAAGATGAAATACTCTGATATTCCAGACGGCCTTAAAGGTTTGGGTATTACGTTTATCACCTCAGGATTGATGGCTTTTGGCTTTCTATCTTTTGGTGGTATTTCCCTATAGGTTTGGTTGGTGTAGTGCGCAAAAATGCGAACTACACCCTTAGAGAAGTTTAAGGAAAAGTCGATGGAAATAATTCTCGGCGTATCGATGTTTACCACAATAGTTGTTCTTTTAGTGTTAGTGATTTTATTTGCTAAGTCTAAATTAGTATCAAGTGGTGATGTTACGATTAGCATAAATGGCGACCCTGAAAAAGCAGTAGTAACTGCTGCGGGTGGCAAATTATTAGGTGCATTAGCTGATCAAGGGATTTTTATTCCTTCAGCATGTGGCGGTGGCGGTACTTGTGGCCAATGTCGTGTTGATGTGCATTCAGGCGGTGGCGATATTCTTCCAACGGAAGAAGGTCACATCAATAAACGTCAAGCGAAAGCTGGTTGTCGTTTAGCATGTCAAGTTGCAGTTAAACAAGACATGGTAATTGAAGTTGAAGATGAAATCTTTGGCGTGCAAAAATGGGAATGTGAAGTTATCTCTAATGATAACCAAGCAACCTTCATCAAAGAATTAGTGTTAAGAATTCCTGATGGCGAATCAGTACCGTTTAAAGCGGGTGGTTACATACAAATTGAAGCACCAGCACATCATGTTAAATACAGTGATTTTGACATTGATGAGCAGTACCGTGGCGATTGGAAACACTTTGGTTTCTTCGATGTTGAATCGAAAGTTGAAGAAGAAACTTTACGTGCCTACTCAATGGCAAGTTACCCAGAAGAGGAAGGCATTATTATGCTGAACGTGCGTATTGCTACGCCTCCTCCTGGACGCTTACATTTACCTGCAGGTAAAATGTCTTCGTACATCTTCAGTCTTAAAGCTGGTGATAAAGTAACTATTTCAGGTCCATTTGGTGAGTTCTTCGCTAAAGAAACTGATAATGAAATGGTCTTTATCGGTGGTGGTGCTGGTATGGCGCCAATGCGTTCTCATATCTTTGACCAACTTAAGCGTCTTAAGTCTAAGCGTAAGATGAGTTTCTGGTACGGTGCCCGTTCTAAACGTGAAATGTTCTATGAAGATGACTATAACGGCCTTGCGGCTGAAAATGACAACTTTGTATGGCATGTTGCTTTGTCTGATCCACAACCAGAAGATAACTGGGATGGCATGACAGGTTTTATTCATAATGTACTTTTTGAAAATTACTTGAAAGATCATGATGCACCAGAAGATTGTGAATACTACATGTGTGGTCCACCAATGATGAATGCTGCTGTTATCGGTATGCTTAAAGATCTTGGTGTAGAAGACGAGAATATAATGTTGGATGACTTTGGTGGCTAATATTTTACTTAAGCTTGCTTAGTGGCGCTACTTCATCGTTAGATGTACTCACCTATAGTCATAGGCTCCGTGCATCCGCCTTGAATTAGCACCCCCAGTCAGCGCTTAAGGTTAAAATATACTGTTGAAGCACATTAAAATAAGGACGACTTCGGTCGTCCTTATTATTTATATCGCTATGTTTTTTTCAAAAGAATATAGCGATATAAATAATAATTTGGAATCCTTATGAATAAACTAAAACTAGTGTTTTTTACAGCATCAGTGTTGTTGCTATCGGCTTGTTTCCCGAGTAATCCTTCAAATAAAATTGAAGTATTACTGCAAGGTCGCACCATGGGTACTACGTATAATATCAAGGTTGTTGCGACCGAAGAGCAAGTTGAAGCACTGAAGTTGAAGCAAAAAATTGATGCCGTGTTAAAGCAAGTTAACCAAGAAATGTCGACTTATATAAATAACTCAGAAATCTCACTGTTTAACCAGTCAAAATCCACCGAATCAATCGAAGTATCAGCAGGCTTTGCACGTGTGCTCAAAGAATCAATTCGTCTTGGTCAATTAACTGAAGGCAAGCTTGATGTAACGGTTGGGCCATTAGTTAATCTTTGGGGCTTTGGCCCGGAGCAACGTCCAGAAACAGTGCCAAGTGATGAGGTATTAGCGGCAACTAGAAAGCGCGTTGGTTTACAAAACTTATTACTAGAAGGCAACCTACTTTCTAAAAAGGTACCTGATTTATATGTTGATTTATCTACCACGGCAAAAGGCTACGGTGTAGATATTGTTGCTGAGTTAATTGAAAGTAATGGCTTTACCAACTACTTAGTAGAAATTGGCGGAGAAATGCGCTTAAAGGGCTTTAAACACACGGGTGAGTTATGGGCTATTGCTATAGAAAAGCCGATAACGACAGAACGTAGTGTACAACAGGTTATTATTCCTAAAGATAATGCTGTAGCAACTTCGGGTGATTACCGTAATTATTTTGAGGCGGGTGGTGTTCGGTTTTCACATATAATTGATCCCGATACCGGTAAGCCTATTAATCATAATTTAGTATCCGTTACTGTTATTCACCCCTCATCAATGACAGCAGATGGCTTGTCTACTAGTTTAATGGTCATGGGAATGGAAAAGGGCATGGCTTTTGCTGCGGATAACGATCTGGCGGCATTATTTATTTCTAAGACTGAAAATGGCTTTGATGAGCGATTTACGGTAAAATTCAAACAATATTTAAAGTAAAATGTGTAAGGTTTATTTTATGACAATGACTCTTGTCCAGAGCATTGGCTATTTTAGTTAAGTAAGCAAATTGAACGAGTTGAGAGCATAACATTATGATGATTTTCTTTATTACCTTTGGTTTTTTCCTTGTGGTAGGCGCTGCAATGGCAGTTGGTTATATTTTTCAAAACAGAACATTAGCAGGGAGTTGTGGTGGTTTAGCAAGTGTTGGCATCGATAAAGAGTGTAACTGTGATAACCCTTGTGAAAAGCGTCAAGAACGAGAAAAAAAAGCAGCACTTGAAGATAACTTAAGAAACAAAATTGACGTAACAAACTTATAATTGAGAGGGCTTTATAGCGGTTTACGATTGCTAAACTAGGCTGGATTTTATATGTTTTGTTAATAAAAAAGGATAATGAAGTAAATTCATTATCCTTTTTTATTGGGCGCTAGCCCTAGTAAGATTATTCAATATGAATTGCAATAGAACTAGCTAGTAAACTTGCGTATCTTAGCAATAATTCCTTGGGCATCTAAGCCTAGTTCATGATGTACTTCTTCTTGAGTACCATGTTTAACGAAATGATCAGCAACGCCAATGTTGAGAATACTCACTGGTTTACCTTGTGAAAGTAGATACTCATTAACACCTGAGCCTGCACCACCGGCAATGGCATTATCTTCAATAGTCACTAGATAGTCATGATTGGCATTGAGTTCATCAATCAGTGTTTCATCTAGTGGCTTAACAAAACGCATATCAACCAAGGTGGCATTAAGTTCTAGCGCGGCTTTCTTAGCCTCTGCCAACATAGAGCCAAAACTTAATATGGCTATATATTTACTTGCTTTATTTTTGCTTTCTCTCGCCTCACCGGTGAGGATGTTTATACCTCTGCCTAATTCAATAGTTTCATCAACGCTAGGTAACATCGCACCAGTACCACAACCTCTAGGGTAACGAACAACGCTAGGGCCATTATGTTTAAAACCAGTATTAAGCATTAACTGGCATTCTCGTTCATCAGAAGGGGCCATGATCACGGTATTAGGAATACAACGTAAAAAACTTAAATCAAACACGCCCTGATGGGTAGCGCCGTCAGCACCAACAATACCCGCACGGTCAACAGCAAACATAATCGGCAAGTTCTGGATGGCGACATCGTGAATAAATTGATCATACCCACGTTGTAAGAAACTTGAATAAATCGCAACTACTGGCTTTTGACCACCAATAGCAAGGCCTGCAGCATAGGTAACTGCATGTTGTTCAGCTATTGCTACATCAAAGTACTGGTCTGGAAAACGTTGGCTAAATTCAACCATACCAGAGCCTTCGGCCATAGCAGGGGTAACAGCAACTAATTTATTATCAACTTCAGCGGTTTTACACAACCAGTCACCGAATATCTTTGAATAATTAGGTAAACTAGGCTTAGCTTTGGGTAAATTTGTGTCTTCGGGATTAAATTTAGGTACCGCATGATACTTAATTGGATCTTGCTCTGCCGCTTGATAACCCTTACCTTTTTTAGTGGCAATATGAAGTAACTGTGGGCCTTTAAGGTTACGCATGTTTTTAATGGTATCAACTAAGCCATTTACGTCATGACCATCAATAGGGCCAATATAATTAAAACCAAGTTCTTCAAAGAAAGTACTCGGCACAACCATGCCCTTTAAATGCTCTTCAGCACGACTAGCCAATTCTTTAATCGGTGGGATATTGCCTAAAATCTTTTTTCCGCCCTCGCGTAAGCCAGCATAGAAGCTGCCAGAGAGCATTTTTGCCAAGTGATTATTTAGCGCACCAACGTTTTGTGAAATAGACATTTCATTATCATTTAAGATAACCAACATATCTTTATTAATGTCACCTGCATGATTTAACGCTTCAAAGGCCATACCGGCAGTCATAGCGCCATCGCCAATAACTGCGACGGTTTTACGATTCCTAGCTTCTTTTTCTGCCGCGACAGATAAACCTAAAGCCGCAGAAATTGAAGTACTAGAGTGGCCAACACTTAAAACGTCGTATTCACTTTCTTCACGCCATGGAAAAGGGTGCAAGCCATCTTTTTGTCTGATGGTATGTAATTGATCACGGCGACCGGTCAGTATTTTATGAGGATAGGCCTGATGGCCAACGTCCCAAATTAAATGATCAAATGGTGTGTTATAAACATAATGCAAGGCAACGGTGAGTTCAATTGTGCCTAAGCCAGATGCAAAGTGGCCACTACTTTTACTTACTGAATTAAGTAAGAAGCTACGCAATTCATTACTAACACGCGTTAATTGCTCTTGCGGAAATTTGCGCAGCTCTTCTGGCGTATTTATCTGTGAAAGTAGTGGGTAGTCAGCAAGGTTTGTAGTCATAGTTTGTCTATTGGTAATAATTATTTTATTTAAGGTTTTGCACTGCCTAGTCGCTTAGTGGCTGCGCTTAACAATAAAGGTAGCAAAATCTGCTAAAGATTGGGTATTGTAAGGTAATCTAGTCAAAGCTTGAAGCGCTTGTTGTAATAAGTTTTCCGCTTTGTCTTGTGCGCCCTCTAAACCAAGGAGTGCGGGATAGGTACTTTTGTTTGCCGCTAAGTCAGATCCTACAGGTTTACCCAGCTCTTCTTCGGTCGATGTTAAGTCAATAATATCATCTTGTACTTGGTAAGCTAGGCCTATTAGTTGGGCGTAATCACTTAATATTTTTTTGTGTTCACTGGTGACTTGTTCACTACATGTCGTTGGCATCAATACAGAAGCTTTTAATAACGCGCCCGTCTTAAGAGAATGTAATTTTTCCAATTCACTTAGTGGAATGGCTTTGTTGGTTGCAGCTAAATCAAGCGCCTGCCCACCACACATACCTTGGTAACCAGAGGCATGAACCAACTGCTGAATAAGTTGTATTTGTACCTGATAGTTGGATGAGTCATCTTTCGAGGCAAAACTGTGATTCACTAATATATCAAAAGCCAGTGTCTGTAAGGCATCGCCGGCTAAAATCGCAGTGGCTTCATCAAAAGCTTTATGACAAGTAGGTTTACCGCGCCTTAGATCGTCATCATCCATGGCGGGTAAATCATCATGTAACAGAGAATAAGCATGAATACATTCTAATGCGCCAGCAACTGCATCAATATCATCTAAGTTTGCGGATATGGCTTCACCAGTAATATAAGCTAAGTAAGGGCGCATACGTTTACCACCAATCAGTAATCCATAACGCATGGCTTCAAGTAACTTAGGATCATTACTGGTAAGACTTTCAAGCTTGCCAGCTAAAAAATTATTGATTCGTTGTTGATAGTGTTCATAGGAAGTCAACGTTGTCATTAACTTTCGCCTGCACTGCTATCAAAGTCAGTCAGCTGGGCAGTGCCATTTTTTTCTAGCAGAATTTGTACTTTTTGCTCGGCAGTTTGTAATTTTACCTGGCTTAGCTGGCTAAGATTTAAACCACGTTCAAAAAGTGCCATTGATTCTTCTAAACTTAATTCACCTTGCTCTAAACTCTGTACTATAGTGTCAAGTTCGTTTAGTGACTCTTCAAAAGAGAGGTTTTCTAATTTCTTTTTAGCCATGATTTTTACTCTAAGCAGATAATGAAAAAATAATTTTGGCAAACTTACCCTAGCTTGCCACTTGGGTCAATTGACCTACGGTAATAAATGTTAAAAAATATTTTATCATTAGTGTTAAGTTATTGACACTATGGGCGATAATATACTTATTGTGTGTTTTTTATTATTCGTGATTTATTCGTTAGGTATTAGCGAATAGTTTTCACATAATGTACTATTCTTTTATTGAAGTATGGTCTTGAATTATAAATCGTTGGTTGTTTAGGAGAAGTCTGTGGATTTAGCTACGTTAATCGGCATTTTAGGTGCCATCGGTTTATTAATCATGGCGATGGTGTTATCTGGTGACATCATGATGTTTGCAGATACTCAGTCAGTCATAATTGTTTTCGGTGGTTCACTCTTTATTGTTTTATCTAATTATAACCTTGGCCAGTTTTTCGGGATAGGAAAAATCATCGGCAAAGCTTTCATGTTTAAACTAGAAAAGCCGGAAGAGTTAATCGAAAAAGCAGTAGATATGGCTGATGCCGCACGTAAAGGTGGTTTTCTTGCATTAGAAGAAGCCGAGATTACTAATCCTTTTATGCAAAAAGGCGTGGATATGCTGGTTGATGGTCACGATGCTGATGTGGTCAGAGCAACTTTGCAAAAAGATATCAACTTAACCACAGAGCGCCATGAAACTGGCTCAAATATGATGATGGCACTTGCCGATGTTGCGCCGGCAATGGGTATGATAGGTACGCTTATTGGCCTAGTTGCTATGTTATCAAATATGGATGACCCTAAATCTATTGGTCCTGCAATGGCCGTGGCTTTATTAACAACACTTTATGGCGCCTTCCTAGCCAATGTTATTGCCATTCCTATTGCTTCAAAATTGAAACTTCGCATGGCCGAAGAAAAAATGAATCAAGAGTTGGTACTCGATGCCGTACTTGGTATTCAAGATGGTCAAAACCCCCGTGTTATCGAAGGCTTATTAAGAAATTATTTAGCTGAAGGTAAAAGAAAAGTCGATACTACCGAAGAGTAGGGGAGTACCTTATGGCTGAACAAGAATGTAAGTGCCCACCTCCGGGTCTCCCTGCTTGGATGGGCACATTTGCTGATCTTATGTCACTGCTCATGTGTTTTTTCGTGCTGCTGTTATCTTTCTCTGAAATGGATGTTTTAAAATTCAAACAAATTGCAGGTTCGATGAAGTTTGCTTTTGGTGTGCAAAATAAAATTGAAGTAAAAGATATTCCTAAAGGCACTAGTATTATCGCGCAAGAGTTTCGCCCTGGTAAACCTGAGCCAACGCCGATTGAAGTCATTCAGCAACAAACCATGGAAATGACCCAGCAAATGCTTGAGTTTCAAGCGGGTGATGAAACATCGGCTGGTGGTCGTCAAGAACAACGCGGTACCGAGCGTGGTGGTCAGTCTCAAAATACCGAAGATGCTCTTTCACAACAGGCCCTGGATCAAGCTAAGCAGGATATGGAAGAAGCTGCGCAAGAGCAAGTAAATGACTTAGTCAAAAAAATAGCTGAGCAACTTGAGCAACAAATTCAAGATGGTGCAATTGAGTTAGAATCATTAGGTCAGCAGGTCATTATTCGTATTCGAGAAAATGGTTCATTTCCTTCTGGTTCGGCATTTTTACAACCTAAATTTCACCCTGTTATTAGAGAAATTGGCGAATTACTAAATACAGTACCCGGTGAAATCATGGTGTCAGGTAATACTGACAACCGCGGTGTTGATTCCGAATTATTTAGCTCTAATTGGGATCTCTCAAGCAAACGTGCGGTAGCAATCGCCCATGTACTCGTTAAAGTGCCAAACTTTGACCAGACTCGGTTAGTGGTTGCTGGTCACGCCGATACTAGACCGTTAGTACCAAATACCAATGCGCTGAATCGCCGTCGAAACCGTCGTGTTGAAATTGCTATTAATCAAGGTAAAGCGAAAGAAACTGAGCGAATTGGCATTACAAAAGACTAACAAGCAATACTTTAGCGGTATTTCGTTGTCTTAACGTTAAAAGCTTAAAAAAGACTGACAGATAGTGTACAATCCGCGCCATTATTTTTTTGTCTTTTTTAGGTTATAACCGATGAAATTTATCGTAAAGCTTCAATCCGAGATCACCATTAAATCTCGCCCCGTCCGTAAACGTTTCACTAAAATATTAGAATCGAGCGTTAAAAATGTTTTACGTCGTATTGACGAGCAAGTCACTACACGTATGAACTGGGATAATATCGAAGTTAATACTAAAGACAATTCAGCTGAAAACCGTGAACGCCTAGTTGAAGCATTAAAATGTATTCCTGGTATCCCAATGTTTTTGGAAGTTCAACAAACTGAGTTTGTTGATGTTCATGATATTTATGAAAAAACCTTGGCTGTTCACGCCGAAACTATTGAAAACAAAACTTTTTGTGTACGCGCTAAACGTACAGGTAATCATGAGTTTAACTCATTAAAAGTCGAACAATATGTTGGTGGTGGTTTAAATCAAGCGGTAGAAAGTGCCAAAGTTAAACTAAAAAATCCTGATGTTACCATACGTCTTGAAATTAAAAATAAAGACTTATTTATAGTCACTGAGCGCCATATTGGTTTAGGCGGCTTCCCAATCGCTACCCAAGAAGACGTATTGTCACTTATGTCTGGTGGTTTTGACTCGGGTGTTTCCAGTTACCAAATGATCAAAAAAGGTGCCCGTACGCATTATTGTTTCTTTAACCTTGGCGGTTCAGCACATGAAGTGGGTGTTAAACAAATAAGTTACTTCTTGTGGAACAAATATGGCGCTTCACATAAAGTAAAATTCTTTGCGGTAGATTTTGAGCCTGTTGTTGCTGAGATATTAGATAACGTCGAAAATAGCCAGATGGGTGTGGTATTAAAGAGAATGATGATTCGTGCCGCGACAAAAATAGCAGAACGAGGAAAAATTCAAGCACTGGTTACAGGTGAAAGTTTAGGTCAGGTATCAAGCCAAACATTGACTAATTTAAACGTAATTAACCGAGTAACTGACACTTTAATATTACGTCCCTTAGCCGCTTACGATAAGCAGGATATTATCGATATTGCGCGCAAAATTGGCACAGAAGAGTTTTCTAAAACCATTCCTGAATATTGTGGTGTTATCTCTAAAAAACCAACAGTTAAAGCTGTATTGTCTAAAGTTGAAGAAGAGGAATCTAACTTTGATTTCGATGTTTTAGATAAGGTTGTCAGCGAGACGCGTGTCTATGATATTCGCGATATTGGTAAAGAGACTGAAGAAGAAATTCGTGCGGTAGATCTTATTGAAAATATCCCTGAGAACGCGGTAATTGTTGATATCCGTAGTCCAGAAGAAGAGGAAGATAAACCACTAGACCTTGGCGATGTCGAAGTGAAACATATCCCTTTCTATAAACTTGCTACTCAGTTTGGCGATTTAGATATGTCAAAGGAATATTTACTTTATTGTGATCACGGTGTGATGAGTAAATTACAAGCGTTGTACTTACTTGATAATGGTTTCAAAAACGTAAAAGTGTACCGCCCTTAACTGTCACTTATTATAAGTTTTATTTAAGCCTTAATTGAACTAGTGAAGCATTAATCCCATGATTAATGTTTCATGGTTTACTTTATTGGAAGGTTTAACTATTAGTTATGACGCTAAATATTAGTTTTAATCTTAGCCTCAAGTCGTACTTTTAATATTTCGTACTTGTTGCCACAGCCGAGTATTTTCTGGCGTGGCAATATTATGCTGCTGACCTAAACGGTGAATATAACCGTTAATGTAATCAACCTCTGTAGATCTCCCCGCCAAAACATCACTACGCATTGAAGAGCAATTTTTAGCTGTTGATTGGGCTACTCTATGCACCGTTAGTTGTAAGTCACTTAATAGTAAATCTATGCTTTCTGCTTGACTGACTGCGATAATTTCAGTTAATAGTAAATTAATTTGTTCACTATAGTTCTTGTTATTTATTTTGCCATTGTCAATATTTTCAATAGCCGTAATTGGATTAATGACACAATTTATTGCCAATTTTAACCACTGCTTTGTCACTATATCTTGATGGAAGTCTACTTGGGGTAGGGCGCTGTTCAGCTGACTGATCAATTGCTCTTGTTGCCTTAAACTTAGCTCGCCCGCCAGTAGCCCTATATCACTTTGACCAAGCCCCGTGTGGGTGACAGCTAAAGGTGCATATCGGTAACTGCCATGGGTAGTTAACATAGTAAGGATCGCTTGCTGACTGGGTAATAATTTAACTACATCCGCCAAAGTCCCCATACCGTTATGAGCCAGAATGACCAGGCAATTTGGATTAATGTCTTTAGCTATTTGCTTGAGAGCATTAGCAATATGAAATGATTTAAGACATAAGATAATGACCTCGGCACTACTTATATCAGTCGTTTGACTATAACTAAGTGGGTAGCTAGTTTGATAGTTGAGCTGAGAGTTAAGTTTAGAATCTTCAGCCTGCTCTTGTATATACCGGGTAAATTGATAGCTGGCTGAGTTTAGCTGATCTTTAGTTAATAATGTTTGATTAGAGGCAAGCAGGCTGAGTTTTATGTTCAAACTTTCACTGGCTTGCGATAAATGGTGGTACCAAAGTAAGCCCATTGCTCCCTGCCCAACAACAACAATATTATTTAGTTTATTTGTCATGAGCTTATTATCTACCATTTTTAATTACTAGGGGCCAGTAAGGCTAGTTTTTAGCCTGTCGAGAGCTATTTTTAAATATATTAAGGTACAAAAATTTTGCTAATACAAATAAACTAATACCAATAACATCAGCAAAAAAGTCACCCCATTCACCACTTCGAAAACCTAAGAAAGATTGGCCTATTTCTGTCAAAGCGCCATAAAAAATAAGTAAAGGTATGCAGACAGTCAAGGATAGTTTTATAACCGAGTGGCATACCCAAGTTAAAATGAAAAAACTAGTTAAGTGCCCTATGGTATCAATTTCAGGAAATTGAAAGATTCGTTTTCTTAAATTATCGGGGAGGAACTCATGGGCAAAGAGTAATGTTATTGAAACGATAATTACTGTAAGAAAGAAGTAATAATGTTGACGAGCTTTCACAAAGAATCTACAGCTAAGTAATTAAGTAATCAGATACTAGCATGATTTACTCTGAATTTCTTGTTGGGGCTTGTAAGATACTTAGTTGCATATTTAAGACATCACTATGGTTGCGTGCTTGAATTGCAAAGGTATAATAGCGAGCATTGAATAAATTAACACCATTATAGAGAATAGATTATGCCTTCAATGGATATTGTATCAGAAACTGATTTAGAAGAAGTTCGTAATGCGGTCGATAATGCTAGTCGTGAACTAACCACACGTTTTGATTTTCGTGGTGTTGAGGCTAGTTTTGAGTGGAAAAAGCCCAATATAACCTTGAAAGCCGAAGGTGATTTTCAATTAAAGCAAATGTGCGACATGTTGCGCAGCCAACTAGCTAAACGTAATATTGATGCTAAAGCCATGAACGTTGGTGATGCGAGCGCTACCGGTAGAAACTGGAGTCAGCAAGTAACCTTTAAAGAAGGTATCGAGCAAGATATGGCTAAAAAAGTTGTAAAACTTATTAAAGCTGAAAAGTTAAAAGTACAAGCGGCTATTCAAGGTGAGCAAGTACGGGTAACAGGTAAAAAACGTGATGATTTGCAAGCAGTAATGCGTTTACTAAAAGCCGCTGAGCTAGAGCAATCTTTCCAGTATACTAACTTTAAAGACTAATCAGTGAGTCATTAAACTGTTATAGCTAAGTTCTCAGTGATAAAAAGAAAAAACCATAACGATTGTTATGGTTTTTTTGTTTTAGCTTAAGCTAATATTATTGATTACTATGAGTTAACCATTTTTATTAAAAGCTCACTTTAAGGTTTGCATAAGCACGACGACCTACTAGATCATATAAAGCGTCTTCAATATAACCCGGAGGTAATTTATCAAACATGTTACGCAGACCAACATTCACTTGCACATGATCGTTAACCACATAACCTAATGATATATCATGAGTAGTAATTGAAGGTGCATAGCCAGGTGAAATATCTTCTGGTGAACCGCCACCTGGTGATACATCAAAATTTGCAACCTTATCCATATAACGCGCAGTCCAGCTTACTTTTATGTCTTCTATGCTATAACTTGCAGTGAAGCGAGCTTGTAATTCAGGGTCTCCTACTTCGCCTTTTTTAACATCAATTTCATCAGGGCGGTCTTGAAATTCAAAACGCTCAAGCTCAAGTAATTTGCCAACAAATAATTTAACATCCATCTGCCCTGCAGCACCTAACTCACCAAGATCAAGGCCGTAGAAAATTTCCATATCTACACCTGCGGCATTGTAAGCAGAAGCATTTAAAAAGCCTGATCGAACTAAATCAATATTATGATCTGATGGGTCTCTATCGATAGCATCACAGTAATTAGCATCAATGCCACCAGTGGCATCAACACAATTATCGATAATGTCTTGTGATGCAACTTCTATAATAGCGTCTTCAATTTCAATATCGTAATAATCTAAGGTAATTGAAAAGTTTTCAATAAAATCAGGGGTCCATATGGCGCCAACCGTTAATGAGGTTGAGCTCTCTGGTGTTAATTGATCATTGCCCCCTGATAATGTATCAATACTTACACTATCACTGGCAAGCCAGCCAACAGGGATCCCAAGTGAAGCACAGTTACCTACTCTGTCTGGATCATCATCAATTCTATTAGCATCACAAGGATCTTCTATACTAGCGAAACCGGGTGATATTGGGCTAAACGCTTCATTAATATTTGGCGCACGTACCGCCTCACCAATTGTGCCGCGAAAAGAAAAACTTTCAATAGGAGCATACATCATGCCCACTTTCCATGCGTCAGTTGAACCCGCATGAGAGTAATCTGCATAACGATAAGCGGCATCAAGCGTTAATTCATGAGCTAAAAATACGTTTGCCAAAATGGGTAAACTTACTTCGGCAAACATTTCACTCACATCATACTCACCAAATTGATCTGGCGTTGCAGAGCTTAACAATACACCACTTTTCGTTAACTCATCGGTGTAGCTAGCGGATGATTCAGTGCGGTACTCAAAACCTGCTGCAATACCTACGGCGCCACCAGGTAATTCAAAAAATGCCGAAGAATCGGTTGATAAACTACCACCAATAACTTCTTGTTTGATAACATCTTCACGGGTTACATCAGCAGAAATCCAGTCCATGGCCTCAGCAGAAGCTTGACCATAACCAAACGGGTTATAAGCAGCACAAGCTCCAGCATTTACTGTGGCAGAATCTACATAATCTTCACCTTGGGCGCTGGTCAGTTGACTTCGACATATTGCTTGGCCGGTATCTGGATCAATCACAGAATCAATTGCTGCGTGCATATTGCCCGGAATTAAATCATTCTCCATTACGCGTTTATTTTTAGTTTCGCCATAAATATAAAACAATTCATAATCAAAGTCGGTGTCACCGACTGAAAATCCGCCATCAAAACCAGTAACTATGCGAAATAAATCTCGGGTGTTTTTAGCTGAACGATTACCCAATTCACCAAAAAACTTGGCCATACTTGCTGTGCCAGTACCACCAAGTTCAGTGCGCACATCATCACTTAAATAAGCATTATCAGCGACATTTATATCAATACCACCAAAGCTAAAACTTGGTTGGTATTGTTGCTGTATATCTGCTCTTGAATATTTAACGTCACCGAAGAAGTTTATGTTTTCACTGATTTCGTAGTTTATTGTTGAGCCAATCGTTGTTCTTTGTATACCCGGAGAGTAGTTCTCAAACTCCTCAGTTTGAAAAGAATAGTCACTACACTCTGCAGGGATTTGACCAAAAGCAAAGCTAGATCTTAAGCCTCGTTCACAGGCATCATGGCGATTACCTTCGGTATCAAAAGTAAAACGACTGCTAGCGAATGGGTTCATAACGCCATTATTATTGATCATTTCTGAGCCTCGCCTTGGCCCATAAAGTCTATCGGAAATACCATCTTCTTCGCCAGTATCATCAGGATTATCAAACATTCCCCAATTATCAAATTGACGGATATCAGACTTCATTACTTGTTTAATATCTTCAATACCAGCGAAAAAGGTAACGTTACCTTTACCATCGGCAATATCACCACCACCAAGTACATTAAAGGTATAATTCTCGTTACCAACACCTTCCGTTGAATTACCACCGGTAAGGTTAAACTCAAGGCCATTAAAGTCATCTTTTAAAATGACGTTAACAACACCCGATACCGCATCAGAGCCGTATATTGCTGAAGCGCCACCAGTAATAACCTCAATACGCTCAATAAGCGCTGCGGGAATGGTTGATAAATCTACTTGTGATGAGCCAGGTGCACCAGCAACATGACGTTTACCATTAATCAAAACTAAGGTACGTTTTGTGCCTAAACGACGTAAATCTACCGAGCTAATACCGGCATTTTGGTTACTATTATTATTACCAATAATTGTACTGGTTGCGCCAATTGCCGGTAACTCAGCTAATACACTGCCTAAATCAGGGTTACCAAAACGCATTAATTCTTCAGCATTTATAGTTAAAACAGGTGCAGGTGTAGATAACTCTGTACGCTTAATGCGAGAGCCAGTAACTTGAATTTTTTCTACATCAGCTTCCGCTTCCGCTTGGCTTTGCTCGGCTGAAAAAGCTGGTGTTGCTACTGATGCCGTAGCACCAATCATCATGGCTAAGCGAATGGCTTTAGCTACCTTTGTATTACTAAACATATTGTCTCCAAAATTATATAAGTATTGTTATTTTTTGATACAAGACAGCCTTGATGATGCCTAAGGTGCCTTGCTTATTTGAATGTTGTTTTGTTTAAGTCAAAACGTTCTTGTGATTACACCAATTTAAAAGAAGGTATAATCTAAACGCACTGAAATACTACGGCCTTGTAGGTAAGTGATGTATTGCTGAGCAATGGTGCTGTCAGAGCGACTTCTTGAACGCTTGTATTTAATCGCTTCATCATCAAGTAAGTTATTGATATGAAAGCTGATGGTGACATCTTCGGTTGCTTCAAGACGGGTCGATAAATTGACATAACCGTATGCAGGCACAATATCTTCCTCTTTTACGTCAAAATGAGTTTTATATTCGCCATAATAGGTGTAATCAGCACGAACAAAGGCTTGTTTACCCATAATGCTGAAACCTTGATCAAATGCTAGGTAAGCATTTGACTCTGGTACCATAGTCATGTCATCGCCTTTTTTAGCACCTATCGCATCATTATCTTCTAGAATTTCACTATCAGTTTGTGAGAAATTTAAGGTCATGGTTAAGTCATCAGTCAACTGCATTGTTGATTCAAACTCAATACCTTGGGTTTTTGCACTCCCGCCATTAGCTGTATAGCTGAAACCACACTCATCCATGTATACGTCAGTTAACATGTCAGTCCAATTTATTTGATAAATTGCAACTGCATAGTTAAAGCGGTTATCAAACGCTAAACCTTTTACACCCAATTCATAGTTTTGAACTTGATCAGACTCATAACGTTCTGTGTAATCACCCGCTGTTGGATCAGTAAGACAAGCACCAGTTAAAGGTGCATTGTTACCACCTGGGCGGTAACCTTCAGAATATAAAGCGTAAGCTGATAAGTCATTTGTCGGACGATATGACAAACTGAATTTATAACGATTACCACTTTCTTTACCACCTAGCTCATCGTTACTGGTGCCCCATAGACCAAGTGATGATGTGATCTCATTGTCAGAGATATGGTAATTACGTATACCACCATTTACTTCAAGATCACCGGCATTCCCTAGGTCAAAGACATAACTGACATCAGCAAAAAATGATAACTCTTCATCCCAAGAGTCGATAACAGAGCTCTGCCAATGTTCTTGGCGATTACCGAATAAGTTTTGGCCATAGGCAGCCATATCTTCTCCAGTTTCGTTCCATTGCTCAAAAACACTGAGGCTGATATCGTCACCAGCATGGTATTGCACCTGATAGTTAGGTACATTATTCTGTTCTGACCGATCGTAGAATACCCCTAAGGTCCAAGCTAAAGGACTAACAGTATCAAAGTTTTGTAAACGTAATTCATGGGTGGTTCTTTCTGTTGGCCAATCATTGATAATCCAGGTTTGAAACATGTCAACACCGTCTAAACGGGTCCAGTCATGCAGTGATGCGTTTTCTACTTTACGATACGAGCCCGCGTAAGCAAGTGATGCCATCTCAAAAAGATTATCGACATTGAAATTTAGAGTGAGAAGATCTGTTTCTTCTTCTGACCATGGGTCCATTGCTTCCCATATTTGGAATTTTTTGGGAACACCATTAAGTGCTATAGGCGCTGTGCCCATACGACACTCTGGTCTTTCTACACCTTGTGGGCAGTCAACGGTGAAAATATCGACGTCATAACCATGAAATGCATCAGGGTTATCAGTTAACGCATAATCATAGTAATATTCGGGTTGCGAGCGATCGCCTTGAGTTTTACCACGGGCTGCACTTTTAATATTTGAATAACCTAAGGTAAAATCTATACCGTCAGATATCTGCCACAATAATTGACTGCGAACAAAACTATTGTCTTCGTCTGACTGAACGCCAGTATTCATATTGACGTATTGTTTTTGATCATGCTCTAAATTACCGTTAATACGTAATGCTAGAGTATCGTCCATTAGGGGAACATTAATTCCCAAAGACATGTTCGAGTCATAACCGGCAACATCCTTTTCTCCGCCCGCGACCATAGAACCAAATAATTCGAACTCGTCTAACTTGGGTTTTTTAGTGATAATACGCACTGTACCGCCAATAGCATTTGAGCCATACAAAGTACCTTGTGGACCCCGCAATACTTCAACACGCTCAATATCAGAGAGGTTGGTAAACTCAAATGGAATATCATCAACGAAAGTAGCCGTAGTTCCTGGGGAATCTGAGTTACCGCCGCTTAAACCACGCAAAATTAACTCATCACCTGGCATAGCGGCACCAGCTAAAGTTCTGTATAAATCTTCAGCTTGGGTATAGTTTCTATCTGCAATTTCCATGGCTGAAATACTGGATATCGCCATCGGAATTTCTAGAATTGTTTCGGTTTTACGACGCGCAGTTACTTGAATTCTTTCTACTGCATTAGTTGCTTTTTCTTCAGTAACTTCTTCTGCAGCGTAAGTCAGGCTTGAAGCTGATAAATTGGCTATTATTGCCATGTAAATCAATGATTTTTTGTTGGTTATGTTGTTATTCTTCATGATGTTACCTTTTGTTATATGGCTCGGTTCTGCGCTAAGCTCATTCATGTTTAGATTTAATGTTATTTGTTTACTTAAAAGGTGGATTAACTGTGGCCCTTTCACTGAAGCTGAACTTTCAATTTCCCCACAATTTCTACTCTGATAAAAACGAAAGGTGAAAGGACTACATCCGTGAAGTCCTTTCACCTTCCCAAACAAACAACCAAAACTATAAAGATATGAATTAAGGCTGACAATAGGACTTTTATGCAAAACAAGGGGTTACGACTAAGTAATGGATTTTTATACAAAATAAACTAAGTTATAACCAAAGGTTATATGTTGTTTGTCATGTTTTATTTATAAGCAGAAAATGCTTAAATATAGAACTTTATAAATTTTTTAAGTGCATATCTTTTAAGGTTGATTGTTGTATGAGTGTGATTGGCTCTCGTTATCAGGGGATATGGCAACAATTAATTTTATTTGAATAAATACCCTGTTTAATGATGTGTCTTATATGTGTTTTATATATGCAATAAATGAGGTTTTTATGTGTATTTATTCACTTTAGGCTTGGTGTTGATGTTTTGTAAATTATTATTTACACGTGCTTTTACTTGATTTTTTTGTATTTTACTTCTAATGCTACGTTTTTAATCTCTTTTATAGGTTGCTTGTACTTGGTGTGTTCTTTTGTTTACAGCAGGTTTTTATTTGTCGTTTTTTTGTTTTGTATACTATTGAATTTATTGTTTGCATATATACCTACGTTTTGTGGGATTTTATCTGGTTAGGGCTGTTTTTTTTTGTGTGTATTTATCTTCATTACATTTTTTTACTTTATTAATCGAATTTTTATCAAAATAGCAGGTAAATATCATTATTCGATATAAAAACTCCTTAAAGCATTACAAGGTTAAGGGGATTTCGGTATTACTCGACTTATCACGCCAGTTCATAATTAAAACGACTTGGTAATAATTGATAAATAGTGATGATTATTAAAATTTACTGATAAATTTCGTTGTAGATAGTTGTAACAGGTGACAGGTTAAGATTATTGCTGAGTTATTTTTTGATGCAGTTTTAATAAGTTAGCAGGCGTAATGCCAAACTGCTTTTTAAAAGCAGAAGTGAAATTCGAGACATGATTATAACCGGCCTGATAACCCGCCTCACTAATACTTAATTCCTTAATGGTAATGGCTATTTTGGCTTTATCTAACCGTTGTTGCCTTATATATTCCGTGATAGTTAACTTGTAGGTTTGTTTGAAATAACGTTGTAAGCTAGAAACACTCAAAGCAAAGTGTTTTGCGATTGCTGGTAAGGTTATAACGTTTTCTAACTCTTGTTCAATATAGCGCTCAATATTTGCTTTCTTTTTTAGTTGATGTCTTTCTTTGTTTAACCATAGGTTTTTATTATCGGTTAAAGGGGGCTGTGGTTGGTCAATCTTATCCGGTAAAATTGCTAACAATTCATTTAATAAAGTAAGAGCCATTTGCTCCTTCAGTAAATCGATTTGTAAAGAACTCTCTGTAGGTAAGTCCAGCAACTTTTGCGCTAGGCTAGTGAAAGTGACATTGTCCTGCCATTGGTATAATGCTGTATGGTTACTAAATAACTTCTTAAGTAATACTTTACTTTGTACATCTGTACAGCGTTTCTCTAACCATGCACGTTTTACAAACAGGTTAACTTTTTTCACAGCCTGACCAGTCGTCATCTTTCGGCTTAATAAATCGCTTGTTGCTAGTACACTTAAAGCACAAGTGGCGGCCACAGAATTTTTAGTGCTCTTAGCATGCCCAGCATTGAGTTCGTAAGCTTTATTTCCTAAACAAAAATTAACTTTTCCGTGAAACAATATATTCAAACTTAAGCTTGCCGGCAGTTGTGTAGAGCTTATCGCATCACTTGACTCTACAACGTCTCCACCATGGATACTAAGGCCAGAAAATAGCTCATTATGAAAAAAATGGCCATTCATGAGATTATTTTTATTATCATTTACCACTAGTTTATTAATAAAACCAGACGAAGAAATTAGGCTACTAAAAGCTTGGCTATTAATGTTAATAGGTAAGTCATTAAATGATGCTTGACTCATTGAACATTTGTTTCTGGTCAATTCAATTTCAGATAATTTATCGCTAGGCACTTCACTTATAGATAAGTTATTTCGAGTTAGGTCATTTCTAGATATTTGGCTTGCCGATGCACTAACGTTCATCTTGTTTCCTAAGTTTGACGATCTAGCATTATAAATTGACGTTTTAGCAAAATCATTAGTGAGTTACCTAGCATAACAATTTTGTATAATAATGAGAATCATTATCAATTATTTTGTGTTATTTTGATGCCCTCATTAACAAAGGAAAACCTATGAACCGTAAACCATTTGCTAAATGCGCTATAGCCTTAGCAATATCAAGCCTTTTTACTAGCCAAGCACTTTATGCTGAGCAACAAAAATCAACAGTCGCTGACCAAAGCTCAGAGGCAGTTACCGCCATTGAACGAGTGAAAGTGTGGGGCACAGAAGTTAAATCTTCATCTGTCTATATGGGCGGCGCTGCTATTGAAATTAAGCAGGCTGATCATATCAGTGATTTATTACGTACCATTCCTGGTGTTGATGTTGGCGGAGCTCATTCACTAAATCAACGTATTACTATTCGTAGTATGGATGACAAAGACTTAAAAATAACAATTGATGGTGCAAATCAAAATACTTATATGTATCACCATATGGGTAACTTGCAAATTCATGCTGATATTCTTAAATCTGTTGATATTGAGGTAGGCAGTAATTCTGTTATTAATGGTGGTTTAGGCGGCGCGGTCCATTTTGAAACCAAAGAAGCAAAAGACTTACTTAATGAAGGTGAAACTTTTGGTGGACGTGTACAAGTTAATTACGGTGATAACTCATCTTCGGGTTTGTCATTAACGGGTTATGGACAATTGAGCGATAGCGTTGACTTTTTAGCCTATTACAACCTGGTTGATAAAGATAATTACACCGTAGGTGGAGGTAAAATACTGGATGCTGATGGTAATGAAGTAGCTGGTACTTCAGGAGAAGTAGCCGGTCTTGAGGGGGAAGTAAATGATGCACTGATTAAGTTTGGTTGGGACTTTGATGCAGAGCAACGTTTTGAAGTGGGTTATGAGTTATATCAAGATAAAGGCGATTATAGCTACCGTCCTGACATGGGCTTAGCGACAGACACCGCAATTACAGAGTCATTAAAAGTGCCTTTATTATGGCCGACAGAGTTTACTCGAGAAACATTTACACTAAATTACGATGCTAATTGGGGCGAAAGCTCAAGTATAAAAGCGGCTGTTTTTACTAATGAAAGTGAGTTAAACCGCGATGAAAGTGGTTATGCTCAAAACCCAAAGTTTGCTGGTTGGGCGGGTGATATTACCGGTACGGCGACAAATTCTGGTGTACACATCCTAGGTAATTCTTTACTTGGTAGTGCTATTGAACATGAGCTGACTTATGGCTTAGATGTAGTGCAATATAAAACTAAATACCAAGCAAAACTAATAAGTGGCAAGGTAAATACATCAAACGAAAAAGCACTTAATAGCGCTATTTTTATTGAAGATAGAATCGATTTTGGTAATGGCTTTGCTGTTATTCCTGGCGTACGTTATGACAGTTATGATATTGAATCAGCAGTGGTTGATGATACTTTTACTCAGGTTTCAGCTGCTTTAGCAGCTCAGTACACTTTTACTAATAGCTTTATTGTTAAAGCGAGTAGCACCCAGTTATTTAAAGGCCCTGAAATTGGTGAAGTATTTACCGGTGCTGGCTCAAGAGATAGCGCTAATGCAAATATAAAAGCAGAAACTGGCTTTAATAATGAGTTAGCTTTCGCTTATGAAGATGATGTTTTAGGTGCCGATTCATTTACTGCCGGCTTGACCTTGTTTAATACCCAAATTGACGATTATATCTATGATAACGCACAACTACCTGGTGGTGGACCAAGAGATACTTGGAAAGATAACATTGGCAATATGGAGATTGAAGGTTTTGAATTTTATACCGGTTACTCGTTAGGTGGCTTAAAGCTGCAATTAACTTATTCTGTTGCTGAAAGTGAGTTAAGCGCTTTTGATGATTATTTATCACTTGATGGCGGTAGACTCGATCGACAACAAGGCGATACGTTAAGTGCCGCGGCTGATTATAGTTTCACCGACTTAGACCTTGCTCTACATTGGGATATGTTGATGGTTGATGATGTTGAAGATGGTTTAGCCATTGATGGCCCTTCACTTGATAACGCTAAAATGAGCTACGCAGTTCACAATTTATCAATCAGCTGGCAACCAAATCAACTTGATGGCTTGAGCATAATTTTTGGTATTGATAATGTCTTTGATGAATTTTATGCCTCACAATCGTCACATACAGGTACTTCATTTCACCCACTGTTTGGCAAGCTGTATTTAATGGATTATGAACCAGGTAGAAATATTAAGGCGACTATAGCCTATCAGTTCTAGGGACATAGCTTTACGATAACTGAAATTCTTAACTAAAAATAATGAGCAGTCATAGCAATATGACTGCTCATTTATGCGTACAAAATAGCGTTAAAGGTACGTAATAAAACCACATGACAATGTTCAGGTTTAACCAGCTAAATGAACTAGCCAATTGAAATAACGAAATTAAAAAACGTCCTAACAAAGTTAAAAAAAACCGAGGTTACTCATTGAAGCAGACATCTAAAAAAACAGGTCGAATATATTGGCAGTGGACTAAAACTCTCATAGCTAAAAAAGTGTTTTCGTTCAGTCGATGGTTACATATTTATGTATCAACAGCGCTCTTTAGCTTGTTGGTATTTTTTTGTTTTACCGGCATCACCTTAAATCATGCTGCTTGGTTCTCAAACGATGGAGAGCAACAGCTAAAAATAGCGCCTTTACCACAATCACTATTGAGTTCACTTACAAATGACGATGAGTTGGCATTGTTTAACCTACAACAGCATATTGAAAAGCTTATTGGCCTTGATCAGGTACGCAGCATTGATGTCGATAAAGACCTGGGCGAAATTAGCTTCGATTACCCTATCCCTGCTGGCTATGTTTTTGTCACTGTTTACCTTGATAGCAGTGAAATAGAAATAGAGAAAAAATCAGGCTCTCTAATTGGTTTACTAAACGATCTTCACAAAGGTCGACACAGTGGTGAGTTTTGGTCGTGGCTCATTGATCTAAGCGCTGGACTCATGTTGATTTTCTCACTTACTGGTTTGGTCATCTTATTACAAAACAATAAACGACGCGTTAAGGGCATTATTTATCTCTTATTAGGCAGTTTTGCCCCTTGGTTTGCTTATTTATTTATGGTGCCTCGAATCAGTTAATACTCATTTAATACTCATTTAATGCTCGGTAAGTACTCAGTAAATAATCTGTAACTTCTTAGTAATAGAAGGGTGTTAAATAGAGTTATTTAAAGAAAAATTAGTACAAGAGCCTCAGGAACAAAAAATAATTAATGACGTTTAAATAACAGCAGAGGAACAACTATGAAAACACATTTATCAGTACTACCTATTTTGGCTTGTACTTGTTTATTACTTGCCAGTCCTAATAGTTTGGCACAGCAAATATCGGTTGAAATCACTATCCCAAAAATAACAACTCAGCCATACCATAAACCTTATGTAGCTGTTTGGATAGAGACGCAAAAACGCCAAGGCGTTCATACTTTAGCTTTTTGGCATGAGCAAAAAGATTGGTTTAAAGATGTAAGACAGTGGTGGCGAAAAATAGGGCGCCAACAAAGTCCTGCTTATGATCAGGTTACTGGTGCAACTCGAAAACCTGGCACATACACACTTAAAATTTCCAGCAAAGAATTAGCGACGCTAAAGCTGAATCCGGGGGAATATTTCCTCAATGTTGAAGCGGTTAGAGAAGAGGGCGGTAGGGAATTTATCAGGCAAAAAATCACCCTGGGGGCAACTGAAATAAAGCGTTATGAAAAGTTAGGTAAACATGAGTTAGGTAAGGTAATTATTAGCGTTATGCCTTAGCTCATTAATTTTATTTATCAGCGGCTTATCAGCCATTAATTAGTTATTAAAAACACTTTCACATTATGCATTAAAAGGAACAATCAATGTTATCAGCTTCAACACTTATTAAAAAAATAGCTACATTTACACTTGCCTTGTCTTTACCACTTACCGCTATTGCTCATGAGCGCTTTATTTTACCCAGCCACACTGTATTATCAGGTGAAGAGGTGCAATCGGTTAGCTTTATTGCCAGTATCTCTAATGCCATATTTCATGGTGATAAACCCTTAGGTGACAATGGTAAGGGGATCGTAGCGCCAAAACTAGCGCCATTATTTAAGCGATTAAAGCCTATTGTTATTGGCCCAGATGGCGTAAGCCGTGAGATGAGCTGGCAAGCATTTTCTCGTTTTTCTGTTGCTGATACTCAGCTTGAACAATCTGGTACTTATCGTATTGCGCTTGTTCAACCTGATGTTCCTATGACAACTTTTATTAAAGCTGATGGTAAAAAAGGACGTTTTTTTGGTAATAAAGGTAAGGTGCCCTCTGGCGCGACAAATATTGTTAAAAGAACCACAGCGTCAAGAGTAGAAACCTATGTCAGTTTTAATGAGCCAAATAACGCGGCGTTGAAAGCTACAGGTGAAGGGCTTGAGCTTGGGGGAGAAACTCACCCCAATGATTTATTTGTTGATGAAACAATTCATTTTCAGCTCACTTTTCAGGGTAAACCGTTACAGCAATCAACTAAAGTAAAAGTGGTAAAAGGAGCTACTCGTCATAGAAATCAACGTGATGAGAAAATTATTGAAACCGATGCACAAGGGAATTTTTCTCTTACCTTATCGCAAGCAGGTTTTTATTTATTATCAGCAAATATCGATGTAAAAGGCGAAGCGGGCTCTGGCATTGATATTCATCATCATAGCCTTTACGCGACATTAGAAGTTTTTGTGCAATAAAAGATGAAATAATACTTTGCACTTATCTCGATAATCATAGGGGATTTGTTCTATTTCAGTAATTTAATATAAAACAGTATAGACGTCTATACGTTTAGATGTTGACATCTCTAGCAATCTAAGTCACATTATAACTTCAATTATTATGTGCTTTTTTTGTTAGGTAGCGCCATGCCAATTAAAATTCCCGGTCAATTACCCGCTCTCTCCGTTTTAGGTAATGAAAATATTTTTGTTATGTCTGAGCATCGTGCCGCAAATCAAGAAATTCGCCCTATGCAAGTGGCTATTTTGAATTTGATGCCCAATAAAATTGAAACCGAAGTACAAATTTTGCGGATGTTATCAAATACGCCACTGCAAATTAATGTCGAATTTGTTCGTATTCATAAAAATGTTTCCAAAAACACTCCGAAAGAACATTTAGATAATTTTTATTGTTTATTCGATGATATAAAACACAAACAATACGACGGCTTGATTATAACTGGCGCGCCTTTAGCACTACTCGATTATACTGAGGTAAGTTACTGGGATAAAATTTGTGAAGTGTTTGACTGGGCAGATAAAAATGTTACTTCAACCATGTTTTCATGTTGGGCTGCGCATGCAGCTTTGTATCATCATTACGGCTTAAACCGTCACTTACGTCAGCAAAAACTATCTGGGGTTTATCAGCACTATCCTCTAGATAACAAAGAAGAGCTTACTCGTGGTTTTGATGAAAGTTTTAATGTGCCGCATTCACGGTATGGTTATATTAATCAAGCGGATTATCAAAGTGTTGATGAGCTGAATGTTTTAGCGCAATCACCAGACGCAGGTGTTTACTTAGTGGCAAGTAAAAACAAGCGACAAGTTTACTTAACCGGTCACCCTGAATACGATACCTCGACTTTACACGAAGAATATTTACGTGATTGTGCTAATAATACTAAAAAAGATAATAACACGCCGCTACCCATCAACTATTATCAAGATGATGATGTAAATAATAATCCTGTGGGTTCATGGCGTAGCCATGGCAGTTTACTCTTTACTAACTGGCTAAATTATTATGTTTATCAAATAACGCCTTACCAATTAGATGCGGATCATATTAATTCTACCCTAATAAAATAGTACCTTAAGTACTGATAACACCCTTACACTATAAATAGTTACTCCTGGATTTAATAATGAAAAAACACCCATCTTTTGCCCTATTCGAACAGCAATTGGCTAAAAACATACTAATACTTGATGGTGCTATGGGTACCATGATCCAAGCGTACAAGTTTGAAGAACAAGACTTTAGAGCAGAGCGCTTTGCTGATTGGCATACTGATGTTAAAGGCAATAACGATATGTTAGTGCTTACTCAGCCTGAAGTAATTAAAGCGATTCACCTTGAATACCTTGAAGCCGGCGCTGATATCCTTGAAACCAACACCTTTAACGCAACTACTATCGCCATGGCAGATTATGACATGGAAGAATATAGTGCGGAGATTAACCGTGTTGCCGCGCAAATAGCGCGAGAAGCTGCTGATGAATACACCAAAAAGAATCCAGATCGCCCACGTTTTGTTGCCGGTGTTTTAGGGCCAACTAACCGTACTTGCTCCATTTCTCCTGATGTAAATGACCCTGCATTTCGTAACGTTACTTTTGATGAATTAAAAGATGCCTATATTGAATCTACTTTAGCGTTAATTGAAGGTGGCAGTGATATTATTTTAATCGAAACTATTTTCGATACCTTAAATGCCAAAGCCGCCATCTTTGCCGTAGAAACGGTATTTGACCAATTGGGTGAGCGTTTACCAGTGATGATCTCAGGTACCATTACCGATGCTTCAGGTCGTACTTTGTCAGGTCAAACAACAGAAGCCTTTTACAATTCACTGCGCCACGCTAAGCCAGTTTCATTTGGTCTTAACTGTGCGTTAGGTCCAGTTGAGTTACGTCAATATATTGCTGAGTTAAGCCGCATTTGTGATGTTGCTGTTTCTGCTCACCCCAATGCTGGTTTGCCTAATGCTTTTGGTGAATATGACTTCACTGTTGAAGACATGAACACCCATGTAGAAGAGTGGGCTTCGTCAGGCTTTTTAAACATTATTGGTGGTTGTTGTGGTACCACGCCAGAACACATTAGAGGCATGGCTGACACTGTAGCTAACATTAAACCGCGTACAGTGGAAACACGCGAAATTGCTTGTCGATTATCAGGTTTAGAAGCATTAACTATTACTAAAGATAGCTTATTTGTTAACGTTGGAGAACGTACTAATGTTACTGGCTCTGCGATGTTTAAGCGCTTAATTGTCGAAGAAGATTACGATAAAGCTATCTCTGTCGCTTTACAGCAGGTTGAAAATGGCGCGCAGATTATTGATATCAACATGGATGAAGGCATGTTGGACTCTAAAACCGCTATGGTGCGTTTTTTGAACTTGATTGCTGGTGAGCCTGATATTGCTAAAGTGCCAATCATGATTGATTCCTCTAAGTGGGACATCATTGAAGCGGGCCTTAAATGTATTCAAGGTAAAGGTATTGTTAACTCTATCAGCTTAAAAGAAGGTGAAGAAAACTTCCGTAAGCAAGCTGAGTTATTACGACGTTATGGCGCTGCTGTTATTGTTATGGCGTTTGATGAAGAAGGTCAAGCGGATACCCGTAAGCGTAAATATGAAATCTGTCATCGTGCTTATCATATGCTTGTTGATGAAATTGGTTACCCGCCTGAAGATATTATTTTTGACCCTAATATTTTTGCGGTTGCCACCGGTATTGAAGAGCATAATAATTACGCGGTAGATTTTATCGAAGCGGTTGACGATATTAAGAAAAACCTACCTTATGCGATGATCTCAGGTGGTGTATCAAACGTTTCTTTCTCATTTAGAGGAAACAACCCCGTACGTGAAGCGATTCATGCGGTGTTTTTATACTATGCCATCAAAAATGGCATGGACATGGGCATTGTTAATGCTGGTCAGTTAGCTATTTATTCAGACTTACCTGAAAAACTAAAACAAGCAGTAGAAGACGTTATTAACAATAGTGATGATGACGCGACAGAGCGCTTGCTTGATATTGCGCAAGAATACCATGGTAAAGCTGGCGGACAAGTCTCAAAGACTGATTTAACTTGGCGTGAATTACCGATTAATGCGCGTTTATCTCATGCATTAGTCAAAGGTATTAATGAATTTATTGTCGAGGATACCGAAGAGGCTCGCCTAGCTGCAGAGCGCCCTTTAGATGTAATTGAAGGGCCATTGATGGATGGCATGAATACCGTTGGTGACTTGTTTGGCGCTGGTGAAATGTTTCTACCGCAAGTGGTAAAGTCAGCCCGAGTAATGAAACAAGCGGTTGCCCATTTAAACCCATTTATTGAAGCAGGAAAAACCGAGCTTAGTACCAATGGTAAAGTCTTGCTAGCAACAGTTAAAGGTGATGTACATGATATCGGTAAAAACATTGTTGGCGTAGTACTGCAATGTAATAACTATGAAATTATTGATCTTGGCGTGATGGTTTCTTGTGATGATATTCTGCGCGTAGCCAAAGAAGAAAACGTTGATATTATTGGTTTATCAGGCCTGATCACGCCGTCGCTTGATGAAATGGTCTATGTTGCTAAAGAGATGAAACGTACAGGCTTGAAACTGCCGCTATTAATTGGTGGTGCCACTACGTCCAAAGCACATACCGCTGTTAAAATTGAACCGCAATATGATGAACCGGTAGTTTATGTATCGAATGCCTCTCGCGCCGTATCAGTAGTAAGCAACTTGTTATCAAGTGAACATAAAGCGAAATTCTTTGCTAGTACCAAAGAAGAATATGTGCGAGTACGTGAGCGCCATTATAAAAAAGGCCCACGTTCAAGTTTAATTAGTCTTGAAGCTGCGCGTGCTAATGCCACCAAAGTTAATTTTGACAATTATACTCCGAAAAAACCTAACAAGTTGGGTGTTACCGTGCTTGATAATATCGATCTTTCAGAGGTAAGAAAGTATATTGATTGGACACCATTTTTCATGACATGGCAGATGTCGGGTAAATATCCGCTAATTTTAAAACATGAAGTGATTGGTGTTGAAGCAACGAGCTTATTTAATGACGCTAACGCCATGTTAGATGATGTTATCAATAATAAAAAGATATCAGCTAGAGCTGTATTTGGTCTGTTCCCGGCGAACAGCAATCAAGATGATATACAGCTATACACTGATGAAAGTCGTAGCGATAAATTGATGAGACTTCATCAACTACGTCAACAAAGTAAAAAACCCGCAGGGCAGTTTAACCGCTGTTTAGCCGATTATATTGCACCAGAAGATTCAGGCATTGAGGATTATGTTGGTGCTTTTGCTGTGTCAGCAGGTTTTGGTGTTGAAGATTTAGTGAAGGTTTATGATGCCGACCACGATGCGTATAATTCAATATTGCTCAAAGCGGTCGCTGATCGATTAGCTGAAGCGAGTGCTGAATATTTGCATGAAAAAGTGCGTAAAGAATACTGGGGGTTTGCGCCTGATGAAGATCTCAATAATGACGCGTTAATTCGCGAAAGTTATCAAGGTATTCGACCAGCGCCAGGTTACCCTGCGTGTCCTGAGCATACTGAAAAAGGTTTGTTGTGGGAGTTACTCAATGTTAAAGAAAACATTGATATGGACTTAACCTCAAGTTATGCCATGTGGCCAGGTGCCGCGGTAAGTGGTTGGTATTTCTCTCATCCAGAATCAAAGTACTTTGCAGTAGCTAAGTTAGCGAAAGATCAAGTTCTTGATTATGCTGCGCGTAAAGGCATGACACTAGAGCAAGCAGAGCGTTGGTTATCAGCAAACTTGGACTATGAACCTGAGTAAGCTGAACAAAAATAAGTTAGGTCAGAGTGAAGCCAAATATTTGAATTAAGATGGCCGAAGTAACAAGGTATTGTTACTGTTTTTTTGCTTTAGGATTTATCAGCTATCACGTATCGCTTCTCAAGTAATACTATAAATAAAAAAGGCGGTATCATTAATATGATACCGCCTTTTTTGCTTGGAAATTTTTACCTTGTTATAAGTTCAGCTATAACAAGCGCTTCACTTGCATCGGCCTTGTTTAGCCGTTACTTAATTAAGCTGAGTGATATAAATCTGTTTGTGGAACAACAAACTTATTATTGAATTTGGCTGATAGCACACCTTTGCGTCGAGCAAGGGCAACTTGTAGTTTCTTAGCGACTTTAGCAATGGCTACATACAATTGTTTGTCAGAAGCGTTAACCGTTACTTTTTCTCCTTCGTACAAGGTAGTAACTTCAAGTTTTTGCAAATGTGGCTCAACGGTAATGGTTGAGTTTAACGTCATAATTGACGGATAATGCTTAGAGATTTTCGCAAACTTATTTTCGATTGATTGCTTGATACCTTCAGTAATTTCGACATGGTGTCCAGAAATTTTAATCTTCATAATATTACCTCTTTTGTTATCGTAATCATTTTCTTCAATTTCATAATCCTCCTTAAGTCATAAAAATGCAATAGAAAAAATAGGCTTATTTGCAATTAAATGTAACCATTTCTTTAGATGTTTAATTTCGATAAAAGCTCTAAATTAAGCAGTACTATGATGAATTCCATTATGCATAGTACTGCTAATAAGTCGTTAGAGCTTGATCTTGTTGTTATGGATAATGTTTATATAACAGCTTGGCGTAGTGACAAAATGAATGGAAAAATTATATAGTCAGCACTAAGCGTTACCATAACTTTAGTTTATTGACTTAAGACAATTATTTTTTAGGCAGTATTATAATAATTTCTATGCCACCGTTATTGGGACTGGTTAGTTTGATAGTGCCTAACAAACTATGCATTACTTGGTTGTAGACAATAGGCATGCCTAAACCTATGCAATCTGAGCCACGCTTCGTTGTGGAGAATGGGTCGAATATATTACCCACTAAATCATCAGACAGACCTTCGCCATTGTCTTGGTAAAGTAAGTGAATTTCGTCAGTTTTATCTGTAATAGTAATTTCAATTTCAACCTGATTAGCTAATATGTCTTCAAAGGCATGTAAGCAAGAGTTCTCGACCAGTTGATTGAATACCTCTTTAATCATTTGCGGGTAGCTAACAATATTGAGCTGTTTTGGGCAATGTATTGTGATAAATGCAGCTTTAGTCTTCGTTCTAATTGAGCAATCTTTAACTATATTTTCAAATAGTAGCGATAACGCTATTGTTTTTCTCGCTTCATTTTGTGATGAGTACGATAGTGCCTTAAAGTTATCTACTAAGTTAATTGATTTTTTTATATTGCCATTGATTAATCTAATACAAGCATCACTCTGCTTGTTATGTTCGATTAATAACTGGGAAGAGAGAGTCTTTTTTGCTATTTTTTCAGAAAGCTGTATTTGTTTATGCTCAAGTTGTGATGTAGCCGTTAATATTACCCCTAATGGAGTATTTAGCTCATGAGCAACCCCTGTTACTAAGTTAACTAAAGAAGCCATTTTTTCAGATTCAACTAATTGTTCCTGTGTGGTTGTCAACCTTGCCAAAGTATCACTTAACTCAACCGTTCTCGCTTGAACCCTTAATTCAAGTTCCACATTTAAATCTTGCAGTTGATTTTGAGCTTCAACTAGTTGGTTTATATCTTCAATAGTACCAACAATCCTATCAGCATTACCTTGCTCATCTCTGGAAACTGCTTTGGCGCGACTGCGGTACCAACGCCATTGTTCTTTGGTATCTTGTCGACGATAAGTTATGTCAAGATCAGCCGACTTGTTAGATCTGTGGTGACTAAAAGCGCTAATTACTTCGTTTATATCATCGGGGTGGGTAGTCTCCTTTAGGTTTTCAAGGTTAAATTGTTGTTTGCCATTTTTATTGTTGGTTATGCTGTTTAATCGAAAAATATAATTTTGGCTAATGTGCCAGTCCCACAATTCACTGTTACTTCCCCATAAAGATAAAGTCAGCCTTTCTTCATTTTCTTTAATAAATAAGAAAGCTTGATAACGGTGATAAAAAAACAAACTGGTCAATACTGTAATAGTAAGTATATATAAGCTATACGCCCACCAAGACAACCAAGGTGCAGGTTTTACGGTTATCGGCAATCGAGTAACCTTACTTCCCCATTGTTGATTTTGATGTTTTGCTCTTAGCATCAAGGTGTAACTGCCTGGAGGGATATTTGTATAAGTAGCTAAACGTGATTTGTGACTGGTTTTAATCCAGTTCTTATCCCAATTATCTAGCTTATACTCAAAGTTGATATTATTAGCCTCTGAAAAGTCCAATGTTGAAAATTCAAAAGAGATCAGGCTTTCTTTATGGCTAAGGGTTAGTTCATCAAGTAGATAAATCGCTTTGTTTAATTGAAACTCATGATTCTGGGGTTGGTTTCTATCGGCAATATTTTTAATCGTGATAGTTTGGTTAAACAGCCGTACTTTAGTAATGGTCAGTGCTAAGTCTTGTTGCTGTTGATTAAAATATCGTGGATTAAAGATATTAAGACCGTTAATGCCACCAAAATATATCTCTCCGCTAGATGACTTTAAAAAAGCCCCAGAGTTAAACTCGTAGCTTTGCAATCCGTCTGCTAAGGAGAAATTAGTGATAGCGTTATCCTTAGGATCTAGCCGTGAGATACCTCTATTACTACTAAACCATAGCGCATTGTCATTGCCCTCTAAGACTGAGTAGATTGTTTCATTGGCCAAGCCATCTTGTTTATTAAAAAGGGTGAATTTTTGCTCGGAAAAATCAAGTTTATTTAGGCCATTAACTGTGGCTATCCAAATGTTACCTTCATTATCTTCAGATGCCGACATGACAACATTATTGATGATGCTGTTGTCATTATCAGGATCGTGTTGATAGCGAGTAAATTTTTGAGTCTTTTTATCGTAAGAGTTTAGCCCTCCGCCATATGTGCTAACCCATAAAAGTCCTCTGGAGTCTTCAAATATAGACAAGATAAAGTTAAAGCTTAAACTGCTCTTATCATTGATATTGTTACTAAAGTGAGTGAATTTTTGGCTGGCTATATTAAATTTATCTAAGCCGTTTTTAGTACCAATCCATAAGTTTTGCTCTTTATCTTTATAAAGCGCTACTATCTGGTTATCTATTAAGCTATTGTCATTGTCACTTTGGTGCATGAAATGCTCAACTTTATTTGTCCTTGTATCGATGAGATTCAAGCCAGCATCATAGGTTGCAACCCAAAGAACTCCTGGCTCTTCTTCGGCTATTGCCCATACGCGGTTGCTAGAAATAGTATTTTTATTAAGTTTATCATGAAGGTAAGTCTTAACTTTTTGGCTTTTTTTATCATAATGGTTTAAACCTCCGCCATCGGTAGCTAGCCAAATTTCACCTTTACTATCTTCAAAAACACCCCATATTTCATTGCTTTGTAATGAATTAGGACTATTGTCATCTTTATATATGTGTTGAAACAGGCGAGGGGTTAAATAAAACTTGTTGATGCCACGGGCAAAGAAGCCAATCCACATAATGCCATCACTTGCCGGGTATAAACTATAAACAACATTACCGGATAGAGAATCTTTGACTGTAGGGGAGTTTTGGTAGTGATAAAACGAATCTCTGTTTTTATTTAGTTTATTGAGCCCTGCTGATGTTGCTAGCCATAAAACTTGCTGTGGATCTTCTTTTATGTCTCTAATTACATTATGGCTGAGTGAGTTTTTATCTTTCTCGTTATGCATATAACGCTGGAAATCATTACTTTTTGCTTGATACCTATTTAGACCATTTAAGGTTGCCACCCATATATCGTTACTTTTATCTTGATATATGGTGGTGATTTGATTATCTGACAAGCTATTGGAGTCTTGCTCATTATGGCTGAAAATCTCAATAGTTTGTGTAGCAACAGTATATTTAAATAAGCCGTCAACTGCGCTTCCTAGCCAAAGGTTGTTGTTTGTATCAAGGGTCAAGCAGGTAATATTTCGTTGTGACAAAAACAGCGAGTTGGTATGTTTTAGAGGTAAAGTAGAAAAAGTTTGCTTGTGTAAGTTAAAAACTTGTATGCCAGCACTGTGGGTTGCTAACCATAACTCATTAGGGTTAGCTTGGATGATTTGCTTAATATCATAATAGTTATCGTTATTCCCTGCCTTATCATAGACAAAATGGTCAAATGTTTCGGTTTCATAATTGAATCGATTTAAGCCACCACCTCGGGTGGCAATCCAAAGTGTCCCCTGCAGGTCAATAAATAGCTGATTAACATACTCATTACTTAAGGTGTTTTTGTCGTTTTTATTGCGGAGGAAGGTTTCAAACTCAAAACCATCAAATCTATTTAGACCATCTTGGCTGCCAAACCACATAAAACCATATTTATCTTGGATAATGGTATTAATAGTATTTTGTGATAAACCATCTTCAATATCATAAGCTGTAAATCTGATGTTAGCACTCACTTGCCAGCTGCAAAAAAGTAATAGAATAAGAGAAAAACGATATGGTATGCCCATAGTTAATTATCCTAATTTTTCTAATCTAGCGGCTTTCATGATGTGCTAAGTATAGCCAGTAAATTACAGTTCGTGCTTGAATCGAAGTGGAGAGTGGCGGCAGGAGAATAAATAAGAAGTAAGTTGAAGTTAATAAAAATCGCCGCTAGTTATATAGCTTATAGAGCGGCGATTCTTTACTTGTGGGTTATTTAAAATGCCTATCAAAGAAGTCCATAATAGTGCTGTTTAAGTGCATTTTCACTTTTTTACCGCGCATGCTATGTTTGCTGCCAGGGTAAGTCATTAATTCGAATAACTTCCCTTCATCTTGCAAGGTTTTAATTAACTTGGTGGTGTTAGTGAACAATACATTATCATCAGCCATGCCATGATAAACCATCAATGGGCCACTTAACCCTGAAGCATAGGGAAAGACACTGCTTTGTTGATAACCTGCAGCATTCACTTTAGGGTGATTTAAATAACGTTCGGTATAATGAGTGTCGTATAACATCCAATCGGTAACTGGCGCGCCACTAACCCCAGCTTTGAAATAATCTCCCGCTTTAAACATAGTCATTAACGCCATGTAACCACCGTATGAATGGCCGAATATACCGATGCGCTCTTTATCAACATAAGGCAGGGTATGTAAATGTTTAACACCTGTTATCTGATCGGCTACTTCAACTTTCCCCAAGGTCTGATAAATAGGAAATTCAAAAGCTGTGCCACGGTAATTAGAGCCACGGTTATCAAGTTGATAAACGATATAACCTTGTTGCAACATATGTTGAGTCATATCTGCGCCTTGCCATGAATTAGTGACACGTTGTGCGTGTGGACCACCATAAACTCTTACAATAACTGGATACTTTTTACCCGGATGCATGTTCTTCGGTTTATAGAGTTTGTAATACAAATCAACTTGACCGTCATTAGATTTTAATGAACCAAACTCAGGCATGACCAAATCAGCATAATAAGGGGCAACAGGGTGTTCAGATGTTACTTTATTTTCAGCTAACCAAGTAATATGTTCACCATTAGCTTTATGTAAACTGACTTGCTTAGGCGTTTTAGTGTTAGAGAAACTATCGATATAGCTTTCACTGGTGGCGCTAAATTTTATGTTATGAAAACCATTACGCTGGGTAATACGCTGTACATGTTCAGGCGACTTTCCACTTAGTGGTACTTTATATAAGTGACGTTCAAGGGGAGTATCAGCACGACCGGTAAAGTAAAGCCAACCATTCTTCTCATCAACACGGGTCAATGAGTCAACAACCCATTCGCCTTTAGTTAATTGTGAAATAAGCTCACCTTTGAGATTGTAATGATAAAGGTGTTTGTAACCGTCACGCTCAGATGCCCAAATAAAGGTTTTATTATCACTTAAGAATGTCAGATCTTTGTTTAGGTTTATCCAATGAGTTGATGTTTCCGTTAACAATGTTTTTTGACGACGTTTTTTTAGGTCGTAGCTTCTTAGTATTAAGGTTTTCTGGTCGCGACTTTGTAACTGATAAGAGAGTTTTTTACTGTCGCGCAGCCATTTTACTCGGGGAATATAAATATCTTGGTTTTCACCAAGGTCGACAAAACGAATTTTATTACCTTTAATATCGGTAACCGCTAATTGAATATGGACATTATTAGTACCTGTTGCCGGGTAACGTTGTTCAATTAGCTCTATTTTTTCGGCGTATATTTCATTACGAATAACGGTTTGTACAGGCGTTTCATCAACACGTAAAAAAGCTATGTGTTTTTCATTAGGAGACCACCAATAACCGGTCATGCGAGACATTTCTTCTTGAGCAACAAATTCACTCATACCGTTTTTGATAGTACCTGCGCCATCTATGGTTAATTGTCGCTCTTCACCGGTATTAATATTTAACACATATATATTTTGTTCACGGATATAAGAAACAAAATTTCCTTTAGGTGAAAATTTGACATCGGTTTCAAAGCCAGATGTTTGTGTTAAACGCTTAGATTTTTTAGTGGATAAATGGTAGTAATAAATATCGCCATTAAGTGGGAATAATAAGGCACTACCATCTTCAGAGAATTGGTATTCCATGATACCAACACCGTAAATACGCTGGCGTTCACGGCGCGCTTTTTCTTCATCGGATAAAGTCTCGGTGCCACTAAACAGTAATTGAGAGTCAACCAGTAGCTTATTCTCTTTACTTGCTAGGTTGTATTCCCATAAATCGTATCGGTTTAAGTCTTCCGTTTTACCTTGTAAGTAGGTAACGCGAGTACCATCTGGAGAGAACTTTAATGATTTAGGCGTTTGACCATTCAGGGAGGGCGAGCTATAAATGCGCTCAATGGTTAATTGCTTTGTTTTTGTCGCGACAGCTACCGCTTTATTATTTTCATCATTAGTGCTCTCTATAGTTGCATTGGCGCATAGCGGTATAGCTAATGAGCATGCAAGCGCAACAAGTGCTTTTTTAACAATAAATTTCATAGCAAAGTTATCTTATGTAAGTGATTTAAGTAAGTAATGTAAATAGGTAATGATGTGCTTTGTGCCTAAGACTTCCTTGCCAACACTTTTTTATTCGGTACACAATTGCCCTGCACTTTAGCAAAGCTGAGTTTGTTAAACTAGTATTGTGCGTAAAAACTCGGGTTTTAGATGTTAATGTCTTTGAAAATACGGTTAAGTGTTACAAACTCGGATAATTAACGAGAGAAAAAAGTAGCTGCTTATGTCAGTTTTATTGTACAAAAGCAGCTTTCTAATAGGGGGATTGCTGATGATTACCTTATCAATTATTTTATTAACTCAATAAGCTCATGAATGGTTTTTACCGCATGTATATTGGCGCCTAAACCTTCCATCGATTTATGATAATTGCGATAAGGAATATATATTTCGGTGAAACCATGTTGTGCGGCTTCTTTAACGCGCGGTACACCACTATCTATCGGCCTAACATCGCCGTTTAAACTCAATTCGCCCATAATGCAGGTATTTCGAGGGATAACAAAATCGTTCAGGCTACTTAATAGGGCACTAACCAAGGCTAAATCGATACAAGTTTCAGATTCATCTATTTTCAAGCCGCCGATAATATTAAAAAAAGTATCATGAAATATTTTGGTTTTGGTGTGTTTACGTAATATACCCGTTAACATTTTAATTCGGTTCATATTTAAACCAACACAAACACGTTGCGGGAATTCTGCCTCAGTCTCTGTGGTTAAACATTGAATCTCTAATAATAGGTTTCGATTACCTTTACGGATACAGGTAATCGTTGAACCGGGAGACTCTGTACTTGAGCCCGATAAAAATATCTCACTGGGGTTATCAACACTGAGCATACCGCGTTCACACATTTTGAAAATACCAACAGTGTCAATATCGCCAAAGCGGTTTTTATTGGCCCTAAGCGTACGAATTTGTCCGTCATTAGTATCAATATGCAACAGTGCATCAACAATATGTACTAAGGTTTGTGGACCCGCAATTTCATTGTTTTTATTCACGTGGGCAATAATAAACATGGTGACATTATTTTGCTTACAGTACTGAGTGAGTGCCTGAGCGCTGCTTTTTACTTGTGAGGGTGAACCAGGGCTACCGTTAGCATTTTCAGTGACTACCGCTTGAATTGAATCAATTACGGCAAACTTAATTTTATTTTTTTCTAACTCATCAATAATGGACTCAACACTTGTTTCAGCCAATAGGTATAAGTTATCTTCGTTGTAGTCTAATTTTAATCTGTGCACACGGTTTTTGAACTGAGAGAGGGACTCTTCTGCAGTACAGTAGAGTGAAGCGGTATTTTTTGACATTCTAGCGACGAGATCAGACAGTAGTGTGGTTTTACCCGCACCAGGGTCGCCAGAAATAATATTTACCGAGCCGTTAGTTACGCCGCCGCTTAAAACACGGTCGAGTTCACCAATGCCAGTTAATTTTTTTTCTGCATCCATGGCTTCAATTTCATTAATTTTTTTAGAGCCACCACCTATAAACCCCGCATAACCGCCAGTATTGGCTGTACGGGTAACCGCATTTTTATTTGCTTTAGGAATTTTCATTTCAACCAAAGTATTCCAAGCACCGCAGCGGCATTGTCCTTGCCATTGGGTGAAGTTCATGCCGCAATCGGTACATACAAACTCTATTTTTGCTGCTTTTGCCATTAAGGTTTACCTGCCATTGAACGATAAAGCGATTGAAATTACGCTCTGTCTTTATCTATGTTTTATGTTAATTATATTAAGACAATTATTCACAAAGAAATGTTAACTTTCTTATAAGTATTGCGATTATTATGAGGTTTTCAAGATAAATACCCTACGATGAAAGTATGACTTTTAACTACAGCATTATTGAGAGGCATAGAAATTGCTTGGTTTATCTTGATAAAGTCGGTTAGATTATAATGATTTTGATTTTTTGTCTAAGCTAAAATAGTGATAACAATGATTAGCGCTTAAAAAGACTAGAAATAGCGATTCAACATTGGATATAAGAGAAGTTAATAATAATACTATGAATAAAGATTTCAGCAAACACCATAAAATTATTGAAGATTTTCGTGGTGAAGTGAGTAAGCCTAGTTTTGAAGATAAATTCACTGCAATTACTGGACATCTTACTAGAAATGAACGTTTTTTATTGAAAATGGAATTAAAGCGCCTTGCGGGTGCTTGTACTCGAGCCATTGATTTACGTGGTTTGGTCGATGGTGAGTGTCAGTTATTTGACTTCCAAGGGCAAAGCCATTTTTTAGACGAAGTTGCCATAAATGCTTTTAAAGAAAATGTCGCTATCTATGGCAGTTATACTTTTGGTGTCTATGAATTTGTTAAGAACGCCAAAAATAGTTTTCGCAATATTTATAAAAATGAACAAACTACGCCGAGTGCGGTTGATCATAACAAAAATAAATCATCAATAGATAAGCTGCAATACCCAGCCAAACTAGAGCTTCTAAGCAATTACCCTAATCGCTTAGAAGAGCGGATGAATTTTTCAATACCAATTACCTTAACGTTAGCTAATAATCAGCAACTGATAACAACCTGTATAGATATCAGCGTCAACGGCATTAAGTTTAAACTGATTAACGAAGTTTCCCTTTTTAAAGGCGATCAGTTAACCATAGGTTTTACGGGTTTAGAGCAAGAGTTTCAATTCAGTAAAGAGGGACTATTAACCTTTGAAGTAAAAAATGTTTTACGCGACTCGGGTACACAACTTATTGGTTGTCAACGTAGCGATACCACTGAAAATGAGGCCTTTAAACGATTCTTATCTGGCTATATTCAAGGCAATAAACGTCGTTATAAAATTAATTTAGATAACAGCTTAGCGGCACTACAAGCAAGAAGCCTTGAGCAGTATGCTTTAGTGAAAATAAATGAGTTGGTTGTTTTTATGCACGGTGGTAGTGAAGATAATGTGGCCAATCTCGAACCTCGATATACGTTAACAACAAAGAATAACCAAAAGCTATATCAATATTGGCGAGATGATAAAAAGCATTCAACTTTGCACTACCTTATTAATGCACAAAGGCAACAGCACCTACATACCTTGCAACAACAGGGTAAAAGTCTGTTGGTGTATAGTTTTATTCATCAACATAAAGGCCGTAAGTTTTTCTACACAGTAGATGAAGAACAACTTAAGCATGATAATAAATTTTTCCAGCAATTTTTAGCGTTTGCAGCCAGTAAAAGTACTTTTGCGATAACAGCGTTAAAATTTCAGCAAATAAAACTAACTCAAGCTTATTCACCATTTACTTTATCTACCGCAATAACCAAACAGCAAGGGTATTTAAACCCGCCACTAACAGATGAAGTCAATGCACTTATTGCTAAACTACCTTATGTAGTAACGGCAACAGATGTTACTAGCGCAACCGTTATCAGTGATTATCAAACATTAGGTTATGAAGGTATTGATCTTGAACGGCTTAAAAGTTTTGGTCATAAATATGGCGATAATAAAAGTCGTGTAGATGAAATAGCGCTAGTTTATGGTCACCAACGTCAAGAAGTACGTTTTAAATATAAAACGCCAGTGAGTATTGAGTGCGAAGGGTTAAATAGTACAGGGCAATCAGCAGACTTTTCTGTTTCAGGCTTGAAAGTGGATCTCGATAGCCCTGCGGGACTCAGTAAAGGTGATATTGTTTTTTTAACTTTTCCAAAATTACAGAAAATAACCTCAGCATTTGATCTTAAGCAATTACCTTATAAAGTTATTCGCATTAGCAAAGATAAAAGTGTGGTAAACCTTCGGGTGTCGGTAAAAGAGCATCAACATATAGGACGCTCGTTTTTTAAGTTATTAATTGATAAAAATAAAGATAAATTAACCCCTGATGAATATGCCATGCTAACACCTGGTTTATCTGTTGCATTAAGAACCTTGTATGCAGTGAATATGGAAATACCCACAGCTGTGGTGCAATCGAGTGGTAGTCGCTATAAAGTTGAAACGTTAGTTGCTGGGCAATATGCTTATCAAAGTCATAAAAACTTATTATCAGCCATGTTACGGTTAAGTGATCGTGATGGTTATTATAATTTATATCCCTTACTTGGTAACTCACAGGTCAGTAACTTGCTTGATCAACACATGAAGAAATTATTGGCCAGTGATGCAGCGGTTAGTGAACTTATTTATATTGCTATCAACCCAAGCAAACTTGATATTGAAAAATCAGTAATTATAAAGCCAGTTAGTGAATTTAACTCGCCAGAAATAAGAAATTTCTTTATTAAAAAATCATTAAAACAAGGGGAGTTTTATAGCTTGCAATTAAAGCTGTCCCGTAGTGATGAAGCCCATATGGAACATTTAAATCCAGAGTTAGCTTATATTGGCACATATGCAATACATAGAGGGAAGCAGCTCGAGCAAGATATTTATAGTGTTGCTGGGCTAGTTCAGTTAGTCGATGTCACCCAAGAAACCTTGCTGAGGCATGCATTGCTTAACTAATATATGGCTGCGTATTATGTTAGTTACTGAGTTACTTGTCGTGTGAATAGTTTGTGCGGTTTGTTGTCATTAACATCAATGCTTGCCTTATGGCTTCTGTTTGCTAAAAGCAGACTTTCTAGTTGTGATTGAAAGGCTAATTAATACCACTTTGCTGGTTTTTATTGAAGCTAAAAGACTGGCTCAAAGGGCTACTTTATGCCGGAAGCGGAATTTGAAAATAAACACAAAAATAATAGCCGAGCGCTAAATAGCAGAATATCGACTTCTAAATAGTATTATACATCTGCAATCGTTACAGTTTAGCCTCTATTGGCGAGTGATTTTTTATATTCAAGCTTACAGGCATTATATACGCTTTCTGATATTTCGTTACCAAAACATCGAGTGTGAATAAATTCGCCTTGGCTTTCATAGACACTTGAATTGTAGAGTATATATTTCATTTCATGTTTGCCATTTACCATGGCAGGAAAGTTTGAAAAGGATTCGAATTTCGCCAGTTTATTCATCATTTGTTCTAAACATGACTTGTCGAATTGAAACTCAGACACATGATGACCGACATATTCTTCTTCAGTGTAACCTAATACATTTAATTCATGCTCGTTAGCATATTTAATTATGCCTTCAGGTGAAACTGCGTGGATTCCAATATTTGAATTTTTAATAAAATCTAAAGCATTTTCTATAAGCATTCGTTTAGCCACCTTAATTACCTATTCTATATCAAGTATATTCAATATTTGTTGAGGTGGCTAACTGATTTTGGCAACGAACTTCATTCAAGCCAGTAATTTATCCAATACTTTTGGTGTAATCTCTTCATTACACCTCTTAATCGTTTGATATGAAATTTAGGTCAATTCAATGAATTAGAAATAGACCTTTATATTCGGGAAGCTTTATGTCTTCTGTGCGTATCACAATGTCATTAACAAAAGAGCTACTTCATTTGGAGTTTAAAATGAGATGTTAAGGGTGATAAGTACCACATTGCGGACTTTAGTGTTGTAGAGTTTATACTGAAATTTTTTGTATGTTTTGATCTAGAGCGGACGTTCCTCATAGATAAATAAAAACGTGCGCTTAATGTTCATAACGCACTCGATTTTAAGTTCATTGACTGACAACAACTCCAGCAAAGAAGACGTTAGCGCTGGATGAATTTAGAAGCCGAAATCAAAAGCGCTTTACGTAGGTAAGTTGTTAATCAGTAAACTACCAACACAAACAGTGGCAGCAAAAATAGAAAATATCGAAAAATACTCCGCAGTACTCGCCGAAACAGTAAGGAAATAGAGTAAATGAATTAACCATTTAATATTATTACGTTTAAATCATTAAATTTAACTTCAAAAAAACATCTAATATCATCAAACTACAAATAATATGTCATTTTAGTTCAAACTTTAATTTGCGAATAATTCATGCTGAATTTGTTGTCAGGTAAATATCATCAAATAAGCTAAACTTAATGATACGAAGGTAATTAATTCAACTAGGTGATTATTTATGAAAGTAACATATTATATTGTTTTTTTTGTGTTTACTTATACCTTATTGCCCACACCCAGTTACGCGTTTAACATTTCGAAAAATATTTGTGAATATATCGCTGCTGACGATAAAAAACGCTTAAGAAAGTTACTAAAACAAAATCGTCTTAAATTAAGGAAATTATTTACACATATAAGCTGCAACGCCGATAACATGCTTATCTTTGCGGCTAAACGTAAAACAAATAAAGTTGGCGAGCTGTTAGTTAAAAAACTACCTAAAGAGGTTTTAAAAGAGCATTTAGCCGAAACGGAATCCTTATCCCCTGAAATTGCCACTTTAATAAAAGAACGAATCAAGTAACCGAAATTACTATAACTGTTGTAGCTAAGTTAAACTGACTACAACATTTAGATATCCAGCTAAAAGATGTCCTCTGTATTGTTTAAGAGTCATAAAGATAGATGATAACGTATTAGAAAAAGTATTGATAAATTTTTTACGTTAATGTCTCGAATGCGCACCAAGAAGTCCTTAGCGGCGACCTGTTTTTAGTTGGTTCTACTGTTACCACATTGCGGACATTAGCTATTACAGCTAATTGGACAAGTTGGATTAGATTTTGTATCGATAACGCTAAGCTAAGCGGAAAAATACAGTTAGGCTAAACTGCGCGAAGCGCGAGCCAACTGTAATTTTTCCGTTTGAGTGCCTTGTAAAGTTAATTTTATATAAAATCACTCAGCTTAGTATTAAGAAAAAATATCATTAAATACTTGAGAAAATAAGATAACAACAAAGATTGTAGTTATTATACTTACTAACATAGTGAAAATAGCAGGCCCTTGAGGGTTAACTTTTTTTAACATGAAGTATTGTGAGACAATCCCCGCAATACCACCGACAGTAGGAATCAAGCCTACCACAAATGTAATTGTGGTGATTATCGCTAGCGAAGGAGGTGAAGCTCCAAAACTTGTAACTTTATTTGCAAGTAAAAGCCCGCAAAATAAAATAGCTAAACCAATTAATGAACCCGCAAAACCTAACTCTATTGTCATATTAATTCCTTTTAAATTTAAAAATGCAAAACTCTGATTGAGTAACTTAACGCCTCACAGTCCGTTTGAGTCACTTGTTATACATTTACATATCATAAGCACATTTCATTAATTTGCTGAGGTGTAGTTTAAACTCTTCTTTTGAATTAAAAAATTGAGGTGCATCGCTTTTAAACATTTTTACACAAAAGTCTATTTTGTTTGCTATGGTCACTTTACAGTCGTGTATTGCAAATTCATCCCCTAGCATAGGGCAGGTTTCGTTAATTCTGTCTGTTGCATATTTGATTACCTCTTCTTGTGAAACAGGCTCATTAGCTACTTTTTGAAATAATTTATACGGTGAGGTTTCCTCTGATTTACTTAAGGCACCTTGACTATAAAAATGATACCCTCCAGCCAACACAGCTAAAATTAACAAATACTTCATTCTGATTAATCCTTTAAATGTATAACAATATAATATGTAGACGTCTCAGTAATTCCCATCTACTCGATTGCGTTATAATCTATCGTAAAACTCTTTAATTTCAAACTATTAACTTTTGTTTTTGTGGTTATTTTTAACCATTATTGAATATTACTGAGAAGTCTCAGTAATATGACACATGAGATTCATTAGAAAATATATGTCAAAAAATTAAAGGCTAACGACCGCTTAGCGCACCAAGAAGTCATTAGCAGTGAACTATTTTTAATAGTCCATTGGGTAAAAGCTAAGGCTCACTTTTACCACAGAGCAGACATTAGCTATTACAGCTAATTGGACAGGTTGGATTAGATCTTGTATCGATAACGCCTCATTAAGAGGCTAAAAACATTTGGTTAAAATAAGCGACGAAGGAGCAAAAACCAACTGTTATTTGTCCTTTTGAACGACTTATAGCTTTAGTACTAGGCATATTTGAAAATATAAGATCATCGATAATTTATTTCCGTTTTATAGTGTTTTAACCATTTCCAGACTACTGCTAATATTCTGAACTGTGCAGCTTGAGTCGCTTGCCGATACTCTAAATGTAATGTTTTTAGATGACATTTGAGAAGAAAGGAGTGCTGAATACATTTCTTTGGTCCCTTCGTGAGCATGATAACCAACAAGCTTCCAGCCAGTTTCTGCACCTTCAAGTGAATTAAACTTGACTAAAACCGTAGTTTTTTGAATTTGTAAATGTTTCACAGAATAATTTTCACATTCTAGTGCCATTACAGGGCTG
>NZ_JQEC01000047.1 GCF_000764185.1 Colwellia psychrerythraea
ATTCTGTGAAACATTTACAAATTCAAAAAACTACGGTTTTAGTCAAGTTTAATTCACTTGAAGGTGCAGAAACTGGCTGGAAGCTTGTTGGTTATCATGCTCACGAAGGGACCAAAGAAATGTATTCAGCACTCCTTTCTTCTCAAATGTCATCTAAAAGCATTACATTTAGAGTATCGGCAAGCGACTCAAGCTGCACAGTTCAGAATATTAGCAGTAGTCTGGAAATGGTTAAAACAATATAAAACGGAAATAAATTATCGATTATCTTATATTTTCAAATATGCCTAGTACTAAAGCTATAAGTCGTTCAAAAGGACAAATAACAGTTGGTATTTGCTCCTTCGTCGCTTATTTTAACCAAATGTTTTTAGCCTCTTAATGAGGCGTTATCGATACAAAATCTAATCCAACCTGTCCAATTAGCTGTAATAGCTAATGTCTGCTCTGTGGTAGCTACTGCCCTTTGAGCAGTCCGGTACGTACACTTTATGTTTTATTTTAGAAATTCAATATTTCAAAATATCTTAATGACAAGTTGGTGCGCAAAAGAGACATTCACCACAAGTATATTTGCCATAGATTTTCTAATGATTTTATGATGTTACTGAAAATTCTCAGTAATATTCAATTTTGTTAAAAACAACCACAAAAATAAAAGATAATAGTTACAGTTGGCTACGTTTCGCTGCCCACGATTCTAGCGATAATTTCACAGGGCATGGAGATTAAAATGAAAAAAGTAGTATTAGCATCAGTCTTATTGTTATCCATTGGTTTTGTTCAAGCTGCAGAATCAGTTCGCTGGGATAGCGCTTCATTATCATATCAATCTGTGGATATAGATATATTTAAGTTAACTGGCTTTGGTGTTTCTGGAACAAAATTGATTGGTGAAGATTTATTCATAACCGGAAGCTATTCTTCTGTATCTGGTGATAATGATGATGATAAATCAAGCAGCATCGCAGCTGTAGATTTAGATTTAAATACATTGTCTGTTGGTCTTGGTTATCGTCATGCGATCTCCAGCAAAATAGACTTGTTTGGTGTTTTTTCATACCAAAATATAGAAAACAAAATGTCTATTTACGGTAGACCGTTTGGACTAAATGGAAGTGAAAACGGTTTTGTTTTACAAGCAGGTATTCGTTCTTTAGTTTCAGAACATATTGAGTTAAGTGGTTCGCTTAGTTATGTAGATATTGCTGATGAATCTGATACTGGTTTTAATATTTCGGCAATGTATCATTTTACAGATCAAATTTCAGCTGGTCTTGGTTATGGAAAATATGATGATGCTAATTCCCTTAGTTTATCTGCAGTTTTATTCTTTTAACTTAAGCGAAACTAACAAGACGTTATCAATACAAAATCTAATCTAACTATTACAATTAGCTGTAATAGCTAATGTCTCCAATGTGGTAAAGTTGCTATTAGTTCTATGGTGCTTTGGGGCCACCGCGCTCTAGAAAAATGAACAATATGACTCTAAATGAGTGAGCAGAATCACTTGACCACTACAATTTCATATTTGGCCTTAGTGCAATTGCAATTGCACTTTGCTTCTTCATTGTAAAAGTCTACTTACACATTAGCCTCCTATTTTACGGGGGTAAAAAATGCAAATAATTTGTTACACTTATTTTCTTTATTAAAAAGGTATTAGCGAGTGATGATAACTGAGTATTTAAATGTCAATGCTTTAATTAGGATAAGCTCGGTTTATGATTCTAAACCAAATTAAAATAGAAAAGTCGCAGATACTTGACGGGATTGAAATTAAATCAGCTACATTTATAGACAAGATTTTTCCTTTTCATTTCCATGAAAATTGGAGTCTAGCTTTTATTGAATATGGCAGTGAAAATATTTCATTTGCAAATGAGTCTTTCTTGCTAAGCAAAAACGCCGTTTTGCTTATCCCACCAAATTCTATTCATAAACATTGGGGAAACAAGAACAGCTTGTGGCGCTACAAAGCTGTTTATTTAAACGATGATGTAATAAAAAATGTCACCAACACCCTTAATATTGATTATTCATTGCTATTAAATTTTCCTTACTTTATTACCTATGTCGATAATACATCTGAAATCAATGAATTTTATATTTTTGAAATATTAAAAAAGCTCTTTCTTGAGATTGCGCATGACAACGCATATTCAAATTACCTCCGCCCCATTCACGCTAATTTTGACGAGATTATTTGTTATTTGTCTCAACACTACAAAGAGTCAATTACGCTAGATAGTCTTGAAAAAAAATTCAAAATAAATAAATTTACTCTGCAAAAAAACTTTAAGAAAAAAATTGGACTTTCCCCTTCAGAGTACTTAATTGCAGCAAGAATTGAAAACGCAAAACAGCTATTTGATTCAAGCTCAAATATTACCGATATCGCAATTGATTCAGGTTTTTACGACCAAAGTCATTTCACTCATTCTTTTGTCAAGTACGTTGGCGTTACGCCAGGTATCTATAAAAAGAGTGTCAAGATTTTACAAGACTAAATGCAATACTGGCACTAAATTAGTCCTGATGATCATTTTTGAGGGAAACCAATGAATTTTCTAAGTCTCCTTTTTACTTGCTGTTGTTAGTATTAGTTACTATGCAAAGCTATGTTATAAAAAGATTTTAGAACCAGAAGACCAATGTTTTGGACAAAGCTACTTGGCTGACTCCCTAAATTTTTACATCTGACATTATTTCAATAAAAGATAGGTGTGAAGATGATATTGCGTATTCTCAATATTTGGCAACGCTCAATAACTCGTTTAATACAAAATATGGAAAAATTTATGAAATCTATTTTCTCTTCAATATCTCTGTTACTTTCTCTGTCGGTAATGAGTTGCGGTAGTTATGCCCAAGATGACGTTCCCATCCCAGATGGCCCCTATCTCGGTCAAACACCACCCGGCTCAACACCTGAGATTTTTGCACCCGGTATTGTTAATACAGAGGAATTTATTGAAATTCAGGGCATGTTCGGAGCGGATATGAATACCTTTTATTTCGTCAGGCGTGATGAAAAAGAAGTTTATTCCTTGAATGTCGTTGAGTATAAGAACAATCAATGGCAGCAATCTATTGTTAAACAGGGAGTGAGCGCGCCATCCATCTCTCCCGGTGGCGAGACCATCTATTTAAATAATAGCTATATTAAGCGCACCAGCGACGGTTGGTCGGAGCCAAAAAAACACGGCGCACCTTTCGATGATATCGACATTATGAGGCTTTCGGCTTCTTCCAACGGCACTTATTATTTTGATACTTTTACCCCAAAAACAATGGATACCCCTATTCGCTATTCGCGTTTGATAAACGGCAAATATGAGCAGCCGAAGTCACTGGGCCCGCAGTTTGGCATCGGCAGATACAATGCCCACCCCTTTATTGCAGCGGATGAAAGCTACATTATCTTTGATAGCGTAAGAGAAGGAGGCTATGGCAGATCAGACCTCTATATCAGCTTTCGAGCGGCAGATGGCTCATGGGGCCCTGCGATCAACTTGGGTGACAAGATCAATACCGCGCACTCTGAAAAAAATCCAAGTTTGTCACCCGATGGAAAATTTATCTTTTTCAGTTTGCGGACAAAAAGCGGAAACGAAGAGGTAAATATCAACTGGGTGGACGCACAAATTATTGAAACGCTCAGGCCCAAACTATAATCCATATATCAATTGCAGCATGAGCGACGCCAAAAGACAGCGCGCCTTCTACGGGCGTTATATGTACCTAATAAGTCGTTTATCGCCGTTAGAAAAAAAGTCATCTAAAAGTCATAAGGACGTCAGGTCTTTTGAAGCCGGTTTGGTTAAATTGACCGCTTGATCAATCACATTTAAGCGAAGTTAAATAATTCGTTTATTTCAAAACAAGGAAAACTCATGAAATCTATTTGCTTTTCAATATACCTGTTACTTTCTCTGTCGGTGATAGGTTGCACAAGTCATACCCAAGATGACCCTCCAGTGCTCGATCGCCCCCATACAATTGCTGTTAGTGCGGCGGGCACAAAAATTTATTTAACTGATAGAGAAGGTCAATCAAGTATTGAAATTCCAAATGTGACAGGTGATTACTTAGCTTGGTCGCCTGACGGAAAAAAACTTGCTTCTCGAAAATATCATGATGACGGAAATACTTGGTCTATTCATACAATGAATAGTGATGGTACGAATTGGAAACGATTAACTCATGAAAAAAATAAATGGGATAGTGTTCCTGCATGGACTCCAGATGGAAAAAAAATTGCTTTTGCAAGAGAATATAAGGATTCGGAAGGCGTTTGGCATGCTGAAATTTGGATGATGAATTCAGATGGTAGCGAAAAGACTCAAATAGAATCACTGAAAGGGAGTAACCCTCATTTTACTCCAAATGGGAGAATCGTCTTTGCTTCAGAACACAAAGATAAAAAAAATGAGATAAGCATCGCCGATAGTGATGGTAACAACACTATCCATTTGACAGATAATGAAGCTGAAGACTGGCATCCTGAAGTTTCTCCTGATGGCAAGCAAATCACTTTTATGTCTAAAAGAGATGGAAATCATGAAATTTATGTGATGGATATAGATGGTTCTAATCAAAAACGATTAACATTTAGTGATGTTGATGATTGGCTCCCATCCTGGTCTCCTGACAGTTCCGAAATATTATTTTCACACCACGCGGATACAGGATGGGATATGTATATTATGAATAAAGATGGTTCTTCATTAAGGAAAATTATCAGAGGTAGAGATGCTGTGTTTAAGCCTTAGCCAGATCCAAATAGTGAAGCATAAAACAATCGCAGAAAGGAGTACGGTAAAGGGAATCGTGCTTTCTGCGGGCGGTATATCCCAGTGTGAAAATAGAGGCATTTATGAAAATAATTTTCGTTTTAATTGCAATGATAGGACTTCAATCGACAGTATATTCACAAACAGAATATAGTAATCAGACATTAGCAGTAAAAAAGTGGTTCACTAATAATGAACTATCTGCCTTAGCCGAAAAATTTGTCGGTATTTCATCAAAACTAGGAAAACAGCATGGTTTATTTCCAGTAAAATCAACTGGAGTATCCACCCAAACTATTATTGACGCAGGCACAGATTTTTTAAAGGCTTTAACTCCAATACAAAAATTGAGAACTCAATTTTCTGTTGATGATCCCGAATGGAGAAAATGGTCAAATGTTGACAATGGAATATATGTTCGTCAGGGAATTAGTTTTGAAGAAATGACTAAAGAACAAAAAAAGAAGGCTTGGAAACTTTTACAAACCTCACTGAGTGCTGAAGGTGTAAAGTTAAGTAAAGATATTATGAAAACTGATCAGACACTCAGAGAACTGAATAATGATAAACTAAGCTACGGAGAAGAAAAGTATTTCATTACTATTATGGGTACTCCGTCAAAAACCGAACCCTGGGGTTGGCAACTAGATGGACATCATTTAGTCATTAATTATTTCATTCTTGGAGATCAGGTTGTTGTTACTCCAATGTTTTTAGGGGCTGAACCATCGGTTACTACATCAGGAAAGTATATTGGAAATTCAGTACTTCAGGAAGAACAGGATAAAGGTCTACTCTTACTCCAATCTCTTAATAAAGAACAGCAAAAACTTGCTATAATCGAACGAGAAAAAAACCGTGTAGACATCAAAGCTGAAGCGAATAAAGACAACTTAGTATTAGAGTACTCAGGAATTAAGGTTAAAGATTTTAACCCTGTCCAAAAAGAAAAGCTCATTGAACTCATTAAATTATTTGTTAATAATATACGTAAAGAACATGCACAAATACGTATGAAAGAGGTAATAGAGCACTTAGATAACACCTATTTCTCTTGGATTGGTGGAACGGATAATCATTCAGTTTTTTATTATCGCATACACAGTCCAGTGCTTTTAATTGAGTTCGATCACCAGCGCCCAGTGGGTAACCCAAATGAAGAATCAGGCAAACCAACTCGACAACATATTCACGTAATAGTACGAACACCAAATGGTAATGACTATGGGAAGGATTTACTAAATCAACATTTATCAACTCATAAGCATTAGTGTCATGTTCATTGTTATTTTGATATGAGCATTGGAACTACTATCTGATTTTATGTCTGCTTTGTGCTGTGAAGTAGCTCTTTTGTTAAAGGCCTCTTGGTGCGCTTTGCTGACATTAACCTTAAATTGTTTGCCATATATCATCTAATGAATTAGTTGTGTTATATTACTGAGAAATTTCCATAATAAGATGTTTACGAACGGAAAAAACAGTTTTTTTTTGTTCCTTCGTCGCATATTTAACCAGCTACTTTATTGGCTCTTAATTAGTTGTTAGATTTTCATATTAATCAAGGATAAATAATGATTCGTGTAATTTCAGTAATTTTACTCTCTATGATCTCTGTATTCGCTAGTGCCACTCAATATACTGGAACGGGTAATATTGTTAGGCTTGTTTCTATCCCAGGTGGAGATAATCGAGATTATATTGCAGTTTATAATTTCACTAGCGCTGGTAACTGTCCTGTTTCCTCTGGCTTGGTAATAGCTAAAATTCAAACTAGCGCCTCTGGTAATAGGGTGTATTCTTTGGCTCTAGCAGCTAAAGTTTCCGGAAAACAAGTTAAGCTAGTAGTTGATAATGCATTAAAAAATGATGAAGGTTTTTGCTACGTTAAATCACTAGAATTTGTTGAATAGAGGAAAACCTAGCTAGACGCGCCAGCTTGGCTTGACGTTATCGATACAAAAACTAATCTGAATCTGTTTTATTCGGTTATAGCTAATGACCGTTTTGTGGTAAATGCTGTCATGTATTGATCATGCCGCAAAGCGGAAGTTTCAAGTCATTTTCCCTAACCTCCGCTTCAAGCTCATTGTTGCCGTTGGTACCTATAACCTTAAACTATTAAATCAAAGCTAAAACGGCTACTTCAAATGCTTTGGCCCCATAGGTTTACTAAAGTAGCTTAATTCTTTTGTATAGAATCGATAGTTCAGCTAATTCATCTTTGTATTTTTTTGATAGTTCAGTAAAATAGTTAGTCTTTAACAGTTCTGTAAAGGTTAGTGATGAAACGCGTTGTATTATATATTTCAGATAAATGCTCCCATTGCCGTGAAGCTCAAAAATACTTGGATGATAATGGCATTAAATACAGATTAACAAATGCGAAAATGCAGCGCGGTAGAAAAGAACTTGACGCTATAGGGGCTCGGTCAGTACCTGCTCTTAAAATTGGTAATGAAGTAATGATTGGTTGGAATATAGAAAATTTCAAGAAACTCTATGCCGCTGATTAGGAGGTAGAATTATCTAATTAGAACATTGAGCAACCAATGGGCACAGAGCATCATATAATCAGCCGATTAGCATTATAACTCCATAATTTATCAATCAGCACAAGTATTGTTACTCAGCTTTCACTAGATAGTTCATATGTTTGCTTCGTCAGCATGTGGTGTGAGCGCTGCTGCTTTGATTAAAAACCTTTATGGCAACTATGCTGGCTCACTCGCCAGTTGGGGATAGTCAATCTGGATTGGTAGTTCATGCCTCTTGAAAACTCAAAGCCGCCAGTGGTTTGTTGTCTCTGAATGATCACAATCACCACAAAATAGACATTAGCTATTACAATTAATGGGTTAGATTTTGTGTCGATAACGTCCAAATTTGCGAATGACTGACGCGAAGCGTAAGGCGCTCCGCAATATTTGATTGTTATATATTTTGTTGAACCGGACTATTCTATACAAGTATGGGCTCGTTCTGGCAACTTTAACAGCCTCCAGCCCAGCGTTTTTTTTGCCGGGGGAACATTCTGTAACTTATTATGTACTTAGCTTACATGTTGTTGTGACTTTATTTGGAAAAAGCCGGTAGAATTCTTTTATAAACCTTGCTCAAAAAGACTTCTTCATCCCTATCATGGCCAGTAATCACAATACTTAAGTCAAGCTCTTCAACCGTAATAATGAATTGTCCACCACCACCCCAAGCCCAACTGGCACTGTAGCTTTTATCCCCGATTGTTATATCCGTTTGATAAAAAAAGTAGCCATAAAAATAATTTTTGGGCATCCAATCATATCCAGTAGGCGTAGTAATGCTACTTGTGGCCTTAGCTAAATAATCTGCTGAAATAAGCTGATCGCCTTGCCATTTTCCTTTATTGAGGAGCAAGCTGCCTAACTTAACCATATCCCTCGATGTCATTCTCACGCGCCAACCTGATTCGGGCAGACCACTCACTGTATGATCCTTCCAGTGATAATTTACAATCCCCATTTTGTCGAGAAGTTCTTTCTTGATGAATTCCTGAGCGGAACCAGGCACAACGGCGTCAATCACTTGCATCACCAAACCTGGGTTGTAGTTGCCATATTTATAGATCTGAGAGTCTGAGGTAATAGGTTTACTATGCTCAAGAAGGGATTGGACGAACCCTTGGCCTTTTAGCTTGCTAGAAGCCGTCTTTAATTCTTTGTTCTGTGCTTCACTGATGCGAAGCCCACCGTGCATGGTCAAAGCCTTATGGAGGGTGATTTTTTCTACGCCCTTAACAAACTTTGTTGGCTCTAAGTCCTTAAGAAAGCTGACTAAAGGCTTGTTTAGATCGGCCATTGTCAGATAGCCCAACTGAATAGCGCGACCCAGTATCAAGCTGGTGTAGGCTTTAACGGCTGATGCTTGGCCGTGTGGTAGGTTGACGCGGCCGCGTCGGTAATAAGATTCAAACAATAACTTGCCCTTGTAGGTGATAAGCAGACTGTCGTAGGGACTGTGTTTACTTTCGGCTATTTCCTCGGCAAGCTTGACAATCATGTCACTATTGCCGCCATCTACACCCAATTCACCCACTTGAACAGCGTCTTTTCTATCCGCTGGTGTTGTATCGATAAAGGCTTTTTCCAGATAGGGAAGGTCCCGCACTGAGATCTTGGCATCGGCGGCTGTGGCCTCTGGTGCTAGGTCATTATTTCCTCCGACGATTTTTCCAGCGGCGGCAACGGAAAATCCGCTTAAAAAAACGACGGAGAGTAAAATTTTGAAACTTAAATTGATGCTCATAGGTATCCTATCCTCTAGGTATAAAACAATTAATTGTGCTATTTATCTTTATTTTGAAATCAACGAATTATTTAACATTCGTTTGAATGTGATTGAATTAGCGGTCAATTTAACCAATTTGGTTTCAAAACACCTGACGTCCTCATGACTTTTAGATGATTTTTTTCTGACGGTAATAATCAACTTATTAGATGCATATAACGGTTATTATGGGGGCTTCTAAGTAATATGATAAAAGTGATTGATTAGAAAATATAGGGTAAAAACGTTGATGTAAGTGTCTTGTGTGCAACAAAGTGATCGTTACAAGTGAACATTGAACGCCGGCTATGGTGGCGAAGCGGACTATTTACTGTGATAAATAGGAGTCTAAACTAGGTCGGCTTTGTGTCTTGAGTTTAAATGGTAAAAATTATCCTTACCCCACAAGCAAATAATACGGTTGGTTTATATCTGGGCGGCCAAATTTGGCAAAGAGAAGTAAGTGGTGTTTTTGGTGAAAAAACACTCTAATTGATGTTAATTTAAAAAAAGAACAGCAAAGTAACTACTTTATTGCCGTTGTACACCCTGATCCTTTGCTACCTAATGTACGCATTTCACGTACCAAGCTTGATACCACAGGTAAAACTAACGAATTTGAGTCGATGGTGTATGTTACCACTAACATTAGTTTGCCATTGACGGGTCTAAGTGCATTTGCTCAGGGTGATTTTTATTAATAGATGACCATTCACTTTATGACTATCAAGTTGGCCTAAGTTATGATTTAGTTGATAATCGTAGAGTGGGTTTAAACCTGAGCTTAGGATATAGGGTCGTGAAAATGGAATTTGAAAATTTAGACTCTTTATTTACCGAACTTGAATTTTAAGGTACTTTTGTCGGCGTGATTGTACGCTTTTAAAAAGGCTCCATGGGGCTTTTAGCTAATGTCTGCAATGTGGTGTTTTCTGAAATTTTTCTGAGTTGAAAAGCTAATAGCAGGTATTCTTTTAACCGTAGCTATACTGTGTAGGTTGACTGTTTTGTGTTAGCCGTAATTTGTAAGGGAGCCGAAAGCAATGATCAACCCGTTGATTATTTCAATACTGGGGTATTTAAGAAAGCAGAACAGCTCTTGTTCGCTGGTTGATTTAGTGGCTCTTTGTCAGCAAGACTTTCGTTCGCTTATTTTAAAGGATGTTGATGCTCAGGTAGTCATTTTCCAAAAGAATTTTTTTGTTATGAATGCGCTTTATCAAATTCAACGTGATATTCAAACAGAGGGATTTTTACTTACTATTTTTCCATTAGAAATCTGTTTGATTCCGAATTGTGCAGGAGCTAAAAATACACTAACCACGCGCGACACTGATCTGGCTCACTACTACTTGGACTGGTCTAATTTGAATAACATCACTGTTGAAGAGGTTGAGACACTCTTTTCTAGCTTTTGGCAAAGATATCGCGCTGTAGATGATATTGATGCTGCTCTGACTACTCTTGGGCTCGATCAAGGTGTGGATTGGCTTGAGATACGTCAGGCTTACCAAAAGAAAATTATTATTAGTCATCCTGATAAAGGCGGTTGTGCAGATGACTTTATCGAAACCCGAGCAGCCTATGAGATTTTAAGATACAGTTACCATAGAACTTGATGTTTATTTCTTATCTCTTAATTCTTACCCCTTATCCAGAGTTCTGCTTAGGTACTAACGTTTATTGTCCGTTGTATTGATGTCTGACTAATATTAACCTCTTTTTCAATCTCTCGTGATGTTAAGCCCTCACCATGTAACTTCATTATCTGTAAATGAATAACCTCGGTAATAACATTAGGCAGGCCAAAAGCAGCAGCATAACCATTTTTACGTTCTTTCTTTTTAGCAATGAACGGCCTATTTGTGGGGAGGGCTGGTTTTCTTGTTGTATGAGCTACGGAAGCCATTGATGTAATTGGTTCAGGCATTACAGCAGGTATTACTGCAGGTATTGGTGCTGTTTTCTTATGTTCAACCAGTAGCGGTATTGCTTTACTTAATGCTTTTTCTACAGCGCGTGTAATGATATCTTCAAGTTCATCATGTGTTAATTTAATGATGTTGTTTTTTTTAGATGACTTCACTGTGACATGCTGTGACTTTTTATCTATTTTCTTTAACGACACCTTAGATAATGCACCAAAAACACGTATTAATTCAGTAGTATCAATTTGTGGTTTGCCTAAGGTATTAGCTACCATTGTTAGCTTTCCGTTAGCTATGTATCGCTGAATTGTTCTTCGTGACTTCTTTACTAGTAATGCGCTATCAGTGATATTGTGAATAGCCATACGACACCTTTTATATTGTTATTTTACTGCGACATATTAGAGACTTTGATGGGAGGTTAGTCAATACTGGATAAAAGAAAATCAATACTAATTTTTGGATTCATTGCTATAAATCAATCACACAGCTTTTAGTTTCTACTTTTAGGTATACAGTCCGAAAGTAAACATTAAATATACAAGGAGAGTAGTGTCCGTTGACGTATTTAAACATCCAGTTAGTTGAGATGGATTTGGTTCACAAAAATGGACCAATTTGTGGCAGCTACAGCTCTTTGAGTTTAACTTTAGAAAATTAATATCTCAAAAATATCGAAACGGCTTTGGCATACTCATTGTTGACCTAAGATATTGAAAAAATCAATGTATCCTTAGACCGAACAACTGACACAAGGTAACATCATATTCATAATTTATTCTCAGATGTTAAACTAGCTTTAATATTTTTGTGGTAACTCTTTATGCACTCCCAAACATTTAATTTTTTCTTTAAGTTTTTTAAAAATCTCGATGTTGAAACTGAAACTATTGAAAAGGCTGGCTCCAAATTAAAACTTATGGAACTTGAATCTTCGCAAGTGCTTTTGCATCAAGGTGAGTCTCAGCTATACGGATATTTAATTATTTCAGGAGTTCTGAGGGCTTGTTATTTTTCCGATATTGGTAGTGAGCGTTGCAAAGAATACTATTTTCAAGGAGAAATGAGTTTTTTGTACTCTGCTTGGTTAACTAATTCGCCTGCAAATTATCAGATTGATACGCTAAAACCATCGAAAGTTATACGCATACCTTTAGAGATATTAAACTCTAAAGGTTGGCAGTCAGCCAAATTAAATTTGTTGAAGCAACAACTTCTCTATAAGGAAGAAAAAGAGGTTTTTCTACTTCTGAAAAACCCTGAGGAGAGGTATCTTCATATGGTTAAATATTCTCCAATATGGTTAGGCAGACTTAACGATGTTCAATTATCGGCTTATATTGGTATAAGTCCCATTAGCTTGTCTAGAATAAAAAGTAGGATTAAAAAAACATCTAAAGAGTTTAAAAACTTAACTTAAGTTAATTCCTTGAGGCCTATTAAATTACATAATCACTCATAATTCAAACCCGTTTTATGAGGAAACTACATTGTCAGTGTTTATTTTGTCACAGCTACTAATTCTGGTAGCTATATTTTTTGATTTAGCGTCATTTCAATTTAAGAAACGCAAACAAATAGTTAGCTGCTTATGTGTCGCAGGTACTTTAATTTTTAGTCATTTTATCTTGCTCGAGCAATGGCCTGCTGCAGGGTTAATGTTGATTGCAACCACCAGATATTTCGTTAGTATTTTTACAACTTCAAAGTGTGTAATGTTAGTTTTTATATTTTGCTCATTAATAGTGTTTATATTTACTTTTATGGGAGTTATTAGCTTTCTATGCTTTACGGGCTCCGTATTTCAAACGGTTGCTTCTTTTAGTAAAAATGATAAAACATTAAGGCAACTAATGATTATTGGAACAAGTTTTTGGTTATTGCATAATTTTATTGTTAACTCTCCTGCGGCGGTCGTTATGGAAGCTTTATTTATTAGTAGTAATATAGTTGGTTATTACCGATTTTATGTAAGACCTGCGCGAAAATCATTAACAAGTAATTAGAATCTTAATATGAACTAGCTACTGGCGACTGATGGCAAAAAACGTGCTTTTGAGGAGATTTTAAATAAATGTGGTTAGAGCCAACTTAAAGACTCCGAACTCCATCTCAGTGAATAGATACTTTACTTGGTAAAGTATCAGTCAATCTGATTTCTGGATAGCGAGGACTGCCGTTTAACGTGGCGTTATTGATACAAAACCTGAACAGCTGGACACCTCAACCAACGATGATCGCAGTATGATACTTACATTCCAAGGTAATGCCTGAAAGTGCCATTTTTTAACATTGTATTTTAAGTTTTTATCTTAGCAATTTTATATAAATACACTGGGGACTTATAGAAGTCATCGAGTTGTATGGTTTTACTCGCTTGGAATGACGGTAGGGCGAAATTATTGCTTATAAGGTAATCCACACCTGCTTGTTCTTGTTGTAGTTTATCGCTGATTTTTGCCATCGCGTGTGGAAATAAATAACACACTAATACCGAGGCTGAAGATAGGTCTATTTGATAGAAGTTCTGTCGATGTAGGGTAAGGTTTTTTAAGCCTAAAAACTTCTTAATTAAGTTTGATATTAGCCAAGGCAGGTAAGATAGTTCATACCCGATAATTTGCCGATGAGGATATCGTTTGGCAATACGTATAACAAAGTTGCCCCAGCCACTACCCAGGTCAATTATGGTGCCAGAGCCAGTTTCATCGGCTAGTTGCATCATTGCTAGATAAGCTTTATTAGAGCTTGGCATTGGGGATATGCCTAAACTTACAGTGGTATAGATAATAGATACTGTTACGGCTGACACTATTAGCGCAAAAAATAGGGTTAAAAAGATATCAAATGTAAGCAAAGGAAATTCTCCAACGGGAAAGGTTAGTTTTCAGAATAGACACTATTTCACCTGTATTTTCTATTATTTTTTCAATTGTTTTTTTAATTATGTTTTCAACTCTGTTTCAACTCTGTTTCAACTATATTTTCTAGCAGAAAATCTAAGAAAACTCGGGTTTTAACCGATACCATTTCTCGCTTTAAATAAATGGCATAGGTCGAGCTGAGCTCTTCATAAGGGCTAAAAGTATATTTCGGCATAACGTGAACCAATGAGCCATCTTTTAGCTCTTTTCTAACAGCCCAGAGCGGCATTAACGTTAGCCCACCACCATTTAAAACTAGCTGTTTTTGACCATTCACCGAGTTAACAGAAATAGTATTTTTAATGGCTAATTTTGTTCTTTGTTTAGCCATTAAATACCAATCTTGCCAACGAGAATAACTGTAGCGAATACATTGATGATCTATTAGCTCTTCAGGGCTCTGTGGTGTGCCTTTGTTTGCTAAATATTGCGGACTAGCGCAGAGGAAAAAGTTATTGAGAGATAAGTGTTTGGCTATCATAGTGGAATCAACTAAACGTCCGCTGCGAATAGCAACATCTATATTTTCTTCAACAAGGTCAACCACGCGCTCAGTTAATTCTAGTTTGATATCAATATCTGGATACAGCAACATAAATTTTGGCATTAATGGCAGCACAATGCTTTCACCAAAACCTACAGTCATGCTTATTTTTAGTTTTCCTTTCGGTTTTTCGTGTAGGTCATTAACTGCTTTTTTAGCCTCATCAAACTCAGATACAATGCGCTGAGAATACTCATAATACTTTTGACCCGCTTCAGTTAAGCCTGTATTTCGAGTAGTTTTATTTAATAAACGTACACCAAGTTCCTGCTCAAGTACTGCCAATTGCCTTGAAATAGAGGAGGGTTGGACATCAAATATTCGACTCGCCTCTGAAATACTGCCAGTTTCCACCACACAGTTAAAATACAGTAATCGATTTAATGAACTCATCATTATTCCTCTCAGTGTTGGCTCTTAAACAAGGCCTGTTAAATAAGGACTCTTAGACACTTACTCTTATTGTTCATTACTTTAACTTTGCGTTGCTTTAAAAGCAAAAGTGATTTGTCAGTTGGGTAATGGTTTGTCTTGTTGGCAAGGCATAATATGGCCGCACTTAAACGAGCAAGCAAGTTGATTACCTTAGAAAGTACATAAATAAATTACAGCTACAGAGAGAAATATATGAAAGCAATGATCATTAAAGAAATAGGCAGCACAGACGTTTTTCAACTTGTTGAAAAAGCAATACCAATCGTTAAATCGGGCCATATGATAGTCGCAGTGAAAGCAACAAGCGTAAATCCAATTGATACTATGTTACGTTCAATTGAGCTGCCTTGGTCGGTAAATTTACCGGAAATTTTGCACGGTGATGTTGCCGGTATTGTTAGTGAAATAGGGGAAGGTGTTACTGATTTTAACGTCGGTGATGAAGTTTATGGCATGGCTGGTGGTATTAACGGTGTTGACGGTGCTTTAGCTGAATTTATGTTGGTTGATGCCCGTTTGATGGCTAAAAAACCTAAAAAATTAACCATGAAACAAGCTGCCGCTCTGCCATTAGTGGCGATCACTGCTTATGAAGCGCTGGTAGGAAAAATGAATGTGCAGACAGGTGACATGGTACTTATTCATGGCGCGACTGGCGGCGTTGGTCATATTGCGATTCAGTTAGCGAAAGTATTGGGCGCCAAGGTCACTGCAACTTATTCATCAGCTAACGAAGCACTAGCAAAAACGTTAGGCGCTGATAACTTAGTTGATTATAAAGCAGAGTCAGTTGCCGACTACGTGCAAGCTTTTACTACTGGTGTTGGCTTTGACAAAGTTTTCGATACGGTTGCCGGCGATAACATTGAAAAATCCTTTGAGGCAGCTAAGTTCAATGGTCATGTTGCAACAATTTTGCCTATTGCCGATCCTTTGCAAATAGCCCTTAAAAGTTTGTCATTCCACAGTATTTTGATGCTTATTCCATTATGTCACGGCATTAACCATGAATCACATGGCCGTATCCTTACTGAAATCGCAACCTTGGTAGATGCAGGGAAAATCACACCTATTATTGATAAAAGTGACTTTTCCATTTGGGACGTTGCCAAAGCTCATGACCACATGGCATCGGGTAAGGCGGTAGGAAAAATCACACTTACAGCATAATTTTCTACAGGACTAAATTAAACTGAATTAGATTCAGCTTAATTTTAAGAAAAGGTACTAATGATTCATTAGTACCTTTTCTATTTTTATCAAACAAAGGGTTAAATATTTATGCCATTTATTCAGCCAAAAATTCTCGGTAGAGCATCAATAGGTGTGCAGCACTCCAACTAAAATTGGTAGCGCCTTGTACAGCACCGGTTTCAGGATTGTAGTTTTCTCTAATGGTGCCATTTTCATTCAAACCTTCGGCATTATTAAATAACTTCTCTGCTAAGGTTTTAGCTTCTTGATGATAACCATAATTATCAAGGGCGATTAAGCCAAAATAAACTTGGTCTAACCAAACACGGCCACGCCAGTATATATCAGCATCATAAGCAGGATTTGTTAAGGCCGCGGTGCCAAGCGGAATCGTGGTATTAAATTCGTTACTTTTTAACATAACGTTTTTGACTCGTTCAGCTTTATCCTCGTCGGCAATTTTTGCCCATAATGGACTCCAACCTTCTGGTCCTCTACCACGTGCCGTTAACAAAGTACCTACGCAGCCATTTTTATCGATTTTGTCACTCTTCATATTAGTGACGGTAAAACTGCGGTCATAGTAAAAGCCACTCTCTTCATCGAAGAAACATTGATTAATACGTTTTGCCAATGCTTTAGCTTCATGCCGGTAACTTTCTGCGAGTTTTTTCTGTTGCAGTAGCTCTGCCATATTGGCCAATAATGTTTTTTCATGAGCAAGATAGGTATTTAGCTCAACCGATTCTTGATTGATTGAGAACCCCAGTAAATCACCGGCGTTATTAGTGTTTTGATAGAACATCACTTGCCAGTCTTCACGGGCTTTTATTCGATCACCTTGATATTTTTCCTTAGCGTAATCTGCTAATTGCTCGGCATTGATAAAACCGAATCTTGCGGCATTATCCATGCCTGACTCCCAACCAGCACCATGTTGAGCGCCAATATCAATATCATCGTAATCGCTGCGGGCGATAATGTTTTGGTAAAGGCTAATGCCTGTACAAAGATACCAATCTTCATCTGCACTTTTGCAGGCCTTTAAATCAATAGCAGAGTTATTCGGTTTAGTTAAGTAACGCACTTTAAAGCTGATATCGCCTTGTTGGTTATTATGGTACCTATGTTTAGTGGCACCATATTCAACTAAACCGTTTTTGTTATGATCTCTGTTGCGATACCACCATTGATGATAACGCTGTAATTTAGGTAACATTTCTTCGATAAAGCTAACATCTTTTGTCGCTTTATATATCTCCCATACCGCCCAACTTGCCAGTGGTGGTTTAGTGTTTCTTTCATTCCAATTACCGCCATCACCACCGCGGGTTTTGTCTTTGTTGTAAAATATGGCGTCAATGACCATACCTTCATCTTGTGGCCTGATGGCATCATCTTTTTGAATTTGATAAGCAAACATTGCACGAACATTTTCTTTGGCGATGTTGCTATTAAAGTGCGCCATGGCATAAGCATGTTTCCAACTGTCCCATGCCCAAACGCCATTAAACCAACGGGCGGTAACTGACGGGGTAACGCCGTCATGGCTTAAATTACCCGCGGGGCTACGCCAATTACCATTAAGGGTTTCAACGGCTTTTATGGCGACTTTATCTTGTGCGGGACTGCGCTTGCCTACCGCCATAGCCTTGTCTAGGTACTGTTGCCAGCGGCGCTTTGTTGCTAATATTTTTGCTTGAGGGTTTTCTAAAGCTGTTTTGATAAAAGCTTGCTCAGCATCTGCTTCGCTTTGATTATGGAAATAACTTTGTGTGCTAAAAATACTGCTACTGCTATTTTTAGCAATATTGATTGTGGCTGTGCTCTGGTAACTATGCTGTTTTTGTTTGATCGTTGTTTTAGTGGGTAGTGAGCGGCTAATTTGATATTGCGCAGTCTTGCTGGTCATAATATTCCAGGTATTACGCACTTCGCTAAAATGAAAAGTTAGACCGTTAGTATTGGCTGTTAAACTTCTTTGCCACTGTGGTAGGGCTTGTTTAATTGTTTTTTTATCATCCCATTTTGACAGTAACTCACCTTGCCAAGTCAGTGCTAAAGCAAGCTTGTCACTGGTATTATTTATAATTTTTGTTTCAATAACCGCTGTTCGGTCGCTAATAAAGTGTAAATTAAGCTCAAGTGTTAATTGTTTAAAAACAAAACTTTGCTGTAACTCACCTGGCTTAGAAGTTCGGCTGATTTTTGCCTGTGAGAAGTCTAATACTTTTTTATTGGCTAAATCAGTTAGGGTTAATTGCTCTAATTTTTCAGCAATAAATAAGCTGTATTCTTCGGCGATAACCATAGGGCCAGTAAAGGCGGCATAATTGTTTTTCTGCTCAGGCAATAAAAAACCGTGCCAAGCGCCTAAATCAAACAATGGGTTAAAGCGTTGGTTTTGGTATTTATCGTATTCTTTATGCTGTGTTGGTGTACCCGCTCTGTCGATGACATCGCTGGTATTACTTGTCGTTGCTAAGCTAGGGGATGGAAATAACAATGACATGAGGGATATAAGTGTTAATGCTAACGATGTATTTCTAAATAATGGCATTGAGCTTCTTCTTAGTTGAACTTGGTATTAGATTTTTAATGAGCAAGTATTATTTCGCAGTTTGATGGCATAACTATGAAGCAATAAGAGTATATTGTATACCTTTTGCTTTTTTGAGAGGTGAGGGGTCTAATAGAGATAAGTGAAATGGAAAATTTAAGGGGACAATAAAAAATATAAAGAAAACCTGCAAGGCAGAGGAAGCCTTACAGGTTGAACATTTTTCGCGTATCAATCACTTAGCTTTAATGACTTACCTCGATACGCTCAATCAGTGATTCTAGTTTTTCTGATGATGGGCCCATCAGATAGTCTAATTGCACCAATAAGTTTTTATTAATCTTATCGCTTTCTTTATATTTCCACTGTTTTAATGCCGTAACAGCGCTTTTATCAAAGACATAAGCTGGTTTAGCAATAACCACTTCTACATGACTTACTGAGCCATCGGCTTCTACATCAAACTTTAATACTACAGAGCCTTCGGTGCCCGCTTTAGCTGCTGCAATAGGATACTTAGGCTCTATTCTATGGGTAGGGGATAAACCAAGAACAACTTTTTTAGTTGTAACCTTGCTACCTTCATCTTGATGTAATTGATGACCAGCATAACTAACGCCAGCCAGTAATGAACTTGATATTAGAGTAACTAAGCTTAGTTTAGCGACTTTAGTGATGGTGCTCTTTGTTGAAAATCCTTTTGACATCTGTTTTATTTGTTCTATTCGATTAAACATAAAGTGTTGTTCTCCGTTTTGCTTAAAACTATTCATAAAACTAAGTAAGGTAAAAGCGTTAGGTGGAGCTGTTTCTGCCGCTAGTACCAGTGCTTTACAGTATTGGATCCTGGATTGGGTATGCTTTCGCGCCAAAACAACTTGGTCACAGGAATGCTCTTGATCTTGACGAAATGCCGCATAAGCACGCCAAGCTAGCGGATTGAACCAGAATAGTGCTAAGAGCATAAGCGCTAGCTGATTCGTCCACATATGGTGCTGAGAGAAGTGACACATTTCATGACTGATAATCAGCTGTTGCTGTTCAGGGGTATAAAGTGTTTCAAAGTCCTCAGGAATAACTAAAACTTGTTTGAATAATCCGATAAGCATTGGGCTATGAATATGACTGCTTTGTGCAAGTACTAACTTTGTTATGCCACTTTCGGTTATTTGTTGTTGATGTTTATTATCAGCTAAGAATTCTAATTTTAACGCTTTGCGATAGTTGAATTGCGTTATAGCCCAGTAACTTATAAGTAAGGTGAAACCTAAGGCCCATGTGCTGCTGAGCCATAAACCTAACAGCTTATCTATTGATAAGTGCTGATTTATACTCTGGCTTGGTGTCACTAAGTAACGCTGCATTAAGCCATATTGAGATTCAATAGCTGTTAGTTCACTTATGTTTAACCAGCTTAAGTGTTGCCAAGGAAAGGGCAATGAATAAAGCACTAAACTCAATGGAATAACCAGCCATAAATTATAAACCGTATTGGCATCAATACTTTTTCTTAACGGCTTGCGGATAAGCAGCATTAACGATAACAAAACGGTTAGTGGCAGCAATAAATTAACTAAGGCGCTAATCATTATTTTTCTCCCAATCAGAAATCAATGATTTTAGCGCGCTTATATCGTCTTTATTAAGCTCATTTTGTTTGGCAAAACCAGCTACCAAAGGCGCTAACTTACCGCTAAACATACGCGCTACTAAGCTTTTACTTTCTTTTAATGTGTAGGCTTCGCGCTCTAACAAGGGGGAATATAAATAATGACGTTGCTGTTTTTCAAAACTTATAGCTTGCTTTTTTACTAGACGGTTTAGCAATGTTTTTACCGTTTTATCATGCCATTGCTTATCCTGACTTTCGATACCTGTTGCATTGGTATTTTCATTAAGTTTGGTAATTATATCGTTCGCGCTAGCAGGGTGGTTTTGCCACAAGGCTTCTAATACTTCAAATTCGGCATTACTGATTTCAGTCATCTCATTTCCAAGTTTTTTCTAGGTTTTGATTCTAGGTAATATTAACTATTACAAACGTAATCGATGAGTTAAGATTACATTTGTAATCTTAACTGTCAATTGTTATTTTTATTAAGGTTAGTTATTTTAAGCAAGGGGTTTAATAAAATGAAGATGATAAGTATTTTGTTGATGTGCTTTTTTATTTTGTCGTGTTCTTCAACAAAGGTTCACCTTTACACGCGTTATTTATCAGCAGAAGAAGCTGATGCAGTTACTAAAAATTTAGAGCAACTAGGCTTTGATGTCATAGCCAATACTCTGGTTTTTCCTGACGGTATTGAGCAATCTACCTTGCTTTATTCGCCATTTGTTGAAGGGGAAAACAGTTTAAATATTTTAATAGATACACTAGCTGATATAGGTTGGGTTATGCCTAATGTGCAGCCAATCTTTGCTGGCAATCACTATTACACCAAAAATAGTGTTGGTCTGCTGTTATTGCCCGATGGGGGCAGGCAAAGTGATAAAGTGATCAGGCAAGATCTTGCCAATGAATATAAAAGTAAAGCGTGTGATTCAGCGATCAAACTTAGGCTAAATAATGACGCTAGTTATCAATTTCTATACCCGAATAAAACTGACAGTCAAATGGAACAACTAACGGGAACGTGGCAGATCACAAGTTACCCTTATATTGAGTTGACCTCATTGAATAAAGTGTGGCGTTTCTACTATGAGATTCAAAAAAGCGCTATAACGGATGTGGTAGGGAAAGTAGAGGTTATTGAATTAAAGCCATTAGATGATCATTACACATTGCCCAAATGTAGTTTTTTTTATGGCTTAAGGGCTTAATTTTATTTCTATATTTATAAAAGAAAAAGCGTATTAACTAAGCTAATACGCTAATAGTATTTGACTACGAGTTGGCGACTTAAGGCTGCGGATAACCATTTCTTGCTTCAAGCAAGCGGTACCAATCGGCATGATTATAGACAATGGATAAGGCTTGTTTCGCCGCGACAATTCGCTCTGGCGTAGTTGAACCAATGATAGGACAGATATTGGCTGGATGTTTAAGTAACCAAGCTAAAATAAGTTGCCAAGTTGAGCAGTTATATAACTCCGCTTGTCTTGCTAATTCAGCGGCAATGCGTTGTTCATCAGCTTTTGAGAAAGTATTTCCCCAAGCAGGGTAAACGACTCCACCAAGTGGACACCAAGCGATAGGTGTAATGCCTAGCTGCTGACACTGATCTAAACTGCCGTCGGTCAAGCTGCTGATATTATGAATATTAATTTCTATTTGATTAACCAATAATGGCTTATCTAAAGCTGATTGCAATAAGCTCAGTTGTGAAGGAGAGAAGTTACTTACGCCAAAGTGTTTCACTTTTCCGCTTGCTTTTAGTTGCTCAAATGTTTGCGCAACTTGCTCGGCATTAAATAAATAATCAGGACGATGCAGTAAGAACATATCGAGGTAATCAACATTTAATCGTTTTAGTGAGTTTTCAACACTGGTTGTTAGGTAATCTGCTGAAAAGTCATAACGTTGTGGATCAGGACGAATGCCTGCTTTTGAGGTAATAATAAGTTGCTCGCGAATATCTGGCGTTTCTTGTTTAAGCTCAGTTAATAACTCACCAAATAAGCTTTCACAGTGACCAGCGCCATAAATATCAGCATGATCAAAATGGGTATAACCCACTTCAAGTGCAGTCCTAAGTGCCAACTTACCCTTAGTTTTATCCGCAGGAGTATTATCACCGGCAATGCGCATACAGCCATAAATAAGGCGTGAGCTGATGACCTTTGAAGAGTTAAATTTTATTTTTTGCATTTTATGCCTTTGTTTTATAATTATGTACCGTGGTTAAAGTGACTGTAAAAACTCATCATGGCTAGGCAGTTTCTCTACCGTACGATTGATCAATGTTTTCAAACTTGCCATTAAATCGGTCCGTTGTTCAATGGATAAAGTATCAACCAAGGGATGATAATCTTCAGGGATATTACCCTGGCCTATCATCACTTGCTGCCAGGCTATTTCAGTAAATAAGTCATCAGGTTTGCAAAAGACTTTACCCGTTTTTTTAAATAATTCTATTTTTGTAACTAATGATTCAGGTATATCCATGCGCTGACAAGCACGCCAAAACTCACTATCGCCTCGGTTGTTAAGTTTGTAATGCAAGATGATAAAATCACGAATGCCTTCCAGTTCAACTTTAGACTGAGCATTAAATTCATCAACCTCTATTTGTTTAATACCGTTATGCGGAAAGAACTTCATTAATCGTATGGCAGCGGTTTGAATTAAATGAATATTGGTGGATTCAAGAGGTTCAAAGAAACCACTAGATAAACCAATGGCTATAACATTGTTATGCCATTGTTTACGACGGCGACCGGTTTTAAAAGGGATTACTCTTGGCTCTGCTAGCGCTTTACCGTCAAGATTATTGAGCAGTAATTCTTTCGCTTCGTCGTCGCTCATGTGTTTACTTGAATACACTAAACCATTACCCGTTCTATGTTGCAGTGGAATACGCCATTGCCAACCAAAATTATGTGCGGTTGAACGAGTATAGGGTTCAATTGGTTCAACTTTTTCACAAGGAACTGCAATAGCACGATCACAAGGCAACCAGTGTGAGTAATCTTCATAACCGGTACTAAGGGTTTTTTCTATTAATAAAGCAGCAAGTCCGCTGCAATCGATAAATAAATCACCGGCAATATTGGTATCGTTTTCAAGTGATAAGCTGTTGATAAAGCCAGAGTCAGTATGCTGATTCACTTTTGTGATAGTACCTTCAATACGCTTGACTCCCAAATTTGTTGCGTGTTTACGTAAAAACTTAGCGTATAAACCAGCATCAAAATGATATGCATGGGCGATACCCGGTAAATTAGTATTGGGAATGTTATTTATTGGGGCAAATTTATGCTGTTTCGCTGCTTGGTAATTCAGTGAAAAATCCCAAAAGCTACTCGTATCAATAGTGCTACTGGCATTAGCGTTACCTCGTTTATCCTGCTGCGCCCGTAGCCAAAAATGATTAAAATCACAAAAAGGGAGTTTTTTACCTATCTTGCCAAAAGCATGCATATAACTATCGCCATTTCGATGCCAATTATTAAACTCTATGCCTAACTTAATGGTACCTTGGGTCGCTTTAATAAAGGCTTTTTCATTAATACCAATAGCACTGTTAAAATTAATTATTGGTGGGATAGTCGCTTCGCCAACACCGATGATGCCTATTTTGTCAGACTCTACTAGGCTTATTTCGAGGGTTTTACCTAAGGTTTTTGCTAGTAAAGATGCAGTCATCCAACCGGCAGTGCCACCACCGACAATAACAACTTTTTGAATCTTATCTTGCATATGACTTTGACTGTTAGTTTGTTGCATTGGACTTTCCTTAACCTGACCATAAATCTTTATTGTTGAAATAAAAAGCCCTAGTAACACATGTTCACTAGGGCTTTTATTAGTAGCATTTAACTAAAGTGGTTTAGCTAAAATTATTACATTTTATAGCTAAATCCCAGTAAATAAGTGCTACCGTAGTCTTGGTAATCACGTACTTGCAATGCGTTATCACCTTGCAATGAAGTGAACGGCTCTTCAGTTAAGTTATAAGCTTGTAAGAAGATAGACAACCCTTCTAAACGTTCAAAACCACCTTCACCAAAGTCATAACCAATTTGTGCATCAACAATGGTTTCACCAACAATATCAACTTGCACGGTATCGAAACCTAAGCCGTAAACATCGCCTTTAAAGGCTCCACGTTTACGCATGCTAGCACGAGCTGAGAAACCATTTTTATCATAATAGAAGGTTGCACTGGTAATACTGTCTGATAAACCTGGTAATTGGTAGTCATCACCATTTTGATCTTTCATGTCTGATTCAATGCCAGTGTAGCTAGCAATAAGTCCAAAACCGTCTAGGTGCTCTGACATCATGTTAAATGGTAAAGTTGCGGAAAGTTCATAACCCCAAAGTGTACCGTCGCCGCCGTTCACTTTACCTTTACCTGTACCTGAAGTTGTTGCTGGTAATTCACCCGTGGATGGATCGGCAACACCTGTCATATCAACCTCATAACTTCCGTCGAAAATCCAGTTTTGTAAATCTTTATGGAAAAGAGCTACCGCAAAATAACCTTCATCACTAAAGTAATTCTCATAAGATAGATCTATACCAATGGCTTCTTTTGGTTCAAGCGACGGGTTACCACCTTCAACACTCCAGTAGTTACCTTGTTCATCAGGTGTTTGGTTATATGTGGCATTAAATGAAGCATTCATTTCATCTAAACGGGCACGAGATATGGTTTTAGCTGCACCAAAGCGTAACGTTTGAGTATCATCAATTTGCAATGACAAGTTGATACTAGGTAAAAAGTGACCATAATCATGACTTACATCAGTAGGCTCAGTAACTACTAAACCATTAACGGTATTAAAGGCATTACCTTGTGAAGACTGGTCAGTATAAACATAACGTACACCAAAGTTCCCCGTAAGTGGTAAACCGGCAATATCAGTCACAAGCTCAGCTTGAACAAATGCCGACATTACTTTTTCATTCACCGTCCAAGACTTAGTGGCATGAGTTGGGTTGGTTAAGCTTTCTTGTAATAAGTCATAATAACCATCGTTGATTAAACCCATGGTATCGTAGGCTATCATGTCGCCCATACCAATAAAGTCTAAATTAGCACTGCCTAAACGATACTCTTCTGGTACCGATTGCATCCCAGGATTATCAGGGTAGCTAAAGCTGCTTAAGGTCATGAAATAGCCTTCAGATTTTTTAGTTTTTTCACGTTCACGATAAGAAACACCGTAAGTGATATCTGAAATGAAGTTTGAATCAATTTCCTGACTAGCAGCAAATTTCAAAGACTGTAACTCGTCATCAATACTCGGGGTATTTATAAAACCATCTTGTAATTGGTTTTCATAGTCAGTACCGGTAACGCCATATTTATCATTAAGAGCACCACTCCAACCCCAACTTAACGGTCCGCCTAATTGAATTAGATTGTAATCGCTATAATCAAGTCCATGGCTAAAAGTCGCTCCGGTATTACCAGAATCGAAAGTGTAACCCAAATCATCAGCTGCACCACGACTATCGCCACGACCAGTACCTGAGTAACTTTCAACACTGTAAACATCACGTTCTACTTTAGAGTAACTGGCATCAAAGTCTAAAGTCCAAGTATCGCTTGCTGCCCATGAAGTATTAAAACCGAATGACATTAACTCCGCATCACGCTCTTCATAGTCATTACGTACTACAACGCGTTGATCTTGAGTTATGGCACTGGTGACAAAGCCAGTTGCCGGATCAATTACTGCGGTATCTGCAGAAATACTGCCTTGACCCCAAGCAAAAGGAATTTCAATACCACGTAATATTTTAGTATCTAAAAAATCAACGTAAAGTGCATCAAAGGTCATTTTTAAGTTGTTAGTTGGTGCCGCTTCGATAACTAACATGGCAGAATCACGCTCTAATGTTGAAGAGCGTACATATGGCTTAGCACCACCTAAAATAGAACCCTTTGAACCATCTTCATACTCAAACTCAGGATAACCCCAAGCATTCCAACGCTTCTCTTGGTTTGGCGATGTCATAGTAGTATAAGCAAAAGCAACACCTAAGGTATCATCAGCAAACTGATCCATATAAAAGAATGTACCTTTTAAGCCAGCATCATCTCCATCAGGATTTAACTTATCAAAGCTGGTCTTTTCATAGGTACCGTTAAATTGAATAACACGACCATCTTGGTTGAGTGGTTTGATTGTTTGTAAATCAATAACGCCGGCAATTCCTTCACCTTCGAGGCTGGCATTTGGTGTTTTATAAACGGTAACACCGCTCATAATTTCAGAAGGGTATAAGTCAAATTCAACGCCACGGTTATCACCGATAGACACTTGCTCACGACCATTTAAGGTGGTGCCACTTTCATTTTCACCAAAACCACGAATGCTGACTTTACTGGCACGTCCGTCAATACGTTGTGCCGCAAGGCCAGGTAAACGTGCGATCGACTCAGCAATAGAAGAGTCAGGTAGTTTACCAATGTCTTCAGCAGAAATGGCTTCAACAACGTTTGATGAATAACGTTTTAAGTTGATTGATTCAACTAAGCTTTTACGAAAGCCAGTAACTTGAATTACTTCAACTTCTTCTTCAGCTGCTTTCTCTTCTGCTTTGACTTCTTCGGCAGCAAAACTCGCAGTGCTTAATGCCATTAAGCCACTTGAAAGTAGAGCTAAAGTCATTTTGCTTGGTTTAAAATGTAGCATTGAATATTCTCCCCTAGCCATCCTTGATTAATTTTATAGGCTAACTTCCATTTAGCCTAATAATTATATGTTTGTATTTAAAATGTTCGTTATGTTGCTCACGTGTATTAATTCGTTATTATTTGTGAGCAACTTTAATATAAAGGGGCAAATTACAGATGGATAGCCGTTGCATACGTATTCAACGGGTAGCTTGGCCTTCCATGTACATTGAATACGTATGCAACGACTGTTTTAAAAATAAACAAGTCATTAGGTTAAAAGAGAAACTAAAAACAATAAAAGGAAATAGTTTTGATTTTAATAAAAAGCTTAAGGAATATTTTAATTGTTACGCTCACCTCAGTAAGTTTACTTGCCTGTGAAGAGGGTGATGAAACGACTGACGAAGTTACACCAATCCCTGTGGTTGATACTTTACCAGAGCCAGTGGCTAGCGCAGGTGATAACGAGTTAGTTATTTTCTACGACCGCTCTGATGATAGTTATGACGACTGGGTATTACATTTATGGAATGGCGATGGCTGTGATTCCTACACCAGCGAAAATACCGAATGGGCATCAGGACAAGAAAACAGCGGCATAGATGCAAACTATGGTGCTTATTGGATACTGCCACTAAAAACTGATCATAACGGTTGTGCTAATTTTATTGTGCATAAAGGTGATGAAAAAGACATTGGTGGTGATACTAATAACGTAGTCGACCTAACCGGTGAACACACTATTTGGACATTGTCCGGTAACAGTGAATTATATACCGCCGCTATATTAGCCTCTAAAGGTGTATTTATCGAAGATGCTAGCGCACATTGGTTAACGGCTTCTACAATTTTACTACCTACTGACAATACCGTTGAAGTTCGTATATACCATTCAGCTAATGCTGACCTAGGTTTTGATTCTGTTACCGGCATAGCGGGTGATAACTTTATTAGCTTTACCCCAAGTACTCTTAGCGAAAATGAAGCCGCATTGGTGCCTCATATTAAAGATTCATTTGCAGCTTATGCAACGACTGCCGACTTATCATTAATTAAAGCCGCTTTAAAAGGTGAGTTAGTAGCAATAGCGTATTCAGCGGATGGTGAGATGTTATCGGCAACACGTGTGCAAATTGCCAAAGCCCTTGATGATATTTATACCTCAGGTGATTTTGATGCAAATGAAGCAACTTTCGGTGTTGTTTATAGCAACGATAATATTACAGCTTCAGTTTGGGCACCAACAGCTCAGGTTGTTGCCTTACAAGTATTTGATGAGGCTAAAACCTTAACCAGTACCGAATCTATGATACTTGATGATGCAACAGGTATATGGTCATTTACCGGTGATAAGACATCTTATGATCGTAAGTTTTTCCGTTATCAAGTCAGTATTTATCACCCGATTTCACAAAAAATTGAAAACATTTGGTCAACTGACCCTTACTCAGTGAGTTTAGCGACTAATGGTTTGTATTCGCAATTTGTTAACTTAAATGATGATGATTTAAAGCCCGTTGGTTGGGATAATCATTTATCACCAACGATTGTAGAAATTGAAGATGCGGTGATTTTAGAGGCGCATATTCGAGACTTTAGTGTCACTGATAGCACCACAACAGCAGAAAATCGTGGTAAATACTTAGCTTTTACTGAAACTGATTCAAATGCCGTGCAATACCTGAAAATCCTAGCCGACGCTGGTGTCACTCATTTTCATATGTTACCCGCCAATGACATAGCGACCATTAAAGAAGGGGTAGGAGAAACGGTTAATATTCATAATACGGTTGCCGAATTATGTGCTTTAGATGCTAGTGCACCGGTATGTGGTGTGGAAGATAATAGCGCCACTATTCTTTCGGTGTTAGAAAGTTATCAGCCAACAAGCAATGACGCTAAAGATTTAGTTGCAGCTATGCGTGGTATCGATAGCTTTAACTGGGGTTACGACCCGCATCATTTTAATGCACCAGAAGGCAGTTATGCTTCAAATGCTGATGGCGTAACACGTATTAAAGAAATGCGCGAAATGAACAAAGCCTTACACGACTTAGGTTTTAGAGTCGTTCTCGATGTAGTTTATAACCATACTTCAGCGTCTGGCTTATGGGATAACTCTGTTTTTGATAAAATGGTGCCGGGTTATTATCACAGGTACAACGAGATCTCTGGTGATTTAGAAAAATCTACCTGTTGTGATAATACGGCTACCGAGCATGTGATGATGGGCAAGTTTGTCGTTGATTCTTTAGTGCAATGGGCCAAGCAGTATAAATTTGATAGCTTCCGTTTTGATATTATGGGACATATGCCTAAAGCTAATATTTTGGCTGCTCGTGAAGCGGTGCAAGCTATTGACCCTGATAATTACTTTTATGGTGAAGGCTGGAACTGGGGAGAAGTTGTAAGTGGTCGTTTATTTGAAAATGCCATTCAAGAAACGATGGCAGGCTCAGAGGTTGGTACCTTTAATGATCGTCCACGTGATGCCATTCGTGAAGCGGTACTTTCGGTCAGCTCACCTGATTTAAATAAAATAGATAAAATTCGTCGTGGTTTAGCGGGCACTTTACAAAATTATCAACTGCAAGATTTTAAAGGCATTACTAAGCTAGGTCGTGATTTTTCAGATGGTCAAGCTTACGCTTTAGATCCTGCCGATATCATTAACTATGTTTCGAAACATGATAATGAAACTTTATGGGACTATTTACAATATAACTTACCTACAGCAATGCTCAATGATGATCGTGTGCGTGTGCATACCTTATCGGCAAGCATTCCGTTATTAAGCCAAGGCATACCTTTCTTCCAATTAGGACTAGATAAGATGCGCTCTAAATCCATGGACAGAAATACCTATGATGCAGGTGATTGGTATAACGCCGTTGATTATACCAACCAAAGTAATAACTGGCAGGCTGGTACACCGATTGATAATAGTAACGATAGTAATTTAACAACGATTGCCACCATAAAAAGTAACATCGAAATAGCCGTTGATAATAGCGATATTGATTTCAGCTCTGCGATCTTTGCTGAGTTCTTAGCTATTCGTAGTGATAGTTCATTATTTAGATTAACCACAGAGCAAGATATTATTGACCGTGTTGGTTTTCATAATACCGGCGCTAATCAAACCCAAGGTTTGATCGTGATGAGCATCGATGATGGTATTGATAGTGGTATTGAGGGTTCTCCTCAACTAACGGATTTAGATAATAACTATGACGCTATTGTTGTGGTCATTAACGGCACTGATGCCCAGCAAAGTCATACCATCAGTACGGCAACTAATTTTACTCTTCACTCGATACAGAAAACGTCTGTAGATAGCAGTGTCCAAGCAGCAAGCTTTACCGGGGGAACGGGTGAAGGCACCTTTACAGTACCTGCTTATACCACTGCAGTATTTGTTAAAATGCAAGTTGGTGCCCAAGGAATAGGATTAGCAGCGGGTATTACTCGAGATGCTGTCGATGTTGCACCTTATGGTAATAACACGATTTATCTGCGTGGTTCGATGAACAACGATGGCGCTGATGGTTTTACTTCAGCAGATACTTTTACCTACGACGGTAATGGCATTTATAGTTTAAACACTAGCCTAACTGCTGGCGTGCAAAGCTTTACCATAACCTCCATTGATTCAGTAGCGATTGATTTAGGCTTTATTGATGTCAGTATTGATGCAAACTCAATTGCAGTGACAAATAATGGCGGAAACATGGATTTCACAGCTGATGCTGAAGGTAGCTTTACTTTCACCTTTGATGCTTCAATTGCTACGCCAGTGATAACGGTTAGCAGTGTTTCACCTACGGTTGATTGTTCTTTATTAACTGACTCTGCTGATGGTATTCCATTTGACATTGCTGGCAGCGGTGAACTCTATGTCAGAGGTGATCATTCTGGCTGGGGCGCAAATGAGTTATATCGTTTACATTATAAAGGCAATAAGCAATATCAAGCCGTTGCCGATTTTGATGGTGCAATGTCATTTAAATTAGCCTCTGATGATGATAGCTGGACCACACAATTGTGGGCACAAGCTAACGATAGTACTAACATTAACCCTGACAACCTTAGCGTAGGTATTAATTATAATGTTGCTTATGAAAATGCCGGTGAAACGAATAATGCAGCGAACTTACCTGCTGGCAGTTATAGCTTTTTATTAACACTTAATGAAGCTACCCCTGCACCGGGCGCGAATGTTGGTAATTTAATTATTCAGCAGTGCCAACCTTAAGCTAAATATAGTTAATCACTTAGGCCTATACTTCTAAGTGATAAGTTAACAAGGCTTGCTGAGTAAATCAGCAAGCCTTTTTCATTGTAACTTTGCACAGGAAAGCTACTTGTAAATTATTACTCTGCTTACAGCTTCGATATTTGCTTCGCTAAAGATTCAGGCTCGGAAAAGTCAGACGTTTTTAATATAACTTCACCATTTTTTACAATGACTAAGCTCGGTAATTCTTTCACCGCATATTGATGAAACATACCATTGCTAACATCAATCGCAATGGCATGTTTTACCTGATACTTTTTGGTGTAATTCGCCAGTTCAGCAGGTCCTGTCCAAAGTCTTGAAATGATGCCTTGCCATTCGATGTTGTCAAACTGCAGGGTTAAATCATTGACAGAATTTTGTGCCGCAATACATTGTTGTGATGCGCTTGGACGAGAGTCTTTAAAGTACCAATCACACCAAGAGGCAGTAAATAAAAACGCCTGTGTTTTATTGTTATTAAGTCCTAACTCCAGTGGCAACGCAGTTTCTGTAATAGCATTGTCGGCCAATAAGTCTAACGGCTGATTGTTACTAATCAGAGCTATTTTGTTATCAAGCACTGAATCGGCTTTGTGGCCGAGGTGAACTAAGTTCATTTGTTTATCAAACAATAAATGATATGGGGTACCTAGTAACCTGAATGCTTGCGCTAAGTCGCCACTATTATCGATAGCCATAGGCATTGATAAGTTGAACTCTTGCTGCACTTTTTGCACTGCAGTTAAATTATCATTGATACCTAGATTAATGGCGATGACCGCTAAATTGTCACCATGTTGTTGGCTGATTTTTTCAAAGTGGGGCATTTGCTCAATACAGGGTTTGCACCACGTTGCCCAAAACTTTAAATAGACCGGCTTTTTACCTTGATATTGTTCTAAGGTAATCACTTCTCCAGTGGTTAAGGTCATAGGTACAGTTAATAACTGTTTCGATAAGTTACTGGCTTGCAGCAAAGAAACTGGACTGATAAATAGTGTCAGAGTGATGGACAATAACAATCTTTTTAACATGAACATAAGGAACCTTTTGGTAATTAGTTGAAGGTGATTTATAGATTTTTCTGCTTAGCCATTTCAATAAAACTCAGTTTACGGCAAATTATTATTATCAGAAGTGCGGATAATGAATTACATTGGTGAATATAATTCATTAATAACATTTACTCATTCCATTTATTAAGAAAGAGCACTATGGATAAATTTAAAACCATCGCTTTGTTTATGTCGACTATCGAAACTGGCAGCTTTTCTGCAACCGCCAAAAAACATTCGACCGACCCCTCTACAGTAAGTAAAGCGATTAAAAGGTTAGAAGAGCAACTCGGTTTGCAATTGTTATATCGCTCTACTCGGCAATTGAGTTTGACCTCAGCAGGACAGAAGTATGCAGATACGGTTGGCTCTCTCTATCAACAACTTGAGTCGTGTGAACAAGAATTAAAATCAGACAATAATAGTTACAGTGGAGCGTTGAAAATTAACTTACCGGTATCGTATGGCCGTATGTATATGCTGCCAATGTTAAGTCAATTTAAAAAGGCCTATCCTGAAATCCAGTTAGATGTCAGTTTTAATGATCACTATGTCGATATGATTAGTGATGCGGTCGATGTTTCTATTCGCAGTGGTACATTAAATGATAGCCGTTTGGTGGCACAAAAGCTGTCACCAATGCCTTTTGTTTTGTGTAGTAGTAAGGATTTAATAAGCACGCGAGAGTTTGTAATTTCTAATAAAGTACTGGCCGCTTTGCCTTGGGTATTGTTTCGCTTCAAGCAAACGGGTAAGACCATGCCGATAAACTTCTCTTATCAAGGTCGCACTATTAACTTTGAGCCTGAAAAGGTCACTATTGTTGATGATGGTGAAGCGATGGCGCAAATGTGCGCAGAAGGTTTAGGGCTTAGCCTTATGCCCCATTTTACCGCCAAGGCCTTAGTTGTTGCAGGCAAGATGAAGGTTGTGGCAAAACTTGATGACTTTCCCAATGCTGGGGTATTTATTGTTTACCCTAAACGTAAAGACTTACCCAAACGCATGCAAGTATTTATCGAGTTTGTCAAAAATTATCTTAAAGAAATAGGGGAGTCGCCATCGCAAACCTGGCTTGATACATGGGAAATACCGAGCGAGATCACTGGTGCCTGATACTTCTCAATACTGAATACGTATGTAATTAGCTAAAACTAGTTTTTATCTAATCTCTGAACGAGTAAGTTAATATCCATAACAAATTTAACGACTCCTCTATCATGAAAGTAACTTCTTTTTCTCCCGCTAATTCAACGATTAATCGCACTATTTCTCTTGCGCTCTCAACGATTATGCTTGTCAGTGCATGTGGTGAAATAAGTGAACCGCCACAATTACAGCAAGCAGAAATCAGTGTCGACAATGAAACTGTTACCACTGATAAAAATGCTGCTATTACTAGTGAACTAGTCAATCTAGCGAGTGATAGTTCAGCTCATTGGTTAACAGCTGAATTATTAGTTTTACCTAAAACAAACAAAGAACTGTTATATCAATTACTCAATACATCAATAAAAGAATTTGATGCAGTTACATTATTGCCAGTCGATTTCCCTGAAAATTTAGCTAAAAAATTCCCGCACCTTGCTGAGTTTCAGGCTTATAAAGTTGACTTGTCACAGACGAAAGTTAAGGCGTGGTTAAAGCAACAATTAATGGTTGTTGCTCTTGATAGAGCTCAGCAAGTACAAAAGGTTTCTTTTGTGCAAATAGGGCCGGTAATTGATGCACTTTATACCCAGGGTGAGAACGATGCTGATGAAGTGACTGACTTAGGTGCGGTTATTACTAAACAAGGTGTTAGTTTCAAGTTATGGGCTCCAACGGCGCAGTCGGTATCGGTGCAACTTTTTGATGATGATTTACAAGCCATTTCAGCTGGAAACCTTAAAATGGTAGAAGATACTAATACCGGTGTTTGGCAGGCATTATCAGATGAACACGCCAAATATGTTTATTATAAATATCAACTTGATGTTTATCATCCAGCTTCGAAAAAAATAGAGTCATTATCAGTTACCGATCCATATTCTTTGAGTTTATCTGTTAATAGTGAATATTCACAGGTAGTTGACTTAAATGACGCTATTACTCAACCAGAAAACTGGCTTAATCAGCAAATACCTACGGTTAATAATGTCGAAGATAATGTCTTTTATGAAACACATATTCGCGATTTTAGCTCGAACGAGCAGCAGTTAAGTAATGCTAAATTTAAAGGTAAATACAAAGCTTTTAGTGAACAAAAGTCTGATGGCATAAAACATCTAAAAGCACTACAAGCAGCAGGGCTAAATAATATTCACCTATTGCCTACTTTTGACATTGCTACGGTTAACGAAGATGAATCTAAACATCTTGATATAGATGATAGCCTGGCTAAGCTTTGTACTATTACACCAAATACCAGTATCTGTCAGCAATCTTACGATGAAAAACAGTCAATTAGGTCGTTATTACAGGGTTTTTCGGTTGCTGGAGAAAAAGCACAGCAATTAGTGAGTCAATTACGTGAACATGACAACTATAACTGGGGTTATGACCCTTTTCATTACACAGTGCCTGAAGGCAGTTATGCTGTTGAAGCAAAAGGTGTATCACGTTTAGTTGAATTTAGAGAAATGGTGCAAAGCCTCCATTCTATGGGGTTTCGGGTGATTATGGACGTGGTTTATAACCATACTCACCAAGCAGGATTAGAAAGCAATGCGGTATTAGATAAAATAGTGCCTAATTATTACCATCGTTTAGACCCACTAACAGGCGCTATTGAGCAATCGACATGTTGTGATAATACCGCGACAGAGCGTGTAATGATGGCAAAAATGATGACAGACTCATTAGTCGTTTGGGCGCGTGATTATAAAATTGATGGATTTCGTTTTGATTTAATGGGCCATCAACCCAAAAATGCCATGTTAATGGCAAGAGAAGCTGTACGCCAAGTAGACAGTGATACTTACTTTTATGGTGAAGGTTGGAACTTTGGTGAAGTCGCTAGCAATAGCCAGTTTGTTCAAGCCAGCCAGTTAGAGTTAGGTGGCAGTGAAATAGGCACTTTCTCTGACAGATTACGCGATGCCGTTCGTGGCGGCGGTAACAATACCCGAGATTCTCAAGGCGTAGGTAATGGTCTATTAACCTTCCCTAATGACAAAGCCAATGAAAAGCAAAATGAAGAAGAAAGTCGGGCGGATTATAATTTACGTATGGATCAATTACGTATTGGCTTAGCCGGTAACTTAATTAACTTCCCGTTAAGATTTCACAATGGTGAGAATAATGGCAAAAAAGTATTAGGCAAAGATATCCCATATGGTGATCAGCCAACAGGTTATGCCCTAGACCCTGCTGATACAATTAACTATGTTTCCAAGCATGATAACCAAACCCTTTGGGATAACAGTCAATATCGCCTAGCATTTGATGTATCGACGGAAGACAGGGTGAGGATGCATCTACAAAGCTTGTCTTACACCTTTTTCGCCCAGGGCATACCTTTCTTGCATATGGGCTCAGAGTTTATGCGTTCTAAGTCATTCCTTCGAGATAGTTATGACTATAGTGACTGGTTTAACCGCGTTGATTTCTCCAAAAAAGATAACTTCTATAATGTTGGTTTACCACCAGCAGAGAAAGATAAAGCGAACTGGCCTTTAATTAAACAAGTATTAGCAGGACATCAAGGGCGTGATCAAGTTAATGCAGAGCAAATTCAGCGAAGCAGTAACATCTTTATCAACATGTTAGCTATACGTATGAGCACTCCACTATTTAGATTAACCAGTGAACAAGACATTATTGATAAAGTGAGTTTTCTTAATACTGATAACCAACAGTTAGGTTTATTGGTAATGAAAATTGATGATACTCAAGGTGTGGCTATTGATGACAAGGTAGCAAGTTTAATGGTTATCTTTAATACCAGTGATAAAGTACAGACTTTTGCCTATGGCAGTACTCAGGGTTATCAATTACACCCAATACAGAAAAGTGGTGCTGATGAAGTCATTAAACCAAGCAAAGTAACGGCTAATGGCTTTATCGTACCGGCACTAAGCAGTGTGGTATTTGTTAAGCTGAGAGACTTGTAATGGCCAAAATACGTTAAACAGTATTCGGTTATTAATGATAAAAAAGCCCTGCTGGACAATTATTAATAATTGTCCAGCAGGGCTTGAATGTATTTAAAGCGTTAGACTTAGTTAGTTTAGCCAGTGTTTAAACACTCGGCGATAAATGTAAGAAACAGCCACGACCGGCAAAAGTAAGTTGATATCGAGGCTCAACACTATCAACACTATCATCGGTATTAATGCTTTTTTCTAACAAACCTTTTTCAACCAAAAAATCTAACATGTTAGTTGATAGCTCACTTAATTTGGTTTTCGCGGTAATTTCAACTTTGGTGGCAACACCCTTAAAAGAATACAGCGCTTTTATAATTTTGGCTTCCGCTTCAGATATTTTTGGCATACGGCCAGTATATGGAGGGAATTGAAGTAAGGGGAACTTACCTTGAATACTTTCGTAAGAAGCCTGTATAGCTTTAATATCATTGTTTTTATTATCCGTTAGAGTAAAGGTATGAAAAACCCCAGTCTCTTTACTTAAATAATCAACTTTCGCTAAAAATATTGGTAAACCACATCCTTGAGCAACATGGTAGAATCCGCTTTTCCATTTAGGTACTAGGCCACGTGTTCCTTCGGGGGTAAATAAGAAAAACACTCGGTTTAATTTCTGGCTATTAATAAAGCTTTTTATTTGCTCAACTTGGCCTATGCCTTTTGCTGAACGGTCAATAGGAATGGCGCCTAGATACATCATCCAAGTACCTAATACCGGAACTCTACATAAGCTTTCTTTTACTGAGAAATAAATTTTAACATCTTGTAAAATTGCCGCGCCTAAGGCGTAAACAAAATCCCAGTTTGAGGTATGAGGTGCTGCAATTGCCACACCAGCACCCTCAGGTGCTATTTTACAAAGTTTCCAACCAGCGATTTTGAACCACGATGAGAAGATAAATTTTAAGAAATATTTTGTGAAAATACCGTCGAAGATGGTTTTTTCTCTAATGGTGAGTGTTTTTTTAGCCATGGTAAAGTTTATACAAAGTTACTACGAAGATAGGGTTATTGTAGCAGGTAAGTGGCAGGAAATATTGATGTAGCTAGCTATTTCGTTCACTTTGCTCATTTTAGACTGATTGAAGTTGAGCGCTTGTTTGAAAGTGACTTGGCATTGTCTTAGGGTTATGGCACTGTTCTCAATAATAACAAGCTATTAGCAGGGCTTTAGCCAAGGAAATAGAACTAAGAGAATAATTTAACTGTTTAAAACATAAATATTCACTAATTTAAGTCTGAATTTTTATGGCTGTTTGCTATACAAAAACTGCTTGAATAGCCCTAAACTAGGGCTAATGCATTGTATTTACATTAATAATTCTTAAGGGCAATGCTTTACACTATACTGAGGATAATAGAAGAGAAGTTATTATATTCACTAGAAGAGTTACTTGTATTTATATACAATCAATTATATATATGCGATTTTGCATTCCTGTAATCACTCAACGTATCAATAATACTATGGCTGCTATTTTAAATCTCAATAATAAAAGTGAAGCGTTAAGTTATTTAAATGCCTGTCATTGCTTTGGTCGATCGCCGACGAATGTTGATACAATTATCAATGCCCAAGAAGTGTCTCGCATTCATGCTGTCGTTGAGTGGACCAATAACCAGTGGTTTATTCGAGATATCAGTAATAATGGCACCTGGGTAAACAGCCAAAAATTAGTAAAAGATATCTCACATAAACTTAATGCAGGTGATAAAATATTTTTCGCCTCAGGTGAAAGCCATGGTTTTGAGATACAGGACTTAAATCCTCCACAAAATATGTTATTGCCCATTGGTCAAGCGGGTGAACAAGTAACGGCATCGCCAATTATTTTATCTGATGGTAATTTACTTCCCTCAGAAGAAAATCCAGAGATCGCTTTGTTTTATGTACCGAGTAAAGACCAGTGGTATAAAGAGTTTCTTGTTGATACCGATGGTAGTGCTTACCCGGTAGTAAACTCAGACTTATTGTTTTTTTCTAACCAAAAGTGGCAGTTAAAACTAACACCACTAACTGAAAACACTGTATTAATGGCTAAAGCTAAGTTATCTGTTCATCAGATAAAGTATCGCTTTAACTTAAGCCTAGATGAAGAAAATACTGAGTTAACCGTAACCACTGATGATGAACAATTCTCTTTAGCGAATAAAGCACATCACTACTTAACCTTAAGTTTGGCTAGACATCGTGACCAAGATGCTAAAAATGGTATAGATGAAGACAGTCAAGGTTGGCGTTTACCAGAAACTTTAATTAAAGAGCTAGGTTATGAAATAACTCTATTTAATACTCATGTTTGTCGAGCTAAACAACAGTTTAGGGATATGCTTGATGGTGCATGTGATGGTGATGAATTAATTGAGCGTAAAGGTAAGAAGATTCGTTTTGCCGGCGTTTCTTATCGTATTTATAAAGGTAATGAACTGATTGTGAATCGCGGACAAGATAAAGTATCCCTTACGGTATTACATGGATAATAAGTTACCACATTATAGCCGTGAAAGATTATTGGGTGAAGGTGGCATGGGTAAAGTTTACCTAGCCCAAGATAACCAATTACAACGACAAGTTGCCATAAAAGAATTAACCTATCAGCCTAAAGATGATGGGGTTAATCACGCCTTGCAAGAAGCACGCTTATTAGCGCGTGTGAACCATGCCAATATTATACAAATTTATAATGTCCATGATGAAGGTGACCATATTTCCTTGGTCATGGAATACTTCAATAGTAAAACCTTGACGCAATTTCAGCAGGAAAACTACTGCACACTAGTACAGAAGCTAGATTTATTGCAGCAATTTTCTGCGGGGCTTGCAGCGGCGCATAAAAATGGCGTTATTCATTGTGATTTAAAACCGACTAATATCTTAGTGGATGATCAAGGGCAGCTGAAAATCACCGATTTTGGCATCGCTCTGATAGCACACAATGAACAGTCAGATGAGAGTGATAACGAACAGGCTGATGGCGGCGAAGGTATTCAGTTCGGTAGTTTGCTTTATATGTCGCCAGAGCAAATACAAAAAAAGACCTTAGATTATCGTAGTGATATTTTTTCTTTCGGAATTGTTGCTTATCAATTAATGGTCGGTAGCCATCCTTTTGCACTTGGTAATAACGGCGGCTCAGCGACAGAAATTGCAGTTAGAATATGTCAAAGCCCAGCAGAGCATGCTAAAAACTTAATGTTAAATGCACCCAGCGCATTAACTGATTTGCTGATGGAAATGTTAATTCAGCCACTCGAGCAAAGAACATTAACAGCGAGTACCATCGAACATAGAATAAAGCACATTAGAACTGCGTTAATGCAAGCTGAGATAAACGAACAAGCTACATTACCTTTAGGTGAATTAACCCTACCTATAGATCTAACAGCTAACGATTTTACTCAAGCTATCCAGCCAATTAAGCTTACTGAGAACTTACCTACACCATGGTTTAGACAAAGCTCTATAGCCATAACTAGCATGACTATATTGTTTATTATGCTGATTGTATTTTATTGGCTTAATAACACCAATGAAGTGGAAAACAAGCAAGTCGTTATATTAAAACCAACGTTATCAGACAACTCGATAATGGCGCCTATGCAGCAAGATTTAGTTATGTCAGCGGTAGAAGATGCTTTAAGGCAAGCAGTAATAAATACCAAAAGCATGTATTTAATCTCGCAACGAGAAGTTAATGCGATTAGTAAAGCCTACCCTGATGATTTAAATAAACTTAAACAAGCGGTAGGTGCATCAGACATTATTTCAACAGAATTGGAATGTGATAACCGTCGTTGTAAAGTAAGTTTTTCGCGATTAGTGGCTAAATCGAAGGACATCGACAGGTTAACAGTAAAGTCTGAGAAAAATTGGATAGCGCCAATTGATAAATTTAATGCTATTTTCAGTACTAGCCAAACACAGTTTGCCTCACTTTTTCCTCAGCATTCAGAAGTCAATCAATCAGGTTTAGTCCAACGGCCGATTAATGAAGGTGATTATCGAGATTACATCGAACTGTATAGCCAAATAAAAGGCCACGGCAACTCTAGTGCTGACAGTTTGGATCAGTTAGAAGCCTTATTAGCCCGCTCTCCTTATTTATATGCAGCTTATGCTTTGTATCGTGAAACTGCTTCAAACTTATATAAACATTCCCGTGATAAAAGTTACCTTGAACGACTAGAGCTAGTATTACAAAATTCCCCACCTGAGTATCGTTACAGTGTTTTTTCAGCTATAGACCGTTTTTGGTTAGCCTCAGATAAAGGGAATATGGTAGATGCAAGGCTTCAAGTTATTGAAGCAAAAAAAAGAGGTGCTGATGATTTAACCATTTTAGGTTTTGAAGCCTTTATGTTTTTTAGCTCAGGGCAATATAAAGAAGCTGCTGAGTCATACTCTAATGCTTTTAAACTCAGACCCAGTTCAACATTATTAAACAATATAGCCTTCAGTTATTGGCGCTTTGGTGATCTGATTAAAGCAGAAAGTGCCCTAAATAGTATGTTAGCAATTGTCCCTGATAATTATAGAGCACAGCGGATGCAAGCAAATATTTGGTTACTGCAAGGCAAACTTGAATTCGCAATTACCGCATATAAAGAAATAGTCACTAATTTAAATAATGGCACTGATTTGACTAATTTAAGTTTGGCGTATGCATTAAATAAACAATACGATAAGTCGCTAGAGTTTGCTCAAAAAGCATTAAAACAGAGCCCTAAACATCCATTTAAACTGTTGAACTTAGCCGATATTGAAATGATTTTAGGTAATAAAGAATCCGCAATAGCGTATTACCGACAAGTAGTTGCTATTTTGATAGGTAAAAATGAAGTTAAATATTTAACCAACTTGGCGCAAGCTTATGGTCAGCTTGAACAGGCAAACTTGGCAATAGAAGCATTGAGTCAAGCACAAACCTTAGCAGCAGAAAGTGGTGAAGTGTTTTATAGCTCAGCCATTGTTTATAGTTTATTGAATGAGAAAGCCTCGGCAATTCATCATGTAAAAAACGCATTAAAGAATAATGTCGGTATTGTTTGGTTTAACCTTCCCTGGTTTGATGGTTTATGTACTGAGTACGAGTTTAAGCTGTTAATGGTAAAATATGATAATGCTTCACGTTGCTTAAATTAGGCTGTTCTTCTTGAAAATATCATTAGATAATTTAGACTGCTAAATTAATTTTGAATAATGCCGCCACTATCATCAATAGTTCCAAACGTAGACATTTGTCCATAAGGTGAAACCTGTTGCTCTTCGGCTTTTAACGTTAATTTTTGAGCCGTTTCAACATTTTTGATGTTTACAATTTTTGCAAATATAAGTGGATTGTATTCAGCAATATTTAATAATCTTTCTAATTGATTAGCATCTGAGTCAGCCATTTTCATTAGCTGTTGTAATAATTCTGGGTCATTCAGGGCAATGTCATTTAATCTATCAACCAATACCGGGTTGGTTTCAGCAATGGTGATTAGCATATCTGTTGAGCTAGCTGCATTAGCGCTAGGTAAATAAATACTGCCAGTTAATGCCAACAATAGTGATACAACTTTAATATATTTGTTCATGACTTTTCCTGCTAAATTTTGGTGAATCATGTCGATGTTCGAGATGAGTTCGGTTGAAAGCTGAGGTAAATTTACAGTTTTGATGCGCTGTAAACCATGACAGCCAATTACAGCCTACTTAATACGGCTATTTTTGTTTTTATTCAATATTTTCCCCCCCAATAAGTTATTGTTAAACAGGTGCTTAGTGTATACGTGTTGTTTTGTCAATATCTACAACCCAAAATACTGATATTTTATTTTCGTAATGTAGTGTCATATTTATTGCCTTGTTTTTTTTAATTTTGCTAAAAACCAACTAATTTTTTGGCAAATGTCAGCGTTGTTGTAATGTCGTGTAATGTTCTTTTACTAGCAACTATGGAATAGTTAACTAAGGGAAGAAATAGTAAGTTTTTTAGACATATTCAGACTGTACGGCTAAGGAAGACAATAATAATGCATGCAATGTTATCAACAGACCTAAACTTAAATCTTGGCCAAAACTCAGGACGAGAGGCAGGTAGAAAATCAGGGGATGTTACCGAGCCAAAAAGATTAAGCATAATCAATAGGAAAGATACCATGCCATGCAAGCAAGTTCATCTAAGACAAGTGGATGAAGATTTACTTGAAAATTTAGTTGGGCCGCAGTTGCAAGTTAAGGGCGCTATTAAGTGTTGTCAATGCGCATATAACTCTGGTTACCAACAAGGCTTGTTGTTGCAAAAATTTATTAGTCTGGATTTGGAAAGTTTAGGTGACTCACATGCAAATGCTGATGGCAGTCACAAAAGTGTTCATCAAGCTTTTGCTCTCGGATATAGCGACGGCGTTGATGCATGCATCAAAAATTAATGGAATTTTTTCAAAGTAGTTGCATAAGTTAATAAGGAAGTTATAGCGGGCACGTTGTTTTTGCCCAATATTTGCAACCGGAGTAGTTCATGCAAAATAAAAAAACACTAACAAGTACGTCTGGCTATAACCTAGTACAAACAGATGTATTGGCGCAAAGCGGCGACATTTTAAGAACCTCTTTTGAAGTAGAAGACCCTAATGAAGATGCTATTGGTCGTTTTGGTAGCTTATTAGAGGCTGAAAGGTTCATTAAGTTGTTATGCCACCTGAACTAAGTAGATGAAGCCGCTTAAGCATAGGTTTTGCTCTATAGATGTTTTCCCACTGCAGCATATGCCAATTGTTATGGGCAAATATGCAGATAACATGATACCAATCCCAACTATGCTCTTCGGCTAAAGATTACTTCCTACAGAGCAATAAGCTGAATTTACCTCGTAGCATAGCTAAAACATGTTTTTGTAATTAGATTTTTACCAACAAAAACTGATCCAGCTATAGTTTTACCTCATTAGTTGCTGTGCTGTTACAGAAATTATCATCTCCAGTAGTAGCGTAACGGCTATTTATATAGACTCAAAACCGTAATGTGTTCTTTTTTATTATTAAATAACATTAAAAGTGACAAACTTAAGTTGTATGTTTATTTACAAACTTTTTGGCTAGTAGGTAGGGCAATCTATATGAATCGATCATTTTATGAATAGTTCAATTAAGTATCACCTAGCAAATTTAATTTTCTGTCCGACAACTAAAACAGTTACAAAGCAGGATGGCTCAATTGAAAAACTGAGACCGCAACGAGCAAGTATCTTAGCGTTGTTTATTGAATATAAAGGGCAGTTAGTTACTTCTGAACTGCTACATAGTCGCATATGGAAGAATCGTAAAGTAGAAGATAAAACGGTTCAGGCTGCATTAACCAAGCTGCGAACAAGTTTGGGCTGGCAAGCAGATGAAAACCTTATTAATGAAAGAAGTGAGGGCTATCGTTTAGTTTGTGAAGTTATAGCCGTTAATGACCCGACAGATTCTCAAGTAGTAATAGCGCAAACCGTAACTTCTCAAACAGTAGCACCCCAAACAGTAATCGCTCAAACGTTAGCGCATAAAGCAGTAAAAAAATCGGGCATAACAAGCTCTGTATATGCGGCTATAGCTGTCTTTGCCATTGTCACAATAGCATTAATAACAATGCAATATTTTACTGTTAACGCTAACCAGCCTGAAAAAGTTAAAGAATTTAAAACTAAGCCAATTACCTATATTAAAGGCCAGGAATTAAAACCAAGTCTATCTCCTAATGGTAAATACCTAGCCTTTACCCATGCAAAAAATAAAACTTTACAATATCAAATAAAAGTTAAGTTATTGTCGAATAATAAGTTCTTAAGCCTTGATGATGCTGCCTTTTCAAGCTCCCCTCGTTGGAGTGCCAACGGTTTAACATTATATTATCAAGCCTTTGAAAATGAAGAATGTTTCATTAAAAAAGTTCAGCTGATTGATAAAATGATGTTCAGTAAAGCTGAAGTTATTACCTCATGTGGTAAAGAAAAAAGTGAAAGCCCTGTGGCGGTAGATAAAAGTGATGAATGGTTATACTTTTCTTATAAAACAGCGCCAAACAAAGCGATGTACCTAAAAAGAATTCACTTAATTACCGGTAAAGAACAACAACTAACCAGCCCAACTGAAGATGCTTACGGTGACTATAGTTTGAGCTTAAGTCCTGACGGTACAATGTTAGCGATATTAGCGTTTGATGCTGCCGCTAATGGTCGTGTATATACCCTGAATTTACAGACCAAAGAACAAATTTTGGCGTTTACCTTTAAACACCTTTTATATAATGTTGATTGGGCAAAACAGGGCAAATCTTTATTTTATATAGATCAAGATGCTTATATTGTTCAATTTGACTTAAATAATAAAACTCATAAGCAAATAACCAAACTGAGCCAAAGCTCACAAACTATTCAAGTTATTGAAAATGGTGACTTTTTGGTTGGTTTTGGTGAGTTTTATATCAGTGATTTATATAAGAGTAGTTTGGATAGCTATAAAACAGTGCAGCTGCAAGAAAGCCATTTCAATGATCATTCAATTACCTCAATAAGTGATTCACCTGAACAATATGCCTTTGTTTCCAACCGATCAGGTCTACAGCAAATTTGGCTTTATGATAACGGCAGCTTAAAGCAGCTGACAGATTATAAAAAACAGTTACTGATCAAAGAACTGAGTTTATCTAGCGATAATACTTCATTAGTTTATTTAGCAAACTCATCAATAAATGTCATTAATATAGGTGAGCAAATCTATCAAAAAGTAACAAACAATGAAGTACTTTTCAGAAGTCCGATTTGGCACTGTAGTAGCGAAACTATTCTCGCTACTACCAAGGTAAATGATGTTTGGTCTTTAGCTGAAATCATACCATCAACGGGAACTGTTAATATTTTATCAAAAGGCATAACGAGTATTAAAGCGGACTGCAACAATGATAAATATTATGTTGCTCAAGAAGAAAAGCTTGGCATATATTTATTAAGTCGCTTACCAGACACTATTCAAAAAACACCGCTTTTGGCTGATTATTATTTTGGTAGTGGCAAGCAGTGGTTAGTAGAAAATGACATTGCCTATTTTGTTGAGCAAAGAGCACTTTACTCTATGAGCCTTAAAACTAGCACTAAACCTCAAGCCCAGATGAATGATGAAAACCTAATAGGTTTTAATGTTTCAGCCGAAAACATCTACTTTAGTAAAAAAGTATTAAATGATTCATATATCGCACAAATATCAGCCGGCGGCAGTAAAAGGCAGTAAACGGCAGTTATTTTTATCCGTTAAATTGCAGTAACTTAATTCCATCTAAAACCATAAGTCAAAGATGGAAATCATGAAAAAACTTATCACTATACTATCCCTTGCTTTATTAATTAGTAGTGCTTCTGCGCAAAATACGACTCAATCAAATGTTGTTAAAGACACGATTAGAGTCGATAAAAAAGATCCCGTAATCATCATATTGTGTATGCCTTTCCCCTCTTGTGAAAAACTTAGCTCTTAACTGGTTGTTCAATCTGTCGAATAACTTTTCGAATAAATAACAAAGCGAACCATAGGTTTCCCCTTGTAATTATTCGAGCTTGTTCTGGGTAAGGGAGTAAAAGCAATGTATGCACTGTTAACGCTAGATCTAGATAAAAATATCACCAGCTTAGAGCGTGAAAAATTCAATGCTCACATAAAAGATAGTGGTTGGAGGAAACTCGCCAAAGTAACAACAACTTGGTTTACCAGTTATGCAGAAAGTGCAACCGAACAAAAAATTATCAATGAGGTGAAACTCGACGTCGCAGCGGCAGCAAAATATTCAGGCATTACTGTCTACGATGCGGCGGTGAATGTTAGCCAATCAGAGCCAAGTCTTTTTTGAGTTGAGCTAGGCGAGGCAGTGATGTTTGAATGTTACTTTCAGGTATCAGAGCCATCACTTTGTTAGTCATTATTAATATAAAAAATAATGAGTAAGTAATGAATAAATAATGAGTCAGCAAAGACTAAATAGTATTAATTAATAAATTTATCCAAATTACAAAGGAGAGACACATGGCTGTTAAACACCTTCCAACTGGCATCGTACATCAAGAAAAAAAGGATGGCACAACTGCTTGCGGCGTAGACACGCGAAAGAATAATAACCATTGGGTGGTCACACAATTAAAAGCCACATGTGAAAAGGGGGGTTGTAAGAGTTAATTCTTATCACTCATTAAAAGGGCTTTGGCGCAGAGGGGAAGTATGATTTTTAAATTTCACGGAATCCTTTATTTCAAACCAAATCCAAAAAATTGATTATTAATATGAATAGGTATGAGGCGAATATGAGTGAAGGAAGTAATACGGTTATTATTGGTCTAGTTGCTCCAATAGGTGTTGATCTTGATTTAGTAAATGAGTCAATTGAGATAGCCGTAAAGCATTATGGATATGAACATAAAGTAATACAACTTGCCAATTTAGATAAAGCTATTAATGGAGAGAAAGAGTTAACATCAGATACTCGACAAGATCTAGACTATAAAAATATAGAAATGGGTAAACTTAGAAAAAAAAGTACAGGTAAATTACCTGATAATTTAACTTCATCTTCTGTTTATGCTTCGCTACTTGTCAATTTCTTAAAAGGAAATAAAAAAAACAAAAAAGTTTATATTATTGATAGCTTAAAGAGACCTGAAGAAGTTGAGTTGCTGAGAGAAATTTATGGGGAAAGTTTTTTTCTTATTGGTGTTACATCTAGCTATGAGGATAGACTTTTATTTAAAACTAAGGAGCTACAAAGTGAGCCTAATGGTGAGGAATTAGCACGAACACTTGTTGATTCTGATGATGAAAAGAATCAAGACACACGTAGTGAGTATGATAATAAAACACATAAAGCATTTTTAGTATCTGATTTGTTCATTTATCTTGACCCCAAAAATCCTGAAACTCTTTTACCATCTATAGAAAGGTTTATCGATATTATTTTTGGCGCAGAAAATATCACGCCTACCCCTGAAGAACATAATATGTTTCTAGCTTATATGTCCTCATTAAAATCTGCTGATTTATCTAGACAAGTAGGCTCAGCAATTATCAATAGTGATAATGATATTATTGCTATGGGGGCTAATGATGTACCTAAATTTGAAGGTGGCAGTTATTGGCCTGATGAACCTTACCAAGCCTTTGTTAAGGACGGTTTTGAATATTCTAACTTTAAAGACAAGAGAGATTACATTCTAGGAATTGATAAGAATGCAGAGGAAAAATCAAATATTATTCAAAGTATTGTCGATTCAATAAAAGAAAAAGTTAAAATTGAGAATGAAGCAGAGTTAATTAACGCCATAGAAAACTCTAAGCTGTCAGATATAACGGAATATGGCAGGGCTGTTCATGCTGAAATGTCGGCAATAATGAGTGCAGCAAAAAATGGTATAGCGGTAAAAAATTCAATCATGTTTTGTACAACATACCCTTGTCACAACTGTGCTAAACACATTGTAGCATCAGGTATTGTTAAGGTTTTTTACATTGAGCCTTATTCAAAAAGCAAAGCAATAGACTCGCATTCAGATTCAATAGAGGAACAGACCGAAGACTCACAAAAGGTCAATGATAAAGTTTTATTTACCGCATTTTCAGGAATTGCGCCTAGGTTATACCAAGACTTCTTTTCGATGAAGTTAGGTGACGGTAAGGCACTTAAAAGAAAAGAATATGATGGTTCAGCCATCTATCTTTCCAGAGTCTCATCAGCCCCCCTTAGAATCAGTATTGATAAAGACATTATCGAGTTAAAGGAGACGCGATATCTTGCAGAGATAAATTTTGTGGAGTTATCTAAAGATTTCAATACAGCAAGTGTTGATAAGGGCGAAAGAGTTACTTCTGAAGTTAAATTTTGGAGAGAAAATGAGGAGTATGGATGTATTAAAAATCCTGATGAGTATGAAAATGATTACTTTTTTAATACCTCAAACTTGGCGGACGATAGCATTTTAGATAAATTAGGTAAGGGTCTAGCTGTATCTTTTAACATTAAAGATGGTACAAAGAAAGGAGTTAAATTTGCTGATGTAATTGAAGTACTGCAAGAGTGAATTTGTATTAAATATAATCCTACCTGATTTTTTTATGGTGAATTATCAATAAAAAGGGCAACTAGCTAAACACTAGTTGTCCTTTTTTGCTGTTACTTATTAACTAATCACTCGAAAAATTACTTCTCTAACAAATTCTCTTTAAAGAACTCAGTTTTCATAGTCTTATAATGCAGGGTAGTGCCTTCACCTTCACGTAAGCTATGGCTACGGTTAGGGTAAGACATAAACTCAAACTGCTTATTGAACTCAACCAATTTATTGATTAAACGCTCACTACCTTGGTAATGCACATTGTCATCACCCGTACCATGTACTAGTAGCAATTTACCTTGCAAGTTTGCAGCATGAGTTATAGGTGAACCCTGCTTGTAACCATCAGCATGGTCTTCTAATAAGCCGGAGTAACGCTCTTGGTATATAGTATCGTAAAGCAGTTGGTCAGCTACTGGCGCTGATGAAATACCAACATGATATTGTTCTGGGTATCTAAATAACATATTTAAGGTCATAGAGCCGCCACCTGAATGTCCCCAAATACCTACACGATCACTGTCGATGTACGACCAGCGTTCAGTCATGGCTTTTAAAGCGTCACTTTGATCGCGAGAAGATAATATACCAACACCGCCATAAATAGACTTACGCCATTCTTGGCCTTTAGGAGCACGGGTACCACGGTTATCAACTGAAGCAACGATATAACCTTGCTGGGTTAACATTTGATCCCACATGAAAGCATTGCCGCGCCATTTGTTTTGTACTGTTTGTCCCCACGCTTCACCGTAAACATAAAAGATGATTGGGTAACTTTTACTTGCATCAAAGTTTGCTGGACGGGTGATGTAACCATCAAGGACGAGGCCGTCTTGTGCCTTAACTTGAAAGAACTCTGTTTGGCCAATATCTAGCTTTGCTAACTTAGCCTTTAACTTGTCGTTGGTCATTAAGGTGTGTTTTTTCAGATGAACACTGTTGCTAGTAACAGGAATACTGACTAAATATTTGCTGGTAGGCTCAGCAAAACTTGAGTAGCTGTGAATTGCCCAGCTGCCATTTTCTGCCATTTGATATTGGTTAAAACCAGCATACTCATCAGGGGTAACACGTTGATTAGACAAGCTGCCGTCTAACTTACTGCGGTATAAGTAACGTTGTGCAACATTTGTTGGTGAAGCAATAAAGTATAACCAGCCCGACTTTTCATCAACGGCTTTAATTGAAGTGATATCAAAGTCGCCGTTTGTTAGGTTTGTTATGGTTTTACCGTCACGTGAAATGCGGTAAAGGTGACGCCAACCACTGCGCTCACTGGTCCAAATAAAGCTGTTGCCCTTGTCTAACCATCTTGCATCGTCAACAAAGTCGATAAAGCTTTCTTCTTTTTCGGTCATTACCAACTTTACTTTGCCGCTATTAACATTGGCTAGGTATAAGTGGTTAGTATCTTGTTTACGGTTAACATGTTGCACTAAAATTTCAGTACTGTTGCCCGACCAATTCATGCGCGGAATGTACATATTACGTGAATTGTTAGGCAATTTAGTCCAAGTAGTTTTTTTACTGTTTAAATCAACAACTCCTACTTTAGCCAAAGCATTGTCTTCGCCAACTTTAGGGTAAGGGAATTTAGTGAGGGTAGGGTATAACTCATCAGTATTGTTGATCATGATGAAATCTTTACTACCACTGGTATCTAGTTGCCAGTAAGCGATTTTTTTACCGTTAGGGCTCCAGCGGAAACCATCACGAATCATGAACTCTTCTTCGTATACCCAATCAAATAAGCCATTGATAATGCCATTACCAGCACTATTAGTAAGCTGAGATATGGCCATGTCGTTAAGGTTTTGCACATAGATGTTATTGTTTAATACAAAAGCAACTTGTTTGGCATCTGGTGAAAACTTAGCAAACATAAGTTGGCTATCGGCTACATCTTTACCGCCTAACTGACTAAGTTTGTTATTGCTGAAATCAAACAACCAATAGTCGCCACGGCTTTTTGAACGCCATACTTTTTTGCTGTTGGTATAAATTAATAACTTGCTGCGATCATCTGAAAAAGTGTAGTCATCAATTTCAAGGGCTTTTTTAGCGCCTGTAGGTGTTAGCTGCTTGGCAGTAACTAATACAGTGCGCGTTAAGGTTTTAGAGTCGTATTGCACTATTTCCTTATTTGCTTCTTCTTTACTTTCACTACTGTCGCTGCTGTTTTTGCTATTTCTGTTGGTATCGCTTTCGCTCGCTTCGATTTTGTCAGCTTCTGAGTCTTCTATCGAAAGGTAACCGCTGCCGTCTTTAAGCCAGCGAATTTGGCCAATAGTTTCAGACTTAAAAGCTTTATCTTGATAAATGCTTTTAAGGGTAAGTGCTGAGTCTGTTTGCTTAGCGGTTGATTTTTTATCGTCGCTAGTTGTGCTTTGACAAGCCGAAAGTGATAAGGCAATAGCCGCAGTAAGCAGCAATTTTGCTGATAACTTAGTGAGTGAAGAGGTTAAGTGTGTATGTAGCATAGTTTTCCTTAAACTTGGCAATACGCTAGGTAATTTTAAGCAAGCACTATAAATTGTATACAATCTATGTACAAGTTAAAGGCGATGAGTCGTCAATCTTTATTGTTAACGTAGAATGATCGTTGTAAGACCGTTGAAATTGACTTTAACGAATAAATATAATATTCGCGCTATTGAAATTGAATTGTTAGGCTCCATATTTATAATCCATCCATATTTTTACTGGCAGCTAGCATGACCTACGCACTAGAAATTAGCGCATTAGAAAAAACCTATAAAGGCGGTTTTCAAGCTTTAAAAGGCATTGATTTAACTGTATCAAAGGGCGACTTTTTTGCTTTACTTGGCCCTAATGGCGCGGGTAAGTCTACTTCTATTGGGGTGATAACGTCATTAGTGAATAAAACTGGCGGTCAGGTAAAAGTATTTGGTTATGATATTGATACCGATTTAGAAAAAGCAAAAAGCTTTATTGGTCTAGTACCACAAGAGTTTAACTTTAGTCAGTTTGAGCCTTTGATGAATATTTTAGTGAATCAAGCGGGTTATTACGGCGTATCTAAGTCCTTGGCTACTGAACGTGCTGAAAAGTACCTAAAACAGTTAGAGTTATGGGACAAGCGTGACGAGCCTGCCCGTGCACTTTCTGGTGGTATGAAACGCCGTTTAATGATTGCCCGCGCATTAATGCATGAGCCTCAAATGCTTATTTTAGATGAGCCTACTGCGGGCGTTGATATAGAACTGCGCCGCTCTATGTGGGATTTTTTACGTGAGCTAAATAAGCAGGGTATTACTATTATTCTTACCACGCACTATTTAGAAGAAGCTGAAATGCTGTGTCGCAATATTGCCATTATTGATGGTGGTGAAATTGTTGAAGATACCAGTATGAAAAAATTATTAGCGCAATTAGATGTTGAAACCTTTATTTTTGATATGAAAGTGGGCACCAGCTTAAGTGAACTTGATAGTTTTGCCGCGCAGTCATCAACAATCAATTACCGTGTTGTCGATGATCATACCTTGGAAGTTGACTTAAATAAGTCGCAAAATCTTAATCAGGTATTTGAACAAATTAACGCCGCCAATATTGAAGTGTTGAGTATGCGTAATAAAAGTAACCGTTTAGAAGCTTTATTTGTAAGTTTGATCAATAAAAAGCCTAAAACTAAGCAAACGAAGCAGCAAGCCGTTGCTGAGGACGCAAAATAATATGAACAACTCTATAGCCCTAAAAAGCATTTTAACTAAAGAAATACAGCGTTTTATGCGTATTTGGGTACAAACCCTAGTACCACCAGCCATTACCATTAGCTTGTATTTTGTTATTTTTGGCTCGTTAATTGGTTCGCGCATTGGTGAAATGGGCGGCTTTGATTATATGTCGTTTATTGTACCAGGCCTTATTATGATGAGTGTTATTACTAACTCGTACTCTAACGTAGCCTCGTCATTTTTTAGTGCTAAGTGGCAGCGCAATGTTGAAGAGATGTTAGTAGCGCCTGTGCCTAACTGGGTTATTGTAGCTGGCTATGTTGGCGGCGGTATGTGTCGTGGTATTTTAGTTGGTTTGATTGTTACCCTAGTTTCATTATTATTTGTTGATATTCAACTGCACAATATCTGGGTAATTATCGCGACTGTTACCTTAACCTCGGCAACCTTTGCTTTAGGTGGTTTAATTAACGCTATTTTTGCTGGTAGCTTTGATGATATTTCAATTATCCCAACCTTTATTTTAACGCCGTTAACTTATCTTGGTGGGGTGTTTTATTCGATCAGTTTATTACCTGATTTCTGGCAGGGCGTTTCACAAGCAAATCCAATAGTTTATATGGTTAATGCTTTTAGATACGGTTTTTTAGGTATATCTGATGTGAGTTTAGTGACTGCTTTTGCGGTGATTATTTTCTTTATTGTCACTCTATTTACCATTGCTATGACACTTATTTCTAAAGGCATAGGACTAAGAAGTTAAGATGGCCGATAAGATGACTGAAAAGAAGACAGATAAAATGACAACTAATACAAATGACAGCCAAGCTATGGGTGATTCTAAAGCTATTATTAGTAATCAAGAAGGTATTCATGAAAAGCTTGATGAGGTGGTGAAAAGACATCTAACTCATGCTTTTCAAAAACCTTATCAAAAACACACTGAACAAGCATTCGCAGAGATGCATGTTTTGGTGCAAGCTTTTCTAAAAGCTAACCCTGAGGGTGAAATAATTTTAGATGCTTGCTGCGGCGTAGGGCAGAGCACTCGACTGTTAGCGCAGCAAAACCCACAAGCATTAGTGATTGGTGTAGATAAGTCTGATCATAGAATTAATCGTAATGTTGAAGGCTTTGCTGTTGATGATGGCTTTAGTGCAGAAAACTATCATTTAGTTCGCGCTGATTTAAATGATTTTTACCGTTTAGTTAAAACGGCTAATTGGCCAGTATCAAAACACTATATTCTATACCCTAACCCTTGGCCTAAGTCTAAACACCTACAACGCCGCTGGCATGGTAGTGGCGTTTTCCCACAAATGACCAGTATTGGTGGCCAGCTAATTTTACGTAGTAATTGGCGAATATATTTAGAGGAATTTCAACAGGCGGCTAAATTAGTTGTTTTACATGGTGAAATTACCGCATTGCCCGTTGTTGAGTCTTCACTAGCAATGACGCCATTTGAGGCGAAATATCAAGCTAGTGGACAAATATGTTGGCAGTTAACCCTAGAACGATAATGAATATAGATAGGAATGTTAACGAAATTAGAAGACTTTTGCGGTATTTTTTATTAAAGTGCGTTTTTCGTGTTAGTTACAAATAGCCAACAATTATAAAACTTGCGAGTAGGCGCTACAGGATTTGGCCAAGCAAGTGAATATAGTAAAAGTAAAGTGAAAAACTATGAGAGCAACTAAGCGCATTGCTGAGGCAACGCAAGAGTCATTACATCGAATTTTTACCATTGCTGAAGCGCCTGATTCTACTTTGGGACGCCTTGAGCAAGAAATGTCACAAAATTTGGTTGGCTTTCTAAACAACCATATTGTTGCCAGTAAAAATGCCTTAACGGATATTGAGCAAGATTTTGTTAATGCTCACATTCCCGAGCAGCCTGAATTCGTTTCTGATCATATGCATCACTTACTTGATAAGTTAGTGGCGCAATCGGTTCATACCTCAAGTCCCAGCTTTATTGGTCATATGACCTCGGCATTACCTTCCTTTATTTTACCGCTGTCTAAGTTGATGGTGGGCTTAAATCAAAACTTAGTTAAAGTTGAAACATCAAAAGCTTTCACGCCACTAGAGCGTCAAGTTTTAGGTATGATGCATAATTTGGTCTATCAGCAGGATGATGGTTTTTATCAAAACTGGATGCATAGCGCGCAGCATTCACTGGGCTCTTTTTGTTCCGGTGGTACTGTCGCTAACATTACTGCTTTATGGGTAGCACGAAATAAGCTGCTTCAAGCCGATGGTGATTTTAGAGGCGTGGCACGAGAAGGTTTACACCGTGCTATGAAACATTATGGTTATCAAGACTTAGTGATTTTAGTGTCGGACCGTGGCCATTATTCACTGAAAAAATCTGCTGATATTCTTGGCATAGGTCAAGAGAATGTCATCGCTATACCGACTGATGAACACAATAAGATAGATTGCCACAAGTTAGCTGAAAAATGTCGACAACTTGCCGGACAAAATATTAAAGTGCTGGCTATTGTTGGTGTTGCTGGTACTACAGAAACCGGTAACATTGACCCTCTTGATAAAATGGCTGAAATTGCTCAGCAATACCAATGCCACTTCCATGTTGATGCCGCTTGGGGCGGGGCAACATTGCTATCCAATAAATACCGTCCGTTGCTTAAAGGCATCGAACAAGCTGACTCAGTGACCATTGACGCGCATAAACAGATGTATGTGCCTATGGGGGCAGGTTTAGTTATTTTTAAAGATCCTGCTTCTGTGAGTGCCATTGAACATCATGCGGAATATATATTACGTAAAGGCTCAAAAGATTTAGGTAGTCATACTTTAGAAGGCTCTCGTTCGGGCATGGCAATGTTAGTGTATGCAAGTTTGCATATTATTAGCCGACCAGGTTATGAAATGTTAATTAATCAGGCGATAGAAAAAGCCGAGTATTTTGCTGAGCTGATTAATCAACATGATGATTTTGAGTTAATTACTCGCCCAGAGCTGTGTTTATTAACTTATCGTTATGCACCTAAGTCAGTACAAGCTTTGTTGGCCCGTAATGATGATGAATCGAATAAATCGCTGAACTTGTTGATAGGTAAGCTGACTAAGTTTATTCAAAAACGGCAACGTGAAGATGGCCGTTCTTTTGTCTCTCGTACACGTATTGAAGTGAGCCGTTATGGCGGTGAAAAAATGATTGTTTTTAGAGTGGTATTAGCCAATCCGTTAACCACTAAAGAAATTTTACAAGATATTTTAGAACAGCAATGTCAGTTAGCGCAAGAGAGTGAGAACTTTTTACCCGAGTTACTGGAGATGGCAGAATAAAGCTGTTAAATAAGTTAAGTAATTAACTCTTTATCTAACAAATGAATAAGTAAAAAAGGCGCAAGTTAATCAACCGATTAACTTGCGCCTTTTTGTTTAACTGATTTAAAAGCTAAGTATTGTTAATGTTTAGCTTATGCTTCTAGTAATTATGATACAAACCAAACTCTAGGTTTATTTTGCAGTTTTGCTTATCTGCCCAAAGGTAATACTCTTGATCATCCAACTCACTAGCCGCTTCTTTATCAAGTAAGATAATAGCATTTTCATGTAACTGTAATGACGATGCAGGGCAAACTGCTGATAATGCACCTGTTACCATATCTTTTACTGCTTTGGCTTTGTTTTTACCTGTAGCCATAAGTAATACATATCTAGCATCTAGAATAGTGGCAATACCCATGGTCATGGCTAATGTTGGTTGAAATTCATCAGCAGCAAACAAACGACTGTTATCATCGAGGGTTTGTTGGGTTAGTGTTTTGATGCGGGTACGAGAAGCCAGGCTTGATGTTGGTTCATTAAAACCAATATGGCCATTAGCGCCAATACCTAAAATTTGTAAATCTACGCCACCAGCTTGGACAATTCTGTCTTCGTAAGCTAAGCCTTGCTCTCTTGGATTTTCACCTTGATTACAGGTGGGTAAAAATGTCTTCGATTTATCAATATCAACATGGTCGAATAAATTTTCATTCATGAAGTGACGGTAACTTTGTTCATTTGTACCATCAATTCCTAAGTATTCGTCTAAATTGAAACTTGTAGTATTACTAAAACTGAGCTCACCAGTTTTATGTTTATTGACCAATTCTTTATACAGACTAATTGGTGTGCTGCCTGTAGCCAGACCTAATACTGGATTTGATTTTTTATTGATCAGCTCTGCAACCCACTCTGCTGCACTTTTGGCAACTTGTTGTGCATCATCAAAAATAATAACTTGCATGTTTCTTCCTTAGGAAAATGAAATTAAAAGAGCCCGGTACGCTTATTACAGTGTAATCGATAATTCTTTTAGCATAATAAATATTATGTCACATTATTAAAAAATGACAGCGCTGTCAATTGTTAGTGCTATTTGTTGAAAATTATTTTCTTTTACTAAAGATAATACCAATCCTAATAAGAAAGTGTGCACTTAGCGATAATTTAAAGGTATATAGACAAGGCAATGGTTGCAGGTAATGGCTATTCAGGATAATTGCTCCTGCATTATCTAATAAACTGCATCCATGTAGCGCCCTTAGCAAAATCAATAACGCAGTATATAAACCTTTATTTTCATCTTAAGTAATGCCCTTTGGGAATGCATTGGGCGGAATGGTATTAGACATAACAGTTCATAGGGTGCATAGTTAGATTAATGCATTTGGTTAGAAGAAAATATCGAGAAATTGCCATGAACAATAAAGCTTTACGTACAACTGAGCAATGGATTGAGTTAATCGCTAATAATGAGCTGCCTGCCATTACGTCGACCGCTAAACTGCTAGATAAATTTTCCAACGATGATAAATCGTCCTTACCTAAACTCAGTGAAGCTATCTTACATGACCAAGGGTTGTCTTCATGTTTGCTCAAAGTTGCTAATAATATTCAGTACATCAGTGTTAATAAAGTAACCACTGTCTCGCGAGCAACTGTGGTATTAGGTATTCAAAGGGTTAAAAATATTTGTTTAACGGCAAAATTAGTTTCTAGTTTACTGGCCACTAAAACGTTAGATATCAGTGTTTATGAACAATTAACTCAACTGATGGCTAATTCATTTTATGCCGGTATGTTAGCTAAAATGATGGTGCCTAGCTATAGCGAAGAAGTGCAAGAAGAAGTTTACCTTGCTGCTCTGTTATACCGTATAGGAGAATCCGCTTTTTGGAGTGCGGGTGGTGATACCGCGAAAAAAATAGCTAATTATAACGCTAAATCAAACCAGGATTTTAATCAATATTGCCAGCAAGAAATGGGCACTAGCTTTAATGATTTAAGTAAAGGTCTTGCCGGAACGTGGAACCTGAGTGACTTGTTAATAAAGGCATTAGATCAGCCAACCACGCGTACTGATGAAGTGAAAATTATTTATTTCGCTGATAAACTTAGCGCAATTATTGCCAAACCGGCGGGCAATGCTGAAGATTACCAGCGCTTACTTGACGATATTGCTAACATCATGAATATTTCGGTTAGACAATTAACGGTTAGAATTGATCATACCCGAGAGCAAGCTGGCAAATTACTGTCATCGTACGGAGCCGAAATATTAACAGACAGAATTAAAAGTTTACCTACCAGTAAGGACTTTGAAGGCGCAGAGGCTACCGCTGGTTCGACAGAGCCAGAAAGTCGAGACAAGGCTTTATTAGATGGCTTTATGAAACTGACAAAGTTGATGCAAAACAGTAAAGATTTTAATGAATACCTACAGTCAACTTTGGTCAGTATTGCCAATACTTTTGCTTTTGATCGCAGTTCTTTCCTCATGTTGGTTGATAATAGGGCTAGGGTTAAATCTCGCTTGGTGGTAAATAAAAGTGGTCAAGACGATGTCAGTAAAATTAGCATTGATATTAAACACAGCGATAATGTTATAGCGAGAGTGATTAACACCGATACTGCAGCCTTAATAAATGATTATCGAGAAGCTCGCTGGCGTGATTTAGTTACCCAAGAGATTAGTGATTTAATTACTGAGGGTGCTATTGCCTTTGTGCCGGTAAAAATAGGTGGCAAGGCAATAGGTGTAATATGTTTGCAGTTGCTCACGCCCGAGGGGAAAGTAGAGACTCAGGACTTTCTACAAGTGTGTGCTTTTATTGAACACCTTAATATGTGCTTAACCATGATAAAATACAGCTAAGCTAGCACCTGTTGAGCATTTACGGCGTTATCGCCTTTTTATGTTGAATAAGCATAAAAAGGCTCTGCCTTGTAACAAATTTCTAACCAATGCCCAACAAATAGCTTAAAAAAACAACCTTAAAAGATCAACAGATCCTAATTGTAATTAGTTTTTTATGTATGACAGAGTGTGGCAAGCTTCTTTGTCATTGTCGCGACAATTAGTTACTCGTTTTAGCAAGTCTTCTGATAAACTAGCGTTAACTTTCTTTACCGATGTACCTCAGTACCTGAACTTTCAATGACTCAACCTTCAATTACTCAGTCAAATTCTTTTTCTGCCAGCTTTACCTTAGATAAAGCCCATTATAGTGAATGTTATAGCCAATCTAGTACGCTAGAACATAATAAAAAAACCTATTTTAAAGCAAATATATTAACTGTTTTTGGTTTGATTATTTTACTGTTTACCCCGGTAAATCCTTATGCTGCTTGGTTTGTTATAGCTTGCGGTATTCTCGAGACATTGAGTGTTTATTATCATAAACCTTGGTGGGTAATGAGACAGATGCTTAGTAAGGCCTCTGGTAGTGAAGTTACACTAACGGTTGATGAACAAGGCATACTAACGGAGTCATTCCATATAAATAGTCGTATTTTATGGACCGATGTTACGGCTGTCACTGAAACGGAATTAGGCTTTGTTATTTATTTTAGCTTAGGTAAAAGCGTCACTGGCAAAGATATTGCCAGTAAAAGTTATATTTCTAAAAGTTGTTTGTCTGATGAAGCTAAAACTTTTATTGCAAATAAAAAGCCTATGGCTGAGTAAAGTAAGGTATTAAGTAAGTGAAGCAATATATCTATGGGTAAGCAAGCCTTTATGCGGTTATCTAACCCTAAGTTCATTGTGCTATTTTTAGTATTATGGACAAGCTTATTGCTGAGCTCTAGTTATACCCTGAGCGAATTAGCTGATTATGGTCTATTTACCTTATTAGGTGCTTTAGGGGCTATTTTTGCTAATTCAACTGGAGCTGGCGGTGGTGTGGTGTTCATTCCCATGTTTACTCAGCTTAATTTTACCGAGCAACAATCCATAGCAACAAGTTTTGCTATTCAATGTTTTGGCATGACCGCCGGTGCAGTTACTTGGTGGCAGCATTATAAAACAGAAAAAACTGATTTACGTTTATGGCAAGGCTTTAAACGTATCATCTGTGTAACTAGTATTGCTTCAGTTATTGGCTTGTATGTGGTCTTTTATTTCCAAGCTAATTCTCCGGCAGCTTTGCATATTAGTTTTAGCTGGTTCTCACTGTTGCTAGGTTTTTTCATCATATTGACTATCTATTTTCTGCAACCGCACCGTGAGCGCAGCCAGTTATATTCTGTCGATTATATTGCACTGATAATGATTGGTTTGTTTGGTGGTGCCGTTACCGCTTGGTTAAGTGTTGGTGTGGGTGAGTTATTGGTTATTTATCTGCTCTTACGTCATTTTGATATTAGTATGGCGGTAGCAGCAGCTGTTATTGTGTCTGCTATTAGTGTTTGGGCGGCAATTGGCCAAGTTCATCATGACGCTTATTGGCAAGTGGTTTTGTTTGCCGGTCCTGGCGCTGTATTGGGCGGTATTTTCGCTAAAACGTTAGTGACACATTTATCGGCAACTAAACTTAAGTTATTTTTTGCGTGTTGGTTGTTGGTCAGTGGTGTTGTCGGGTTAACTTAACTTAACTTAAGAAAAGAAAAAAATGATCTGTTACAAGTCTTAATGAGAGTTATTCTCAAATACCTTGACAGCCTTTACTGTACTTGTACAATTCGCCCACAATATTTTATTGAGACACTATTTATGTTGAAAAAATTGATTAATACCTCACTTGTAGTATTACTTTTTACAAGTTTTATCACCAGTTTTATTGCTAATGCTAGCGAAGAAGTTAATGTTTACTCTTACCGACAACCTTTTCTTGTAAAACCTTTGTTTGATAAGTTTACCGAGCAAACGGGTATTAAAGTGAACGTGGTTTTTGCTAAAAAAGGTATGGCAGAACGTTTAGAGCGTGAAGGTAAATATAGTCTTGCTGATGTTTTACTAACCACAGATATTAGCCGCTTGGTTGAATTACGTGAAAAAGACCTAGTTCAAGCGGTTAACTCATCTATTTTAAGTGATGCTATTCCTAAGCAATATCAAGCAGAAGATAATACTTGGTTTGCTTTAACTACCCGAGTTCGTAATATCTATTCAGCGAAACGTTTAGGCAAGATTGATGTAAACTATGAAGATTTAGCCGATGAAAAGTATAAAGGACGTGTTTGTACACGTAGTGGTAAACACCCATATACTGTCGCCTTAGTTGCATCAATGATCAGTGAACATGGTGAAGCTTATACTTTAGACTGGCTAAAGAAAGTTAAAAATAATTTAGCACGTAAACCACAAGGTAGTGATCGTGGCCAAGTACAAGCAATACATCAAAATTTGTGTGACATTTCTTTAGGTAATAGTTATTACTTTGGTAAAATGTTAAAAGATGACAAGCAAAAAGTATGGGCAGATGCAGTGTATATCAACTTCCCTAACCAAAAAAATCGTGGTGCCCATATTAATATCTCTGGCGTTGCCATGGCTAAATATGCCCCTAACGCAAAAAATGCGCAAAGCTTAATGGAATTCTTAGTGTCTAAACCCGCGCAACAATTATACGCAGAAACGAATATGGAATATCCAGTTCGAGTTGGAGTTGAAGTGTCACCGCTTGTTGCTTCATGGGGCAGTTATAAAGCCGATGATTTACCACTAGAAGATATCGCTAAAAACCGCAAAATAGCTTTAAAGCTATTAGATCAAGCACAGTTTGATTTGTGATAGCACTGAACAATAGTAAAACATGGAAGTTATCTAGTTACTTAATCGCACTGGTACTTATAGTACCTGTGCTGGTTATGCTAGTCGGTGGTGTCAGTGCTTCAACACAATTATTTTCTCATTTGTGGCAAACTGTACTACCAAGTTATCTCGAAAACACCTTATTACTCGCCTTTTGGGTGGTGTTATTAGCATTAATCTTTGGCGTTTTCAGCGCCGCTATTATTACCCAAACTAATATTATTTTTAAAAAGCAATTACGTTGGTTGTTGTTACTTCCTCTGGCAATGCCTGCTTATTTAGTGGCTTATCTTTATACTGATTTATTTGATTATGCTGGCCCTGTTCAACGAAGTCTTCGTGCTTGGTTTGACTGGAAATCGCCAAGTGACTATTGGTTTTTTGATATTCGTACCTTACCTGGCGCTGCTTTGATGTTGGCGTTAGTGTTATTTCCCTATATATATATGCTGACTCGTGGCGCTTTTGAACAGCAAGATCAAAACCTAATTCGAGCCAGCCGATTACTTGGCTTAACCGCGAAACAAAGTTTCTTTAAAGTTGCACTTCCTTTGGCAAGACCTGCTATTGCGGTCGCTGCCAGCCTTGTGTTGATGGAAACCTTAGCTGATTTTGCTACTGTGCAATATTTTTCTGTGAATACTTTAACCACTGCAATATATGATACTTGGCTTGGTTATGGCGATCTCGGTGCAGCCAATGCTTTAGCGAGTGTGTTGATGTTGTTAGTACTGTTTGTGGTATTAGCTGAGCAAAAAAGTAGGGCAGGGCTACGTCATCAAAGTGCGCGCCCTAATTTGAATCGAGAGCTTATTAAGCTATCTCTTAGTCAGCAAATATTTGCCAGCATTTTCTGCTGGGCACTGGTCATTTTTGGGTTTTTATTACCGTTAACGTTGTTAATCGTTATGGCAGTTGAATACAGCGATGTAGCACAATTATCGGTGTTAATGTCTACCGGTATTAATTCATTGAAAATTTCAGTGATAGCGGCAACTGTAGCTGTATTGATTGCTTTGTCACTGGGTTTATATCAGCGCTTACACAGTGATAAATATCGTCAGCTTCCACTGCAAATTTCAGGCTTTGGTTATGCTGTACCAGGCACAGTACTGGCTATGGCTATGTTATCGACTTTGGGGCCACTTGATCATTGGCTCAATGACGCTGTTGAGTTTTTCGGCTTTACTCCGCCAGGACTCATTTTATCAGGTTCACTGTTTGCTATTATATTTGCGCTGGTTGTGCGTTTTTCAGCTATTGCTAATGGCACTATTATTAGTGGCATAAAACAAATTCCACAATCTCTTGATTATGCTCCGGCATCATTAGGTGTTAATTTAAAAGGCAGTTTAACTAAAGTACATTTACCTATTTTAACACCAGCAATACTGGTGGCTTGGCTATTAGTTTTTGTAGAGTCAATGAAAGAGTTACCTGCAGTATTATTATTACGGCCGTTTAATTTTGAAACCTTAAGTAGCCAAATTTATCAGCTTATTTCTGATGAAATGTTAGAGCAAGGCGCTTTAGGAGCAATTCTTATTGTATTGTTTGGCTTATTACCTATTGTGTTACTGAATAAGAGCAAGGAAAAAATATGACGGTGTTATTAACGATTCAACAACTTTCGGTAAAACTACAAGATAAAGTGGTTTTATCCGCGTTGGATTTAACGCTTAATGAAGGTGATATTTTAGGACTTGTTGGCGCTAGTGGCTGCGGCAAAACAACCTTACTTAATGCTATTGCTGGTTTTAATAAACCGAGTGAAGGTCAAATAGCAATTGATGGCCAACTGCTTAGCGATGGTAGTCAATGTGTGCCAGCGGAAAAACGTCAAGTAGGTATGATTTTCCAAGATTATGCCTTGTTTCCTCATTTAACTGTAAAAGAAAATATTGCTTTTGGTATCGCTAAGTTAAGCAAAATAGAGCAAGTTGCACAAATAGATCACTTACTGACAATATTAAAGCTAACCGATCTTAGTGATAGTTATATTCATCAGCTTTCTGGTGGACAACAACAGCGTGTTGCTATTGCTCGAGCTTTAGCTCCTAAACCTAAGTTATTGTTACTCGACGAACCTTTTTCGAATATTGATGCTCGTCTTAGAAATGAATTAATGGTGGAAATAAGGGGCTTACTTAAGCAATTTAAGACCACGGCTATTTTTGTCACTCATAACAAAGATGAAGTCTTTACCTTTGCAGATAAAATGGCGGTGATGGCGCAAGGCAAGTTACTTCAATTTGATGCCCCTAGTGTTATTTGCCAATATCCTAATAGTTATCAAGTTGCTGACTTTCTTCAGTTAGGCAGTTGGTTACCTTGCCAAATGAATGCAACTAACGCAGAAAATTTATTAGGTAAACTTGAGCTAGAAACAGAACATGTTGAGCAAGCTAGCCTAACTCATTTGTTGGTGAAACCATCACAACTTTTACTTAACGATAAGATTAATGACAATAATGTCGCCAATGCTAAAGTGGCATACATTAGCGTTACAGAGCAGGGCTATCATTATTATTTAAGTAGTATTGAAGTCTCTGATGCCGATAAAAAACTGGCTTTTAATAAATTAAGTTTGTATAGCGATATTGCGCTTTCATTAAATCAAAAAGTTAATTTAAGCATTAAACCTCATAAGTTTTTATTTTTCTCCTAAGCTATTAATCTTATATATTAGTAGCTTACAGTACCCTGCAAGTTGTTACAGTTTCTTTACAAGCTCTTACAGTCTCCAGTCGATTTTGATTTTATAATTTAGTTACTAAATCAAAATCGTTTAATTTTAAGGAGTATGTCATGGGATCAAGTATAGAGCTCGTTGAGAATACACAAACACTTGAAACTAATCTGAATAATCAATTACAACAAAAGCTATTGCTGATTGAAAATGATCATTACCTAAGTAAAGCGTTTATGACTAATGGCAATCAATTAGGCTATCAAACTACCAAAATATGTACAGGTGAAGTGCTTAGCCAAGAGTTGAAAAGCTACCTAGTTGAGAATAGACCCAATATGATTGTGGTAGATATTGGCTTTGCTGAGAACATGCAACTGTTAATTGTTCGTGATCTTAGAGCATTATTTGATGGTTTGATCGTGGTTGTTTCAAGCAAGAACTGTGAGCAAGAGCATGTTGATGCCTTCACTATTGGCGCAGATGATTACCTACTAAAACCAATTGATAGTCGTATATTAATGATGCGAATAGCTGCTTTGTTTCGTCGTCAAAAAAGCCTAGTAAATCAAGTTGAACTGGCAAGTTTAAGTATAGGTGATGTTTGTTTACAGCCTAAATCACAAAAATGTTTTATCAATGGTGAAGGTGTTAAATTAACTACTTTTGAGTTTAATTTATTAAAGTCATTAGTTGAACATCAAGGTAAGATTTTATCTCGAGATCAGTTGTATAGTACTTTGCTTGGACGTGTATATAACGGTGTAGAACGTACCCTTGATGTTAGAATGTCACAGTTGCGTGAGAAATTGACTTTAGCAGGTATGAAGAAGAACCAAATCGAAACGGTTTGGGGGCAAGGTTATATGTTTAATAATCTAACTTCATAACACTAACGCTTATCACTTTATCTTTTACCTAGTGTCCAATAATCGGTGCCTTGAAATGTTTGCGCTGTATTGGACACTTATGGCAGACCATGTCATTTCTAGTATAAATAAGTAATCGCTTTACCTTATTATTTATTTTTCTGTATACTCGCCAATAATCTTTCTTTAGCTACCAATGTGGGAGCTTTCTTTGTTAGCTGTAATACGCGTTTTTTTAATGACCTTGGCGTTGGTCATCATTTGCACTATATCAATTTTTTATTGTTTATTACGTCCTTTTCATCGTAATAATGTTTACCATACTTCTCGATTTCTTGGCAAAATTCCGAAACTGTTAGGTGTTGATGTTGAAGTAAGAATTCCTGATTCAGTTAAAGGCATAGGCCCTGTGGTATGGGCGGCAAATCATCAAAATAGTTATGATCTTTTTACTCATGCGAATGCAGTATTACCCGGCACGGTTAGTGTAGGTAAAAAAAGCTTGAAGTGGATTCCTTTTTTTGGCCAAATGTACTGGCTGACTGGTAATATTTTAATTGATCGTAAAAATACTAATAAAGCCATGAGTACTATTGATTTAACCGCGGATAAAATAAAGAAAGATAAACTTTCTGTTTGGATGTTTCCGGAAGGAACTCGTAGCCGTGGCCGTGGTTTGTTACCGCTTAAAACTGGGGCTTTTCGTACCGCCATACAAGCAGGCGTGCCAATAGTACCCATATGTGCCAGTAACCAACATGGCACTATTAATTTAAACCGCTGGGATAATGGTAAAATTATTATCGAGTTTCTTGACCCCGTAGAGCTGAAAGATATTGATCGTGAACATTTACGTAACACAGTGAACGATGTTCACAAATCGATGTATAATAAAATAGAGCAACTATCTGCTGAAGCAGCGGCATATCATAATAAATAGCTTTGGTTATTTATAGTAAGTAAATATAGGTATTAAAATGATTGAAGAAGAGTTACAACAGTGGTTCAGCCATACTGAATTACTCATTAGTGAGTTGCTAGAAGATGGTACTAATGATGAAGTTTATCACACCATAGAGCACCACTTCGCTAGCAGTGATTTTGACTTACTAGAGAAGACTGCTATCGCGGCGTTTAAGCTAGGTTTGGAAATTGAAGAGCCAGAAGAAGCTGAGTTAGAAAATGGTGATAAGGTTTTTGCATTTGACATTGTCACCGAGCAAATGTTAGATATAGACTTAATCAAAAAAGAAACTCAGGTTATGTTTGAGCTGGCAAAAAAGTGTGGCGTCGATTATGATGGCTGGGGCACTTATTTCGAAGAGTAGTATGTATAAAGGTTGGTAAGTTGCTGTTACTACATCACAACTTGAAAGTTTTTGCAGATTGATTTAAAGTAAGTAAAAGTGTTAGCCAGCCATTACCATGGACTTTGGCTAACATTGAAATAACATTGGATTGTAATAATTTTTAATACTAAGGAAAGTAGACCATGGATTGGCTGAGTAAAACCCTATCACAAGAACCTGCCATATTGATTATCTCGATCAGTGTTGTTTTGACTATTTTTATTTTCGCGGCAAGAAGAGCGCATTTAAACCACCTAGCAAAAATAAAAAAAATAGACGAGTCTTTTAATATTAAATAAGTATATTGCTCTTCATAATCAATATATTTCAAATATTATCTTAATGATAATTCTCTAATGGGTAATGCTAATAGAAAAATATTAGTTAAAACTTCCAGTAATAACTACGTAAATATTTACAGTTAAAATCTTCAAGCAACTGGTCTAGTAAACACCTCTGAAAAACTAAGCTATGCTATTTTAGCATTTAGCTGTTGAATCTCTGACGATAAGTTTAGGTACATATTGACTGATAGTTATCGGATTTTTCTGCTTACGAATTTGGCTGATAAGTAAGTTTGCGGCATCTTCAGCGATCTGGTTATTCGGCTGATCAGCAGTAGTAAGTTTTGGCCATGTTTGACGAGAGAAAGGACTGTTTTCAAAACCAACGATAGATAATTGCTCAGGAATAGAAATATTCATCAACCTTGCTGCGAATAATGCACCAGCTGCAATTTCATCGTTACAAGAAAATATAGCGGTAGGGCGAACATGCTTATTACTTTGTTCAACCATCAATTGTTTGGCGCCACTTACACCAGAATCAAATGAATATTCACCTTCAATAACAAGATCTTTGTTAAAAGCAATGTTACTGGCTTTTAGTGCTCTTCGATAACCTTTATAACGTTCTATCGTTGACATATGCTCTGCATCACCAGCAATAAAAGCTATGTTGGTGTGGCCTAAGTCGATAAGGTGCTGGGTAATAGTTTGTGCCGCATCTCTATCATTGACCATAACACAGGGACTAAGATCATCAGGGGCAACATCACCAGACATGATGCGCACCACCTTCACATCAAGGTCTACCATTGATTGCACAAACTCAGGCATTTCAGATAAAGGTGGTGTTAATATTAAGCCAGCAATACGTGCTTGCTTAACCATATTTACTACCTCTTCGGTGACACCTTGACTTTTTGAGTCACAAGGATGAATTAATAATTCAAAGCCTTGTTGTTTACACGCAGATAAAATGCCTTCTTGCATATCAATAATGTAATAAGCATTTGGGTTATCATAAATGTATGCAATAGAATAAGACTTAGTGCCGGCTAAGTTACGAGCAGATAAGTTAGGTTGATATTTAAGCTCATCAACGGCCTGTTGCACTTTTTCGCGTGTTAGTTGGCGAACAGACGTTTCATTATTGATGACACGTGAAACGGTTTTTATAGATACGCCGGCTAGTTTCGCTACGTCATTAATTGTTGCTTTCATATGCAGGTAACCTTGTTTTTATTATTATCTGTCTACTGGCAGTACCAGGTGGTTGGTATTATTACATAGCTAATCTGTAGTAATCCATTAGGTTTTACAGTATTCTGAAGTATATTAATAATTGACAGCGCTGTCATTTTTTTATAGGGTACCATGAAAATTTATCAAGTCATAATTGTTAAATGGAGTAAAAACTCAGTTTAAAGTTGTGACAAAGTTAATAATAGTGTCTACATCACCTTACAGGAATTAGTATGCCATCTCGTCAAACATTAGCTAGCTGGAAAAAGCTTCAGCAACTTGCCAAAGATAAAAAATCTCAGCACATGAATACCTTGTTTGCACAAGACAGCGAACGTTTCGATAAGTTCTCTATTGAATTACCAAACATGCTGCTCGATTACTCTAAAAACTTAATTGATAGTGAAACCATCACTGCCTTATTAGCCTTAGCAGAAGAAACAAAAGTCTGTGATTGGCGTGCTAAGATGTTTGCTGGTGAAAAAATTAACAAAACTGAAGACCGTGCCGTGCTACATACAGCGCTGCGTCGTCAAAGTGATGAACCGCTAATCGTTGATGGTGAAAATGTTACTGAGCATGTGCAAAAACAACTGGCTGAAATGGAAGTTTTTGTTAATAAAGTACGTCAAGGGCATTGGTTAGGTTATTCAGGCAAGCGCATTACCGATATCGTGAATATTGGCGTTGGTGGCTCAAACCTTGGCCCACAGATGGTAACTGAAGCATTGAAACATTATAGTGATGGCAGTGTTAATGTTCATTATGTATCTAACGTAGATGGTGCACAAATTGTTGAAGTATTACGCCCATTAGAACCACAAAAAGTGCTATTTATTGTTTCAAGTAAAACTTTTACTACCACAGAAACCATGACAAATGCGCGCACAGCAATCAATTGGTTAACAAGCGCTTCTTTTGATGAAAAGTCTGTCGCCAAACATTTTGTTGCGGTAACCGCTAATAAAGAAAATGCCATGGGTTTTGGTATTAAAGAAGAAAATATTTTTGATATGTGGGATTGGGTTGGTGGTCGTTTCTCATTATGGTCTGCGATTGGTCTGGCTGTGGCGCTTGATTTAGGCTTTGATAAATTTAAAGAGTTACTCAGTGGTGCTCATGATATGGATCAGCACTTTATCAACGCACCTTTAAAAGATAACTTACCTGCTATTTTGGCGATGATCAGCGTTTGGAATACCACTTTCCTTGGCTCTCAGTCACAAGCTATTTTACCTTACGATCAAACTTTACATATGCTGACTGCATATTTACAGCAAGCTGAAATGGAAAGTAATGGTAAATCAGTTAGCTGGGATGGTGATGAAGTAGATTATGCCACTGTACCCTCTATTTGGGGGGAGCTAGGAATTAATGGTCAACATGCTTTTTACCAATATTTACATCAAAGTAATAATGTTGTGCCTGCCGATTTTATCGGCTCGGTAGAAAGTGTTACCCCGGTGAAAGGTCATCATGAAACATTAATGGCTAACTTTTTTGCACAAACACAAGCTTTAATGGCTGGTGTTAATGAAGAGCAAGTTCGTGCTGATCTTAAAGCTAAAGGCCGAGCCCAAGATTATATTGATAAAGTTGCTCCTCATAAAGTTCATAAAGGCAATAGACCTACCAATACCATCTTATTAAAACGTATTGATCCTAAAACCTTAGGCAGCTTGATTGCTGCTTATGAACATAAAATATTTGTGCAAGGCATTATCTTGCAGATATGTTCATTTGATCAATGGGGCGTCGAGCTGGGCAAGGGACTAGCGGCAGAAATACAAGAAGAATTAGAAAAAGACAATATCTCTGAGCAGCATGATTGTTCAACAGCGAGCTTACTGAAGTTCTATCAGTCAGCTAAATAATGACATAGAAATCAAGCCACCTCTAATGCCCGCTAGTCTTGTTGACCCTATCAATGGTTAGCTAAACTAATCAAAGCTAATGTTTACTTAAAGTAGGCATTAGCTTTTTTTTCTGCTTAAATCAAATATATCAGTAAAATAACGATTTGACTTTCTTTCATTACCTTGTGAATTTTTATGCTGTATATTAGAATAAAAAACCAACTGGTAATATTTTACGTTCTTTTTTTATACTAAAACTGATAATAATTTAGATAATTAACGATTTAATAACAAAATAATAGAAAGAATAAAGTCTTTAAATTCAGTATCTTTGTTATTTTTTGTGATCAATATGGTCTTTTCGGTTAATTTATTCTGGTCAAACGTAAAAATAAACGGTATGGTTTCTTACGTCTTATGACAGCGTTGTCATTAAATATTGACAGCGCTGTCGTAAAACCAAATAAATAATTAAAAGCAAAAATAATAACATTCTAAAAAACAAAACGTGTGTAAGGGAAAGTCGATGTCAACTAAATCATTTAAAAAAGGCGTGTTAGCAAGTTCAATTGCTATGATCCTAGCTGGTGTATCATCACAAGCTATGGCAGCCGAAAAAGCAGCAGTTAAAAAAGACGAAGTAGAAGTAATTCAAGTTACTGGTATTCGTGGTTCATTAAAAGCATCTTTAAACGCTAAGCGTTTTTCAAACTCAGTAGTAGATGCCGTATCTTCAGAAGATATCGGTAAATTTCCTGATAGCGATGTTGGCGAATCTTTAGCACGCATTCCAGGTGTTGCTGTTAACCGTCAATTCGGGCAGGGTTCACAGGTATCTATTCGTGGTGCTTCTGCACAGCTAACTCGTACTTTATTAAATGGTCACTCAGTTGCATCAACTGGTTGGTATGACCAACAAGATATTGACCGTAGTTTTAACTACTCAATGTTACCTTCGGAATTAGTTGGCGGTATTGAAGTATATAAATCTTCACAAGCCGACCTTGTTGAAGGTGGTGTTGGCGGGACAGTTATTGTAAATACTCGTAAACCATTTGATCTTGATGCAAACACAGTATTTGCAAGTGTTAAAGGTGACTACGGTACAATTTCTGAAGAAGTTGACCCAGAAGTTTCAGCTTTGTATAGCTGGAAAAATGAAGATGAAAACTTTGGTATATTAATCGCTGGCTCTGTGTCTGAAAAAGAATACCAACGTAATGGTATTGAATCTTTAGTTGGTTGGGGTGATATCGTTCCTTCAACTTTCCAACAAATGCGTAACCGTACTTCACTTAACCTTGCTGTACAATACGCACCGACTGAAGAGTTAGAATTCGGTTTTACAGTAACTAGTTTAGATCTTGAAGCTGATAACTTAAATACTTCTTTATTCACTATGTTTCCAGATGATAAAGATGCTATCTGTGAACAACAAAATGCCGATGGTACTTGTACCTTCTACCGTCGTCCAGGCACTGGCGCTAATCCAGGTTGGGCACAAACGTGGGCTCGTTCAACGGGTATGACTTCTGATACTTACGATTTTGATTGGGAATATGAAGCCGAGAACTTTACTGTTTCAGGCCGTGTAGGTAACACTAAGTCTGAAGGTGGAACAAACCTTACCTCTAACTATGGCTTCTTTATCGGTGCACCAGCTGATTTTGCCGGTACTTATGATGCAACGGGTGATGTTATTGCAATTGATATAGCAAACAAATCATTTGACGCAAGCGACTTTAATGCGGATATTTCTTCAGCTGGTTGGGCGCTTAAAAAGCAACCTAACTCAGATGAAGAAACTTATGTAAATCTTGATCTTGAAGTACCATTAGAATTAGGTGCTATCAGCTCAATTAAAACGGGTATTCGTTACGCTGATCACTCCGTTAAACAGCAAACGTTGAATGCAAACTCTTCTAATATTGTTGCACAAGATGCTTCAGCATTTTACTCAGGTACTATGTCTTCAGGTGCTGGTTTTACCTTACCTAAGCCTAACTTTGATGCAATGATTGCTGATTCATATTCATTCATTGATGGTTACACCGAAGCTAAAGATGGTTACGGTACTGTCGAAGAAGAAAACTTAGCTATATATGCAATGGCTGATTTTGACGCTGACGGTATCCGCGGTAACTTTGGTGTACGTTATGTAAAAACTGATGCATCATCTGATTTCTTTGCCTTAGATGCACAAGGTAACTATGCAGATACTTTATCAACAGCTTCTACAGACTATAGCGAAGTATTACCAAGTATTAACATCGTATTTGACTTAGCAGAAGATGTTCTTTTACGTACATCAGCAGCACAGGTTATGTCTCGTCCTAACTACTCTGATATGTTCTCTAGCTCAGGTTTACCTGGTTACAACGATGGTACTGCAGGTAACGAGCGTGTTCAAACGGGTAACGTGGCATTGAACCCATTCAAGGCTTTCCAATCTGATTTAGGTGTTGAATGGTACTTCAGCGAAGATGGTATGTTCAGTGCAACTTACTTCTTAAAAGAAGTAAATAGCTTTGTAACTACAGTTCAAAAGCTTAATCAACAAGTTGGTATCGAAGATAACGACCTAATTGCTGCTGGTGGAAGTGCTTGTGGTGATGAGGTTTATGATTGTTGGACTGTTATCAACAAAGAAAATGCGACGGGTGGTAAAATCAAAGGTGTAGAAATGCAGCTTCAAGACGCATTTGATAACGGTTTTGGTTACTCTGTAAACTATACTTACGCTGATGCAAGTTCTCCTTCATCTAACTACCCTGATCAAGTTGGTGTTTTCTCTGACTCATCTAAGCACACTGTTAACACAGTAGGTTATTATGAAAATGACGATTTCTCAGCTCGTTTAGCTTATAACTGGCGTTCAGAGTACATGATTCGTGAGTCTGGTTTCTATGGTCAACGTGAACATCAAGACTACGGTACATTAGATCTTAGTGCTACTTGGTCTGCTACTGATTACTTAGATGTGACATTTGAAGCAGCTAACATTCTTGAAGAAGATAGTGTTCAAATTGGTGTTGCCACGGGTGATGCAGAAGTTAAACCTGAACTTAGACACGGCTACCCAGCATGGAGTTTTGAAGGCGAAGCTCGTTACAAAGTGGGTATAGCTGTTCGTTTTTAGACGATAGTTAATATACTGCTTAATCATAAAAACCCAGCTTAGGCTGGGTTTTTTTATATGAGATTAGTGGTATTTTCACTAGAATGAAAATATGCTTAAACTGATAATTTATTAGGAATAATGCCCATGAAAAAAATTGTTGTCGTTGGTGGTGGAACGGCAGGCTGGTTAGCTGCAAACCATTTAGGTAAGAAGTTTAAGCACAATGATGCGATAACAGTCACTTTAATTGAATCTCCGGACATTGCACCTATTGGTGTTGGGGAGGGCACAGTACCAAATATAAGGAAGACTTTATCAAGCTTTGGTATTAGTGAAACTGAGTTTATTCGTGAGTGTGATGTAACGTTTAAGCAATCCATCAAATTTGTCAATTGGATGGATAAAAAAAAGCACGGTTCGGATAACTTCTTTCATCACCTCTTCGATGCGCCAAGTAAGTTTGGCGAAGATCTTACCGCACATTGGCTCAAGTTTGGGCAAGATAAAATTTACGCAGATATGGTTTCTCCTCAACACAGTGCTTGTGAGCATAAAAAAGCGCCCAAATCGATTACTACTCCAGAATATGAAGGAACATTAGGTTATGCCTACCATTTGAATGCCGCTAAGTTTGCTCACTTATTGTCTAAGAATGCGGTTGCACGGTTTGGTGTTTGTCATATTAAGGCAAATGTTATTAATGTCGAATTAAGTGACTCTGGCGCTATCGCGGCGTTAAACACCAAGGAGCTTGGCAAGCTTGAATATGACTTTTACCTTGATTGCACTGGTTTCGAATCATTACTGTCAGGCCAGGCACTTAATATCCCTTTTGTTGATAAGTCTAAAGAGTTGCTCGTTAATTCAGCATTAGTGGTGCAAGTACCAACCAAAGAGAGTGACGAAATCCCACCTTATACAGTAGCAACTGCACATCAGGCTGGCTGGATTTGGGATATAGCTTTGACCAATCGGAGAGGTGTAGGTTTTGTTTATTCAAATAATCATATGTCTGATGAGGAGGCGAGCCGTAAACTCGATTATTATTTAAAAGGAAACCCAACAGGGCTCTCCTATCGTAAACTGCCAATGAAAGTAGGGCACAGAGAGAAGTTTTGGCATAAAAACTGTGTGTCATTAGGTTTAGCGCAAGGTTTTTTAGAGCCATTAGAAGCCACTTCTATTTTATTGACCGACTTTGCAGCAAGCTTTTTAGTAGACCGTTTTCCTGAGTCAGAGGAGAAAATGGCAGTATTAGAGCAGCGTTTTAATCATGTTATGGGTTATGCATGGAATCGGGTTGTTGATTTTATAAAGTTACATTACTGTATTTCAGACCGAGAAGATTCTCAGTTTTGGCTCGATAATAAAAAAGCAGACACTATTCCAGACACACTAAAGGCTCGTTTAGATTTATGGCAACAATTTAGCCCACAAAAGGAAGACTTCTTTAGTAAATTTGAAGTGTTTGACTATGATAATTATTTATACTTACTTTACGGAATGAATTATAAAACTAAGTTGTCACCTCTATCGACTCAGTACCATGATAAGGCAAAGGCACATGCAGAAGGCATAAAAGCAATATCAGCAAAACTTAATCAGCAGTTACCTAATCATCGGGAATTGATAAATAAAATCAAACGGTATGGCTTACAGGCCGTTTAATTATGTGTCTTGTCCTGAAATGTGTTTACTTATTTAGGCCACCGGTTACCGTACACTTTTTCAAGTTGCTCATTATGATTATAAAACTGCTGACTAACATGTTGACAATATTTTATGATTTCAGCTGTTGGCGCTACCTTTGTATTAGCGGAAGGTTTATTTAGCGAGGCAGGAAAGTGACCTTTACCGGCAAATAAACAATACCAGCTAGGCGCGAAATAGGTTAACTCAGCATTATGATTATGCAACTCTGCTTCAAAATCAGCACCTTGTGTATGCCAAGCAGAAAGCAGAGCATTAAGGCGAGCCGAGTTGTTTTTATTTTCTCTATTGTCCCGCCAGTACTGGCTATCTGTGCGTGAATTTAACCGGTAATGAGCGACAATATAGTCTTTTATACTCTCAAACACCTTGTTTAACTGGCTATTATAAATATCCTGCTGTACACATAGGTCACGTTTTTTTGCAAACATGTCTTGGTAATCACCAATGAAAGATTCGACGGTGTGCTGAATTAACATTAAGGCGGTTGCTTCTAAAGGCTCTATAAATCCTTGTGATAGACCAACAGCAAGTACATTTTTATACCAATGTTGACTTAAACGACCTAGACGCATTTTTATTACTCTAGCATCCTGATTCTTGCAGCTTGGACCAATATGATCTCTAAGTTCTTTCTCTGCTTCTCCATCACTAAGATATTTAGACGAATATACATAACCATTTCCATAGCGGTTAATCAGTGGGATACGCCAAGCCCAGCCAGAAGATAGCGCTGTAGACGTTGTTTGAGATGGAATGTCTTGAGTACAATCTATGGGTGATTGTATGGCAATAGCTCTGTCATTAAATAAGCAATCACTGTAATCGATGAAATCAACCTTAAGTGCGCCCCTTATAAGTCGTGCTGCAAAGCCTGTACAGTCAATGAAAATATCAGCCGTGTGCGCGCCATTATCTTTAGTCACAACACTAGAAATTTCACCTTTGTCATTTAGTATCACATCATTGACAGTATCAACTAAGTGGCTTAATCCTTTATTTAACAGACGTTTTTTTAAAAAATCACCAACCAAGGCAGAGTCAAAATGGTAACCATAATCCATTTCATCTCTTAATTTTTGTGAAGCTATTGGTCCTTTGAAATGCTTGGCTAAATATGATTGAAGCCAATAATCATCGGGGTGGGCGGGTACATCTATACCATCACGTCTTAAACGTGCGTTATGCATAAAAGCATTACCCGTTTTCCAGTCGGCCTTCGAATAAAATGGATGTATATAAGCTGGAAAGTCAGCATAAGCCGGATCGTCACGGTTTGTCCAACCTGGAAAGCTAATGCCACATTTATAAGTCGCATTGCACTCAGGCATCCACTCTTGTTCGCTAATACCTAAATGATTGAAAAACAAACGTAACGAGGGGGTGGAACCTTCACCAACACCTATTTTATTTATCAGATCAGACTCTATCAGTAATATTTCAGTTCCCTTATCAGCCCAAGCTTTATCAAGCAGGCTTGCAGTCATCCATCCTGCACTACCTCCGCCAAGTATTATTATTTTTTTAGGTTGTGAGTTTATTACTGACATAAGTTATCTCTATTTTGCTTCGAATGCGTTTTGCTTCATCGTTAATCGTGTTATTTGATGTAATGAGGCTAAGTGCGCGTAAACTAATGGCAATAAACCCTTAGTACGCAAGTCTTCAAACTCTTCAGAGGATAGCGCGTTTAATGCTTTTTCATCAACAAGGTAAATACCACTGATTAAAGTTGGTTCTTGTTCACTTGCTAGTTTTACATTTAACTGTTTTGAGATAAGTAGTTTTTTTCGGGCTAAAATATTAATAATCGTTTGAGTTTGTTCCGTAAACTCTGCAACGCTTAATAGCGCCTGTATTCTTCGATTTAAAAACTCAGTTTGCTGGCCTTCTACATCAAATAACGCTTCACCACTATCGGCACTCATAAAGTTACTTTTTTCATCAAAACAAACCATTACTTCATCGCTGTTTTCACTCGTTTTGACTAAAGAGAGTGGCGCGTTATGAAACCCAACAGGAGTAACAGCACAAGACCATTTAGTTTCTTGGCAATAAAGGTTAACTCCGGTGCGAATAGCCATCATGGCAACACTGGTGAATTGTCCAGTGTCTTCATTTTTTACGAAAACAATCGGGAACTCAGTCGATAAAGGAATAAAGTCTTGTACTGTTATCGGTATTAACTGTTGATTTTTAAAGCGAGAAACGTCATTAGCTTGTTGTATTTTTAGGTTTGCGTGTAGCTTGTTATTTAAAGGGGTCATGAAAATGTATACTCCTGAGTTGTCTTTTTATAGTTATTTATCGGGTTACTTCTTTAGTTAATACAACAAAGCGTATTGACCGCTGAATTAATGCTACCTGTTAGTGATACTCGCAAACGAAGATATAGATAATCTACCCCGATTAATATCACCACAATAACTATTCGGTGAAGTCAAGTTGGCGCTATGTAAAACGTTTGCTGGATAAATAACTAAACGGTTAAATTTTGCTTCAATAGTGAGTATTTGATCAAAAAGGCTTGTACTAGCCGTAATATAACTAAGGTGATCATTAGGACTATTGGTTACTTGAGTAATCATTTCCGGTAATACAGGTTTGTGTTCTTGTTTAAACTCAATTAGCTGTTTGGGTTTGTAACAATAGAAGCTAGTTCCACCTAGCGATTGTGCAGAAAAATAGTGAACAAAAGCGTAATCGTCGTTATTGCAAGAGTCGACGTGCGGCATTTTTTGATTTATTGCTAACTCTGATGGGGGGCAAGTCACCAATGATAACAAGCTGCTATGAAAATTGGATTGGTAAGAAGATTGTGTTTTTATCTTTGGTAAAATTATTTTTTCAAAAAAACACTTTAATAATCGAGTGTATGGCATTGGCATTTTGTCTCGCATGCCGGGAAATAGCGTATTATCAGAGAACATTGGATTGAAATAAGCAATGTTATGGGCAAAGTGTGTAACTGTATCAGTATTAAATAGAAATTCATCTACAACTATTGCATGTAAAGGGGTCCCTGGGATAGGGATTCTTTGTAGGTTGTAGTCGGGATTTACTTTTATGTTTTTCATGTTACTCATCATAAATGATATTAATACTGACAGTTTGGATTTAAATTTAATAAATTAACATAGTAACAAATCAATATACTTAGATTTGACAGCGCTGTCAAAATTATGGATAGTTAGCTTAATATTAACATCTAAAGCAGGTCAGCTTATTCACTTTAAGCTGCAAAAGGTCCTTTTAAATGCACATCAACAAGTTGAATAAAAAAATGTTGGCGCTTACTATTGTCGCCAGCTTAACTTTACTCGGTTGTGAGAAATCCCCAAAACCAGCAATTGATACCGGTGAAAAAATTAACCTACAGGCCATTTATTCAGTCACCCAAAATGATATTGACAATATTGCGAAAAACCTAGATGTTAACTATCGTGTTATTACTAATATTCCAAGTGATAAGTGTGATAGCAAAGTTGCCGATGGCGCTTGTTTTGAAGTGCAGTTAACCTTTACTGCTAAACAAGTTATTGCCGCTAAAGACTGGACTATTCATTTTAGTCAAATAGCGCCAATTCAATCATTTGAAAGTGATGATTTTACGGTTAAACACCTTAATGGCGATTTACATCAAATCAGCCTAAAAGATAACTTTTCTGGCTTTGCTGCTAACGAGAAAAAAACCTTAAACTTCCGTGCTATGTTTTGGTCATTAGCAGAGTCTGATGTTATGCCTAACTATATTGTTAGCGCACCTAGGCTTGAAGCGAGAGTTATTGAAAGCACAGTGCCTTTCATTGATAAAGACACGGGGTTAGAAATACTTCCTCATGTTGAAACTTTCACCGATAGTAATGCTCAGTTTAAACGTACAGCGTCAGATAAAACCCAGTGGTTAACGAGTGCAAAGCTTTATCAGCGTAATTCAGTACTTGTACAAGACAAGTTAGCGGTAATACAGGCAATTATTCCTACGCCTAAATCGGTAAATATCGATGCGAATAGGGGATTTGCTAATATTAGCCAAGGTGTGGCTGTATCGCTTGGTAACGTTAAACACAAAGATGTCGATGCGGCACTTGCACGGTTAACCACGCTTGGGGTTAACCAAAATCTTCAAGGTTTACCGTTACGTTTAAGCATTAGTGGTAATGGCAATAAAGTGATTGGAAGTTACAACTTAAACGTCACGGCAGAAGAAATTATCATAGTAGGTGTTGATGCTAATGGCGTATTTAACGGTTTGCAATCATTAGCAAGCTTGGTCACAGTGGGTGAAAATCGTATACCAGAATTAACGGTTGATGATGAACCGCATTATGCATTTCGTGGCATGTTAGTAGATGTTGCGCGTAATTTTCATTCAAAAGAATTTATTTTAAAACTGTTAGATCAAATGGCAGCTTACAAGTTAAATAAACTGCATTTACACCTTGGTGATGATGAGGGTTGGCGTTTAGAAATTCCCAGCTTACCTGAACTTACGGATATTGGTGCCAAGCGCTGCTTTGATGCTAGCGAAGAAAATTGTTTAATGCCTCAACTGGGTGCTGGCATTGATGAAAACTCATCAGTCAGTGGTTATTACAGTGTTAGTGATTATCACGACATTTTAAAAGCAGCTAGTGCTCGACATATTCAAGTGATCCCATCACTTGATATGCCGGGTCATTCTCGTGCCTCAATTAAGGCGATGACTGCACGTTATAAAAAGTATCAAGCCTTAGAAGATGAAGCTAAAGCTAAACAGTTTCTACTTGAAGATTTTGACGATACGACCAAATACTCTTCAGTGCAATTTTATGGTGATAACACCATTAATGCTTGTTTAGAGTCGTCTTATGATTTTATTGTCGAAGTGATGACTCAAGTGAAAAAAATTCATGCCGATGCTGGCCAGCCGCTTACTCGCTATCATATTGGCGCGGATGAAACTGCGGGTGCCTGGTTAGACTCGCCAGCCTGTAAAGCTTTTGTCGCTAATAACGATAAAGGTGTGACACAAATGAGTGAGCTGGGTGCTTACTTTATTGAACGTGTTGCCGGGATTTTATCTGAACTTGATATTGAAACCGCAGGTTGGAGCGATGGTATGGAACATACCCGAAAAGAAAATATGCCTGCTATTGTACAAGCCAACGCCTGGGACGCGTTATTTTGGGGAGGCCACGATAAGGTTCATCTATTAGCTAACCGAGATTGGCAAGTCGTTATCTCTAGCCCTGATGTATTATATTTCGACTTTCCACATGAGGCAGATCCCAAAGAGCATGGTTATTATTGGGCGTCACGTCATACCAATACAGAAAAAGTATTTCAATTTATGCCTGATAACTTACCCGTTCATGCTGAGTTTTGGTTAGACAGACAAGATAATGCTTATATTGCCGATGATACAAAAACACCATTAGCAGCAGGTCAAAAATTCTTGGGTATTCAAGGCCAATTGTGGAGTGAAAATGTTCGCACCGATGATATGGTTGAACATAAGGTCTTTCCACGGCTATTAGCCTTAGCTGAGCGTTCTTGGCACCTAGCAGACTGGGCTGTACCATATAATTACCAAGGTGCTAAATATTCCCAACAAACGGATACTTTCAACTCTAAAATGCAACATAAACGTGATAGCGAGTGGGCGGTATTTGCTAATACTTTAGGAGAAAAAGAGTTTGCTAAGCTTGAGTTAGCAGAAATTGATTACCGCCTACCTACCGTTGGCGCAATTATTAAAGCAGGTAAATTACACGCTAATATTGCTTTCCCTGGTTTGACTATAGAATATCAAGTCAATGGTGGTAACTGGCTTACGTATCAAGAGCCTACCGAAGTTTCAGGACAGGTAAACATTCGAAGTCGCAGTATAAATGGGCTAAGGGCCAGCCGAATAACCCAAGTTAAATAGTAATTTAATAATAGGGCTAAAATTAACTAGCTGATATTTTTTCAATATTATCAGTTGCTTAGTTTACATTTGGTAACACTTTTGAAAAAAGCTGATATTTTATGCTAAAAAGTAAATGACAACGCTGTCATTTATGGCTAAGATGAAAAATCAAAAATTATTGTATGAACAGTTAACATGGGATTGGTATGCTGACAAGTAGTGATAAAAACAATGAATTATTTTTAGGTATTGATGGTGGTGGCAGCAAATGTAAAACCATTGTCATGAATAAAGATAATGAAATACTTGGTACAGGCATTTCAGGTCCGGGTAACCCCTTGCACGGTTTTGAGCAAGCAACTAACTCAATAACTGAATCTGCACACTTAGCTTTAGCAGATGCCGGTTTAGCGCACATAGAGCTGAATGAAATAATTGCTGGTGTTGGCTTAGCGGGTGTTAACTTACCTGTGTTGTTTGATAAAATGTCTGCTTGGCAGCACCCGTTTAAAACTATGCATCTAGCGACTGATTTATTAATCGCTTGTTTAGGTGCTCATAACGGTGGTGATGGTGCTGTGATGATCAGCGGCACTGGCTCGTGCGGTTTTGCTTGTGTAGATGAACAACACACCATTGTTGGCGCTCATGGTTTTCCTCATGGTGATAAAGGCAGTGGCGCTTGGTTTGGCTTACAAGGTGTAAAACAAGTTTTATTATCACTCGATGGTTTGGTTTCGCCAACAGTGATGTCAGCGGTACTGTTAAACAAACTTAACTGTAATGATGATACTGACTTAGTTGAAGCTGTGGCCAGTAAAAAAGCAACATTTTATGCGCAGCAAGCAAACTTAGTATTCGATGCCGCAGAGCTAGGTGATAAAGTTGCCTTAGCGATTGTTGATGAAGGCGCAGAGTATATTAATAATATAGCTCGTACTTTGACGGCTAAAAATCCACCCCGTATGTCTATGCTTGGCGGTTTGACACCGCGATTAAAGTCGTGGTTAGCCGATGAGATTAAAGTCGAGCTTGCAGAGCCGTTAAATCCACCTGAAGTTGGCTCTGTTATTTATGCAAGGCAACAGCAGGCTAAAGAGTCCATGCAGCAATCGGCATAATACAATATAAAACCAATATAATAAGCTTACTATTTGAACTTGATAATTAAGGACACCAAATGATGCAAACACGCTTTCATGCTCAACGACTTTTTGACGGACAAAATTTTCTCGATGATCAAGTGTTGACCATAATTGACGGTGTCATTACCGATATTGACCAAAATACAGCTAATGTGGATGTTATCGCTACAGGTCTTGTTGTTCCCGGTTATATTGATTTACAAGTTAACGGCGGTGGCGGCGCTTTGTTTAATGACTCTCCATCAGTTAATAACTTAAAAACTATCATGGCAGCACATGCCAAGTTTGGTACGACGGCAATGATGCCAACATTAATTACCGACAAAGTTGAAGTGATGCAACAAGCGGCTGATGCTATCGCTCAAGCACTTGCTGAGGCAGTACCTGGTATTGTCGGTGTGCATTTCGAAGGGCCACATTTATCTGTTGAGAAAAAAGGTACGCATTGTGCTGATTATATTCGTCCTATCTCAGACGCTGAGTGGCAGGTACTTTCACGGCAAGATATTGGTCAGGTTATTGTAACCCTAGCGCCTGAAACTGTCAGTAGCGATGATATTAAGCGTATGGTTAACTTGGGTATTAAAGTTTGCCTAGGTCATACCAATGCCGATTATCAAACCACTCAACAAGCTATCGATGCTGGCGCAAGTGGCTTTACCCATTTATTCAATGCCATGTCACCACTGCAAGGGCGTGAACCTGGCGTTGTTGGTGCTGCACTAATAAACAATAATACCAGTTGTGGTCTTATTGTTGATGGCTTTCATGTCGATTACGCTAGTTGTAAGTTAGCAATTCAAGCTAAACCACAAGGCAAAGTATTTTTGGTAACTGATGCTATGCCGCCAGTGGGTACAAACCAAACTCAATTCGCTTTATATGACCGTACTGTGTACGTAGATAATGGCAAGCTTACCTCAACAACTGGTGAGTTAGCTGGCTCTTCATTAGATATGGCAAGTGCAGTAAAAAATACCCACCAAGGCTTAGGCATTGCTTTAGATGAGGCACTTCGTATGGGCAGCTTATATCCAGCAGAATATTTATACCAAAACCAAACAACTATTCGTGGTGAGCTTACAGAAGGTAAACGAGCTGATATGGTGGTATTAAATGATGATTTATCGGTAAAAGAGACCTGGATTTCAGGCCAAAAAGTTTAGTAACTAATTTAGCTGTTACTGAGTGAAAATTTAGTAGCCATTCAATTTACGTAATAATTATAACAATAATGCAAGTTAACGAGGAAGTTATGGAAATGTCACTCACGCAAGAAAAACAAGAGAAAAAGCAAAGTAATGCACTGCCTATGGTAATCATCGCCGGGTTATTTTTCATATTAGGTTTCGTCACTTGGATGAATGGCTCATTGATGCCATATCTACAGCAAGTATTGAGTTTAACGCCATTTCAAGCGTCATTGATATTATTTTCGTTTTACATTGCGGTAACATTTACTGCGCTACCTTCTGCGGCAATTATTCGTAAAGTCGGCTATAAAAATGGTATGGCGCTTGGCCTAGCAACAATGACATTAGCCGCTTTATTGTTTATCCCCGCAGCGAAAACACAAATGTTTCCATTATTTTTGTTAGCTCAATTAATAATGGGCGCAGGGCAAACATTATTGCAAACTGCAGTTAACCCGTATGTGGTACGTATTGGGCCGGAAGAATCAGCGGCAGCACGTATTTCAATTATGGGCATACTAAATAAAGGCGCAGGTGTGGTTGCACCAATAGTATTTACTGCTTTAATCTTAAGTGGCTTTACAGATACCGTTGGTACTGAATTAACGCAAGTGCAAATAGATGACATGGCAAATAGCTTAATTACGCCGTATCTAGGATTAGCTATTTTTATTGGTGTATTAGCTTTTGCTATCAACAAGGCTCCATTACCTGAATTAGCAAGTGAAGCCGAAGAGGGTGAAAATAAAGGTCAGCTTAAAGAAGTGTTGAGTCACCCGAACTTGGCGCTTGGTGTGGTGGCTTTATTTTTATATGTTGCTGTAGAGGTTATCGCTGGTGATACTATTGGCGCTTTTGCCTTAGCTCTTGGTGTAGAAAGTTACAGCGTTATGACCTCATACACTATGGCTTGTATGGTTTTTGGTTACATCTTAGGTATTGCGCTCATCCCACGTTTTATTTCACAACAAAGAGCTTTGACGGTATCAGCCGTTTTAGGCTTAGTATTAAGCTTTGGCGTTATCTTTGGTGATAACAACTCTTTTGCCATTGCTAATGCACTATCATTTATTTTAGGTGATGTTCAATTACCGGATACTTTAATTTTAATTGCTTTCTTAGGCCTTGCGAATGCGATTGTCTGGCCTGCTATCTTCCCGTTAGCACTTTCGGGTATGGGTAAGTTAACTAGTGTCGGCTCTGCGTTGTTAGTTATGGGCATTTCAGGTGGTGCTTTTGGACCTTTATTCTGGAGTTTAGCAAGTGGCAGTAGCGGGCAAGCCGTTGATCTACAAAGTGGTTATGTTGTTATGTTGCCTTGTTATTTATTTATTTTATTCTACGCTGTTAAAGGCTGCAAAATGAAATCTTGGAAATAGATTAAGGCTCCAATGATTAATTGTTGTTTTAAATAACTATATAAGAAGTAACTTAAATAGTTATTTAAACGAAAATAAAAAGAATCTCAATGCAGCTCTGTTTAAATTTGGCTGCGCTGAGATTTTTTTATGTCTTAATTTCAATGGTTTAATATATTTGTTGTCAGGTGATAAATGATGAATTAATGATTGTTTAAAACATTGAATACTGGTTGTACCAGCTATTGACGAACTGATTGAAGCGTACTATGATAAGTTTTCTGGTTAAGGTTTAACCACTTTTATGGATTTGGGAATTAAAAGTAAATGTCTCCTTAGCGAGAGGTAAGAAATAATAAACTTAGTATTTAATGACTTAAAAGGATTTAGTTATGTCTGAAGCTAAAAGAAAAGTAACGGTTATCTATTGTTGTGATGATGCATTAGAGCTGTACAGGAAAACACAGAGTTTTAAACTAAACGCCTATGGCGATATGATCATTCCCCAAGATTTTAAACGTGGTAAGACTATTGTAGCGGTATGTGAAGGCGAAGTTGATGTGATTAATATTATCGGTGACAGGCTTGTTAAAGAGTACTGGAATTAATCTCACCGTTTTTAACCGTGCTGTTAAGTAAAGCAAAACAACAAAAAAAGGTGACAATATTGTCACCTTTTTTGTGTCTGTTTATTAAGTTAACCTGAGCTCTGGATAAGCAGCACTTGCTCAATATTCCCCTTTATCCGATTCTCAGCGTTAAAACGTCGATAAATAACCCGTTATTCATAAACGTTTTCCTTGATAATTGAATAAATTGAAACATTGATAGCGCATATATCTACTTAATCTTACAAATTCTGTTCTTAATAACCGTAAGTTATTGTTTTTACTTAAACATCAAGTACTCATTATCCAGAGGTTAAGTTATACCAGTTTCATTAGGTTTGTGATCTTGTTGTGCATAGGAAAAATAAATCAAAGCAAGGCGCTCAACTGAGTAATCATTTAATGAAATTAGACTTAATAGCTGTTAGCTTTTTTACTTTCTAATTGTTTTTCACTATAAGTTGCTTTGTCATGCTTTTGACCTGCAGCCTCAGCTAACTCCGCAGGCATATAATTTTCATCATGTTTGGCAAGTACTTCACTGGCTTCGATACTTAATCCCGTTGGCGGATGTTCTGCCAAAGTGCCATTGGCGACAATACCTTGGCCTTCACGAAATAAGTCAGGCAGTATTCCTTCATAATAAACAGTAACCATAGGGTCACTATCTTTGAAAACAATAGGCATGGTCATATCACTAAGCTTAAATGATACTTTAAGACTTTCAGGATCGCGCTTTACCGTTCCAGGAACCACTAAACCACCTATACGGATACGTTGACCCAGACTTGGCTTTAAACCAGTTTCTTTTTTACCCTGAGTGATTTCAGAAGGAGTAAAAAATAAATCAATATTTTGACTTAATGCATATAATACCAGCCCGGCGACAGCACCGATGCCAATGAGGATAGAGCCAACAATGGCGAGACGTTTTTTACGGCGTGGATTCATTATTCAGTAACCTCGTTTAATTCTGTTTTTTGCTGTACATTTTGTTGCTTTCGTAGCTCTCGGGCTTGGCGAAGTTTATCTTCACGTTGCTTGCGCTTAGCTATTTGGTCGATGATCTGCTGATGACCAGCTTTAGAGCTGATCAATAAAGCTGTAAGTATCAAAGCGGCAGTGCCAAAAGATAGCCAGACATAAAAGCCATAACCGCCCATATTGATGAAATCGCTAAAACTATTAAATTGCATTGAGTGCTCTCCTACTACTTTGCGCTATTTTGCTGTAATTAACTGTTATGTTTTTTAACTAGCTCGCGCACCCAAGGACGAATGCTATTGCGCGCTAAAATTTCATTACGAAAACGTAGACAGATGATCAATGCAACTAAGAAAGAAAAGCCAATAAAACAAAAGATAAATGGCCATAACATATCAAGTGACATGGATGGTTTGCCTAATTTGCTAACTGTAGAGCCCTGATGCAGGGTATTCCACCACTCTACTGAGTATTTAATGATTGGTATGTTTACCACACCTACCAAGGTAAGTATGCCAGCCGCTTTACCCGCTAAGTTTTTATCTTCAAAGGCATTATGTAAAGCTATTACCCCAAGGTACAAAAATAATAAGATAAGTTCTGATGTTAAACGTGCATCCCAAATCCACCAAGTTCCCCACATAGGTTTACCCCAGGCAGCACCGGTAATTAATGCTATAGCAGTAAAAGCTGCACCAACGGGCGCCATAGCTGCTGCAGACGCATCGGCTAGTTTTAATTGCCATACTAAGCTGCTAAATGCTGCTATTGCCATGGATACATAGATACCCATAGATAAAGAAGCTGCAGGTACATGGATATAGAAAATTCGAAAGCTGTGTCCTTGCTGATAATCAGCAGGGGCAAATAATAATGCCCAGACTAAGCCTATGCTTAGAAAAATGGCCGAGAAAGCGCTTAACCAAGGTAACAACCTATTGGTAAGGTGATAAGACACTTCAGGGTTTGCGTAAGGGTGTAACCATTTCCACATTAATTAATACTCACTAATTTTTGTCGATTATAAGGCAGGATTACCGTGTTATGCTTCATGACAAAGTAACAGTGCTCTTTCGTGTTTATATTGGGCGTTACCATTTCCACTTGCCACCTATCATGTTAATTGGTACTCACTTTGAGGGCTGCGCCAACAGCAAAAGGCGCAAGCGTTAAAGATCCAAAGAATAATGCGGCGATTATAGCAAGTTGGCCGCTGTAAGGTAAGCCAAGTGCTGCTGTGTCTATGGCACTGGTGGCAAAAATTAATACCGGTATGTAAAGCGGTAACACCAGTAAGCTAAGTAATACGCCGCCTTTTTTTATGCCGACGGTAAGAGCAACGCCCACTGCGCCAAGCAAACTAAGCACAGGTGTGCCAAGTAATAAGGTAAGAAACAATGCGCTATAACTGTTTTCATCTAAATGCAGCAGTACTGCTAGCAGTGGCGCAATCAAGATAATTGGCAAACCCGTTATTAACCAGTGGGCAAATATTTTGGCTAAGACTAATACAAAAATTGGATGAGGACTTAATAACATTTGCTCGAGAGAGCCATCAAGGTGGTCAGATTTAAATAAACGATCTAATGATAAAAGTGTTGCTAGCAGGGCTGCCACCCAAATAATGCCTGGAGCAATTCGACTTAAGGTTTGTGCTTCTGGACCAATACCCAAAGGAAAGAGGGTAATGACGATAACAAAAAATAGTAAGGGGTTGATAATGTCATCTTTATGGCGCATGGCAATGGTAAGGTCACGTTTCAAAACCAACATAAAAGCATGGCGATAAGAGAGTTGTGCTGATGACTGTGCGTTACTTGTTAACTCTGAGTTTTGCAATTCTGAGTTATGCAATGTATCACCTTCTAACGCGAGACCCTTGATTACAGAATCATCGATAATAGCTGTTAATTTTTCAGTCTCTTGCGTTGACTGGGTTTTTAGGGTCATTTGGTTACTTTTCTCTAAACGCTATAAACGAAATACATATACTCGTTATCACTCAATATGCATGTTTCATAGTGCACTTTAAATGGTAAAGGGTATCTTAATCAAAAGCACTATCATAGCTATCATCTAAGGTGATCTTTTTGATTTGTTCTGGCTTAATGCTAATTAAATCTTGATGTGTGGTTAAAATGATACAACCACCGCGCTGTGCATGTGTGGTGAATAATTTCTCTAAGCTAGCAACGCCTTGTTTATCAATGGCAGTAAAAGGCTCATCTAAAATCCAAATAGGTGCATGACTTTGATATAAGCGAGCCAACGCAATACGTCTATGCTGACCGGCACTTAAATGTGATGCCAAACTATCTTCAAAGCCGGAGAGATTCACTTTGGATAAATAAGCCAAGCTTTGATCTGTTTTGTTACCGTGTAAGGCTAAATTAAAGTCGAGATTCTCTTCTGCGGTCATTTCGCCTTTTACCCCGGCTAAATGACCGAAATATAATAAATTTTCATGGAAATCTTCTCGGCAGCGATGAATAGCTTGGCCTTTATAGTGAACTTGACCATCATAAGGTTGAGACAAGCCAGATAAAATGCGTAGTAAGCTGGTTTTTCCTGAGCCATTAGGCCCTTCAACTTGCACAATATCACCGGCATTTATTTCAACGGATAATTCGTCAAATAATAAGCGTTCTTCTCGAATGCAGGTTAACTTTACCGCACTGAGCAAAGGTGTTGAGGTTTGTTTGGGCAATGTCTTCACTTATTCTTTATCAACGTTGAGTAAAAGTTTATCGCATTAAGCTAGGAGAGTGAATTCTAGCGTATGATTGTCGAGTAATCCTTGATATGGATCGTATAATCACTTTGGGTGATATAATACCATAGCCAAGATTAACATAGCCCAGAAAGTTGTAACATTATGAAACAACTTGAGCCCTTAATTTACATTAATATTTCGCCTAATAAAATGTTAGTATGACGCGGTAATATTTAACCTCATTAGTATCGAAAACTAATTATTAGAGGTTAATTGTTTTTTTGAAGTAGAGCGGAGAACTCAATGATACCTGACCTGGTAGCAACCCAAATGCCTGAGCTTATACCTGAGCTTGGTCACTTAGCCCTTATTATTGCTTTAGCATTTTCTATTTGCTTAAGTCTTATCCCATTAATAGGTGTTCATAGCCCAGAACAGAGTTCTTTGAAAAAACTCATGGGATATGCCAAACCATTAGCTTATGGTATGTTTCTCTTTACTGGCATCAGTCTTATCATTCTTGCCTATAGTTTTGTCGTAGATGATTTTTCAGTTAAATATATTGCCAGTCATTCAAATACTCATTTACCTTATTATTTTAAAATCAGTGCCGTTTGGGGCGGGCATGAAGGTTCCTTATTGTTGTGGGTTTTCTCCCTAACTGCCTGGACTGCTGCAGTAGCACGTTTTTCAGATGCTATTGAAGAGGAATTTATTGCTCGAGTCTTAGCTGTAATGGGTATGATTGCTATCGGATTTATCGCTTTTACCTTGTTAACGTCTAATCCTTTTGACCGTTTATGGCCCAATGTTCCCATGGAAGGTCGTGATTTAAATCCATTATTACAAGATGTCGGTTTAATTATTCATCCGCCATTATTATATTTTGGCTACGTTGGTTTTGCCGTCGCTTTTGCTTTCGCCGTTGCTGCGTTAATGGCTGGAAAAATGGATGCCGCTTGGGCTCGCTGGTCTCGTCCTTGGACAGTAGGTGCTTGGGTATTTTTAACTATAGGTATCGCACTTGGTAGCTGGTGGGCATACTATGAGCTTGGCTGGGGCGGATGGTGGTTCTGGGATCCTGTTGAAAACGCATCCTTTATGCCTTGGCTTGTTGGTACCGCACTGATCCACTCATTAGCGGTAACAGAAAAACGTGGTACTTTTAAAAACTGGACTATTTTACTGGCAATATTTGCTTTTGGCTTAAGTTTATTAGGCACATTCTTAGTACGCTCAGGGGTAATTACTTCTGTGCATTCTTTTGCAGCTGACCCTTCTCGCGGTATCTTCATTTTGGTGATTTTAGCGATAGCGATGGGCGGAGCGTTAACCTTGTATGCCTTTAGAGCTAATAAAGTGGCGAGTTTTTCACGTTTTGCTTTTTATTCCCGTGAAACAGCGTTACTACTTTGTAACGTTATATTGGTTATTGCCACGATGACTGTACTTCTTGGTACTTTATACCCCTTATTGGTTGATGCCTTAGGTTATGGGAAGATTTCGGTCGGCCCTCCGTATTTTAATGCCGTTTTTATTCCGATAATGAGTATTCTATTTATTTTTATGGGTATCGGTCCTTTAATTCGCTGGAAAAAAGCTAAAAAAGGTGAGCTCAGCAAGCAACTGTTAAAACCGTCAGTATTTAGTATTGCTTTTGGCTTAATGTTTCCAGTGGTTTACGGCGGTGAGTTTAATGCTTTAGTTGCCATGGGTATCACCTTAGCGACTTGGGTTTTCTTAGTTGTAGTTAAAGAAGTTAAAAACCAATATCAATTAGCCGGAAAATTAACTACCAGTCATTTAGGAATGGCAACGGCTCATGCAGGTATTGCTATCACTATTGTTGGTGTCACTATTGTTTCCATGTATGAAAGTGAAACCAATGTAAAAATGTCGCTAAACGAAAGAGTTACTGTTTCTGGTTATGAAATTGAGTTCAAAGGCATTAAACATGTCGAAGGGCCAAACTATAGTGCCGAGCAGGGGCAAATTAATATTTATAAAGTAACTGGCGAAAACGAAAGTGACTTTGTTAGCTTACTTAAACCAGAGCGTCGTGAATATCGTGTGCAAACCATGGGCATGACCGAAGCCGGTATTGACCCTGGTTTGTTCCGGGATGTCTATGTTGCCTTAGGTGACCCATTACCGGGTGGTGCTTGGGCAATAAGAGTGCACTATAAGCCATTTGTTCGTTGGATTTGGTTAGGTGCTATTTTCATGGGAATTGGTGGCATTCTTTCTATGCTTGATAAACGTTATCGCCGTAAAAAAGCACTGGCTGCAGAGTCTGCTGCGATGGCTGACTCACGGGCTAATAACGTGGCCGCTGCTACAGTTTGTTCGGCAAAAGTGTCGGAGGCATAAACATGGGCAGTTTTATACGTTTTCTACCACTCATTTTAGTTATCGCTTTAGGTGTAGTGTTATATCGAGGTTTGTCTCTTAACCCACAAGATATGCCCTCGGCATTAGTGGGTAAGACAATGCCGGCTTTTGCACTAAAAACGCTAAAGGATAATGGACAAGTAGTCACTCAGGTTGATTTGTTAGGTGATATTGTCTTAGTTAATGTTTGGGCAACATGGTGTCCAACTTGTAAATACGAACATCCGTATTTAGTTGATATAGCAAAAGACCCACAAGTAAAACTTTATGGCTTGAACTATAAAGATGATCGGGCTGCAGCCCAGCAATGGCTGAAAAATTATGATGATCCTTATGTATTTTCAATTTTTGATGAAGAAGGTACCTTAGGTTTAGATTTAGGTGTTTATGGTGCACCGGAAACGTTTGTTATTGATCATCATGGCATTATTCGTAAACGTTTTGCTGGCGCCATTGATACTAGAGTATGGCGACGTGAGTTTGAGCCATTAATTGCTCAGCTAGTTGAAGAAAAAAATCAGGGGAAATAACATGCGCTTAATCAGTATACTTCTACTTACATTAGTATTCGCTTTTAGTGTTAATCCGGTAAAAGCTAGTCCCGTTGATACTTATGAATTTAATGATGAAGTGACTAAAATTCGCTTTCAAGCATTGACCAAAGAATTACGATGTCCTAAGTGTCAAAATCAAAACTTAGCCGACTCAAACTCACCAATTGCCGCTGATTTACGCAAAGAGCTTTATGAGCTATTACAACAGGGTAAGGCAGACAGCGAAATTGTCAACTTTATGGTAGACCGTTATGGTGAGTTTGTTTTGTATCGACCAAGAGTTTCATCGTTAACCTACATATTATGGTTTGGTCCGATAGTACTAATTTTGTTAGGCTTTATTGTCGTTATTGTCATTGTGCGCAGAAAACCAGTGGCTAAAAGTGATTTGGTTTTATCGAAAGAGCAACAAGATAAACTTAAAAACTTTTTAAATGATAAATAGCAACTCGACACCTTAAAAGAAGTAGTAGATAACATTATGGAATTCTTAATAATCGGCCTTATATTTTTAATTTTATTATTATTAATGGTATGGCGACCTTTCTTTAAACAGAAAACACAACAAGTAAGTGTTAATGGTAACTTACGTGATGAAACCAATGTCCGTTTATACCATGAGCACAAACAAGAAATAGAAAAAGATTATAATGAAAATAGGATGGATGAGGAGAACTATCAATACTTGCTAGCTGAGCTTGATAATACCTTATTACAAGATATTGAAAGTACCACTAAAGCAGATAACTTAGCTATCGGTAAGGGTAAAAAATATTCTCCTTTTTGGCCATTAGGCTTGAGTGTATTTATAATCATTTTTTCTGTGGCGCTCTATAACAAACAAGGTAGTTACAAACTTATTACAGAGTTACCTGCGGGGCATGGTCAACAACAAGCTATGTCAGCAGATAAAATGCTGAAGCAACGTGAAATTCAAGCGATGGCACATATTGAAAAGCTGCAACAGCATATTGAAGCAACCCCTGAAGATAGTGAAGCTTGGTATAACTTAGGGCAAACCTATGTTGCGGTGGGTAGTTTTGATGAAGCGATTGCTGCCTTTACCCAAGTGATGAAAATTGAAGGCGAACATGCCGATTTATTAGGCGCTATTGCACAAGCGCTTTATTATAAAAATGACCAACAAATTAATGCCCAAGTACAAGAGTATATTGATAAAGCATTAGCCCTTGATGTAAACGATGCATCAACTAATATCTTACTCGGTATGCACAATTTCATTGGTGAAAATTACCAGAGTGCCATTACTTATTGGCAGCGTGTTATTGATGAAAATAATAAAGGCGTTAATATTGAAGCCCTTAAAGAGGCTGTAGCTGAGGCTAAAAATAGGCTCGGTAACTTTGCTAGTAATTCGGCAGCTAACTCAGCAAGTAATTCGGCGCTGAATCAAGAGGCTAAAACACAAGAGCAAGCTAGCTCCGGACCACAATTAAAAGTGAGTGTTAGTTTGTCTGACGATATTGCCAAACAACTAGCGCAAGGCGAAGACCGAGTAGTATTTATTTATGCTGTACCAACTAATGGTCAGCGTATGCCACTTGCCGCGGTTAAAATGAAAGCCAGTGATTTACCAACCGTTATTGTATTAAACAACAGCCAAGCCATGAGCAGTGAACATACAATCGGCAGTGTAGAAAAAGTACATGTATATGCCATTGTTTCAATGCAAGGTGGTGTTGGCATTAAATCGGGAGACTATAAAGCTGAAGCCTTAGGTATTGAAGTTAACCGCAGTGAAACACTTGAGCTTATAGTGAATAAACTCGTTGAATAGTCTTGTTGAGTAAGCCTAGAGTATTAATTAATAATAAGAAGAAAAAGCCAAATGAAATCTCGCTTTAGTGCACGGAAAGAAAATAGCGACTGTACCGTTGAAGATAATGCTGCTGAAGGTAATACTGCCGATAAGAAAAGTTTAACAACGGCAGTATTAATAACTAATTTAGGTTCGCCAGACGAACCTAGTACTAGTGCCTTACGTCGTTATTTACGAGAATTCTTATCAGATAGAAGGGTGGTTGAAATACCTCGTTTGATCTGGCTTTTGATTTTACACGGAATTATTTTACGTATTAGACCGGCAAAATCAGCCAAGTTATACCAAAGTATTTGGCAAGATGACGGCGCACCTTTACTGACTATCACCGCTGCGCAAAAACAAAAATTAGCCATGAAAATTAAAGCACAATATGGTGATAATGTTATTGTTGATTACGCCATGCGTTATGGTAATCCATCAATAGCTAGCGCTTTACAGAAATTTCAGCAACAAGGCGTCGATAAAATTGTGGTATTACCTTTGTACCCACAATATGCAGGGCCAACAACGGGCTCTACCTTCGATGCTTTAAGTAAAGAGCTGCAACAATGGCGTTATGTGCCATCAATCTACTTTTTAAATACCTATCACCACAACCCGCTTTATATTAAGGCATTAATCAATACTATTGTTGAACATGTTAAAGCGTATGGTAAGCCTGATAAACTGGTGTTGTCATACCACGGTATGCCGGAGCTTTTTCGCCAGTGGGGTGATCCTTATTATGATTTTTGCTTACAAACAACTGACTTGTTAAAACAGCAGTTATTAACGACAAGTATCGCCGAACAATGTGGCTTTAAGGATGATGAGATCATTTCAACTTTTCAATCTCGTTTTGGTAAAGCACAATGGCTACAGCCTTATACCGATGAAACATTAGCTAATCTACCAGAACAAGGTGATAAACACATTGCTATTTTAAGTCCTGCTTTTAGTAGTGATTGCCTGGAAACACTGGAAGAATTAGAGCATGAAAACCGGGAGATATTCATCAATGCTGGTGGTGAGTATTACCATTATATTGCTGCATTAAACGATCGTGACGATCATATTGATGCTTTGTTTGATGTGTTAGTGCCAGCTTTGGGTTCACCGAACTCCCTTAATTAGGCAGTGAGCTAGTTACAAAGCTAGTCATAAAGCCAACTACTCACTTGCTAAGCCAGATATAAATAGTATACTGTTTATATGTACAGTTATCCTGGTGTAGGTAATAAATGAGTAATCAGCGAAAAATAATTCACATAGATATGGACTGTTTTTATGCTGCCGTTGAAATGCGAGATTTTCCTGAATATCGAAATATCCCGCTGGCAGTGGGTGGCGATGGCCCTCGTAGTGTCTTGTGCACCAGTAACTATCAAGCACGTCAATTTGGTGTCCGTGCTGCCATGCCAGCTATCAAAGCTAAACAACTTTGCCCAAATCTGACCATAGTTCATGGCCGAATGGATGTATATAAAGAAACCTCTAAACATATCAGAGAAATATTCTCTCGCTATACCGATCTTATTGAGCCTTTATCCCTAGATGAGGCCTTTCTTGATGTCACTGAGGCAACTATGTGTCAGGGCAGCGCGACACTTATTGCGGGACAAATTAGAGCAGATATTTTTAATGAGTTGAACTTGACTGCATCTGCAGGTATTGCACCGAATAAGTTTTTGGCTAAAATTGCCAGCGACGAAAATAAGCCTAATGGTCAATGTGTAATCACCCCAGATAAAGTCGCGAATTTTGTTGAACAATTATCGCTAAAGAAGATACCGGGCATTGGTCCTAAAACCTTTGAAAAACTCAATCGTCATGGTTATGTCACTTGTGCGGATGTACGTCAAAGTAATATAAGAGCATTACAGAATATTGTCGGTAAATTTGCTAATAGTTTGTATTTAAAGGCTCATGGTGTCGATAACCGTGCTCTAGAGGTAAGTCGACAGCGAAAGTCACTCGCCATTGAAACAACGTTAATGCAAGATATATCGACCCAGGATGAGTGCCAACTAGTTATAGAGTCCTTATATCAAAAGTTATTAACTCGACTAGCACCGCACAGTAATAGAGAAATTATTAGGCAAGGAGTAAAGCTTAAGTTTGCTGACTTTAATCAGACCACTGTTGAGACACAGAGTAATGAATGTCAGCAAGTACTTTTTAATAACTTACTGTCAAAAGCATATAGTAGAGCTAATCAACGAGGTATTCGCTTAGTTGGTCTAACACTTGGTTTTGCGGACACTCCCGGTGAAAGCCATCAGCTACAGCTATCGCTCTAGCATTCCCCTACCTAAGAAGTAAAACCTTGAAATAAACTTCACTACACTTCGTTGTTGGTTTATTAGCCTAGGAAGAATATTCGTCGATTGAATTACGTCAAAAACTTGAGCAATGAGAGTTTTTCCAGCAGATATGTATGCGGCAGTGGGAAGCTGAATGAAAAAAACTATTTAACCTGAACTCTGGATAGTGAGTGCTTGATATTTAAGTAAAAACAACAGTTTGCGGTTATTAAAAATAAAAATCACTGGATTAAATAGCGATATACTCTATCACTTTATTCGATTATCAAGGCAAAATGTTTATGAATAACGGGTTATTTATCGACGTTTTAACGCTGGGAATTGGATAAAGGGGAATATTGAGCAAATGCTGCTTATCCAGAGTTCAGGTTATTTAAGTGATCAAGGTTTTACTGCTAACCAATGTCGAAATGGTAATCCCCTCGATAATAATCGAAGAGTGGTTATGACTGCTTTATCATTGCTCATGACCTTGATCAAAAAGGCGACAGTACAACAATTATTCAAGAATTGCGTGAAAGTTGCGAAATTGATTGGTATCTTCAAGCCCAGCTTGCGTATAATAAGCGATTTGGCGACAAGTATTGTATTAATGAAAACATTGATAGCGAGCTTGATAAAAAAGCAGAGCAGAAACAACACGCCAAGAAGATTCGTTTTTTACAATAGTGCGCTTATTCCAGTGATGAATTTTTTGCTGTATTAGATTGAACTACAGAATGTAGAGTCATAACTAGAATAAACCCTGAATTTAAATAGACCTAAAATCGATTTGTTGAGTATCCCATGATTAAAAGCACCGCCGAAGTCCGTCAGGCATTTTTAGATTTTTTTGCCACCAAACAACATCAAATAGTTAAAAGTAGCTCGTTAGTACCGGGTAATGATGCCACGTTATTGTTTACCAATGCCGGCATGGTTCCTTTTAAAGATGTGTTCTTAGGCTCAGAGAAGCGCAGTTATACCCGAGCAACCTCAGCACAACGTTGTGTGCGAGCTGGTGGTAAACATAACGATTTAGAGAATGTGGGCTACACAGCACGCCATCACACCTTTTTTGAAATGATGGGTAATTTTAGTTTTGGTGATTATTTTAAAGAAGAGGCGATATTTTTTGCTTGGGATTTTTTAACTGACATTTTAAAAATACCAAAAGATAAACTTACGGTTACTGTATTCGAAGAAGATGATGAAGCCGAAAAATTTTGGATTGAGAAAGTAGGTGTCCCGGCAGAGCGTGTTATTCGTATAGGTGCTAAAGATAACTTCTGGTCTATGGGAGACACTGGCCCTTGTGGACCTTGCTCTGAGATATTTTATGATCACGGAGCAGATGTTTTTGGTGGACCTCCAGGCTCACCTGATGAAGACGGTGATCGTTTTATTGAAATATGGAATATAGTATTTATGCAATATAACCGTCAAAGCGACGGAACTATGGAGCCATTACCTAACCCATCAATAGACACCGGCATGGGCTTAGAGCGTATTTCTGCTATTATGCAAAATGTGCATAGCAACTATGAAATTGATATTTTCCAAGCATTAATTAAAGATACTGCACAATTACTTGGTTGTACTGATCTTGAGCATAAGTCACTACGTGTTATTAGCGATCACATTCGCTCATGTAGTTTTTTAATTGTTGATGGTGTTGTGCCTTCAAATGAAGGCCGTGGTTATGTACTTCGCCGAATTATACGTCGTGCTATCCGTCATGGTCATAAATTAGAAGCTAATGGACACTTCTTTCACAAAATTGTTGCCTCATTAATTGAACAAATGGGTGAAGCATACCCTGAGTTAGTCCAACAACAAGCGATTATTGAAAAACTATTACGCATTGAAGAAGAGCAATTTGGCCGTACTTTAGACCGCGGTATGATCTTACTTGAAGATATCTTAGCGAATTTATCTGGCGATACCATTCAAGGTGTTGATGTCTTTAAGTTATATGATACTTATGGTTTTCCTGCCGACTTGACCGCGGACATTGCTCGTGAACGTCAATTGAAAATTGATCACGATGGCTTTGATGCAGCGATGAAGCAACAGCGAGAGCGTGCCCAGAAAGCGAGTCAATTTGGTACTGATTATAATCAACAACTGAAATCTGATCACAAAACTGCTTTTAAAGGCTATGACAATGATTCATATTCAGCGACTGTAGTTGAGTTATTTAATAGCCAAGATCAAGAAGCGATCCAGCAGTTAAATTCAGGTGATCAGGGCATTGTCATTTTAGATCATACACCGTTTTATGCTGAATCTGGCGGTCAAGCAGGTGATAGCGGTTTGTTACACCTCGATGGTGGAGTCTTTGAAGTAACAGATACGATTAAATTAGGTAATGCTTTTGCCCATAGAGGTACCGCACGTACAGATATTGGCTTAAACCGTAGGGTAAAAGCTGAAATCAACGTTGAGCGCAGAGCTGCTATAGTTAAAAACCATACTGCAACACATTTATTACATGCGGCATTACGCAAAGTACTGGGTGAACATGTTACTCAGAAAGGCTCATTATGTGATAATGATAAACTACGTTTTGATTTCTCTCATTTTGAAGGCGTTACCGCCCAAGAATTATATGCGGTTGAGCAAATGGTTAATGATGAAATTCGTCGTAACCACTCAAAGAAAACTGAGTCTATGTATATAGAAGAAGCTAAAGAAAAAGGTGCTATGGCACTCTTTGGTGAAAAGTACGATGACGAAGTTCGCGTAGTTACCCTTGGAGATTTTTCAATAGAGCTTTGTGGTGGTGTCCATGTTGATAGAACTGGTGATATTGGTATATTAAAAATTGTTTCTGAATCGGGTATCGCTGCAGGTGTTCGTCGTATCGAAGCTGTTACGGCTACCGGGGCACTTGACTTTATTAACCAGCAGGCCGCCTCTTTAACTAATATTGCCGCGTTGGTTAAGAGTGATGTGGCTAATGTTAGTGACAAAGTTGAGCTTCTAGTTAGTCGCTCTAAGCAGCTTGAAAAGGAAATAGGGCAACTTAAACAGGAATTAGCTGCACAAGCTGGCTCTGATTTAATTAATGATGCAATAGAGATTAATGGTGTTAAAGTTTTAATTGCTGATCTCGGTGGTGTAGAAAGCAAAGCACTTCGTGGCATGGTCGATGAGCTTAAAAATAAAATGCAATCAGGTGTTATTATGTTGGCAACTGCCAATGGACCAAAGGTTGGCTTGATTGCTGGCGTAACAAAAGACTTAATAGGCCGTGTTAAAGCCGGTGAGCTTGTTAATATGGTTGCTCAGCAAGTGGGCGGCAAAGGTGGTGGGCGTCCTGATATGGCGCAAGCAGGTGGTAGCCAGCCTGAAAATATCACGCCAGCCCTTGCTAGTGTCTCTGCATGGTTAGCTGATAAACTAGCTTAAATGCTAATTAAAAAAGTTAGCTAAAATGAATAGTTGGCTTAAATAAACTAAAAAGGAAGCGTTTGCTTCCTTTTTTATATTTCATGTTAAAAAAATGTTAATTTTAATGTTTTGTGCAACTTGTTGGTCAAATGTCACAAAAAACCACAAAAAATTGCAAATGATCACTGAATCGGTAGTTAAATTAGAGTATAAAACTATTCAAGGATATGGAAATCTTGCTAAAATATGAACGATAGATGTAGTTGCATAATTTTTTGCTGCTAATTATCGAAGCTTCATTGGGAACTATCATCGGATATGATGTTTTTGGTGAATAATGACTTTTTACTGAAAATTGACTATTAGTTATAGTGGATGGAGTAAAAAGTAACTAATTCTAATATATTACTAGCTTATATATATTTACTTAGTGATCTCACTTTAAAGGATAAGGAAGAAAATATGCTTATATTAACACGACGCGTAGGTGAAACATTAATGATTGGTGACGAAGTCACCGTAACTGTTTTAGGCGTTAAAGGAAATCAGGTAAGAATAGGTGTTAATGCGCCAAAAGAAATTTCAGTGCATCGTGAAGAAATTTACATGCGCATTCAAGCCGAAAAGGGTGGTACTGAAGTTTCAGGTAACAAAGTCTAATTAATAACTGCTTATAATAAGCCGGTTATTAGAGGCTTTTCAGAAAAGCGTTATTTAAAGATTTATTTAACAGCTAAAAAACACCGTTATGGCGGTGTTTTTTTATGTCTCAAACTCACATAATGATTAAAAAACAACACAATTGGCTGAATTGTCAGCAAACTGTAATTATTACTAAATAAATACTAAAAATTGTTTGACTTATTTTTAGAATCCCTTATTATTCGCACCCATTGGAGAGGTGGCCGAGTGGCCGAAGGCGCTCCCCTGCTAAGGGAGTATCTGGTTTGTAGCCGGATCGAGGGTTCGAATCCCTCCCTCTCCGCCATTATTCTTCTTATGAGGATTATGGTTGTGTGTAGAACGAAAGTTCACTATCTTTAAGGTAAGATATAAAAAATAACTTATTGAGGGCGCGTAGCTCAGCTGGATAGAGTACCTGGCTACGAACCAGGCGGTCGCAGGTTCGACTCCTGCCGCGCCCACCACTTTCTTCAAGTGATTAAATAATGAAGAGCAGCTATTGTAAAAGCTGGATAAAATTTATACTTTGGGCGCGTAGCTCAGCTGGATAGAGTACCTGGCTACGAACCAGGCGGTCGCAGGTTCGACTCCTGCCGCGCCCACCACATCAAAAGCCCCACCTTAGTAGGTGGGGCTTTTTTCGTTCTAAGGTTAGAGACTACCCAATACGGTATATAAACGCAGTATTGAGTTTTACTTAGTTCTCACTTACTTCAAGTGATTAAATAATGAAGAACTGCGGTTGTAAGCTTATTATGAAATATATTTTTTATAATTCCTTATTTTCGCACCCATTGGAGAGGTGGCCGAGTGGCCGAAGGCGCTCCCCTGCTAAGGGAGTATCTGGTTTGTAGCCGGATCGAGGGTTCGAATCCCTCCCTCTCCGCCATTATTTTTCTTATGAATAATTATGGTTGTGTAGAATGAAAGTTCACTATCTTTAGGCTAAGATATAAAAAATAGTTTATGAGGATACTAAGTTGACCGGATAAATTATATTTGATGGTTAAGTACTAGATTCGAATATCGATAAGCAACGATATAAAAAATAACTTAATTGAGGGCGCGTAGCTCAGCTGGATAGAGTACCTGGCTACGAACCAGGCGGTCGCAGGTTCGACTCCTGCCGCGCCCACCACTTTCTTCAAGTGATTAAATAATGAAGAGCAGCTATTGTTAAAGCTGGATAAAATTTTATACTTTGGGCGGGTAGTTCAGCTGGATCGGATTGTATAATCTGAAGGCTACGAGCAACGTTCGTATATCGACTAAGTAACGATATAAAATATAACTTGAATTAAGGGCGCGTAGCTCAGCTGGATAGAGTACCTGGCTACGAACCAGGCGGTCGCAGGTTCGACTCCTGCCGCGCCCACCACTTTCTTCAAGTGATTAAATAATGAAGAGCAGCTATTGTTAAAGCTGGATAAAATTTTATACTTTGGGCGGGTAGTTCAGC
>NZ_JQEC01000048.1 GCF_000764185.1 Colwellia psychrerythraea
TAACGCCCCAATAAGGGGCTAAAAATTGTTTGCTATAATGTGTAGCGAAGCGAAACCGAGCAAACTGTTTTTAGTCCCGCTTGATTGGCTTGTTAGTGTACCCAAGCCACCTGACTTTTTACTTTATTTACAAAGAACTCTGAGTCATCAAAATTATCAGAAAACCAATTAAATACATCACGGATAATTACTTTAAGCAACTCCTGCTTTTGTTCATCCGACGACTTTATATAGCTATCAGCACAGAAGTTCTCGTATAGCTGTAACGATACTCCCATTTGCTCAACATAATCCTCTTGGTCATTTCTAGGGCCAAGCCAGACAACTATTTTTCCAATTTTATGAAACTTAAAACGATATGGTAAAGCTTCATTAACTTCTCTCTCAATTTGTTCAGCAACACTATCCATTCGAAAGCCTTCACCAACACCGAGAGCATCTTTTTTACTGGGTAATAATTGGAACTTCCATTGATTCATATGCGACAAAACTCTCTCTGGTACACTAACGCCCACATTAAGCGGAAAAATACAGTTTGGCTATACTGCGCGGAGCGCGAGCCAACTGTAATTTTTCCGTTTGAATTGCTTGTTATGTAATTGGTATTTATGAACATTACGATAACAAACAATATTAAGTTTTAATAGATAAACGGAAGAGATAAAAATACCACCGCCTAATAAACACCTGATCAAGAACTTTGAGCCAATTGATAAGTGCTAGTTTGATTTTCCAAAATTACCTTGGCGAAAACTCAAAAGCAACACTGCCAAGCCTATTTAAAACCACCTATATTTGAAATAACTTTACCTTAAAAGAAGGCGGTACATAACGCCCAAATAACGGGCTAAGTAACGCTTGCTAAAATTGTAGAGCGAAGCAGAACCGAGCAAGCGTTACGTGTCCTGTTAATTTGCTTGTTAGCTATACTATGCCTGCTTATCACCGTTGATACTTGCAAGAGGGTTTGTACCAGTGATTGCTGTAAAGATAAAAATGCATACAGCAAATGCTATTGCAACAACTTTGAACTCAAAAACAAATTGCTCAGAGTTTAGAGCGTTAAAAATCATAACACCAATGGTTGAAACACCTAGAACACCACAAATTACACGTATAAATAATGAATACTTTTTGACAGAACTCAAATCAAACTCCTTGTATTGCTAGACATAATGACTCCCACGAGGTGCTAGCCTCCAGATTCGTGGGTTAGTAAAACCAGAGCCATAATATATGTGTTAAACAATATAAACTGGAGGCTAACATGTACAAATATAACATACTTTTCATCGGCTTAGATACCCATAAAGTGTCTACCGAAGTGGCACATGTAGAAGACCAACGTGGTGCAAAACCCGTTCATTATGGAAAAATAAAAACGACCAAAGCAGCCATTACAAAATTGGCTCGGCAATATCAATCCAAATACCCACAGGCGACACTACATTTTGTTTATGAAGCAGGCCCCTGTGGTTATTGGATTTACCGATTACTGACCAGCTTGAGTCATTGCTGCTATGTCGTTGCCCCCTCATTAATTCCAAAGAAACCAGGAGATAAAGTAAAAACTGACAAACGTGATGCGTTGAAATTAACCAAACTGCTTAAGGATGAAGAATTAACACCCATATATGTGCCAGAGCCTGAAGACGAAGCAATACGCGACCTATCAAGGGCAAGAGAAACAGCGATGAAAGACTTAAAGGATGCTAAATATCAACTTAAGGCCCTATTTCTTCGTAATAACATCAGCTGTAAGGTCAACGATAATTGGTCACTTCAACACCTTCGTTGGTTGACTGAGCTCATTTTACCTCACCCAAGCCAACAAATCGTTTTGCAAGAAATGATACAAGTTATCACTGAGCGAATACAGCGAGAGAAACGACTGGCCAATGAATTATTTCATCAGGTGAAGTCGTGGCGGTTTTATCCTGTAGTTAAAGCACTTCAAGCCGTCAGAGGTGTTCGACTGCTTATCGCAACGGGTATTGTCGCAGAGCTTGGCGATTTAAGGCGCTTTGACCATCCAAAAAAGCTCATGTCGTATCTAGGATTAGTCTCAAAAGAGCACAGCAGTGGTGATAAACGGCGGTTAGGTAGCATTACCAAATGTGGCAATGGACGAGCAAGGCGTTTACTTGTTCAAGGCGCTCATACATATAAGCACAAAGCCAATATATCGACAGAATTACAAAAGCGTCAGGAAGGCTTACCCAAAGAAATTACCGATATTGCTTGGCAGGCCCAACTTAGGCTGTGCCGACGATACAATCGGCTGCTGAGTAGAGGAAAACATCGTAATGTCGTGGTGATAGCCATTGCCAGAGAGATGGCCGCTTACCTGTGGGCTATTGCCCGTGAAGTAGTCATTACGCCAGTTGATACACGATTAAGAATATCGAGAGTACCTGCATGATAAAAAGTTTTGAGTTAGCGCATTGGGTCAAGCATCGGCTGTGGCATAACCACCGAGGGCGTTAGGCTGGCAACGGTATTTATTATCGTTGAACCACGAGCATAGACTGAAATCAGGTGCCACGACGGAATAAGTAAGGTCGGCACTGCTAACCAACAGGTTAGTAATCCACGAATATCAGCATGATAACCGACGAAATTACTTGCTTCATCTATGCGTTAACTCTTTTATTTTAAAAGTAGACATTATGGCTCTAAATTAATGAGCAGGGATCGGTGTATTTAACTTGACGTGGGGAGTCATACCAACGCC
>NZ_JQEC01000049.1 GCF_000764185.1 Colwellia psychrerythraea
TAACGCCCCAATAAGGGGCTAAAAATTGTTTGCTATAATGTGTAGCGAAGCGAAACCGAGCAAACTGTTTTTAGTCCCGCTTGATTGGCTTGTTAGTGTACCCAAGCCACCTGACTTTTTACTTTATTTACAAAGAACTCTGAGTCATCAAAATTATCAGAAAACCAATTAAATACATCACGGATAATTACTTTAAGCAACTCCTGCTTTTGTTCATCCGACGACTTTATATAGCTATCAGCACAGAAGTTCTCGTATAGCTGTAACGATACTCCCATTTGCTCAACATAATCCTCTTGGTCATTTCTAGGGCCAAGCCAGACAACTATTTTTCCAATTTTATGAAACTTAAAACGATATGGTAAAGCTTCATTAACTTCTCTCTCAATTTGTTCAGCAACACTATCCATTCGAAAGCCTTCACCAACACCGAGAGCATCTTTTTTACTGGGTAATAATTGGAACTTCCATTGATTCATATGCGACAAAACTCTCTCTGGTACACTAACGCTTATATTAAACGGCTAAGTAACATTGGCTATAATCGCGAAGCGATGGCCAACTGTTACGTGTCCGCTTTGAATTATCTTGTTATATGATGGTAGCGGAAAACTAACAACGATAACAAGAGCTTTACTTAAACTGGCAGCCCGACCGTAGAACTAAAAAGTGCCCAGCGCCACGACTAACCAAACAGTGATTTTTGAGCCAAACACTACTGTGAATTAAGCTAATGGCTTTACAACAAAAGTGTCTAAAATAGTAAAGTCTATTAGCGTCTTTAACCTAACTGCTCTGGCGAAAACAGAGGCGTAACCCACCAAACCACTTTAGAAAACGCTGTTTTTACAATAAAATATTCAGTTGATTTCGTGGTGCCATATAACGCCCAAATAATGGGCTAAAAATTGATGGCTAAAATAAGCGACGCAGGAGCAAAAGCCAACTGTTTTTAGTCCTGATTGATTTGCTTGTTAGTTGCGCTTTTTAACAAATCGAATTTCGTAATGATATAAATAGGTTCTTTTTTACATTCGACTTTATAAAGATATTGATTTTTAAGCAAATTAGTTTTCTCTTTTATTAAGCTAATTTGCTCCCATGGTATTAAAAAACTCTTGGAAAATAGTAGAATCAGCATCCGTTTTTGGCTTATAAATACCCCTTGCTCAAATGATTTGATATTTAGCCAAGTCCGATATTCACTGTTTTTCTCACGAGAAATATCTGCCACATTCGTCAGGTACATACTGCGTGATTTAAAAAGAGATGAATCCGAAATACTTAAATTCGTTTTATATTCTCTAGCTAGTTTAGGGTAATACCCAATAATGCTTTGGATATAATTGACTAAAACATAGAACAATAAAAATAGAATTAAGCCTATAACAAAGTCCATTTTTAAATACTCCGAAAACTTGTTCCGTACTGATGACTAGGCTGAAGCCAACTAACGCCGCGCTAAGCGGACTAAAATAGTGGGTTATAATGTGTAGCGAAGCGAAACGTAACCCACTGTTTTAGTTCCGTTTAAGCGCCTTGTTATGTTTTGGTTCTTCGATATAAGATATTATCAATTCTGTCTTGCTCATCATCAGATAGATAAACATCATCCGCTAGGTAAATTTGAGGAATTTTAGTTACCCCTTCATTCTTTGCTTTATTTTTTAGAACTTCAATTAACTCACTTTTTTCTTCTTCTTTTTCTACGTAAATTGCGACAATGTCATTAACGGTAAAAGGAATATTATTGGGGTGATTTCCATGAGAACCGCCAGCATAATGATGATTCCCAACAATTCGCCACTCATACTCATGACTATTCCCCTCTATTTCGGTGAATGCCAGAATATCAAACATAGAATTTATCACTGTTTGAGAAGTTCCGAAGCTATTCAACATGGCGAGGACTCTAGCTATTCTACTAGTTACCTCAGACTCATCTCCTACATAGATTATTCTGTCACCATTGTTAGATTTCATCCATTCGTGGGTAAGTGCTATACCATAACTTCCAAAATACATTTTATGGTTTGAGTGAAGTTTTTGGTTATCCCTGAGTTCAGTAAAGCATTTCATGTTAATTTCAGCATGATTCACTTGATTCGTTAAGTATGAGATACCATAATTAAATTTCTGATCATTATTCAATCGATTCCCGAACCAAATAAAAAAATCATTTTCTCCACATGAGTCATACTTTTCCGTTAATTCTGGATATAAATTTTTCTCTTTCCAGAACGGGATTAGAGCAGGAATAATTTTAGATAAAGGCGGTCTAAAACTTATTGGGTGTTTTCGTAAATCAAAGCCTGTTTGAAGGTCATTGATTAAATGTTCCTTTTTCGTCAAAAACCTTAAAAACTCTGAATCCATTGAAACCTCGAAAAACATAACGCCCCACTAAGAGGCAAATGATAGTTGGCTATAATAGAGAGCGAAGCGAACAAAGCCAACTGTTATTTGTCCTGCTTGAGTGGCTTGTTATGTGCTATGAGTCAGACCATTTTTTTAATCCACAGCTTGAACATTTAGATTCACCGAAAAACAGGCTAAATTTAGAGTAAACTCCATTACATTTAGGACACTTCCAGATTCTATATCTAATATGCGCCCAAAAGATAAATGGAATATATATATTGAATATAATTTGCCCTATATTTTGCATACCACTTGTCGTTGATAGAAACTCGTCTGCTGCAGAAGTTATAAAAACCATAGATATGAGCAGGCCTATTTGAATGTTACGCCGTTTTTTTAATTCCCTCCAAGAACTCTGATAATTCAACTTACTCTCCCAGAGCAATGGCACATAACGCCTAATTAACAGGCAAAAAATGGTTGGCTAAAATAAGTGAACGTAGTGAACAAAAAGCCAACTGTTTTTTGTCCTTGTTTAATTTCTTGTTAGGTTTCAGTTGCTAATAACTCCATTGCGACAGCTAGCTTTATTTGTTGGATCTTACTTAATTTATGGCGATATTCTAGAAGAGTAAAAGTATCCATGCCTGTACATTCAGGACAATCTAGCTCGACTTCTACTCTACCAACCATCCGTGACTCTATAAGTAACCAATAATGAATAATCCTGTCATCTGGAAATGAATCTAAAACAATTACTTTAGTGAAATCCAACTCATTATCTAAAAAGAAGGTTTTTACGTGAGACTCAACAGATTTTGAAAATACGGATGAAGTATTTTTTATAAGCTCCAACTTTATTTCCTTTTCAGTTTTAGAGCCAACCAATTTCACAACATCCTCCTTGAAACCTAACGCCCCAATAAGGGGCTAAAAATTGTTTGCTATAATGTGTAGCGAAGCGAAACCGAGCAAACTGTTTTTAGTCCCGCTTGATTGGCTTGTTAGTGTACCCAAGCCACCTGACTTTTTACTTTATTTACAAAGAACTCTGAGTCATCAAAATTATCAGAAAACCAATTAAATACATCACGGATAATTACTTTAAGCAACTCCTGCTTTTGTTCATCCGACGACTTTATATAGCTATCAGCACAGAAGTTCTCGTATAGCTGTAACGATACTCCCATTTGCTCAACATAATCCTCTTGGTCATTTCTAGGGCCAAGCCAGACAACTATTTTTCCAATTTTATGAAACTTAAAACGATATGGTAAAGCTTCATTAACTTCTCTCTCAATTTGTTCAGCAACACTATCCATTCGAAAGCCTTCACCAACACCGAGAGCATCTTTTTTACTGGGTAATAATTGGAACTTCCATTGATTCATATGCGACAAAACTCTCTCTGGTACACTAACGC
>NZ_JQEC01000050.1 GCF_000764185.1 Colwellia psychrerythraea
CGCATTTAACGTCTCAATACGCGCGATATCTGTGCCTAAGGTAATATCTTGTGCTGTATTACCGGTAATATCTATCTTATCGCTACCTGCACCACCATCAATTAAGCCCGTCACATGAGCGATATCTGCTAAGGTGAAATTATCGACACCTGTGCCACCGACTAAGTTAATAAAGTTAGTGAAACTTAATGTAGTGGTTTGGTCATAAATTGTGCCAGTGTTCGCTGCGGTTATGTTCCAATCGTTAGTGGTATTATCTGCACGTAAAGTGTTAGTACCTATTTGTGCGGTTAACGTCTCAATACGAGTTATATCAGTACCTAGGATAATGTCTTGTGCTGTGCTCCCAGTTATATCAACCTTATCGCTACCAGCGCCACCATCAATTAAACCAGTAACAAGCGCTACATCAGATAATGTAAAGGTATCTACCGCTGTGCCACCAATCAGGTTAATAAAATTAGTAAAGCTTAATGTTGTGGTTTGGTCATCGATAGTACCTGTATTGGCAGCAGTGATATTCCAATCGTTAGTCGCGTTTTCTCCACGTAAAGTGTTCGTACCAACTTGCGCATTTAACGTCTCAATACGCGCGATATCTGTGCCTAAGGTAATATCTTGTGCTGTATTACCGGTAATA
>NZ_JQEC01000051.1 GCF_000764185.1 Colwellia psychrerythraea
GTCTGCTTCCATATCCATTTCAAGCTCTAACATTTCAGTTGGGTAACCAGTTTTCTCGGCTACTACTGTCATCATTACTGATTGGATGTGAGCTAAATCAATTGCTGGACCAGCTGCATTACCTGGTGCACTTTCATTCGCTGGCCCGTTTTCAACAACCGCTACAGGAGCAGCTGAGACTTTAGACTGCATATAATTAACAATTTCGCCTAGCGTTCTTAATTCAGCTAAATCTTCTGGGTTAAGCTCAGGTAAATCTGGGATGGTTTCTTGCACTGCACCTAAGATTTCAACACGTTTAATAGAGTCGATACCTAAGTCTGCTTCCATATCCATTTCTAGTTCAAGCATTTCCGTTGGGTAACCAGTTTTTTCTGCCACCACTTCCATCATTACAGATTGGATGTGAGCTAAATCAATTGCTGGACCAGCTACATTACCTGGTGCACTTTCAGTCGCTGGCGCGTTTGCAACAACCGCTTCAGGAGCAGCTGAGACTTTAGACTGCATATAACTAACGATTTCGCCTAGGGTTCTTAACTCAGCTAAATCTTCTGGGTTAAGCTCAGGTAAATCGGTAATAATTTCTTGTACCGAACCTAAAATTTCAACACGTTTAATTGAGTCGATACCTAAATCAGCTTCCATATCCATTTCAAGTTCAAGCATTTCAGTCGGGTAGCCGGTTTTTTCAGCGACCACTTCCATCATCACACTTTGGATATGTTTTAAATCAATGGTTGGAGCACTTGCAGTCACTGTCGTATCGACTAAATGTAGTGTTGGCATGCTCTCATTAGCTGACACGCTTGGCGAAACGGCTTGTGCTTTTGACGTCACCTTTTCTTGCATGTGGTCAACAATCTCGCCTAAAGTACGTAACTCAGCTAGATCTTCAGGATTCAGTTCAGGTAAATCACTAATGATTTCTTGTACTGAGCCTAAGATTTCAACACGCTTAATGGAATCGATACCCAAGTCTGCTTCCATGTCCATTTCAAGTTCAAGCATTTCAGTTGGGTAGCCGGTTTTCTCAGCAACTACTTCCATCATCACAGTTTGGATTTTCTGTAAATCAAGAGCTTCAAGATCAATTGATACCGCTGGAGCGGAAACCGCTACTGAGATTTCAGCCACTGGTGCAAGCGCAGCAGCGGTTGCTACTGTTTGTACCGGTGCTGGCGATTGCGTTTGCACTACAGGAGCAGCAACGGGAGTTACTGGCACTGGCTGCGTAACTTGCGCTACATTTGGCTTTATTGGTGCTGGTTGTGCAACTACTGGCGCTTTAACTTCGGCTGATTTAATTGCAACAGGCACTGCTGGGGCGTTTGTTTCAGCAGTAGACAACATTGCCGCCATGTTATCTGTTTGATCATTTAGGTATTGCTCATGCACACGTAACGTTTCTGATTGGAAGTCATGATACATACCTAAGGTGCGATCAAGGCTTTCAGGTAATTCGCCTGCTTCTTGAGAAGTAAGCACCGCATCAAAAGTTTTAGCGTAGTCTTTTGGCCCTTGCATATATTGCTCATGCACATTTAATAACTGTTGTTGATGATCAACAAACTGACTAACACTGCGTTCAATACTGCTAACAACATCGCTAGTATTAGGTGTAACTTGACTAGTTATTGTAATTCCATCGGCAACAGTGCCATCAGAGTTAAGGTAAACTATCTTCTCAACTTCAACAATACGCTCTACCTCTACAATTTTTTCTACTATTTTCTCAACAACTTGCGGCGCTGGCACAGCAACAGGCGTAGTATGAGCTTGTTTAATTGTCCAACCATCGTTTAGTGCATCATCAAATGCTTTTTTAGTTTTAGGGCTAACATAAGAGGCACCGGTAAGCTTCATAGCAAGTGGTGACATTTTAGGCGCAGATAACGGACGTTTAACCGCTGAGTATGGGTCAATATCATTAAGTTCTAAACCAAGTACTGACATTTGCACAGCAGCTTGGCGCATTTGCATATCCGCAGATTTCTTTGGGTTAGCGTTAACGGCAATCGCTATCACATCGTCTTTATCTTTTAAGATGTTTTCAACTAATTTAGTTAAAACATTTTTCGGACCAAACTCAACAAATACTCTACCGCCATCTGCGTAGATGTTGTCGATTTCTTCATTAAAATGCACCGATTCTAAAATATGCTTTTTCAGACTCTTCTTAATATCAGCGGCTTTATTAGAATGCGCTTTTGCTGTGCCATTCGAATAGACAGGTACCACAGGTTTATTAAACTTAGCGTTATCTATAGCATCAGAAAATGGTTTCTGTGCATGACCGACCAATGGCGTATGAAACGCAGCTGATACAGGTAAAGGTACAACCTTGTAACCTTTACCTTTAAGCTCTTCAATGGCAATGGCTATTTGGCTGGTAACGCCAGCAACCACTACTTGGTTATTAGAGTTGTAATTGGCAATTGAGATATCTTTGATGTCTTTAATATCAGCGGCTACTTTGTCAGGAGCGCCAACCACTGCAATCATGGTACCAGTATCAACGGTTGCATCTTTAGGTGCTGCCATGGCTTGACCACGACTACGTGCTAACATCATATAATCGCTATCGTTTAATACACCAGCGGCCCAAAGCGCGGTTAATTCGCCAAAACTATGTCCGGCAGTAAAGTCAGCTTTAAAACCTGCATTGGTGAAAGTTTTATAGAGACCAACACTTAAGGTGCCAATTGCAGGTTGAGCATGTTGTGTTAAACGCAAAACTTCATCTTGTGCTTTACGCGCGTCATCACTAAATACTGGAATTGGGTAAGTTGTTGGCGTTAATTGACCTAAACCTGCATTGGAAAATTCAGTATCCATATCTTGCGCTGCTTGCATCACACTTGGGAAATTACAGGCTAACTCGCGCCCCATATTGACGTACTGTGAGCCTTGACCAGAGAAAAGTGCCACCACTTTGCCTTTGGTTTTAATAGCTGACTTACGGTAATATATTCCGGTAGGTACCGACCAGCTGTCGCTGCCCACATTGCTGGCAAATTGTTTTAATGCACCAGCAATCATCTTAATCGCTTCATCGGCATTTTTAGCAACAAAACCACAACGCGCTAGATTTTCAGCAGGTGTTTGCAAAGCGCAGTCTGTAACTAAGGCGTTAAAGATATAAGGCTGAGCATCTGCAACTGAACTCAGTTTGTCTTGCCATTGCTGTAATTGCGTAATAAGTGCATGTTCATCTTTCGCCGTCACTAAAATTGTTTGTGGCACGGCGTTTAAACGGTATTGCCCTTGTGCGGCTGGCGTATATTCTTCTAATACCATGTGGTAGTTAGTACCACCAAAACCGAATGAACTAACACCAGCGCGGCGTGGTAAACCATCTTCGCGTGCCATCCACGGACGGGTTTCATTATTCAAATACATTGGGCTATTTTCTATTGCTAGCGAAGTATTTGGTTGGTCAATATGAATGGTCGCTGGCAATACTTTATGATGTAGTGCTAATACCGCTTTAATCATACCCGCAGAGCCAGCAGCAGCTTTAGTATGGCCAATTTGTGATTTTACTGAGCCAAGGGCAATATGTTGTTTTTGTTCATTATTTGCTGAAAAATGTTTAACTAAGCCACTGAACTCTGCTGCATCACCGGCTTTAGTGCCAGTGCCGTGAGCTTCGATTAAACCACAGCTCCTTGGGTCAAAACCTGCATCATCATAAGCACGCTTTAATGCTTTTGCTTGTCCGTCTGGACGTGGCGCGTAAATAGATTTAAAACGACCATCGCTTGATGTACCAATACCTTTAAGTACCGCATAAATTTTATCGCCATCACGCTCAGCATCTTCTAAGCGTTTAAAAGCCATCATGCCGATACCTTCACCAATCATCATCCCTTTTGAATCATTATCAAATGGGCGAATATCTTCGTTAGTAGTAAAGGCTGGTGTTTTTGAGAACGACATGTACATAAATGGTGAGTTATCACAACAAACACCACCTGAAATCATCACTTCAGAGCGATGTTCTAACAAGTCAGAAATCGCTAATTTAATTGCCGCTAATGAACCGGCACAAGCCGCATCAACTACACAGTTAGTGCCACCAAGATCAAAACGGTTAGCAATACGACCAGAAATAACATTACCTAACATGCCTGGAAATGAGTTCTCTTCCCAACCAATATAAGCTTTCTTGAATTTTTCGATAATCATCGCGCGATCTTCAGCGTCCACACCTGAAGCTTTTAATACTTTTTCTAAAACAGGACCTTGCAAACGAGACGTTAACGGCGAGATCTGTTTCTGACCACCACCGACACCTAAGGTAATACCAACTTTATCTCGGTCATAACCTGAGCCATCACCAATGCCAGCATCGTTTAAGACATCACGCGCTACCACTAATGATAAGAGTTGAGCAATATCCGTTAATTCTAAAATGTTTGGCGGTAAACCAAACTCCATAGGGTCAAAATCTATTTCAGGTAAAAAGCCACCACGTTTACAGTAAGTTTTATCCGCAGCTTTTGGATCGCTATTATAATAGTCATCTATCGCCCAGCGATCACTCGGTACATCTTTGATCGCATCAACAGATTCAAAAATATTGTCCCAGTAATCTTCTAGGTTTTTTGCATCGGCAAATATTGACGCCATACCGACAACCGCGATTGGACATTCTTGCAAACGAGAGTTAAACGCTTGCTCTTCGTTATCAATATTTGTTGTTTTTGCTACAGTTTGTGATGATTTTTGCTGCTTTTTAGCCATTTTTATTACTCTACTGTTAATATTTGTTTGCATTTTCGCTATCGATATCATGATCATCAGCAGATGAAGACAGCGCACTGGCCTCATCTGGATTTTCATTTAATAAACGAAAACGACTTAAAAATTCGGCATAATTCCCCGCTAAAATGCGGCGAATATGAAATGGGGCTTTATTGAGTACATAACTCATGTAACGACTGGCGGCTTCTCGCTCATTACCATCGTAAATATCCACATAAACCCAATTGGAACTGGGATCATTGGCAATTAATAAACGGCGCTGCTCTGAATTTTTACCTTCATCGGCCGTTGCTGCTTTGACTCTGCCTTTATCTGCAAAGTGCGGTAATTGGGTAACTTTTATCTGCACTACTTCATCGGGCGATAAGTTATTACTTTTATTTAATACTTCACGCATCGCCGAGGGGGATAATTGTGAGACAAGGAGTTTATTTTCTTTGGTGTCTTCAATCGCCACTGCTACGGTTTCAGCACTAACACTATCTGCATCATGCATTTCACCACTGTCTTGCATATCCGTAAGGCGAGAAACACCATGGCGTTTTAAACAGCGTTGCAGACCGGCACGGGATACATTGACATTAATAAACTGTTTGCTCACCGCGAGCAGTTCATCAAGAGACAGTAACAAACGTGTTCTGAGCTCAACGACAACATACTCTTGTGCTTCACTTAAAGTGGTATTTAACTGCTTCGGCACATGAGACGCGTCGGCAAGGGATTCTCTTTTACGCCATTTTCGTACGGTTGATTCTGAAATTTTTAATAAACGGGCGAGTACGGCTGTCGGTAAGTCCGACTCATGGATAAAGGCGCGCATTTCGGGTGTGGTGGTTGCATTAGCATGTTGTTTAGACATTTATCATCCTTATGCAACTTAAGGAGAAATCCGCATAATTAAAAGCGACCAGCCCATATTCAACAGGCGTGCTAGCTGTATTAGCGCATTGCAGGGTAATACTTTTAGATTGTTTGCTCATTTTTATCCGCAGACTCTTATCGGTAATTTTCATGAGTAAATAGACATAATCAATAACTTATCGCGGCTAATATACACAGGTTTCAAACCCAACACAATCACCCGATACCCACTTTCCATTTAAATAAACTGAGGTCTGACCTCACCTGTTCAACCAGTTGGCAAGATATCTGTACTATTAATAGCTAATTCCGTTAAGTGGTTACCACTGTTAACAACTTGCTATTTTTCTATGGTTCAAATAAGTTTAAAAAAACGGATAAAAACAAATCCCCCCCCGTTATTCTTTATGATAAAATCACGCCTCATTAGACATTAATCACCCGTCAAATAAACAATACAAGCTAGCGATACTTTTATGACCTCTTTTTCTAAAACTGACCATGCAACTCGATCAAAACAAAAGCTCACTCTAGCGAATAATGAAATTCATTTATGGATGACTAAGCCAGAGGAATTACTGGGCAATGATGAGCTGTTATCAACTTACGTAACATTACTCACCAGTAAAGAGACTGCCAAGCAACAACGATATAAGTTTGCTGAAGACAGGCACGATGCCTTAATTACTCGCGCTTTTATACGTGACTTATTGTCTTATTATGCTGATATAGCGCCACAAGATTGGCAGTTTGAGAAAGGTGAAAAAGATAAACCTGAAATCGTTAATTGTCCGTTACCACTGCGTTTTAACATTAGCCATACCAAAAACCTCATTATTTGTGCAGTAACACTTGAAGATGACATTGGCTGTGATGTCGAAAATATTGGTCGCAGCAACGATGTATTGGCTATTGCCGAACGTTATTTTTCACCGAAAGAAAGCGATGAACTATTTGCACTGCCGTCAGATCAGCAACGAAATCGATTTTTTGATTACTGGACCTTAAAAGAGTCTTATATTAAAGCTTGGGGCTTAGGTTTAGCTATACCGCTTAAAGATTTCAGTTTCAATATTTCTGACACTGAATGCAATCATAAAGAGGTATTTACCATCAAACAGAATATTAGCTTGAGCTTTGCCAAGCATAGAGTTGATGAACCTCAAATTTGGCGCAGCTGGTTAGTTTACCCAACCACTGCAATAGATGAAAAACAAGAACACCGTATTGCCATCTCTTTGAGGTCTAAAAAATCAGGAAGCAAGAATGATAATCAAAAAACTGATTACCAGTTACGTTTTTTTAATAGCCTGCCCTTGCTTGGTTATCAAGAAATGTAAGCATTAATTTCTCTTCTACCCACTGATAGTACCCAATGAGTACGGCCCGAAGAGTGTTGTCCGATAACATGCGTGACTATTTGAGTTACTTATTAAGTATTGTGGCTTAATTACTTTGTACGATTCATATCCTTTTTGTGTTAATAAAAATAAGGCTATGAATACCTTTTTAATAAAAAAACAATCTGAATCAGCCAACCACCAAAGCTGTATACAAACACTGCAAGGTGTAATTCCTTCTTTCACACACCAACCCTTCTAATCTGTATTTTAACTCATTGATCTGTAGAAAATATTCAAGTAACCTCTAAACATTATAAAATTATGGACGATTAATTCCCCCCTATAAAAAATAAGGAATTAGGTCTCATAATAAACTGTTATGTAAGAATTCTAACACTGGAGTATTAATTAGATTATGGATAATAAAATAAGTGGAAGTTGTTTATGCGGTAAAGTCTCAAGCACGGTTAAAGGCTCCTTCGAGAAGTTTTATCAATGCTACTGTGATAGATGCCAGAAAAAAACGGGTTCCGCTTTTGCCTCATTAATGTTTACTACACCCGATAAAATTGAATGGCACTCCGGAAAAGACTTAATCAAGAGATTTGATTTACCCGAAGCCAATCGGTTCAGTAATTGCTTTTGTACTAACTGTGGCTCCCAAGTTCCTTATATTAGTAGGGACGGGGCTTTTTTAATTGTTCCTGCCGGTTATGTTTCAGGTGACCCTAAAATAAGACCATCAGCAAATATTTTCTGGGAAGAGCGACCTTGTTGGTTTGAGGAAGGGAAATCAGCAGATACTTTTAAAAGCTATCCGGACTAAATTCACCAGCAATACAATCAAGCAGGCTTTGACAGTTATTTTTCTCGTTCGTCGCTATTTCAACCAACTATTTTTAGTCTCTTAATCAGTCATTGGTTGGCACCTGAGCATTGGAGTTTTAATCAACTTTAGCAGTCCAATTAAACACATTTAACTTTAATAGGAATAATTAAGTGCCACATGCCTTCAAGACTCTACCATTGATACCAAAGTTATCAATATCTTTAAATAAACTCTTATTATTGACATGCTTCCTTGTGATTATATATTTTGCATACGCAAGATATGAAGAACATAAAACTGAGCAAGCTGCAGCTTCGCTCTTTGTTTTAAGCCCTCAACGTAATGATATTTATTTTTTTGACTTAGGACTCTTAGATGATAAGTCAGATCTTAAAAACAAATACAAACTAGCTAAGGTTGTACGTGTTAATAGCGATAACGTAGCAATAGTTTATGGGACGTTTTTCTACCAATGGCAATCGGCAGTAATAAAGAGTATTGAGCGTGGGGATTTAAGTAATAATGACTATTTTACACTAATTCCCGATTATATTTCCTTTAGCAAAATTAAAGAAATGAAGAATAATGGGACTATTTATTTAGTTAAACGACCTATCCAAAATATACTCTATGGTAATATTGTTATTCCCGAATAAACTAAAAATTAATGACTATATTGTCTGAACGAATGCCTTATAACTAATGACCTTTAGTACATATGGTATTTAATTGGACTGTAATAAAGTGCAACATTGTAGGGAAATCAAACGGAATTTACAGTTGGCTGCATTTAGCTTGGCTACTTATTTTAGCCAACAATTTTTCACTAGGAAGTTGAAATTGACATATAAAAATAAAGAACTTTGTAAGATAAGAACGATAACAACCTTCATATCTTTGGATAACAATAAAGAAAGTTGGAATGATAAAATAAAAAGTGCCACTGCTTTTTGTTTAAAGTTGACAGAAGAATTCAAGGCTGAAAATTATACAGTCCAATCAATTAGAATTGTTACCAACCCTTTTGGGGAGTATTTGAATACTGATAATTTAGATAATGCTAGAGCTGACCTAAGTTATTTAAATGCGTTATTAACCACTTCCAATGACTCTGGTATGAGAATTCGATTTGCTATTGGCGAGGCGAAATCAAAAGAGGAAATAGAACTCCTACCAGAGCTGATCATGGAGTTTGGTGATTTATGTAATGTATGTGTAAATGTTAGTATTGATGAGTTTGGGGTTTTAGATAATCAATTGATTCAACACTCTGTAAAAGCTGTTCAACGGATTAGCTCAATAACACCTCGAGGTGAAGGTAATTTCAATTTTACAGTTAATTTTAATTGTGACCCTCTTATTCCCTACTTTCCAGCAAGTTACCATCGTAAAGAATTAGGAAATAGGTTTGTTATTGGTCTAGAAACGCCTGATTTACTGGTTAATGTACTGACAAATTACAACCAATCAGTTGGTAAACAAAATCACAATGAGCAATTTAAAGGCTACTACAAAGTTATGAGTAGCGCTCTACAACATCACATAACCAATATTAATAATATAATTCAAAATTCAAACTGTGATAAATCCTATGTATTTTCAGGCTTTGATAGTTCTGCTGCTCCTTCTAAAGATTGCGCGAGCATGGTGGAGCTTTATGAATTAATGGGTGTTGAATATTTTGGCGCATCGGGTACTGTTGAAGCTTCATCATTACTGACTAAGGTTTTTAAATCGATTAAAGACGTTGATCTTGTCGGTTTTTCTGGCTTAATGCTTGCCTTAACTGAAGATACAGGACTTGCTAAAGGCAGCATCAATTCACATTTTGATATACGTTCATTATTAACATACAGCTCAGTCTGTGGCATAGGCTTAGATACAGTCCCAATACCGGGTAATACATCATCAGAGAAAATTTCGGCGTTAATGAGAGATACAGGAACAATGGCATATCGTTTGAATAAGCCACTAACTGTTCGTCTATTTCCCGTTCCTGGACTCAATGCTGGCGATTTAACTTCTTTTGAGAGTGATGACCTTTGTAATTGTGCGGTTCTTGCCGTTCCTTAAATAGGTAAGAGTAAACAATCATATAAATGAAATGGTCTAACTATAAGCTTTAAACCAGGACAAAACAGTCGGCTATTATTAGGCCGTTATGCATTTATCAAACAGTGGAGTTGTAATGAAGTTTTTTTATAAAGTTGGGCTTGTAATAACTAGCCTATTTCTTTCAAATATAGCATTGGCTGCTAATTGTGATTCAGCCTGTCAGTTAATTCAGATTAAATCATACTTTTCAGCGTTAGATGAAGTTGGCCGTAAAGGTTCTACTATCAAAGATATCGATTCACTGCTGGCAATGGTTCATAAAGATGTCAAATATATTCACGTAGAGTATCAAGCTAACTTTACAAAAGAATCGTGGCGTGAAGCTTTTATTCGTAACCTTAATAGGGGATCTTATCAAAAAACTAAAAACAATGAAGCACGTGTTATAAATACAATTTTTGGTAAAAATCACGTTGCTGTTGAGTATGCGCATGGGGTCATTAATTCTGATGGTACATGGAAAAAAAACGATGCTCGTTTAGCTTTATTCGGCTTTAAAGATGGAAAAATATTATTAATTAAAGAGCTTTGGTGAAATGCCTAATAAGCTGCTTAGGGTTGATAAAGTACAGCTGATTATTACTGCTTTGTCGTTGACTTTAGCCAACAAAATTATGCCCATTAATGTGGGCGTTTGTTTACCAATGGAGTTCGAATTTTGATAAAAAGCATGATTATAAAACTCCTTGAGTTACATTTGTACTTGTTAGGTGGATTTGTCATTTGTTTGTTTTACCTGCAAATTGTTGTAACACCGATAATATTTGTCGGTTTACTTGGTACAGTATCCCTTAATTACCTTGAATATAGTTCCTCATTAATCATCATTACCGGCTGTATCTTTATCGGGTTAGTTCTAGGCCTATTTTGGGCGGAGAGAATTAGAAAAACTTTAGGTATTGTTACATTTCATGCTTACCTGCTATCTACACCCGAAATAGACGGTTGGCGAGATGGCAAAGGTAACAGGATAAGTGAAAGTTAAACTAACCAAGCCAATAAATAGCGGACACGTAACCGTTGGCCTGGTCCGCTTAGTCTTACATTTGTGACAACTATGACTTAACCATTTATTAAGTCGTTAGCTACAACTTTACGTCGAGAGGTTACATGAAAACAATTGGTCTTCTAGGTGGTATGAGCTGGGAAAGTTCTGTTGGATATTATCGAGTTATTAATGAAGCGGTTAAAGATTCTTTAGGCGGCCTGCATTCTGCAAAAATAGTTATGTACAGTGTTGATTTTGATCCCATTGAAAAGCTACAGCATAATAGTGACTGGGAAGGTACTGCAAAGATTCTCACAGAGGCAGCTAAGAGAGTACAAAGTGCAGGTGCTGACTTTTTACTTATCTGCACAAATACCATGCATAAAGTGGCTCCACAAATAGAAAAAGCTATTGATATTCCTCTGTTGCACATTGCTGATGCAACAGCAGAGGTTATTGTTAAGAAAGGAATGAAAACTGTTGGTTTATTAGGTACCGCTTTCACAATGGAACAAGATTTTTATAAGGCAAGGTTAACTGAAAATTATGGTTTAACTGTTTTAGTTCCTAATGAAGAAGATAGAAAAATTGTGCACAATGTTATTTATAAGGAGCTTTGCTTAGGCAATTCACTCCCTGCCTCTAAAGTTGAATACTTACGAATAATTAAGTCATTAGCCAATCAAGGAGCTGAGGCAGTAATTCTTGGCTGTACCGAAATAGGTATGTTGGTTGATCAAACTGATACTGAAGTAACGCTTTTAGACACAACTTATATACATGCTCAAAAAGCTGTTGAGTGGGCGTTATGCGACTAATAAATTTATAGTTCGGAGTTTAATAAATGAAATTAACTGTGGGTACTGATTCAACATGGTCACTAAGGGTTTGGATATGTAGTCAATTAGCACAAATAGCTGTTGATGTGAACGTTATTGATTTAACCGATTCAGATTATAAATCAGAGATACTCAAGCATTCTGAAACAGGTTTAGTACCTTGCTTAAATGAAGGTACTTTTGTGATACACGATTCCTTAGCAATTATGGAGTATTTCAATGAATGTTCTGCAGGTGCTATTTTTCCTAGTTCAAGCGCGGAAAGAGCGTTGGCTCGCAGTTTGTGTTCAGAGTTACACGCTGGTTTTATTAGCCTTAGAATTCAATGCCCATTTTCTTTGGAGCAAGTTCCCGCCTTATTAGAGTTTAATAAGGATATTGAAAATGAGTTAAGGCGTATTACAAAAATTTTTGGCTCTGCACATTTACCCTTCATGTTTGATTCTGCCGGAGCGGTAGATGCGTTTTATGCTATTCTTGCTTTTAGGTTAAAAGCCTATGGTATAAACCTTCAAGGTAAAGCTGGAATGTACCAAGAAAGCCTGCTGAATTGGTCTACTTTAAAACAAGCGATAAAGCTTGCCCATCATTGGAAAACGCATAAATAGGAGCAAAAAGTAATTAGCTTTTGTTTATATTTGAAAATCACAAAACCATCACTGAACTAGTTGAAATCATCAACTATTTAGCAAATAAATTTTGTGGAGCGGCTTTCACTCTAACTAACTTAGTATTTTCGATCGTTTTCTTTAATAAATTCATTTTGACGGCAAAAAGGCGGTAAAATTGCGTCACCGACATAATTATTTTTGAATATTATTGGTTCTAGGTATTAGTTCTAAGGTTTTAGTTCTAAAGAATTAAGGGATTTGTATGTTTATAAAAAATCTTAGGCAAGTTAAATATTTATCACAGGAAGATCTTGCAGCATTAAGCGGTTTAAGTCTTCGTACAATTCAACGCGTAGAAAGTGGCCATAGAGTAAGTTATGCCTCTTTACGCTCTCTTGCTGCTGCGTTTGATATTAATGTAGATGAACTTGAGCAAGAGTTATATTCAATGAAGAACATAATTAAAGAATATACAGATTATCCATTTTGGTTAAGGCTTTATTTAGGTAGTGGTTGGTTTACAGCTACTCGTGATGAATTTAAAAAAACAGAAGTATTCTACCTTATCTTTGCTGCTATATTTGCTGTGATATGGCTGGTGACCTCATTAATGGATATTGCTATTTATCGTATCGCAATGTTCGGTAGTATATGCAGCTTTATTGGAGCATATAATATTTCAGTAACCATCCGTACTGGAGATAAATACGATATATGGTCAAAGTTAGAATCAACACTGCCAAAATCTTGGTTTAGTTTTCTTAAGAGAAAATAACATTTTCACTGATTCGGACACACAACAAGTGGTTAAATGCTTTATGAAGAGCTCGGTGGTCGACTGCCTTGCATCAACCAATCGAGCTTTATTTGAGCTTTTTTATGATTATCTAAGTCGATAACTTCGATCATTTCACATTCATCTCTAATCATTTCAGCGATTAAACTCGGATAATGTCGGCAGTCTTCAGGTCTGTCAAAATAGATGCTGCAAGTATATAAATCAGGAGATGAAGGCGATTTTTTAGGGCTAATATCAAGAAATGGACATTTTTTTAACCGTACACCTGATTTTGGGTCGAACCATATCTCATCATTTTTAACAAATTCGAAAATTTCTGGATTAAATATTTCCCAGAGATCAATCTCTTCTTTTGTTGCCGAAAGGTCTCCTCCTCCGTATTTAATACAACATTTTCCGCATTGATTACAATCTTTCATAATTCGCTAACTAGTAAAGTGGCCTCGAGCTTATTGTATCATTGATGATATTTTTAACATCTTATCTGTTACTCTACTCAGTATACTTGAAGTAGATTAACTTAACATAAGCCAGATCAATATTTTACCAGCCTATTCACTTCAGACAGTAAACACTTTCCCACCCCTTACAAACTGTCCCAAAGCCCTAGCCTAACAACAGAAATTTAAGCAAAGAAGACTATAACAGTATGAAAAAAATAAAATTATCTGAAAACCTTCATCAATATCAATTTTCGCCATTTGAAGGTCAACATTTTGGCTTTAATATTTACGTATTGATTGATGGCAATGATGCCTTATTAATTGATACTGCTTTTGAGGATCACGCTCAAGCAGTATTAGCCGATCTTGAAAAATCAGGTATTGAGATTAGACAAGTTGTATTTTCCCACTTTCATCCTGATCACATCTCAGGTCTCTCGGCGCTTAACACCCCAAAACTTTTCGGAAATGGTTTATACCAGCAGACTTTAAACAAATATACGCCCATTGAAAAACATCACTTTTTCGCTGATATGAATATAATAGATGAGCGGTCTGTATTAACATTTGGTCAATTTAATTTACGTTTTAATTTAGTGCTAGGGCATGTACCTTGCGGTATGTTTACCATTATAAATGAGACTTTTGTTCATGTCGCAGACGATATAATGACATCCAATACAGGTGAGCCATTATTGCCTTCGGTGCAATTTAGTAACGCCCAAGACCATATAGATTCTTTAGAGCTATTGAAACAATACTCTTCATATACCTTGTTGCTGTCACATGGGAATGCAATAACGGGTGAAAAACAGATATTAGCTGCTATTGAACATCGACAAAATTATCTTAGAGCTATTGCTAGCAGTAATAAACCACTGTCTATCGAACAAGCTTTAAAAAATTGTGACTGTGATTTTTTACAGCAAGATTGGCACGACTATGTTTATCGCTAGAAGCCTTCTTACCTACTGCTTATATAAGCTACGGATAACCTGTTCATGAAAACGCAGTTCATTCCTCAATCATTTACTGTTCCCCACGCCTTAAAAACTGACAGCTTTTATTTTAGAGTACTTGAAGACAGCCTAGCGGCTTTCGATTATGAGGCTGTTATGACGAGCCTAGAGAAATTAACATCGATATTTGGCCCCGATACTACATGGCCTAATAAAAACATGACGCTAAACGATAATATCGCTAGTCTAAAAGTTCATAAACAAGAGTTTAAATCGCGAGAGGCATTTGCTTATTCTGTATTTAATCAGACAAATGATAGGTGCCTTGGTTGTGTTTACATAGACCCAAGTCAATCGTCTCATTATGATTGTGAAGTTTACCTTTGGGTTAGAAGTGATAGTGCCATGTTAGACCAACAGCTTTATACAGTTGTGTTAGATTGGCTTAAGCAAGATTGGCCTTTCACTAACATTGCTTTTCCTGGGAGAGAGATAACCTGGCATGAGTGGACTGAACAACTAAACCGTAACTAGCTTTCAAAAGTGCCTCATAAGATTACGGCCTCCAATCACTTAGTTCGCTATATTGTTAGTTATTCAATTTCCCTGCGAACTTTCGCGTTAGGGCTGACACGCGCCCAATAAAATAAATACATAATAATAACTTTAGTGATTCCACTCACTATCGCTAAGAGTATTAGTGGCCAAGCTTTTTCAACGCCTATTGACATTGCAAAAGCTATGGTGGAAATATCCATCATTAAGATGAACTGACTCATACGAATATCAATTGCTCCTGTACTTCCCGAGCAAATAATGAGCTTAATTTGGTGCGCATAACCTTGAGTAAGTAATAAGGTGATAATAATAATGAGTATTGTCGACACTTGTTTACTTTGATCAGCAATACTCTCATTAAAAGCCAGACCAATGATGCCTAAAGTAAAACAAACACCCACTAAAAATAAACTGACAACCGAGGCTTTTGATTTTCTGTCTTGCCACATTTCAAATAATATCAGCATCATCAATACAGACGCTATCAATCTTGGCCAAACAATATAATGGTTAAATATATCAAGGCTATAGCCATAGACAAAGAAAGAAAAGTAAGCTAAAAAGCTCATAGTGAATTGATTTTGCGATAAAATATCAGTGACCTTCCTCTCGCCACTGGATTTTCTTAACCACAACTTATTGAGCTGTAAATAAACACCATATAAGCTAATAAATATAAATACTGTATTTATTACACCAAAAAAATCATACCACATAAAAATACCCGACAATTAAATTGTCGACAATAATACTTACTTACAAATAAACATCAAGTTAATTAGGTGAGAAGATACTAAATTGTCGACAATTAAACGGTTTAGTAATATATTTTTGAACTTAAATAAAACAGCTATACCCCATCAATATTTCGACGAATTGGATTCATGCTTGGCTACTTTAAGTAAATTGAGGTAATCCCGATAAATAAAGAGCAGCTTTTAGTACAATCTAAAAATACGTTTTTCAAAGGACACATCATGAGTAAAGAAAAAGTAGTAATCATCACTGGCGCAGGTCGAGGCATAGGCGCTGCGACGGCAAAACTTTTTGCCAATAACAACTATGCCGTTTGTATTAACTACAAATCGGATGAAAAATCTGCCAGTGAATTAGCGAAGTTAATTACTTGCGAAGGTGGCAGATGTATAACTGTGCAAGCTGATGTATCCTGTGAAAATGACGTAGAGCGTCTATTCTCAACCGTTGATAAGACATTCGGCGCTGTTACGGTTTTAGTCAATAATGCCGGTATTTTAAAAAAGCAATCTAAGTTAGTAGATATGACTGCTGAGCGCATTAATTCAATGCTTAGCAATAATGTTACTAGTTACTTTTTGTGTTGTCGTGAGGCAGTAAAACGAATGTCTACTGAGCGAGGCGGTTTAGGTGGCGTTATTGTTAATGTATCTTCTGGCGCTGCCCGCTCTGGCTCACCTAATGAATACATTGATTATGCTGCATCAAAAGGCGCTATAGATACCTTAACCAAAGGTTTGTCACTGGAAGTTGCTGCTGAGGGTATTCGAGTTAACTGTGTACGCCCAGGTTTAATTTACACTGATATGCATGCCGATGGTGGAGAGCCTGAGCGTATTGAAAGACTAAAGAGCATTATTCCATTACAAAGAGGCGGTCAACCTGAAGAAGTAGCCGAGGCCATATATTGGCTAGCAAGCGATAAGTCATCATTTTCTACGGGTAATTACTTAGATTTAGCTGGTGGTTTATAAACTGCTTTAACTAGAGAAAATTGCTAGAAGTACATGGCAGTTTGCTACATAGTTGATTACCCTGCAGCTCAACTATGTAGCTCAACTATGTAGCTCAACTCTGTCGCTTAGCCCACAGAGAGTGGTGCAAGTATTTCTTCAGGGATTGGTTGCAAACGTTTTTGTTTATCTAAACAGACCATTTCAATGTCAGCAATAACCGCCGCTTTATTGGCATCAGGGCGCCATAGTTCTTGTCGCCATAAGGTTTTATATTTACCATCAAATTGATAACTAGTGCGCACGTCACAAACTTCAGCAAACTCAACACCATCTTGAAAGGTTAAATTAGCTTTATAAACGGCAAAACCTAGACCCTTTTCTAGCCACAAAGTTGCTAGCTTATCACTATCGATAACATGCTCACGTGCACGTTCAAAATACTTGAGAAAATTGGGGTGATAGACCACTCCCGAATGGTCGGTGTCTTCATAATATATTTGCACGGGGTGATGATAAATTTTACTCATGGTATTCACTCGACTTAACTTAATCTAACTTACTGGAACGTTTTTCGTTTAATAGCTTAATGCCTAAGCGACTTAACGATTTAACGATGCTTTGAGCTGTTTCATACCGTCTTCTATAGAGATGAGTGGCGTATAACCAAAATCTCTTTTCGCTGCACTAATATCAAAATAATGACAAGTAGACAGTTGCTTAGCAACAAAACGGGTCATGATTGGCTCTTGCTTTTTATTCATTAACTTATATAACCACTCTAACGCTGTGCCAACAGCATAAGCGACAGCACTTGGTACTCTTTTCGTTACTGGAGGTAATTCAACACAGCTAAGAATGTTATTGAGCATAGCGGCCATAGTAATGGGTTGATCGTTACTAATAAAATACGCTTTGCCAATACATTGTGAATTGGATTTTGATAATTCAATAGCCGCTAAGATGTGGGCATATGCTGCGTTATCAACAAAGATAGTATCAACCAATTTATCCTGCTTACCAACAAGCTTTAGTTTGCCTGCTCGTGCTCGCTCAAGTACCCGAGGTACAAGGTGAGGATCGTTTGGACCCCATATTAAATGTGGACGCAAGGCGACTGTTTTTAACTTTGTTTTATCAAAGGAATCGCGTGATGCTGCTAATACCACTTGCTCTGCAACTGCTTTGGACTCACCATAAAAGTTTAAAAAATTATTAGCATAGGGCGTAGATTCATCAATACCAGCTTCATCCACACCAGAAAAAGTAACACTTGGTGTACTTGTATAGACTAAGCGTGAAATAGTAAGCTCTTTACAAGCCTTAATAACATTCTCAGTACCCTGCACATTTGGCTTAAAATAATCATCCTTACTGCCCCATACCCCTGCCTTAGCAGCGACATGAAAGACTAAATCACATGATTGCATCGCTTCTTTAACACGAGATAAATCAGTAATATCGCCTTGTTCCATAGTAACGCCCATTTGGCTTAGCTCAGGATAATTTCCTCGTGCAAAACCTGTGACTTTAATATTGGCTAAACGTAGTAACCGACAAATGGCTTTACCTAAAAAACCACCAGCTCCGGTAACAAATACATGTTTGCTTTGCGCTGCTAGTTCGCTAAGAGGTAGGTGAATGGCCTCATTGAAGTCGACTGTAGTTGCTGTGGCACTATTTTTGGCTTGTTCAATCATCAATGCTCTCTAGTGAAATGATAGTTAAAACTGACTAACAAAACTAATCAAGTTCTTGTTGTGCCCACACGGCAAGTTTTTCACGAAATATCTTGGCGTTATGGCGTATATCGACAGGAAATTGCTCATGAATTAAAAAATGTGAAATGGTGGTTGTTTGTTTATGGGCAAGCGCTATTACTTTTAATGCTGAAAATAGTCTTGATTCATCGAAATTTTTATCTATTTTAGCTGTATCAGTAAGTTCAATACAAAGTAGTGGTACGTTTTTATGATTAATCTTAACACCAACTAAAGCAGTACGTTTCACTAACCGATGGGTATTAAATATTCGCTCACAAGGTATAGAAAACAAAACACTTTTCTCGGTTTCAACGCGGTGTGCTTTGCGGCCACACATCCACAGCAAACCGTATTCATCAAGATAACCTAGGTCGCCCATTCGATGGCGTACCTGATTACCTTGCGCAATTTTAGCTTGGGCCGTAGCCGCATCTCGCTGATAATATTGATGACTCACCATGTCACCTTTAACAACAATTTCACCAATAGTATTGATAGGTAAGCTTAAACCCTCATGCCATGTGTCAATTACATCTTCAGTGATGGCGATAATACTGATCTCGACGCCATTAATAGCAGCACCGACACAAATACCGCCGCCATTATCTGTTTTCTGGCTAGTGGAAAGTAGGTCTACGCTGGCTATTTTAGTCAAAGGTAGCGATTCTGTCGCGCCATAAGACGTTAATATCGGTGTCTCTGCGCTAAGTAAATGAGTAAAGCGTTCAATTGATGGCAGCGTTGCCGGTGCACCTGCCGAGATAACCCGCTTTAAGCTATTAAGCTTTATCGCAGGCGTAAGACTAGTCCCTGCCAGCCCTAATACTTCAATAAGTGCTGGATTGGCAAATAAATTGCTGCATTGATATTTTTCGATCGCGGCAAAAATAAAATCAGGGTTAGCTTTAATCGGTTTACTTGCGTCCATATCTGGAACAATAGACGCCATGCCCAATGCTGGGCCGAATAATGAAAATAATGGAAAGGTTGCTAAATCACGTTCACCAGGTTTAATGGCATAATCTTCTTTTAATGCCCTGATTTGTGCTTCAAACATTTTATGACTATAAACTACACCTTTGGGTGTACCGGTACTGCCACTGGTAAATAAAATTGCCGACATTGCATCATCGTTAAGTTTCACCATGTTGTACGATGTATCTGGCTTTGATAAGCCATTATTTTGCATAGGATAGCGAATTAGCAACTTATTGAGACTCATACCGCCAATAAAAGAAGCAAATATGTTTGCGGCTACCCCTGCATTAGAGGCAGAGCCACCCTCCGTTACCGTTAACAGCTTTTTAACGCTGCCTTTTCCCCAACCAAATAATACTCTGGCAATATGGGCTTTAGGAATACCAATAAAGGCATCAGGTTGGGATTCATTAAAACACTGCTTAAGGTTTTTAATACCCATGCCTGGGTCAACGAGAATAGGAACAATTCCAGCTTTAAATAAAGCAAAAGTTAAGGCGAAAAAGTCAATACTAGGCGTTACCATCAACACTGTTTTCATGCCCGATGTTAGGCCGTAGGCATTCAAAGCATGAGCAATTTCATCACTACGTTGATGTAGACTAACAAAATCAATTTCTTGATAATTAAGTTTGCCACCTCGATATTTTTGTACCGCAACAGCTAATGCTGTTGGTGTTGTTATGGCCGCATGTGCGAGGTGACGACATAAGTTAGCCTGGTTGGGCGTTGCCTTTAACTTGTCCATAACCTCTGTCATGTTTTGTTTCCTTTTGAACTAATCATACTGAATTAACCCTATTGAATTAATCCTTTTCAATTAACGTATTAAGTAAGCTCTGCTTCACTATTTTTTAAGAAATCATTTATTAACGGCACAACTTCATCACTAGCATCTTCTAAAATATAGTGACCACAATCATCAAAAGCGTGTACTTGTGCATCAGGAAAACGCTGTTGCCATTGTGCTAAAAAGTGCTTATCAAAAACAAAGTCTTTCAAACCCCAACAAATTAGCATCGGTAGTTTATTAAACTGCACTAAAGCGTCACTTATTTCAGTGACTAACGAATAGTTTCGATCGCTAGGTTTCAATGGAATGTCTTGAATAAAACGTAGGGTTGAAATACGATTATTCCAAGAATTAAACGGCGCTACATAAGCTTGGCGAATGTCTTTTGCCATCGGTTTTCGCTTTACACCAATATATGAAGCTACACTTGAAAAAGCATTAAAACCGCGTACCAGCAGCGTACCTACAAAAGAGTTACGGCCTAACCATAATGCAGGAGGGAGTTTTTTTTCTTTCGGTAAATGAAAAGCGCCGGTATTTAAAATTACCAAACGTTTGATGCGCTCTGGGTAGCGCGCAGCATAACCCATTCCAATCATACCGCCCCAGTCGTGTACAACGAGAGTGATATTTTCTTTTATGTCTAAATGCTCTAATAACGCGGCAAGATCATCTATGCGATTAGCTAAGGTATAATCATAAGCCTCATCACCTGGCTTATCCGATAAACCACAGCCAATATGATCTGGCACTATGCATTGATGATTTTTACTTAATTGGCTTACTAGATTACGATAATAAAAAGACCAGCTTGGATTGCCATGTACCATAACAACAGGAGAACCCTGCCCTTCATTAACATAATGATATTGCTGGCCGTTACGATTGATGAAATTGCGTTTGAACGGAAGGTGTTTAGTTAATATATTTTCTAAATTACTGTCTGACATAGTTACCACTTAAGTCCTAACATCATACAATTTAAGCCACTACCTATGCCTAAAAAGCTGACATTGTCACCTTTTTGTAAGAAACCTTGGTCATGCGCCATAGCCGCTGTAACGGGTAATGAAACTGTGCCCATATTACCTAGCAATTTAAAGGTCGGGAATTCTTTTACTGGGGAAATATTTAAGGCGGCCAAGACTTTCTTTTGATTAGCCGCGCCAACTTGGTGACAAATAACTTTATCAACATTTTCTTCATGCCATTGACGCTGCTCTAAAAAATGCTCCCAAGTGTCTTTCGCTAAAGACACGCCTTCTTTAAGTAAACTTACTGCATCAGTACGCATAAATTCACGAAATAGTTGTGGGCCCACTTCTTTTAAACCCCATTGACATAAATTATTATGCTCGGGTGCTGATAAATGGCTTGCCCCTAATAATTGATGATTACGGTCGGTATCGAGCTTTAAACTGCCATCAGTTAATAATACTGCAACTGCGCCTGAGCCACCGGTTAAAGTAGCTAAAGATCGTGCATAATTTTGCATCGTTGGCTCGGCCAGCATATCCTCGATAGTAACATCAACGATATGGCGCGCAGACTCACATGAGACCACCAGACCTGCTTTAATTTGTCCCAGTTCGATACGGTTAGCAATATCTAAAATACCTGATAACACGCCTAAACAAGCATTACTAATATCGTAAATGGCAGTATCTTTTAATACACCAAGTTTTGCTGCTATGCGACAAGCTGTCGCTGGCTCATGCTGATCACGACATACACCGGTATAAACAACCGCGCCAATATCAGCTACAGCAATGCCCGTTTCAGCCATTACTTTTTGGGCCGCGACAATAGCGCCATCAGAAAGTACGTGACCTTTTGGCCACCAACGGCGTTCTTCAATACCGGTTAAAGCATTAAGCTGCCCCATTGGAATACGAAACTTTTGATATAAAGGAGTTAAACGAGATTCAAGCTCTGCACTAGTCACCACTTCTGGGGCTAGTTCATAGGTTAAGCTATTGATAAATACGCGGGAATATTTCATTTAGATGGCTGTTGCTTATTTTCTTGGTTAATAATTACACTGCTGCTGACAATCTAGCCAGTAAATTGTACAAAACAGTCGAGATCATTACCTATGTTAATTATTTATGACTATGGGGCGCCATTTGAGCAAGAATATGCCAAGGATTCAACCAAAAATATGATATATCGATAATCTGGCTTAAATTAAGTAAAATTATGTTTAAGCTATTTATCTGATTAGCTTATTTTCAGCCTTATATAGCAAGGTCATTAACTAGATTACCGAATAATTTAGTTAGTAATATAAAGTTAATAAAAAAGACTCTCATCATGAGAGCCTTTAAACATAATATTTATTTTTAGTTTAACTTAAACTTTAAACTAATTATCTAAAGCGAACTCTACGCTTGGCAAGTAATAACATAAGTGATAACAATGCCAAGCAAGAGAAACTGCCGCTGCTTGATTTCTCCGGTGTTACGTCAAGTGAAATAGTTTTATTATCAACTACCGCAATACCTCCTGGATCATCAATCACACCATTAGCTAGTCCGTCAGCATCATTTGCACCACCGTCTTCAATAACTAGTTTTAAACAGGTATCACCAACATTTAGCCCTACTTGATAAAGCTCACTGTGAGGAGGCGGACAGACACCATTTACGGCCTGACTGCTAGCCAATAAATTGTTACTATCCTCAACAAAATCTGTCCACTGTTGTTCAGCATTGATTTTTCGATAAACAGAATACTCAACAAGGGTATCGCCAAGTGGTAAAACTATTGCCACTGAACGGCCAAACGGCATGATATTATGAATTTCGAAATCAAAATACCCTAACGTATTTACCAGGCTATCTTGTGCTACTAATCCGGTAGCTAGTATCTCTTGTTGTGAAAGTAATAGGCCGTCGGAGTTTTGCAGCAAAGCAAACTTGCCCAGCTTTAATTGTAAACCTGGCTCGGTTTCTGCCAACTTAACGACAGCAGCATTAACGTGTAATGGTTGTAAATAAGGTATGGTTGAATTATCCATATAAGCAGGTAAGCCATCTAAGTCTTCATCACTAAAACCTTCATCAATATCACTTATACCATCTCTGTCACTATCGAGGTTACGCAAGGTTTTTTGTGTGGCAAGCAAGGGCAGAAAAACCTGCTTAGTTTGCGATAACTCTTCACTACCACTATTCGTACTATTACCACTATCAGTCACAGTAACACTAAGGGTTATTAACCCTTTATTTTCGTCTGGCAAGATCACACTTTCAGCAGGAAAGACAAACTGTAATTTATCGCTAGATAAGGTAGCATTTAAATAATCAGGTATTTGCCAGTCTATTTGGTGGCTGTCCTGAGTATTTGAATCTTCAATGGCCAAAGTAACGGAAACCTCACCATCATTTTTAGCGATGCTCGCGACTTGTATACCTTTTTGCCAAACCGCTAAATTAATATTAGGTGCAACATTACCTTCGGTAACCGTAATAATTTGCTTGGCATGCACGCCAGCATTTACGCCTTGCTCAAAGCTGACGATTAACTCTTCATCACCTTCAATTTGAAAATCATTATTAAGGTTAATATCAATAAAGCCGGCTATACCCTGCGCTATTACTATTTTAGTATCAGCAAGATTATAATCTGCTACATCAACACTTCCGGAAATAGTTAACGGGAGTGTTACCGGATAAGCAGGTGCAGGCCCTGATAAAACAACTCCGACTCGAGCAATGCCACCTTCAGCAACAACTTGCGCAGCTGAAAAATTAACTAAGGGGTGAATATTTAATACTTGCGGTACGGTAGCGATATTACCGGCATTATCTACTGCACGCCAAAGAACCGTGACCAAACCAGAGCTAACATTTTTATCCCCTGTTTCAAAACCCAATGCAGTTAAACCACAACAGTTTCCCCCATCAAGGCCATCGCGCACAGTAACGTTAGTTAAATCAATTAAACGGTTTATATTCAACGCAGTAAAAGTATGCTCTGCATTAATATGTACTGCCTGAGGTGGGCTAATGATTGGCGCATAGTCATCCAATAATGGATGGCTACCTGCTAATGCTTCACCGGCGTTAGTAATACCATCAAAATCAGTATCTAATAGTGCATCATCAGCATTTAACGGATCAAAGTTATACAATAACTCAAATTCATCTGACATATTATCGCCATCATCATCAAGATCGGCATTATTCCCCACTAAATCACCGTCGGTATCAATATGTTCACTAGCATCTAGAGGCAGCTGATCTTCAAAATCTAAGAAACCATCATTATCATCATCGTTATCAAATATATTACCTAGGCCATCTCCATCGGTATCAGAGCCTTCAATGGGGTTATTAGGAAAAGCATCATCGACATCTCTAATACCGTCATTATCATCATCACTATCGCTATTATCGCCGAGACCATCATTATCAGCATCAAGCCATTCGCTTGCATCAAGGGGGAACAAATCGATGCTATCTGCACGGCCATCGCCATCATCATCGATATCAGCATTATTACCTATGCCGTCATTATCGGTATCAAACCATTCTAGTGGATCATTATCAAAAGCATCGATTACATCGGTGAAACCATCGTTATCATCATCACTGTCCGCATTGTCACCAACACCATCACCATCGCTATCTTTTTGCTCATTAGCATTTAATGGGTAGCGATCAGTTGCATCTGGTTCACCGTCACCATCATCATCGGTGTCGGCATTATTACCAATACCATTAGAGTCAGTATCAAGCCATTCAGCAGGGTTTAAAGGAAAATCATCAACGCTATCAGGATAACCATCCCCTGCTAATGTCACTTGATGAGTATCATCATCGGAGTCAGCATTATTTCCTATACCATCGCCATCAGTATCAACTGATTCCAACGGGTCAAAAGGAAAGGCATCCGAGCCGTCAAGGATGCCATCATTATCATCATCAGGATCTGCTACATTGCCAGTACCATCACCATCAGTATCACGGTCTTCCAATAAATTTAGTGGAAACGCATCAGAGCCATCAGCAATACCATCATCATCATCATCGGCATCAGTATTATTACCGATACCATCACCATCTGTATCTACGCTTTCGTTAATATCTAGAGGGAAAGCATCTAGATTATCAAGCACAGTATCACCATCATCATCGAGATCGGCATTATTACCAGTGCCATCACCGTCGGTGTCTATATATTCGTTCAAATCTAAAGGGAAAGCATCACCAGCATTTGCAAAACCATCACCATCAATATCGGCATCGCTGTTATCACCTAAACCATCACCATCTAAATCAAATTGTTCAGTTAGATCAAGGGGGAAAATATCCGTTGCATCGGGCTCACCATCACCATCGGCATCAAGATCTGGACCATCACAAATACCGTCATTATCAGTATCTAGTCGCTCTAAGGAGTCTAATGGGCATTTATCTAGAGCATCAGATACACCATCACCATCATCATCGCTATCGGCATTGTTGCCTATGCCATCATTATCAGTATCGACGGTTTCAGAGGCATCGAGAGGTAAAGCATCATTGACATCCAAGGTACCATCGCCATCATCATCAGTATCGGTATTATTACCGGTGCCATCAAGGTCGGTGTCATACCACTCAGTATTATCATAAGGGAAAACATCAAGGGTATTTACAATACCATCACCATCAAGATCAGCATCTTGCGCATTACCTACACCATCACCATCAAGATCGGCATTAACATTAAAATCTAATGGAAAGGCATCATTGACATCATTTACGCCATCACCATCATCATCAATGTCAGCGTTATTACCAATACCATCAAGATCGGTATCTATGGTTTCTAATGGATCGAGAGGAAATTGGTCGTAAACATCGAGCACACCATCGCCATCATCATCACTATCGGCATTATTACCTAAACCATCCAGATCAGTATCTAAACTTTCTAACGGATTTAGCGGAAAAACATCAAGCAGATCAGGTACACCATCGTTATCATCATCGGTATCGGTATTGTTACCTAGACCATCGTTATCAGTGTCAAGCCACTCGCTGGGATCTTTAGGCAGGGGATCATAAAGGTTAATAGCAAGATCGCCATCATCGTTATTGTCTGGACCACCGTCAACACCGTTAAGAAGACCATCACCATCAACATCAGGATCGCTATTATTACCGATACCATCAAGATCGGTATCAATCCATTCGAGTGGATCAGCGGGAAAAAGATCGACACTATCATCATAACCATCACCATCGGTATCAATAGCAAAAACAGAGCTGCTGATGATTAGGGTCAGTATGGCTAAAAATTTAAAACAACGTATTTTATACTTCAACACACGTTCTCCAAAGAAGATGTTAACTGGAGTTATTGCCAGAGGTTTAGTCAACTAGGCTTTAGTAAATCTTTAAGGCACAGCGGATATTTAAGTAACTTAACTGCAATTTTCCATTTACAGATAATCGTTATAACGGCCAGTTCATTTAAAACTTAAATCTTTAAACAGGTTATTGTGTTGATTTTCAATAACCCACTTGGCGACCAAATCGATAATTAAAGCCTATAAATAAGGTGCTGATACTGCCAAAGTCTGAATAGCTAGGGTAGTGTTTAACACCGATATGCATGGCAGAATTTTTAGTAAAGCTTTTTTGCAGAGAAATAGATATTACCGGATTAATATCTCCTTGCTCAGCAAAGTAAATGTCATCACGGTCAAAATCCGGTCTAAAAACTAATTTATGCTCACTTATGTTAACAGCAGCACCGAGTTGAAATTCAACCATAAGACTACTGATGAATTTATCGTATGACTTGGGGTAATAGCGATATCCTAAAGATAAGTCGATTGTTTGTATGGCAAAATCAAAACCAGCTTTATCCCATGCATCACTTGTTTCATCCAAGTCGCTAATGGCAACATTCTCTAGTCGGTTGTAACTAACTTGCCAATTAAATGCTTTTTGATTAAAAAATTCATCGCCTATTGAAAGGCTATATCCAAAGCTTTTGTCTTGGTCTACTTTATGTAGCTGTACTGAACTTTCAAGTGCGTGAGCATTGCCAAACACCATTATCATTACCAGAGCCAACATTTGGGCAATATATTGAAGGTTTTTCGCCATGACTATTTATACTCCTGCCAACAATTTGTTGGTATTTAGTCGGTATTAGTGGGACTACTAATAAATACAACTAAGCAATTTTCACACCAGTACCACCGTCATTTCATTGACTATGACAATATCAATCACAATGACTATAAATCAATACCTCAATTACAATAACACTTTAACGCCCTAAGACAACACCTTCCCGACGAGGGTCTGCGCCACCAACAAGTCCATTTTTATTTATTTCAATGGCATGCAAACCACTGTTTAATGCCCTCACATTAACTTGATGGCCTCTTTTTTCAAGTGCTGGTTTTAATTTGGCAATGTCCGTACCTATTTCAAGCGTGGTAACGTGATTTCGGTTGGTCACTTTAGGTAAGTTTATCGCTTGTTGTACATTAAGCTGCCAATCTAAAATACCAACAATAGTTTGCGCGACATAATTAATTATGCGGCTACCACCAGGTGCCCCCACAAGTAATCGTAAGGTATTATCTTCGTTAAACACCATCATTGGCGCCATAGAGCTACGTGGTCTTTTTAGCGGTTGAACCCGATTCGCAACCAGTTTTCCATTACGCTTTGGTGTAAGAGAAAAATCAGTTAACTGATTATTCAAAATAAAGCCCTGCACCATTAATGCTGAACCAAAGCCATTTTCAATACTGCTGGTCATTGATATAGCATTACCATTTTTATCAACAACGACTAAATGCGTAGTAGATGGCCTTTCAATCGCGTTATCATTAGCAAGTACTAAACTATTTTTTGGACTACCGGCAACGGCCTGCCCCATATCAAATTTATCATCAATAATCGCGGCGCGTTTCGCTATATAATCAGCTGCCAATAACCCTTCAATAGGTACGCTAACAAAATCACTATCGGCAATATATTTATTTCTATCGGCGAAAGCTAACCTTGAGCTCTGAGTAAATAGATGTACTGCAGGTAAAGAGTTAGGTGCGTATTGCGCTAGTTCAAATGATTGTAATTGCGCTAATATTTGGATAACGCTGATACCACCAGAGCTTGGCGGCGCCATGCCACACACTTTATACTGATGATACGGGCCACAAACTGATGGTCGCTCTATTGCTTGATATGATTTCATGTCTTCAAGGCTTAATAGACCGGGTGAAATAGGTGATTTTTGCACTTTTTCAACAATTTTTTTCGCTATCCAGCCTTGATAAAACACTTCAACCCCCTCTTTAGCGATACTACGTAGGGCTATAGCAAGTTTAGGATTCTTTAAGGTATCACCGGCTTTTACACCAATACCATTGGGTGAAAAATATTCTTTAATTTCAGGTAAAATATGAATACCTGGATTAAAGTTCATGCCTAATAATTTCTCTAGTCGCGGGGAAACAACAAAACCGTTCTCAGCCAGTTTTATTGCTGGCTGAAATAATGTCTGCCAAGGTAAAATACCAAATTGCTGGTGAGACTTACTCAGCGCAGCAAGCAGACCTGGAACACCAACAGACTTCCCGCCAATAACGGCATCAGCCCAGTGCAACGGTTTGCCCTGTTCATTTAAAAACAATTCACTTGTCGCCAATTGCGGCGCCGTTTCTCTACCGTCAAATGTAGTTAATTGCTGTTTTTTATTATGCCAATGCAGCATAAAAGTACCACCACCAAGACCCGATGATTGTGGCTCTACTAAACTCAGTACAAGCTGTGCGGCAATAGCGGCATCAACAGCACTGCCGCCTTTATCCAGCATATCCAGTCCGGCTTGACTTGCGTATGGGTTAGCAGCAACAACCATATACTGTTTTGCATGTACGGCTTTCTTTTGATTAAAACCCGTTGCAGCTTCAGGTTCACGTATTTCACGTTTAGCCTCTACCACAGGACTTAATAGCAGTTGAGTAATAATTAATGTTAGCGTTGAAAGTCGTAATAAAAGTGAACTATGGTACATCAAGTTTCCTCAAAGAGTCTTATGCTCAGGTCTAAAAGATAATTGGAACTGGTTAAATTGTTTAAATTTTTCAAGTAACGGCTGATACTTTCCCGCATTTTCAGGACTAACCTTGTTCGTGTTAATATGAAAATCTGCTGAGCCATCCGGCGCTAATAAATCATTATGTTCTAACAAAGCTAAAGCATAACAGCTTGCTTCCAAACTAGATAAAGCATTTTTTTTAGCTACTTTTCGAATTTGGTATTGTCCTGCATTCGCCAAATACTCTGGTAAACAAACTTGTGATAACTGCTGTAATTTTGTTGATAACATAAACATACGGTATGCTTTTTTCCAGGTACCATCAAGAATAACAAGACAAAGTGGCTTAGATTTCTCATTAACTTCGTCAATAGTAAACTCAAGGTTAATCAATGTCGCTAATGAATTATTGTTAAGTATATTCGCTTGCTGTCCTGGGTAGAGTAGGACTGGCTGATATTTAGTCAAAACCTTTGAAAAGCAATTATCACTATCGAAAGACTCACCAACAATAACTTGGCACTTACGCAATGATTTAGCTAATAAAGCAACAGTGCCTTTAGTGTGCGACACTTCACTCGGGTGCTGTAAAACAACGACATGGATATCATTTGCTATATCAGCAGTAAAAGCACAGATACAAGCATTTTCGGGACGGTTACAATTGGGGCAAAAAATTCGAGACATAGAATAGTAAAATAAAGCGCAATTAATAAAATAGTCATTGTATACTTTATTGATATCATATAAATGTTTTATCAATCAATTACTGATAAGCAGTCGGTAAAAATCTGATAACTTTAACTACCCATCTTTACCTATTACTATTAACCATTACGCTAAAAACATGACATTAACACTTAAAAACCTTCCTTTGAAAAAACAGCATTGCATGATTGTAGCTAGCGTAGCCTTTATCGCTATTCTAACCTTTGTATTTGATAGCAGTATTGCCGACCTTTTCGTTTATCAACACCAATTAATTAGCCAAGGAGAGCTGTGGCGAACTTTCACCGGACATTTTTTTCATACTAATGGTTTTCATCTGCTCTTTAACCTCGCGGCATTAATACTGCTGTGGGCATTACATGGTCATTTTTATAGTTTAAAAAATTATAGCCTGTTGTTCATAACTTCAGCCTTAATATGCAGTGCCGGCCTGTATTATTTGTCGCCAGACATTCGCCAATATGTTGGCCTTTCTGGAGTTTTACACGGGATTTTCGTTTTTGGCGCTATCATGGATATTCGCCATCAAGATAAGACCGGCTATTTGTTATTTATCGGCGTATGGCTAAAAATAGCCCATGAACAGTTTTATGGAGCAAGTAAGCAAGTGTCGACGCTAATTAATGCTAGCGTCGCGATAGATGCACATTTATGGGGAGCAATAGGTGGTCTAATATTTAGCTGTTGTTACTTAATTTATTTATTTAACCGTAAAAAGTAAACACCACACCGAGAAAGCAAACAACTGATACCTGATAAATAACACCTGACAAATAAAAAGACCAAATGCATTAACATTTGGTCTTTTTATTTCAATGATGAATCGGCTAAATCCTAACGATTAAAAGCCGTTTGGATTTTCAGACTGCCAACGCCAAGTATCTTGGATCATCGCCGTTAAGCCGAGCTTAGCTTGCCAACCTAATAGTTCCTTTGCTAGTGAGGCATCAGCATATACAGTTGCTAAATCTCCAGCTCTACGTGGTACAACTTGAAAAGGAATAGCTTGTTTACTAATTTCTTTAAAGGTATTCACAATTTCTAATACTGACGTACCATTACCTGTGCCAAGATTAATCGCCTGACAACCTTTCACTGTGCCTTTAGCATGAGCTAAACTCTCTAAAGCTTTTACATGACCCTGCGCTAAATCTACCACATGAATATAATCACGAACACCAGTACCATCCGAGGTATCATAATCGTCACCAAAAACTTGCAATTGCGCTAAACGGCCAACGGCAACTTGTGCAACATAAGGCAACAAATTATTAGGTATACCGTTCGGGTTTTCACCAATCAAGCCTGATTGATGTGCGCCAATCGGATTAAAGTAACGTAAACAAGCAATAGACCAAGCCTCATCACTTTTAGCTAAATCAAAGAGGATATTTTCTACCATCAATTTTGTTTGGCCATAAGGATTAGTCGCCGAAGTTGCCATAGTTTCATTTAATGGTGAAATGTTATTGCCATAAACCGTTGCTGATGAACTAAAAACTAAATTCTTCACCTGATGTCTAGCCATAACTTCCAGTAGGGTTAACGTGCCGGAAACGTTATTTTGATAATAAGCCAGTGGAATTTCATTAGATTCACCCACCGCTTTTAAACCAGCAAAGTGGATAACTGCTTCTATTTTGTGTTGATTAAAAATTTTCTCAAGTGCAGAAGTATCACAGATATCGGCTTTAATAAAAGTTACCGTTTTATTTGTTATTTTTTCAATACGTTCAAGTACTTTAGTTGACGAGTTTGTTAAATTATCAACAATGACTATCTCTTCATCTTTAGCACTTTTCAGTAATTCAACAACAGTATGACTACCAATATAGCCGGTACCACCCGTGATTAATAAACTCATATCTATTCCTTTAAGTAATACTATTTAATAGAGGTAATTACAGCAAAGTAAATCACCTTAAAAATGTCATTCAATAGCTCTATTTTATAATTGATTTTCAATAAGTGAAAGCAAATAAATTATATATTCTATTCATTTGTGCATTTAACCAAGTAGTTTTATATTTTTGTTCTAAAATATATATAAAATAGACCATAAGGATTTGATCATGTTTGATTTTTGGCGCTTTCAATCTATCAACCAAGGAAGTTATAAATTATTATCATCTGAATTTGACTGGCTACTCGTTGCCCTATCAATTGTTGTTGCCATATTTGCATCATACTCAACGTTAGTTATTCTCGATCGTATCAGAGCTTCAGATAATCAAAAAATAATTAATTTCTGGCTGTTTTTTGGCTGTTTTGTGCTGGGAAGTGGCGTTTGGGCTATGCACTATACAGGGATGTTAGCATTTAAAATGCCAATGACCATGTCATTCAGCCTATTGATAACGGCCTTATCGATACTACCTATTTTTATTGCCTCATACTTTACTTTACGCAAAATATCTCAGAGTAAATTTGACTTTTGGAATATACAATTATCGGCTTTATCCCTCGCTCTAGGTATTGGCACTATGCACTTTATTGGGATGGAGGCAATGAAATCTGAAGCTGTCATGGTATACAATTTGCCATTATTTCTTGCTTCTATTCTTGTCGCACATTTATTAGCAACCATCACGCTATACCTTACAGTGTTAGAAACAAGAATTGACCGTTATCAATTTATTGTCCGTATTCTTTGCTCTATTGTCATGGGTGGCACCGTAACGGCTATGCATTATACCGCAATGATATCCGTTTCTTTTTACGTACCAGATAATACTAAAATTGCACTGGAACACATGTCACATGGCACTTTAGTCATCCCTGTTGCAATTGCAGGAATAATCTCAGTGTTGGTAGTCACAACAATATTATGTGCATTAATCGATAAGCGCTTGCAAGCCGCGGAGCTTTTAGTGAGAGAAAGCGCAATTAGAGAAAAAGATATTGTCGAGCACTTACCTGATGGCCTACTTGTTATTGATTCAAAGGGAAAAATTGTCTCCTCAAATACAGCAGCCCAAAATATGTTCAACTTACCCTGTGATGCGATAACAAAATTAATGATTGAGCAGCTTATTCCTTCCATTACTTATTCAAAATTAGTCGATGATGTTGTTCTATTCGACCATGTCTTTTCAGGCCAGACCATCTTGATTGAGGGCAGAAAGAAAAATGGTGATACCTTTCCTATTGAAGCGCATTTTTCAAAAATGACATTGGTTATCGATTATCAAATTATGTTTAGCTGCGTAATGCGAGACATCACCGAACGTGTCAATCTTGAAGCCCAGCTAAACCAAGCAAATAAATTAGAATCTATCGGGCAATTAGCTGCTGGCATTGCCCATGAAATTAACACCCCAACTCAATATGTTACTGATAACACATCATTTTTAAAAGGTGCTTTTGCAAGTTGTATTGATGTCATTAAATTTTGTCAAAACATCAGCAGTAAACCAACTGAAGATATCAACAAAGAAGATATAAATAAAATGAAGGGACTTTTATCTGATTCAGATATCGAATTTATATTGGAGGAAGTACCCTCAGCCATCACACAATCACTGGAAGGCTTACATCGGATTTCAACTATAGTAAAAGCGATGAAATCTTTCTCTCATCCAAGCAAAGGCGAGATGCAACTTACCAGTATTAGTGAAGCAATTGAAACAACAATTACTGTGGCACGTAATGAATGGCGTTATATCGCTGAATTAGTAACACAGTTTGATGATGATCTTCCGAAAATAATGTGTATCAGGGATGAACTGAATCAAGTCTTTCTTAATATCATTGTAAATGCAACACATGCGATAGAGGAAAACTCAACTAAGTCTGGTCAAATTGATGGCAAAATAAAAATTTTAGCCACCAGACAAGGAGAGAATATTATTATTAAGGTAGTAGATAATGGCGCGGGTATGACTGCTGAAACTCAGGAACGAATTTTTGACCCTTTTTATACTACAAAGGATGTTGGTAAAGGTACGGGGCAAGGACTTAGCTTGGCCTATTCCGTCATTGTCGATCGTCATAAAGGTAAAATTGAAGCACACTCTATTTTAGGTGAAGGAACTACTTTTACTATTTCTTTACCGATTGATAATGATTTAAATCTAGAAGATGTATCACTAACATTAGAAAAGGATTTCATATGAAAGTTATGTTTGTTGATGACGAAATCATGATACTTAAAGGGCTAAAACGGGCATTTTTTAGAAATAAATGGCAAATGTTATTTGCTGATAGTGCAGATAAAGCATTAAAAATTTTAGCACAAGAACCTGTAGACTTTATTATTTCAGATATGCGAATGCCCGGCATGAATGGTGCTGAGCTTTTAGAGGAAGTTGCGATATTACACCCTCACATTGTCAGAATCATTCTATCAGGACATTCAGATGAAGAGGCAGCAAAAAAAGCAAGTTTTGTCGCACATCAATGGTTTAACAAACCATGCCAACCCGAAATATTAGAACAGGTTTTGAACCATATTTACTTAATTAGACGTTCATTACCAAATCCCAACGTACAACAAGTCGTTGGTAAAATAAAAACACTGCCATCTCCACCAAAAGTGTATATGAGCTTAAATGCTTCGCTTAATGACGAGACTGTCGACATGCAAAAAATTGCCCGCATCATTGCTGAGCAACCCGCGCTAGTAGCTAAAATTTTACAGTTAACAAATACTTCTTTTTTCTCTAATGGCAAGCAGGTTGAAAGTCTCACAGAAGCAATTACTCGCTTAGGTATTGATTTGGTCTGTTGTATAGTTATTGCAGCAGAAACCTATGCAAAAATTGATGATATACCGGGCTATTCTATTGAAGAAGAGCAAAACCACTGTTTATCAACGGCGCGCTTAGCTGCTTCAATGGTTGAACCATCATTGAGGCGAGAAACTATTCTCGTTGGGCTATTACATAATATCGGTAAATTTATTTTATATGAGGTATCTCCTCAAGCTATGTCAGTTTACATTGAGAAACGTATAGTTGGTGCTGACAATATTGAGTTAGAACAACAGTTATTCGATGCAGATCATACCCAGCTTGCTGGCTATTTATTACATTTATGGAATTTCTCGTATAAGCTGATTGAAAATATAGTTTTGCATCATCAACCACTAAAACTATCCCAGGGGGATTTTGGTTCCGGCGCTGCGGTTTACATTGCAAGCAGGTTATTACGCAAACAAAAAGTAGATCAAACCTTTATCGAGCATTTTGATATTGCCGACAAGGTAGAGCTATGGAAAGATAAAGCTACCGACTATTAAGAGGGCAATTTACTCACGGTTATAGTTACGTTGTCTTTTAAGGCTCCATTTTCAACACAATGAGAAATTATTCTTCGTAAAGGCTCTGATATTTCTTGGCCTTTAGAAGCAACTAACAAACCACTTTCAGTACATATATCTTCTTGCACAGTCATATCATTTGTTAGCTCAGCCACATTAACCAACTGTTGGGATGGTTCAAAGTTAGCGCCGATCGTTTCTTTAAAAGCCGTCAATATATTAGGATCATAAAACTGGCTTTGCTCGCTAAGTTGTATGCTAGCTTGGTTAACCGTTGAGCCATCACTTTTGAAGCGTAGAAAATCAATGACTACTTTTAACATTCTAGCGCCATAAGGGATTTCTTCTCCCTTGATATCATCATAAGGCACTCCTTCACCATTGAAGCACTTTGCCTGATACAAAATTGCATGAGCAATCTTATTCATTCTTGGTATTTTTCTAATTAAGTCAGCAGCTAAACATGGGTGACGCTCTTTCATTTTGCGTTGCTCTAATGAAAATGAATCTTTATTTTCACCTAACCCCGAATCAGGCAACATAACACAGCCTAATTGAGATAATTGAATCATTGGTTCAAAACTCCAAGTTACCGGCATCTTTAATGTTTTAGCTAAAGCCAGCATATATTTTTTAATTTGAATTGTATGAGCAAAAATTTGAGGGTTTACGATAGTAAGTACCTCGGCTAAAACGTTAATTGTTCCTTTTAATGTTTTACTTAGTAATATTTTCTCAGCAATGATTAAATTGTATTGCCCTATTCCTGCTTCAATTAGTGTACATAAATCTTGATGTTCACATGGTTTATTGATGAATCGGAATATATCACCAATATTTAGCGCATCAATTGCCGTCTTCTGATCAGAGTTACCTGTTAACATCATGCGCACAGTATTGGGAGATTTAACTTTGATTAGTTTTAATAACTCGATACCATCCATTAATGGCATTTGCATATCAGTTATTATTACCGCATATTTATTCTTAGCGATTAACGATATGGCCTCTGCCCCACTTTGTGCTACCTCAAAATTGAACTTATTCCTTAAGTTTCGTCGATACGAATTCAGAATATTAATTTCGTCATCAACCAGTAAGATCCGATCATTCATTGTTTATAAAACCTTAAATAAAAACGGTATAACAAGAGGGAAATCATCGAAACTCCTTTTCAATTTTAGATAGGATTGAAATTAAACAGTTAAGCTGATTAGTGCATAAAATAAGTTTATGCACTAAGTTGACTTTGCGCCAACTTATTTATTAAAAATAATAGCTTAAGGGTTAAATAATGAAGCTTTTAACTGTAGATTTTAAGTTTATTACCTACTTATTGATAATACTTTGCCACAGCATCAATAAAGTTATTAAGCATTGCACTTGGTAATTGATTCACGCCCGCAGCTGCAGCTCTGCCACCACCTGTTGGGAATAACGCACATATATCACCAGCGCCTTGTTTATTGTTTAACGGTGCCCGTAAACTTACCGTATAACTTTGCTCTGATTCTGTATTGCTTTCAGCGTGGGAGTTAACCTGATTAAGCGTAACGACAATATGAGCTTTATCAGGCGATTGATTGGCGAGTTCATTACCAAAAACACCACTCACCCGCCTAGCCCAAGGCTCATCATTAAGTAGAATAGTTTTAACTAATGCATTATCGCTAAGTACTTTCGCCGCTTTAGCTTTTTCCATATCGTCTAAATAGGCTATTTTTAATTTGCTAAAAACAGAACCCTCTTGCTCAATTAAAGTAAAAGGGTTTGGGTAGTCAAGTAATACTGTATACAAATCTGCCGGATGAAAATGTAAATCACTGATTTCCTGCCCATAGCCGTTATAATTAATATAAGTGCCTAACTCATTTAATTGCCCTTGCTGAAACTCCGACAACCCAATTTTTTTTGCTAAAATACTGGCACTAGAGTGCATGTTATCACCATAAGCTGCTGCTATTGCCCAGTGTACATACTGACCTTGTAAATGTTCATTAATTAATAAACTGGTACAGGTATTAGCATCAGTATCAAGTAAACTGGTAAATAATGGCGATTGCGGAACATCACCAGTACGATGATGGTCTACATAAAATACCGGAATATTTGCCAAAAGCAGATCATCTAAAGCCTTGCTATTTTTCTCTAAAGAGATATCTAATACAGTTACCGAGGTAGCTTTTGAACAATCCACTTGTTGCAGTAAATTAATATCACGCTTTACCCCTGTAATTAGCAGACACGGTATTTCGCTTTTCTGCGCTAGTCGTAATTGCAAAAGAGCTATAATGCCATCGGCATCACCATTGAAAACATTATAATGCATGGTTCGAACCTAACCTTGGATAAATTTTGATAGGGCTTATTTGATTAAAAACTACGAGTGGAACTTCAATTAGTTAACTGAACTGAACGTAAATTAACTAAAGTTATTTGCGTTAATAAAAGCATGTTCAATTAAGTAACCTACAATTTGCTCTGCACATTGCTCAATAGATTGCTCAGCTGTTTTAACATGAATTTGTGGTCTAACAGGTACCTCATAAGTAGAGTCGATGCCGGTAAAGTCTTTGATCTCACCTGCTCGTGCTTTTTTATATAAACCTTTAGGGTCACGTTGCTCACAAATACTTATTGGTGTATCAATATAAACTTCAATAAATTCTCCGGCTTCAAGCTTAGCTTTAGCTAGCGCTCTATCACTGGCAAAAGGAGAGATAAAAGCCGTTGAAACAATAAGCCCTGCATCGAGAAATAATTTAGCAACTTCTGAGATTCTACGAATATTCTCAACACGTGCTTCATCACTAAAACCTAAGTCGCCATTAAGACCATGACGAACATTGTCACCATCAAGTAAATAACTATGACAACCAAGTTTATACAATAAAGCATCAACCGCATTAGCTACAGTAGATTTACCTGATCCACTTAATCCGGTATACCAAAGTAATGCTGGTTTTTGTTTTTTTAACTTGGCTCGTTGTAATTTGCTGACGTGCTGATCATGCCAAACGGTGTTCTGGGTTTGCATACTGGCTGTTTTCATTATCATACTCATGTTAGGAAACTTGATTCATTAAGCACAATATCAATGGGCGTTGACATCACTTAAAATGGAAATACTAATGGGATCACCAGGATCACTGTAAAACTATAAATGATTGAAATAGGTAATCCAAAGCGGACAAAATCACTTAACTGGTAGTTACCCGCATTATAGACCATGACGTTGGTTTGATAACCATAAGGGCTAATAAAGCTACCGCTGGCTGCAAAGGCAACCGCCATGACAAACGGCGTTGGGTCAACGCCAAGTCCTAAAGCAATATTATAAGCAATAGGGAAAGCGAGCGCTGCTGCTGCGCTATTCGTTATTAGCTCGGTCATAACTAGCGTTAATAAAAAAATAATAATAAAAGCTAAATAGATACTTTGACCAAAGAGAAAACTCTCAATATTTTGAGCAAACATTGCAGCTATACCGGTATTTTCCACCGCTGATGCCAAGGTTAAAGCACCTAAAACTATCATCCAAATCTCTAAAGGAAAACGACGCTTTATTTCATTAACTGATAGTGAGCCACTGAAAATTAAAAAAGCTAAATAAATAAATAAACAACTAAGCAATGGTAATGGGGTAAATACGGACACTAAAATACTAGCAATAAACCCCCAAACAGTACTGTAATCACGCCAACCACTAAGCATATTATCCGCTTGATGACCTGATAATATATAAAAGTTTTTTGATAAATTAGGTCTGGTGGCGAAGTCTTGCCCTACCGCTAACACCAGAAAATCTCCCGGTTGCAGTATTATATCACCCAGCTTTCCTGATAATGCACACCCTTCTCGGCGAACAGCAACAACGGCAGCATCAAAACGAGCGCGAAAACCGGCTTTTTTTAAGGTTTTACCGGCGATGGTTGAATCTGCTTTAACCAGAACTTCAGTTAAATTATCACGTAATAAATTATCTCGCAGTAAATTACCTTGCTCAGCATACAGATTTAAACCGTCAAACTGTTGCAAGGTCAGTACTTTTGAAATATCACCACTAAAAATAAGTTTATCACTCGCTTGTACACATTCTTCCGGGCAGACTGGGGAAATTAAGCGTCCTTGACGGACTATTTCAACTAAAAATAAAGAATCTAAATTTCTCAGGCCATTTTCTTCAATACTTTTACCAATTAAGCTTGAAGACTTTGCTACTTCGGCTTCGAGTAAATAGTCATTGGTCGCTAAATCATCATCAATCAGATTAGGTAAAGAGCGGCTGCGCAGTAAAATAACAAACAGACATAGTACAAACGCCGATAAACCAATTAAGGTAAAATCAAAAAATCCAAAACCATTATGGCCTTGTTTAATCAATAAACTATTTACAATTAAATTGGTAGAGGTACCTACTAAGGTGAGTGTGCCGCCTAAAATAGCAGCATAAGAAAGTGGTAATAATAACTTGCCAGCATTGATCAGCTTGTTTTTTTTCACTGTATTGATGAGTGTCGCCACGACAGCCGTATTACTCATGATAGCCGACGCTAAGGCAGTACCGAGTAATAAACGTAAGGTAGACTTTACTCTTGAACCGTTAAAAACGCCGGCAGATAAGCGTCTTAGAATACTAGTACGTTCAAAGGCGAAGGAGCACAACACTAACAAAACCAGTGTAACTAAGCCTGGATTAACCGCGTTAGTAAGCACATCATCAACGCTGACAAAAGAAAATGCCAAACACAATAATACCGTCACAGAAAAAACTCTCTCAGGTACTTGGCTGTATTTAACTAAGCTGATAAAAGTGATGATAAACACACCAATCATCAACCACTGCTCTATTGTCATTTTTATCCTAAATATTATCCATTAAACTTAAATAAAATATCTTATAAAAACTAACCATTCCCCTTTAGTTGCAGTGTTCAAGTTAAAGAAAAAGCACAGAATGGACGTGAGTCAATAAGTACTTTTGACGCTTACATTGGTCGCTACAGCAACAAGGAGAATGGTTAGTAACTATTATTAAATAGCTTATTTAGTGATATCGCGTGCACCCCAATGCGGGAACTGTTTGCGAACTAGTGCATTCAACTCTAATTCAAAACTTGAATATTCATGAGTTTTCTCATCAATAGCATGATTAATCATGCCTGCACCCACAGTAACATTGCTTAATCTATCGATAATGATAAAAGCACCGGTAGCTCGATTCTCTTTATAAGCATCAAAATGTAAAGTTTCGCTGGCAACAAAATCAACGATACCTATGTCATTAACCGCTAGTTGTGAGCTAGATAATTTATCCATGGTATTAACGTCATATTTGCTCGCAATACTTATCGCATGACCAGTAGTCATTTTACTGCCGTGCTTGATATAGTATTCTCGACCCGGCTCGAGTTCATTTTCATGCATCCAGACGACTGTAGCACTAAACTCTTTTGCTGAAGTAGGTAAACAGCCTTTTTTAACAATGATTTCGCCGCGACTGATATCAATTTCATCTTCAAGGGTTAGCGTTACCGCCATACCTTTATCCGCACGATCTAAGTTGCCATCAAAGGTCACAATTTCTTTAACGACACTTTCTTTACCTGATGGCAGTGCCACTATGGTATCGCCAACCAGTACATGACCTGAAGCAACAGTACCAGCAAAACCACGGAAGTCGAGATTAGGACGGTTAACAAGTTGCACTTGGAAACGAAATTGAGTGAACTCTTCTTTTGCCTTAACATCAATGGTATTAAGCAATTTCATCAAAGTAGCGCCTGGATACCAAGGCATATTTTCACTTTCTTCAACCACATTATCGCCATTTAATGCTGACATAGGGATAAAGCGAACGTCAGAAAACTCCAATGACTCAGTAAATTCACGGTACTCTTTTTTAATGGCTTGGTAGCGTTCCTGAGAATAGTCAACTAAATCCATTTTATTAACGGCAACAACAATATGTTTAATGCCTAACAATGAACAAATAAACGAGTGACGACGGGTTTGCACCTGCACGCCGTAGCGGGCATCAATCAAGATAATGGCAATATCACAGGTTGAGGCACCTGTAGCCATATTACGAGTATATTGCTCATGACCTGGCGTGTCGGCGATAATAAATTTACGTTTATCAGTAGAGAAATAACGATAAGCAACATCAATGGTAATGCCCTGCTCACGCTCAGACTGTAAACCGTCCACTAATAACGCTAAATCGATAGCTTCACCCGTGGTACCGGATTTTTTTGAATCTTTTTCAATGGCAGCAAGCTGATCTTCAAAGATCATCTTTGAATCATGCAGTAAACGACCGATTAAGGTGCTTTTACCATCATCGACACTGCCACACGTTAAGAAACGTACTAACTCTTTATTTTCATGTTGCTTTAAATAAGCTTGAATATCTTCTTCGATTAAGTCTGATTGGTGACTCATAAGTTGTCCTTTGGAAATTTTTTATCAATTCACGTCAAAAAATAGTGTTATAAAGTAAATTTTCGGCTTAAAAGTAGCCTTCCATTTTCTTCTTCTCCATTGAGCCAGCGCTATCGTGATCTATCACTCGTCCTTGCCGCTCAGAGGTTTTGGTTAATAACATTTCTTGAATAATTTCAGGTAAGGTATCCGCTGTTGACTCAACAGCGCCCGTTAACGGGTAACAACCTAATGTTCTAAAACGTACACTCTTCATTTGAATTTCTTCATCGTCACCAATAGGCATACGATCATCATCAACCATGATCAAAGTGCCATCACGCTCTACTACCGGACGTTTTTTGGCTAAATAAAGCGGCACAATAGGAATACTTTCTAAGTAGATGTACTGCCAGATATCAAGCTCCGTCCAGTTTGATAACGGGAAAACACGGATGCTTTCGCCTTTATGTACTTTACCATTGTAGATATTCCACAATTCTGGGCGCTGATTTTTTGGATCCCAACGGTGATTTTCATCACGAAAAGAATAAACACGCTCTTTTGCACGTGATTTTTCTTCATCACGACGAGCGCCACCAAAGGCAGCATCAAAACCGTATTTATTAAGGGCTTGTTTTAGACCTTGAGTTTTCATTACATCGGTGTGAGTCGCACTACCGTGCGTAAATGGACCCATACCCATCTCAATACCTTCAGGGTTTTGATGTACGAGCAACTCAAAGCCATACTCTTTCGCTATTTTATCGCGAAAGGCGATCATTTCTTTAAACTTCCAGTTGGTATCAACATGCAATAACGGGAAAGGAATTTTACCTGGGGCAAAGGCTTTACGAGCCAAATGTAATAATACTGCCGAATCTTTACCGACAGAGTACAACATTACCGGGTTATCAAATTCAGCCGCTACCTCACGAAAAATGTGGATAGACTCGGCTTCAAGTTTTTTTAAATGGGTTAAATTCATTGCTAATACAAACTTTATGAAAAATTAATAAGCTTATAATGCCATAAAGAGATTAAATTTCCATATAAGAAACGTATTCGATATAACCAAAAGTAATAAAGGCATCAGGCTTTTATAACTCAATAGTCACTAAAATACTTTATATCGCAATGGTACCGGCTTCTCCACGCCGTAAAGGGGTCATAAAAAAACCAGCAGAAGCTGGCTTGTGACAGATAAATTTAATATTTTTTTCAAATACTTAATCTTGTCTTATTTTGATCAATAACTTTTTCACCAATGCCGCTGACCTTAGTGAGATCACTTATTGATTTAAAAGCACCAATTTGTTGACGATATACAATAATAGCCTGAGCTTTTGTTTCTCCTATGCCCTTTAAAGTAACTAATTGCTCAAATGTTGACTTATTAATATTGACAATTGCTTGTTGCTCGACAGCAGCCGTTTGAACAGCCTGTGTTGCTGAGATGTCTTTAGCATGAGTTACAACTGTACTTATAGACAAAAGTATTGCTAACGATGCAGTAAATAACGCTTTAGAAAGTACCTTTAACTGATTCTTCATATTTTTCTTCCTTGATTTGGTTGATATAGCTAAATGCCATTTAAAATTTAACACTTTACTTACCTAGTTAGCTTACTCAACTAACTACTTATTAGGTTTAGTTGTCAGGCTTTGTAAAGTCAAAAAATATATTCTAGTGTCAAAATATTCCTACGATTAAGTTTATGTATTTATAATTCAAAAATCGAAATTAAAAGATCATCAAACACAACCATAAATGAAAATGATTACTATTTGCATTGATGGTTTTATAATTAGCTGTTAACATGAATTTCCTTCTCTACTCATCTTAAAGGAAGATGTATGGCGCGCATTTTTTATCCGTTTCTGTTATTTGTGTTACTAACAAGTAGCAATATGACAATGGCACAGCCGGCAAAAAAATTTAAAGTTCTCACCAGTTTTACCATTATTGCCGATATAGCAAAAAATATTGCCGGTGAGGCAGCTCAGGTTGAGTCGATGACAAAGGCCAATGCTGAAATTCATAATTATCAAGTAACTCCCAGTGATATCCGTCGAGCTCACGATGCTGATTTAATTTTATACAATGGCTTAAATTTAGAACGCTGGTTTGAGAAGTTTTTTAATAACCTAAATGGCATTCCAAGAGAAGTCGTCAGCAATAACATCACCCCTTTAGGCATTGGTCTTGGTCCATACAAAGGCAAACCTAATCCCCACGCTTGGATGTCGGCTGATAATGCTAACATTTATATTGACAATATCCGCGCAGCCTTAGTTAAACACGATCCAGAAAATACTGAGACTTATAATAACAACGCCAAAAGATATACCGCAAAGTTACAAGCGGCACTGGCGCCATTAAAACAGCAAATCAGCTTAATTCCACACGATAAACGTTGGTTAGTAACTAGCGAAGGCGCCTTTAGTTACCTCGCGAGAGACTATCAATTAAAAGAGCTGTATTTATGGCCCATTAATGCCGATGCTCAAGGTACACCTCAACAAATAAGACAAGTAATAGATAAGATAAAGGCGCACAACATAACTACTATTTTCAGTGAAAGTACCGTTTCTGCTAAACCAGCTCAACAAGTTGCTAGGGCGACTAACATACATTATGGCGGCGTGCTTTATGTCGACTCATTAAGCAATCAACAAGGTCCTGTTCCCAATTACATAGCCTTACTTAAAGTGACTTTAACCACTATCAGTCAAGGATTACAACAATAATGAACGGTTTAGAGGTTAACAATATTAGTGTCAGTTATAACAATGGTCATTGCGCATTATCAAATGCTAGCTTCTTCTTGCCCATCGGCTCAATTACCGCGTTAGTAGGTATTAATGGCAGCGGAAAATCAACCATGTTTAAAGCCATTATGGGCTTTGTTTCCCTAAGTCAGGGCAGTGTCGAAATATTGGGGCAATCAGTTAAGCAGGCATTAAAAAAAAATTTAGTGGCTTATGTACCGCAAAGTGAAGAAATTGATTGGCACTTCCCTATTTTAGTTGAAGACGTCGTTATGATGGGTCGCTATGGTCATATGAATATGTTCAGACAAGCAAAAGAAAATGACTACCAACAAGTAGAGCAAGCATTAGCCCGCGTGAATATGAGTAAGTATCGTCACCGTCAAATCAACGAACTCTCCGGTGGTCAAAAAAAGCGGGTATTCCTTGCCAGAGCATTAGCACAAGAAAGTCAGGTTATCTTACTTGATGAGCCCTTTACTGGCATCGACGTACAAACGGAAGAGCAAATAATGGCTCTACTGAGGGGCCTACGCGCTGAAGGAAAGATCATTTTAGTATCGACACATAATTTAGGTAGTGTGCCGGAATTTTGTGACCGAACAGTGTTAATCAAACAGACCATTTTAGCACAAGGTCTAACCAAGCAAGTATTTACCCAAGAAAATCTACAAAAAGCTTTTGGCGGAGTTTTACGCCATTTCGTCTTAGCTGGTGAAACCCTTCATAAAGATGATGATGCGAGGCAAGTAACTATTTTATCGGATGATGAACGACCAGTAGTGCTTTATGGTGAACAAGATAATAGTGAATTAAGTAGTCAACTAGGAAGCCAGTTAACTAACCCAGATACGAACCAAGTAGACCCTGTCAGTGCAGAGGTTAAGCAATGATTGCTGAACTATTAAGCCCTTTTAGTTATGACTACATGGTTAATGCTATGTTGGTCAGCGCACTTATTGGCGGGGTTTGCGCCTTTTTATCCGTGTATTTAATGTTAAAAGGCTGGTCATTAATAGGCGATGCCCTTTCTCACTCTATCGTACCCGGTGTTGCTGGTGCTTATATGTTAGGGCTGCCCTTTGCCCTTGGTGCATTTTTTTCCGGTGGTTTGGCGGCAACCACCATGTTATTTCTCCATCAAAAATCGAAGCTAAAAGTTGACGCTATTATTGGTTTGATCTTTACTTCCTTTTTTGGCCTAGGGCTATTTATGGTGTCTATATCACCAAGCTCTGTCAATATTCAAACTATTGTTCTCGGTAACATCTTAGCCATTACCCCCCAAGATACCTTGCAATTAGTATTAATCGGTGGAATTTCTTTGGCGACTTTATTATTGAAATGGAAAGACCTGATGGTAGTTTTTTTTGACGAGCATCATGCCCGTAGCATTGGTTTAAACCCAGTAGCTCTTAAAATACTATTTTTTACTTTACTGAGTGCCTCGACCGTTGCCGCCTTGCAAACCGTTGGCGCTTTTCTAGTAATAGCCATGGTAGTTACCCCTGGCGCAACTGCGTATTTACTTAGTGATAGGTTTTCAATGGTTATTAAGATTAGTGTTGCTATTGGTACATGCAGTGCATTTTTTGGTGCATATTTGAGTTACTTTATTGATGGCGCAACGGGTGGCGTTATTGTGTTATTACAAGCCGTTATTTTCTTTTTAGCATTCCTTTTTGCTCCTAAGCATGGTTTGCTCGCCAGCAAGAAAAAAGCCATTGATAACCTTAACAAAAATAAATTAAATCCACTTAAACTGAATGAACTGAACATTATAAACAATAATAATAACAAAGAGGTTAATAATGTCTTGGTTTGATTCGCTTTTCACCAGTGCTTGGTTAGGGTTATTATTAGAGCCTTTGCAATTTACTTTTATGCAGCAAGCTTTCGCATTAGTAATACTGATAGCGATACCAACTGCGCTGCTATCATGTTTTTTGGTACTTAAAGGTTGGTCATTAATGGGCGATGCCATTTCACATTCAATCTTACCTGGGGTTGTTATCGCTTATATTATGGCCATCCCTTATGCCGTGGGAGCCTTTATTGCAGGAATATTTTGCGCCCTAGCTACCGGATATATCAAAGAGCACACTCGTCTCAAAGAAGATACAGTTATGGGCGTGGTTTTTTCTAGTTTGTTCGCCTTAGGTTTAGTGATGATGAGTAAAATTGAAACTGGCGTTCATCTTGATCATATTTTATTTGGCGATATGCTGGGGTTAAGCTGGTCTAACATTGTCGAATCAGCGGTCATCTCAATAGCGATTATCTGCTTTATTACGTTTAAAGGTAAAGACCTTGTGGTTTATATATTTGATCACCAACATGCAAAAGCCATCGGTTTATCCGTCAAATTTTTACACTATAGTTTACTGGTTACTTTATCTTTGACTATTGTAGCGTCTTTAAAAGTTGTTGGCATGATATTGGTGATTTCATTATTGATAGCGCCAGGGGCTATTGCCTTTTTACTGAGCAATAAATTTAACCATATGCTGTGTTTAGCGGTGATTATTTCAGTGCTGTGCTCAATCACTGGTGTTTACCTGAGTTTCTTTATTGATAGTGCGCCAGCACCGACCATTATACTGTTGATGTCATTACTTTTTATCCTGGTATTTAGTTACCAACAGATAAAAAGTAATATTCTGATGAAGAAGCGAGAAAACCCGTATAGCAATACCAGCATCAGCTCAACAGTATCCGCTGATGCATAACATGCTTATTTTAACTGTTATTATCACTTAACTGAGTAATTAACTGAGCGATTACTGCCAAATGATATTGCTGAGTTGCTCTTGCCCTTCAGCTAAATTCATTTTAATGACAACATTGTCTTCATCAACACTAATAATTCGAGGGATTCCGCCGGCAGCAAATTTTTTATAAATGCTGCGGTCTTCATCAACAGCCAGCGCAACTTTAATACCACGTTTATCTCGCCACGCTTTAACAGTGGCTGTGTCTTCTTCTCTGGCAATGGCGATGATATCAATGTTTTCATCTTTAAGTAATGGCGAGTTATTTAATGCTGTAATTAAACGATTAGAGTCCGAACACCAAGTCGCAAAAAGCACCACTAATTTTTTCTTATCGCTACGGTGTAGATTCATTTCCACACCATCAATGGTGGTAATGGTATTAATAGGTAATATATCACCACGAGTAATATATTCAGGGTATTGCGCTGGCTCAGCACTCACCAAAACGCCTGGCGTTTGACACGCCGAAACGGCTAACCATAAACACGTTAGTAGGCTTAGTTTTATAGTGTTATTTTTACTATTACTTATTGTCTTAATCATGGTGTTTTTTAACATTTAAAATCCCTATTTTATCAATTCTTATTATTAAATCAGTTGCTTTCCTGACAAAATAATACAACAAAACCACCCCGGTGATAACTTAAATTACAATATTTTACTGACATGTTTTCAGCCGAATAAGCCCTCAACATCACGGTCTATATTAACTGATTGTCCTCAGTTTTAGTGCTCCTATAAAAAAGAGCGCTGAAGCGCTCTCTTTCATTTATCCGCAACTGCTGGTTAACTTATAAACCACCATAAGTTAGTTTAGTCGGGTCCAGTAACTGTTCTAATTCGGTGCGAGAAAGCTCGGTGTTTTCTTGGGCAACCTCAATAATAGGACGGTTTTCTTTATATGCTAATTTTGCTATTTCAGCGGCCTTAGCATAACCAATTCGCGGATTAAGCGCGGTTACTAAAATGGGGTTACGCGCTAAAGCGGTATTTATATTGTCGACTCGTACAGTAAAGCTGGCAATGGCTTTATCTGCCAACAACTCGCTGACATTACTGAGTAACTTAATGCTATTCAGTAAATTAAACGCCACCATAGGTAGCATAACGTTCAATTCAAAGTTACCCGATTGACCACCAATGGTAATAGCTGCATCATTTCCTATCACTTGCGCAGCAACCATAGCGGCAGCCTCTGGAATGACAGGGTTAACCTTACCCGGCATAATGGACGAGCCTGGTTGTAATGCCTCTAGTTCGATTTCACCCAAACCGGCTAACGGGCCAGAGTTCATCCAGCGTAAATCATTAGCAATTTTCATAATAGATACAGCCAGCGTTTTTAGCTGACCAGATAAAGCGACAGCGGTATCTTGAGTGCCAATCAAAGAAAAGAAGTTATCACCCGCCTTAAAGGTTATGCCTGTGGTTGAGCTGAGTTGGCGAGCAAATTCATCAGCAAAATCGACATGGGCATTAATGCCAGTACCCACGGCAGTACCACCTTGTGCCAGTGATTGTAACTTCGGTTGGATAGTGCGCAATAAATCGATATTCTGCTCAATTTGACTAGCCCAACTCATTAAGCTCTGACTAAAGCGTACTGGCATGGCATCCATTAGGTGAGTACGGCCAGTTTTAACATAACTATCAAGATCTTGTGCTTTTACCTCAATGGTTTGTTTTAACCCTTCTAAAGCGGGTAATAAGTCACGCTTTACAGCAATGGCTGCGCTGGTATGAATCGTAGTTGGAATAACATCATTACTGCTTTGCCCACAGTTAACATGATCATTGGCACTCACTGGCTCTGCTAACTTTAGACTGGCTAAATGAGCAATAACTTCATTAGCATTCATATTCGAACTAGTACCAGAGCCCGTTTGATAAACATCCACGGGAAAGTGCTGCAATAAGTTAACTGAATTAAGTAGGTCATGCACCGAGGCAATGATGGCTTGGCCAAGTTCTTTTGAAATCAAACCCAACTTAATATTAGCCGCAGCCGCTGATGCTTTGACCATTAACAATGCCCGAATAAACTCCTCTGGCATTGTTTGACCACTGATGGGAAAGTTATTAATTGCTCTTTGTGTTTGTGCAGCGTAAAAAGCCTCTGCAGGTACAGATAATTCACCCATACTGTCTTTTTCAATACGTGTATTCATAAAATAATCCTTAGAAAAATGATATATTCCCGTGTTAGCAGTGAAAGTATTGGCTAGTAATATTCAATTCTAGCCATAAATGCCGTAAACGTTTTTTGCTTATCTCACATTGGCTAATACGGTTTAAATCCGTTAATGGCCTATAAATGTTATCTAAACAGAGTTGACGCCAATGCTCTGGTATTAAGTTATCGCAAATAACATCAAGCAGTAACCGAAATTGACCTTGGTACATTTGCCATCTCGCATCCTCATCAATATTGATATCGCTACCAGTAAGCAATGTTTGCTCTGCCATCAACCAAAATGAAAGTAATTGTGGATTATCCTCATCTTCGGCATAACGTACCTTATGTCGAATACTGTTAATCGCAGTTGTTTGAATAGTGAAGTAGTTAAAACTCACAATAAAACCCTATTGATAATGATTCGCATTATCATACAGTAGTTTTATAGCTTAAACAATTTAGTAATGATTCATAGAAAAATGAAAAACCGCTATTAATGTTGGCAATAAATACAACTAAAACATTTATCTACTAGCGCTTTAGCCAACGCTTAATTAGAATAGCGGTATTAAATTTGCGGTAATGAATATCGCCAGTTATTAGTGTAAGGAAATCATGAGCAAAGCAACTAACCTATTAACCCCAGTATTGGCAAAGCGCCGTGGTAAAAACCCCGATAAAAAAAGCTGGCATAATTTACATGGTAGCAGTAGTAGTTTTGCCTTATATCAAGCGGCAAAAACGGCACTAACTCCTATACTACTGATAACTAGTAATACACCTCAGGCACTAAAAATTGAACAAGAGTTACTCAGTTTAGCCAAAAATGATAAGCTGAATAAAGTCAGCATTTGCTTATTTCCCGATTGGGAAACGCTACCTTATGATAATTTTTCTCCTCATCAAGACATTATTTCTCAGCGTCTATCTACCTTGTACCAATTATCTCGTATGGAGTCTGGTATTATCATTGTGCCGGTAACCACGCTAGTACAGAAACTAGCGCCAAAACAGTACATTGAAGCAAACAGTTTAATAATAAAAAAAGGTGATAAAAAAGATTTACATGAAATGCGACAAGCGCTAGAAGCGAGTGGTTATCGTAATGTTGACCAAGTATTAGAGCATGGCGAATTTTCAGCACGTGGTGCTATTTTAGATCTTTTTCCTATGGGTAGTAACAAACCCTTTCGTTTAGATTTCTTTGATGATGAAATTGACGAAATCAGACTTTTTGATCCCGAAAGCCAACGTTCAAAAGAAAAGATTGAAGCAATAAACTTACTGCCTGCGCACGAATTTCCCATTGATGAAGCAGGAATCAATTTATTTCGTAGTCAATTTCGTGAACAGTTTACCGGCAATATTCATAAAGAGTCTGTTTATCATCAAGTCAGTAATGGTATTTTGCCGCCTGGTATTGAATATTACCTACCCCTTTTCTTTGATAATAAACAAAACCTCAATAAAGAAATTAGCACGTTAAGCAATACGCTTTGTGACTATTTAACTGAAAATACGCTCGTTGTTATTAGTGGGGATATTGAGCACTCTTTAACTCAGTACTGGCTTGATATTGATTATCGTTATGAAAACAGGCGTTACGACCCTACTCGCCCTTTATTGCCTCCTGAGCAATTATTTTTAACTGAAGCTCAACTTTACAGCGCGCTCAAACCTTTTGATCGTATCACTATCGCCAAACCAGCCTTAGTAGCTACAAGCAAGACTGAAAGTGAGAACGAAGCTAATGACGAGATAAAGAGCGTTGAAACTAAAAGTAAAAGCAGTGAAATACACTTTGATGTTAAACCCCTGCCCGATTTAACGATTAATCATAAGTTAAAACAGCCTTTTGAATTAATAAATCAATTTATTGGCAGTAAAGACACGCCAAGCAAAGTACTGTTTATTGCCCAGAGCCAAGGTCGTCGTGAAAGTGTGCTTGAGCTACTTGAACGTGACAATATCAAACCGGCTCAATTTAACAGTATCGATGATTTTATCAACGCAACGGACACTATTGGTATCACGGTAAATAGCTTAACCCAAGGTTTTGCCTTTCAAGCAAAAGGAGTAAGTAGCAAAAATGCTATTGCCTTGGTTACTGAAGCAGAATTACTAGGCGATCACGTATCACAAGCTCGTCGACGTACAAAAGCACAAGACTTACAAGCCGATGCCTTATTTAAAAACCTTGCAGAGCTAACCATAGGTCAACCCGTTGTTCATATTGAGCATGGAATTGGTCGATATTTAGGTCTTCAAACCATTGAAAACAGTGGTATAGTCACCGAATTTCTCGTGCTTAGTTATGCTAATGATGCCAAACTTTATGTTCCGGTAAGTTCTTTACACTTAATTGGTCGCTATTCAGGCGCGGATAGTGATCATGCTCCGTTACATAAGTTAGGCAATGATACTTGGAGTAAAGCTAAGCAAAAAGCGGCGGAAAAAGTCCGTGATGTCGCTGCCGAATTACTCGATATTTACGCCAAACGCGCCAGTAATCACGGTTATAGTTTCAAAAGAGATAAGCAAGACTACCAAGCTTTTAGTGATAGCTTTGGCTTCGAAGAAACCTTCGACCAAAAACAAACGATTAATGCCGTAGTTAGCGATATGATGTCACCTAAGACCATGGATAGGCTTGTTTGTGGTGATGTTGGTTTTGGTAAAACCGAAGTGGCTATGCGGGCCGCTTTTGTCGCCGTAAACGATGGTAAGCAAGTCGCCATACTTGTTCCAACAACATTATTAGCCCAACAACATTATGAAAACTTTAGAGACAGATTTGCCAACTGGCCGGTGGTAACTGAGGTTTTATCACGCTTTAAAACAGCTAAAGAGCAAAAAGAGGTTATCGCCAGAGTTGAATCAGGCCAAATAGATATCCTTATCGGCACCCATAAACTACTGCAAAATAGTATAAAGTATAAAGATTTAGGTCTACTTGTTGTTGATGAAGAACATCGATTTGGTGTTAAACAAAAAGAAAAGATTAAGCAGCTACGCAGTAACGTTGATATTTTAACACTAACGGCAACCCCTATTCCTCGTACCCTAAATATGGCCATGGGCGGTATGCGTGATTTATCTATTATTGCTACACCACCAGCCAAACGCCTTGCGGTAAAAACTTTTGTCCGTGAGTATGATGAAGCTTTAATAAGAGAAGCTGTTTTGCGTGAAACCCTACGTGGTGGTCAGGTGTACTTCTTACATAACCATGTCGATACCATTGATAAAACCGCTGCTGACATTCAAGCTTTAGTGCCTGAAGCGAGAGTGGTTACTGCTCATGGACAAATGCGTGAACGTGAGCTTGAACGCATCATGAGCGACTTTTATCATCAACGATTTAACGTAATTGTTTGTACCACTATTATTGAAACAGGTATCGATGTACCCAGCGCCAATACGATCATTATGGACAGAGCTGACCATCTTGGTTTAGCGCAATTACATCAACTGCGTGGCCGTGTTGGTCGCTCACATCATCAAGCGTATGCGTATTTGTTAACGCCTCATGAAAAGCGTATTACTAAAGATGCTAAAAAACGTTTAGAAGCGATTGCCTCTCTTGAAGATTTAGGCGCTGGTTTTACCTTAGCAACCCATGATCTAGAAATTCGTGGCGCGGGTGAGTTACTCGGGGAAGATCAAAGTGGCTCAATGAGCCAGGTTGGTTTTAGTTTGTATATGGAAATGCTTGATCAAGCCGTTGCCGCACTTAAAGACGGTAAGCAACTTTCATTAGATCAAGTAATGTCAGCGCAAACTGAAATAGAACTACGCATACCAGCATTACTTCCCGATGATTATATTTTTGACGTAAGCCTTCGATTAAGTTTGTATAAACGCATTGCTAGTTGTAAAAACAAAAGGGAACTCGATGATATACAAGTAGAATTAATCGATAGATTCGGTTTATTACCACAACAGAGCAAAAATTTAGTTCAGATAGCCAAACTTCGCCTTAAAGCGCAAACCATTGGTATATCTCGCATTGAGGCAAGTGCCACGGGTGGCTCAATCGAGTTTAGTAATAATACCAGTGTTGACCCTATGTTAATTATTGGCTTAATTCAAAAAAATCCCGCGGTATACAGTATGGCTGGCGCCAGTAAGTTGAAATTTGTTAAAGCCAATGACGATACGCAAAAACGTTTTACCTTAATTGCGAATATATTAAATGACTTAGCCAAATAAATACTTATGATGGTAAACTTGAGCAAGTGGCGTTTTAGCTAAACGTTCTTTGCTCAAGTCAGTATTATTACCTGCTGAAATACAAAACATTGGCTTAAAAGACAATTTATAACAGATATCATATTGCCTTAAAACATGGACTTTTAATGAAATACCCTTTTTTTATTACCTCTGCATTAACTTCATTATGCTTATTAACAAGTCACCATTCTATTGCTGCGCATAGCACTAGTACGCCAACAGAAGAGCCAGCCCGTTGGTTTGAAATTGAAATTATCCTTTTCAAACATCTTTCAAAAAAATCAGAGAATTCCGAGCAATTTGCCTCAAGAGAACTGAGTGCTAAAAAGCGCCGTGCTTTTGATTTATTAACGCCTTACTTGCAACCTGATATAAGCTCATTAAAACAATTACTGCCCAACTGTCAGCAACCCGAGTTGAAACCAATTTATGATATTTCTTATGCTGTCTACAGCCTGTGGCCAGAGGAAATAACTGATATTAATACTTATATTAGTGTTGATGAAGGTAATATTGAAGAAAGTGAAATTAATGATATTCAAGCAGTTAAGACAGATAACGACAGCCACGAAATAGCTAGCTCGTCAGCGAATTTATCTGTCACTGAATTAGCAACAGATACAGATTTATCTGAGCAAGGCCTCACACAACCAAGTTATCAGGTGCAATATGCCGATATTGAACTGCCTGTGTATGACCAATACCCCAGTAAAAAACAAGCCGCATTGTGTGTCATTCCGGCTGATTTTTTCCAGCAACACTTAACAGCTCAACAACTTGCACAGTTCAATATTGATGGCTTTGCTGTCGATAAATTAGCAAATCGAGTCAATGGCATTGAGCAATGGAGCGCCGATGAAAATGGTGATATAACGTGGGCAAGTGAACAGCCTTATTTAATTAGCCAAAATTCATTACGCTTAAAGTCTATCGCTAATCGCATTAAACGCTCACGTAATTATTCACCAGTATTACATTTAGGTTGGCGACAAATTGGCGAAACGAGAAGAAAAGCTAAAGCGATGCAATTATATGCCGGAGATAACTTAGCACTAAAGTATAAACAGGCACTAACCAAACAAGACGCTGAGCAGCAGGCTCTTGAAATACAGGCTATTTTAGCACAAAGGCAACAAGCAGAAGCGCTTATCAGCCAAACTGGGGTAGTGATTAATCAAGCCTCTCCAGTCGCCGAAAATGCAGCTATAGATGATGCCATGGAAACCAATAGTCAGCATGCATCCTCTGGTTTGGCTATTAAAAATACACAAGTAAGCAGTGAATTATCCACAACTGAACTACCAATAATTGAGCAGCTACGCCTGCAAGCCAAACAGCGACAGCTTGAAAGTATTTTCCAGCAGTTCGCCCTCTTTGATAAAGCTGAAAGTAACGATACTAAGGTAAGTGATACTAATACAAGTGCTAATGACACTAATGAGTTAAAATATAACCAAGAAGAAATTAAAAAAATTGTTGCCCAGCTATCCGCGGATATTAACGTTCAAGAAACGCTATTAACTATGAATAACTCAGCCGAGAAACAAGCTGTCATCAAAGCGCCACTACAGCCTTGGTCGATAGATGGGCTTTTCAAGGTACATTTAGATCATTATCTTTATATCAATACTGAGTTAAACATGGTCGAGCCAACGAATAAATCATCGCGATTAACTAAAGATAAAACTAGCACTGAGATGTCGTTAAATAAAAATCAGGTGATATCCTTTAAACAAAATCGACGAGTGATCACTGGTGAGATTCATTATTTTGATCATCCATATATAGGCATGGTTGTACAAATCAGACGTTTTGATCCCACTAAACCCGCCGATGAGGCCGTTAGTCAATCGAAAAAATAGATACCTATAGCCGTGATAATAGCGAGGTATAAGCCAAAACATACATTACTGTAAGAAGGTTAATAACATGGATAAAGAAATAGAAATTCAAGCGGCAGTATTTCGCCGTTTACTTGCACACTTAGACTCACGTAAAGACGTGCAAAATATTGAGTTAATGAATCTAGCAGGCTTCTGCCGTAATTGTTTTAGCAAATGGACAGTGCAGGAAGCTGAAAAATTAGCTGTTGACGTGGATATCGATACCGCGCGTGAACAAGTGTATGGTATGCCTTACAGTGAATGGAAAGAGAAACATCAATTACCTGCTACCGAAGAGCAGATGGCTAAGTTTAATGCGTTAAATAAAAAATAGTAATGAATTATTGTTTTGCTAATGAGTAAAGTAACAAACTTTACTCATTACATTTTCACAAGAATAAAGATCAATATCTGTAGCTATATTCAACTATAAAAATTGAGCGATTTCCACAGCAGTTAATGCTCGCCACTCACCTGGCGCTAAATCACCAAGCGTTATGCGCCCTATCTGTTCTCTGTGTAATGCCACTACCCTATTTCCTACCGCCGCAAACATACGTTTTACTTGATGATATTTACCTTCGGTAATCGTTAATAATACTTCGCTTCTGTATGACATTTCATCAACCAGGTCTTCTTTTTCTACCCGCATTAATATTGCCGGCCTAGTGAGTGAATCTTCACCTTGAAGCTGAAGACCGTGTTCAAATTTAGTAACTAAGTCTGCCAATTTTTCATCGTTAATTTCATTACGTAGCCATACCCGATAAGTTTTCTGACACTGCTTTTTAGGTGATATGACATTATGCGACCAACGACCATCATCAGTAATAAGCACTAAACCTGTGGTATCAGCATCTAACCGTCCGGCAATATGTAGGTCAAAGGCTTTGTCGACTTCAATGAAGTTAAGGACCGAGGGATACACTTCATCAATATTTGAGCAAATGCTATCAACGACTTTATGTAAAATATAATAGCGTGAGCCACGCGCGATAAGCACTTGGCCATCAATGGTTATAGTATTATTTTCATGAACTTGCATAGCAGCATTTTTAGCTACTTCACCATTAACCCGCACTTCCCCGCTTTTTAGTACCTTCTTGGCTTCGGTTCGGGTCAGCTCTGTACTTTTACAAATGAATTTATCTAGGCGCATAATACCAGTGAGATTATTTTAAGAAAGAAGAAAAGCGTCATTATCCGCATTGTTAATCAACAAGCAATAACTAATCTCATTTTGTTTTAATCAAACAAGAAAAATCACCTTTAACTTTACTATGACCAATAACTGTAAAGTATTATTCGTATACAATAAAGCGCTAAAAGTGACTATGTCGATGCTCACTTTTAGCAACAATAACCGCAGTGATAGTTAACTAGGCCGAATAAGCAAGCTAGCTTAGTTGCTATTAGTTACTATTAGTTACTCGGCTTCAGCTAAATACCAATAACCTTGATTTAATAGCTCAGTTGCTAATTCAACAAAGGCGGCATTATGGCTCCACGCGCTAAGATCGTCAGGTTTTAACATCACTTTGTCACAAAGTAATTTTACCCCATTAGCGATATCGTTTGAAAAAGCCAACTCCGTGCCATTGATATAACACAGACCTTGTTCAATGGTATCTTCAAAATAGAAGGCTCGTAAACCACCTAAACGTTTAATCGCATGACTGTTTAGCAAGTTACTGACTTCAGTTAGCTCAAACGGTTCATCAGGCAATAAAGTATCAAGATCATGTTTTGCCGCCGTTAAAAACTGACCGGTAAAGGTTTTAAAGCTCGCCTCATCATCAAGTAAGCGCTGAATTTGGTTTTTAATACTGGCGTAATCCTCATTAGTCACTTCACCGCTGTGGCTAACAACCTGTCTATTAGCATCCGTTAATAACTTATTGCCTTTTTCATTATCGATTAAATGATCAGCAAAAGCGCTAAGTACGCTTACCGCTGAATTAGCGCGAAAACCAACCGAAAAGCTCATTGAGGTATCAAGGGAAATACCTTCATGGGGAAACCCTGGGGGAATATACAAGATATCACCAGTTTCGAGTTCTACATCAATGATAGCCTCAAATGGCTCGACATGTAGTAACGCCTCATGCGCAGCAAACTCTATGTGCTGACCGTTATCGCCAACGCGCCAATGACGCTTACCTGAGCCTTGGCAAATAAAGGTATCATAGTTATCCATATGAGGACCGACGCTACCGCCAGGCATAGCAAAACTTGCCATTAAATCATCTAAGCGCCAATGAGGAAGAAAGCGAAATGCTTCAATGATTTCTGCTGCTTCTTCAGAGAAGTTATCAAGGGCTTGCACCACAAGCGACCAGTCTTGCGTGCCTAAGTGTTCATAGCTTTCAAATGGGCCGAACGCCGCTTGCCATTGGCCATCTGTTTTATGAACCAACCGCGACTCTATTTGTTCTTCCATAGCAAGACCTGCTAATTCATCAGCAGCAATTGGATCGACAAAGTCTTTAAAACCTTGGCGAATTACTACCGGTTTTTTCTGCCAATATTCATCGAGGAATTCTTGCTGGGTCATTTGCTTCAAGTTTAGGGTATACATAGTGCTCTCATTCTTCTCAAGTTGCGTTAGCTATCGCTAATAATCGTATTAAGCCACGGACATGCCGGCAATTTTATGCCAAAAGCCATTACATTCAGCAACGCCATCAAGCTCTTTTCTCAAAGGGTTAAGGAGTTGCGCTCTAAAGTTATCAAGCTGAATAAAGGCTGTGGTGCTATCGGCACTAATTCGGGCAATATCAACTCCCATTTCATCAAGGGCTGGCATTTCATTAATAAGATTATACTGGTAACCCGACATAGTTTGAATACCATTAAGCACAAAAACTTGTTCACCTTCACGACTATTCATCTGGCGACCTTGTGGATATTTAATACAGCTGTATTCACAATCATCTTTTGCCTTGTCTTCAGAGCGAGCAGTAAAGCAACGGGCAGAATAGGCTAACGGCAGATATCCCCAAGAAAAGACTTCACATTCAAATTTCTGGCGAATACCGGCATCAATGGCCTGCTGCAAAATTATTTTGAGCCAATCACCACTCAGCTCTACCGGCATTAACCAACGGCTCATGCCTTGTTTGAGTAAAAATTTAAGGGTAGATAAGTTGTAGCAATTAATAGCTGGTCCGGCGACAAAAGGCATTTTTAACTCATGCATTATTTGCACAGCACTTAAATCATTAGCTTCCACCAGAAACTCACCGTTATCACATAAACGTTTTAATACCTTAATTTCAGCTGGTGATTCTAACAAAGTCATTGTTGAAACAACTACTTGTTTATTGGTGTCTTGGGCGACTTCTTGCGCCAAACTAAGCCAATCTTTGGCTCTAAGTTCGCGTCTTTTGGAACATACGGTTTCACCTAAGTAAATAATATCAGCGCTTGAGTCTTTCGCATGTTGATAGAAGTCTGTCACTTCATTTTTTGGCCAGAAAAACATACTTGGCCCTAAAGAGAATTTCATAATGTTTCCTAAATTTTCTAACTTCATGACTATCATCAGTATTATCGTTATTCACCTTTAAGTTGTATCTTTCAATTTAAAGGAAAAAGCACGGAGTTGACGTTAGTCATTACTCCGTACATCCTGTACTTCGCCTTGCAGGCCATCCTTCGGGTGTTCAAATTATCTCCCGAAGAATTTGTGAGTACTGATGAGAAATAAATTGCACGATACAACGGCAAGGTAATTGACAATTATTGCCACTTGCGATGATAAGCACCCAGTGTGGTTTGTGAGCCTTCAGATAAATTGGCAAGTGTATTCATCCAAGCTCCTTCAACAGCAAAGTTATTAGGCTGCTGTTGGTATCTATCAAGTGCCATTCGCCAAGTTTTCGTCACTTGCTCAACGTAGGCAGGACTACGTTGGCGACCTTCAATTTTAACCGACACTATGCCCATTTTAATCAGTTCAGGTATTAGCCCTAAGGTATTAAGGCTTGTTGGCTCTTCAAGGGCATGATAAACGTTATTCTCGACTTCAAAGCGACCTTTACAAAGGGTTGGGTAACCAGCATTTTCATCTTTTTGATAACGGTCAATGAGCACTCCATTTAAGCGCGACTCTAGACCTTTATCAGTTTCTTGCCAGCGTACATATTTAGCAGGTGAACAGGCACCCACTGTATTAGGAGATTCGCCGGTCATATAAGATGATAAGTAACAACGCCCTTCTGCCATTATACATAAGCTACCAAAAGCAAAAACCTCTAAAGGTACTGGGCTGCTCTTAGCTAGCTGACGAACTTGTTGCACCGACAATACTCTTGGTAATACCACCCGAGATACATCAAAATTGTTTTTAAAGAACTTTATCGCTTCAATATTAGTCGTTGAAGCCTGTACGGAAACATGACGTTCAACATCTGGGTATTTTGTTGCGGCGTAATCTAGCACACCTAAGTCAGCAATAATTAAGGCATCCGTACCTATAGCAACTGCGTTATCAACCGCTTTGTTCCACCGCTGTTCAGCACCTGCATGGGCAAAAGTATTGATGGCAATATGCAATTTTTTACTTCGCTGATGTACATAATCGGCAGCTTTTGCCAATTTGCCATCATTAAAATTAAGCCCGGCAAAGTGTCGTGCATTGGTATCATCTTTTAAACCTATATAAACCGCATCGGCGCCATTATCTATGGCTGTTTTCAGTGCTGGTAAATTACCAGCAGGACAAAGTAGTTCCATAACCACTCCTGAACATTTTTGTAATATTATTTGACAGCAGTGTATGCTGTTAACCAATCTAATTTATTGATGTATATTAAAGAAAACTTGATCTGCAATATTAATATATTTTGATGCCTTGTTATAATGTTCTGCATTCATCAAGCAGTATCAGAGTAATTAATCATGCTCAAAATCCCAACGCTATTAGCCACAACGAAAAATATAACCTCTTCATTGTCACGGATTGAGCAAAAGTTACCTTCAAGCTTTAAGAATAACCTAATCAAACTGATGCCCAAAATATTACGTCCAAGTTTACGTTTTGTGCCGTTTAGCGCACAAAAGTCTCTGCTAATCCCTGCATTACATTCTATTTATAATGAAGCAATAGAAGATGGCTATTTCGAATTTTTGCAAGGAAAATGGCTGAAGATATCTATTATCGACCTAGAGTTAGATTGGTGGTTAAGCTTTGATCAGGACCAATTAATTATGGCTGCACCTGATGACAATATCGCTGAAGATGTCAGCTTTAGCGCAAATGGTGATGATTTAATTTTGATTGCGGGTCGTAAACAAGACCCAGACACCTTATTTTTTCAACGTCGTTTGAAAATGGAGGGTGATACCGAATTAGGTTTAGAAGTGAAAAACTTGATTGATGCTATCGATATTGAGCAACTACCAAGCTCAGTACACAGTTTGGTTGATTTTAGTGCTAACTTTTTACAAAACACTCGCGATGAGTTAACCAAACAATCATACCAAGTTGATTAAGTTCTTTCCCGCTCAGCGAGAATTTAAAAGGCTTAGAGGCAAGGCATTGATGCAGAGAATGGTTATTCAGGAGAATAAGCTCCTGTATTCTCTAAGAAGCTAGATCCCTGTAGCGTCCTTATCAAAAATAACGCTGCATGCAAGCCTTTTCTTTTTATTAGGTACTCGCCCTGGGAGCTTTCTCGGTATCCACTAACATCGTTAAATTAATTTGATTTAGAATGACTTAACCTAAACATAAAATTTGTCATCTTCGAAGTGTCTAGTCGAAGATCCAGTATTGGCACAGTAATCAGTAATAGATTCCTGACAAGATACTTCGGGAATGACAGTCTTGAACTTGAAGTCACTTTCTCGCTAGTGTTTACTTATAAAGTATTAACTTAAACTAGCGGCATACGCCCTAGCTTTGGCTAAATCATCTGGGGTATCAACCCCCTCAACAGGCACATGGCTATTAGCTACCGCAACATGAATTCTCTCGCCTTGATATAAAACTCTTAATTGTTCAAGGGCCTCAACTTGCTCTAGTTCACTCGTTGGCCAATTAACATAATCTTTAATAAAACCGGCACGATACGCATAAATACCTACATGTCTTAAATAGAAATCACCAATAGCCTTAATGTTTTCTTCTGTACTCGCCTTAGCCGTTAAAAATCGTTCTCGATCATACGGGATAGTCGCACGAGAAAAATACAAAGCATAACCATCTTTATCAAGTATAACTTTAACGGCATTAGGGTTAAATGCTTCATCAACAGAGCTGATATTAATAGCCAAGGTCGACATACGGGCTTTATTTCGGCTTTGTTGCTGATTAGCTAAATTATTAGCCACTTGAGCAATATTCTCAGGGGGAATAAAAGGCTCATCACCTTGCACATTAACTATAATTTCATCATCACTAAATTGATATTGCTTCATGACTTCAGCGAGACGCTCTGTACCCGATTGATGATCAGCCCGAGTTTTACAAACTTCAGCGCCAAAGCTATTAACCACGGCGGCAACTTCATCATTGTCAGTCGCAACAATAACTTTGCGCGCACCACTTAGTTGCGCCTTTTCAACAACCCATTGGATCATCGGCTTGCCATTGATATCGGCCAAAACTTTACCGGGTAAACGCGATGATTGATATCTTGCTGGAATGACAACAATGAAGTCAGACGCTTCAGTTGCCATCTTATTTACAGCTTGGTTTTTCACCTGGGTATCGCTGACAGACATAACTAGCTACCTTGCTCAGTTGACTGGCTTGTTGTGATTTCACGCGCTTCACCTTCAAGTAACACTGGAATATCTTTTTCAATACGATAAGCTAGACGATCAAAATGACAAATAAGCTCTTTCGCTGTTTTATCGTAATCTAACTTCCCCTTACATACTGGGCAGGCAAGGATTTCCATTAATTTTGTATCAAAAGCCATAATCATTTCTCATTTTTATTTATGAACGCCACGTTAAATTGCGGCTTTAATTTTATCTTGTAGTACTTGTTGGTCTGTTTGACTAAACGTTGCATCAACAGGTAAGTACCACCAATTAGACTTACAAAAGTCTCGGCACTTCACCGCATCTTTTTCTGTCATTAATAACGGCATATTATCATCAAATTTTTTGAAGTCAGCAAGGGTAAAACTATGATGGTCAACAAAACTTTGTTGCTTCTCTATTACAAAGTTATAGTTTGTTAAGGTATCAAAAAATCGTTGTGGTGCGCCAATACCGGCAATAGCATTTACACAGGCATGAGACTCAATAAAATCAAATAAGGCAATACGATCTCCTGTTTGTAAATTACAAAGTTCTGTCGGAGCTAGTGTCATATCTATAGATTGAAAAGAGTGATTAGTGCTATCTGAAACTTTACCATTATAAATGACTAAGTCACCTGTAGCTAAACGCCACTGTCCTTCTCGAAGCGGGCCAGCAGGTAATAATAAACCATTACCAAATAAACGTTTACCGTCAACAATAATCAATTCTACTTGGCGCTGTAAACGATAATGCTGCAAACCATCATCGCTGATAATAATATCGCAACCATGTTTTATCAGTAACTCGGCGCTAGCAATGCGATCACTGCCAACAGCAACAGGTACCTGACAGCGTTGTTGAATAAGTATTGGTTCATCACCCGCCTCTACAGCGGTTGAGTTTGAATCGACTAAATAAGGGTAGTGTGGTGCCTGACCGCCATAACCACGAGAAATAACTCCAGGTGTTAATCCCAAAGAGCGGGTCAACTCAATAAGGTAAATAACAACAGGAGTTTTACCATTACCGCCAACACCTATATTGCCAACAACGATAACAGGTTTGCTTAATAGCCCCGATTTGGCGACACCTAATTTATAACTGAGGCGCCTTAGTGAACTGATTAACCAAAATAACAGTGACAGAGGTAATAAAAGTGGTACTAATAAACACTTGGCTGGGTGGCTATTAAACCACACCTTTTCGATTAAGCGCATAACAAGCTTACCTTACTCAAACTGAAAGCTATGCAATTGTGCATAAGCCCCCTGTTTTGCCAGCAAACTTTTGTGGTTACCTTGCTCCACAATCTTACCCTGGTCCATAACAATAATTTTATCGGCATTTTCAATGGTCGATAAACGATGAGCAATAACAATGGAGGTGCGATTTTGTTGTAATGTTTGTAGTGCATCTTGGATATGACGTTCAGATTCTGTATCTAAAGCACTGGTCGCTTCATCTAAAATTAAAAATGGTGTATCGCATAATAAAGCGCGAGCGATAGCAACACGTTGCCTTTGTCCACCGGAGAGTAAAGCACCATTTTCACCTATATTGGTTTCAAGGCCATGGCTCATCTGCTCAGCGAACTCCATTACATGAGCACTCTTTGCTGCGGCAATAATTTCAGTTTCAGTTGCCTCAGGTTTACCGTAGGCGATGTTATTGGCCAAAGTATCATTAAAAAGCACAACTTGTTGAGAAACATAAGAAAACTGTTTACGTAAATCCTTTAATTTAAACTGCTCTATATTAGTATCATCAATTAATATTTCGCCACTAGAGGTATCGTAGAAGCGTAATAATAATGAGCTAGCGGTTGATTTACCACTGCCAGAACGACCTACTAAAGCTAGGGTTTCACCTGGAGACAACTCAAAACATAGATCACTTAAAGCAAGTTTACTCTGCTGTTTACCATCACTATCTTCTTCTGTATCGATAGCGTCATAGGAAAAATCAACATGATTAAAAGACAAAGTACCAGAGGCTTTATCTAATGACTGCTCACCGGTATCCTTTTCTTTTTCATGATCGAGAATCGAAAATATACTGACACAAGCCGCCATACCCTGCTGAAATTCAGCATTAACATTAGTCAGCATTTTTAACGGTCTAAGCAGCATGGTCATATAAGCTATAACACTAGTAAAGGTACCAGGAGTTATACTTTCACTTAAAGTGTCAGAAGTTATAGCATAAAAAACAAAGGCTAAAGCAAAAGAAGCAATCACCTGAATGATAGGCACACTGGCTGATTTAGTCGCCATCATTTTCATCCGTTGTTGACGGTTATGTTTATTGATTTTGGCAAAACGGGAAAATTCTCGCTGTTGTCCACCAAAGGTTAATACAACTTTATGAGCATTAAAGGTTTGCTCCGCCGCGGTGGTAACTTCCCCCATTGCCCCTTGAATATTTTTACTGACTTTACGAAAGCGCTTAGAGACCACACTAACAATAACAGCAATAGCAGGGGTAATAAGTAAGAATATTAATGATAATTGCCAGCTCATATAAAACATCAAGCCCAATAAACCAAGTACAAAGGCGCTTTGCTGAACAATTGTTAAGATAGATTTACTAACAGAATTCAATACTTGCTCGGTATCAAACGTTATTTTAGAGATAAGCGCGCCCGTTGATTGCTGATCATGAAAAGCCACCGGCATAGCCATAATGTGTTCAAATAGTTTTTGCCTTAAATCAGAAACAACATTATTGCCCACCCAAGCAAGACAGTAATTAGCAATAAAATGAGCTATTCCGCGCACAATAAAAGCGCAGACAATAAATAAAGGAGCCCATTTCATAAAGTTATCATTTTCACCAGCAAGACCATCATCGATCAAAGGCTGTAGTTTCGATAAAAAATAAACATCTATTGAGGCATAACCGAGCATGCCTATTATCGCGGCAATAAAACCTAACTTATAGGGTTTCGCGTAGCTAACAAGGCGCTTAAAGTTTTGCCACGCCGTTGCTTGGCTTGAATCAGAGGAAGAGATTACCGCTGATTTTTCTGAAGATGATGCCATTTGTTATGATTACTCGAGTATTTAAATTGGCTTAGAGAAATTGATAAAACATCAGTAATAGTTACGTTTATCAGCTTTCATTAATGAAAGTAGTATTTTACCGTGAATTGATGCGACAACCAACAAAAACTACAAACAGAACAACAACAAAGTTGTAAGCAGCAGTATGGCCAGATAAAGAGCTCTTTATAGACTAGTGCTAAAGACATGGGTTAAGTACAATAGCCCACTAACTTGGACTAACTACATTAGTGACTAAACCAAAATGGTCGCAAGTCTTCTACATAATTTTTTTTGCTTATACCACCTTCATCAAAAGTGATAATAACTTGTCCCAACTCAGCACTATTTAACAATGTTATGTTGGCCTTAGCATAACGTTGCCTGACAGTTGTTACCGGCATGTACCAGCGATTTAAAAAACCAGCACTGACCAGTGCAATTTTAGGTGATAATTGACGAAGAAATGCCTGGCTCGATGAAGTTTTAGAGCCATGATGAGGCACTTGTAATACATCGATGACAAGTTCAGGATAACGTATTAATAATTGCTGCTCTACTTTAGCGGAAATATCACCCGTTAACAGTAATCGCTTACCTTTTGAATCGGTAATTAAAATAACACAAGAATCATCATTTTTTTGTTTACCTTTATTAGCTAACACTTCAAGATCAATAGGAGCTAATGGCCATAAGGTCTCAAATGTTAGTCCTTGCCAAGAAAAACTATAATTTGTATTACAAGCAGTTAGTAATGTATTTTTATCGATAATATTGACAATGCTGTCATCATTGCTGATGACTTCAGCTATCACTAAGTTATTAGCCAATTTTTGTATGCCGCCAGCATGATCATTATCACTGTGACTCAGAATCACTTTATCAAGTTCATTTATTCCTAGGTATTGCAAGTAAGGTAATATAACTGCCTCACTCATGGTAAAACCACTAGGATATGCAGCACCCGTATCATAAAGCATAGCGTGATTGTTACGTTTAACGAGTACTGACAAGCCCTGCCCTACATCAAAGAAAATGGCTTGCCAAGGGCTAAATGTATGCTTTTTATCAAAATCAAAAAGCTGTTTTAACTCTTCATTTTTACCAAGAGATTTAGACGGTGCCAGAAAATACTGGCTCAGAGGAATATTATAAGTAAAACCTAAAGCTATTACACTGGCAAGTAAGGTAAAAACAATTTTTTTAGTATTATTAGAGCCAAACCCAGGTGCAAGGTAAAGAATATAAAAAGCTAAAGCGCCAAAAATAACAATCAAGTTTTGCTGTATTAATGACAGTGAAACAATCGCGTAAGTTCGCTCGCTAAGTAATTCAAGGTAAAACCAAAGCCAAGTTAATGATTGCAAAGATAGCATCATAAACCATTGTGATAGTTGCTCATTTAATGGCATAAATAGCATTGAAATAAGGGCTATTGGTATACTAAATAGGCTCATCCATGGTACGGCAACTATATTTGCCACTAAACTAACCAGCGACAGCTGTTGGAAAAATATTGCGCTAATAGGCATTAGCATCACTGTCAGTGTGATTTGAATAATAAAAAGGCTTTTAAAAAATCGCCAAAGTGACGAGCCCTTATTCAGCCAAGCGTTAAAACGCCACAAGGTTACAAAAATTATAGCTACCGCATAAAAAGATAACCAAAAGCTTGCCGTTAATAAACTAAACGGGCTAAATATCAACAGAATAAATATCGTTACCAACATTAACCTTTTAGCCGACAGTTTTATGCCAACGATACGACTAAACCAATATAAATTTAACATCACCAACGCTCGCTGTGTTGGTAACGAAAAACCGGCTAAGTAAGCGTATAACGTCGCTAATAACACACTAACGATAATAGCAATATAACGACTATTAAGGCACTGCCAGTGAGGGTTACTCAAAGGTAGGTATTGAAAAAACAACATTGTTATAAAATAGGCGCTAGCGGCGAGTAGGCCTACGTGTAAGCCTGATATTGCGATAAGGTGACCAGTACCTGTTGCTTGCAGTACTTGCCAGTGCTCGGGTTTAAGCAAACTACGATCGCCAAACACTAACGCTAATAACACAGGAGTTAACTTATTGTTTGGTGTTAGGTATTGATATTGCTCAAACAACTTTTGTCTTATGCTGGCTTCACTTCGGAGTAATTTATTTTTACTGATTATTTTTTGGTCTTGCAAGGCAAATTCTACCGACTTTATTGTACTTTTATTATTTTTATTTTTGCTCTTTCTAGGATTAATGACATAGCCAGTCGCGGAGATATTATGTGCCTTAAGCCAACTGAGATAATTAAAGCCGCCAAGATTAGCTAAACCATGGGCTGGTTTGAGTTTAACGTTAAGAGTAAGCCTTTGACCTTGAGATAGCTCAAAACTGGCTTTTTTCCAACTTAACCTGATAACAATTGGTAAGCTGAGCTGCTGTTTATTTAACTTATTAACAATAAAATTAAACCGCTTGGTTGTTTTTGGTGTTTTCTCTGCTGCATTTCGCGGTTGTTTTTTATCTAAAAGTGCATTGCCTTTAACTTGTAAACTCAGTACTTGGCCTTCAACAACAATTGCTTGCTTATTATGCATTTGTTCAATTAACTGTTCGGGTAACTGATGATAAAGGTGAGCTTGAGTTAAAATCCAAAAAGCGCCAAAGCATAATCCAGCGCTATAACGTAGTTTTTTATGGTAATAAAAGCTAATTGCTAGACAAAGAAGTAAAAATAGCTGAAAAACCGCTGGTACTTCCGGTAAAAATAGGGACAATATAGCACCAAGAAAAAATGTCAGTAACCACCAATCCATAGTGATATAAAATCCTTATATGTTTGCGGTTAAATCTTGATGTTAGAATTTTGCTGACATAACCGATTACTATACCTAGTAAGTTACTAAGTGTAGTAAATCTGTGTCATAGACGAAAAATAATTTACCACACAAACTTTTTATCAAGGGACTTGTAGAAGTATATGCCCAAAAAAATAATTAAACGCATGATGCCAGATCATCAAACGGTAAAAGAGAATAAGTATCTGAAGATTTTTGGAAACTTATTACATAATGCCAACCTTTGGCACATGAATCGTCACTCTGTCGCTAAAGCCTTTGCTGTTGGTCTTTTCTTTGCTTTTATTCCTGTTCCATTTCAAATGGTACTAGCTGCGGGTTTAGCCATTATAGTACACGCGAATCTTCCCCTTGCTATTGCACTAGTTTGGATAACCAATCCGCTGACTATGCCATTTATTTTTTATGCCTGTTATTTAGTGGGTACTTGGATTTTAGCCGTACCTGAGCAAGACTTTGCTTTTCAGGCGAGTTGGCAATGGGTTTTAGATAGCTTATCAACCATAGGACCAGCTTTTCTAGTTGGCTGTGGTGTGCTGGCCGTTGGCTTTTCTATATTTGGTTATTTTGCCATACAAGCGTTATGGCGTTATCAAACCATCAAAGCATGGAAGTCTCGTCCGCACCGCTAAATCCCTACTTTCTAAATACAAATGCCAGCTAAATGCTGGCATTTTAATTAGATGATTATAAAAGTTACACCGCAAGGGCAGTCTCGGTGGTAGATTGCTGTATTCAGTGTTTTTTCATTTTATGTAGTTTAAGACTTTCAACTACTCAGTTGTTTCTTTAGTGATACCAAAGTGCTGATACGCTCTATCAGTGGCGATACGCCCGCGAGGTGTACGTTGCAAAAAACCTTGTTGAATTAAAAAAGGCTCAAGCACATCTTCAATAGTTTCTCGCTCTTCACCAATTGCGGCGGCAACATTATCTAAACCGACAGGTCCGCCCATAAATTTATCAATTATAGCGTGTAATAACTTTCTATCCATAATGTCGAAGCCTTCACTATCCACTTCTAACATATCTAGAGCAGCAGAAGCGGTTTGCTGATTAACGATGCCATGAGATTTCACATCGGCATAATCACGTACTCTTCGTAATAAACGATTAGCAATACGAGGCGTGCCACGAGCGCGGCGTGCCACTTCAAATGCACCCTCTTCATCTATGGTCAAATTCAAAAAGTGGGCTGAGCGACTAACAATCGTTGATAAATCAGTAACATTATAAAATTCAAGTCGCTGCACAATACCAAAACGGTCACGCAGTGGCGAAGTTAATGCCCCTGCCCTTGTGGTCGCGCCTATAAGAGTAAATGCCGGTAAGTCTAATTTTATAGAGCGCGCGGCAGGCCCTTCACCAATCATGATATCTAATTGGTAGTCTTCCATTGCCGGGTATAATATTTCTTCAACAACAGGACTTAAGCGATGAATTTCATCAATAAAAAGAATATCATTTTCTTCTAAATTGGTTAGCAATGCGGCTAAATCACCTGCTTTTTCTAATACCGGACCAGAGGTAGTACGAATATTAACGCCCATTTCGTTAGCGACAATATTCGCTAAGGTAGTTTTACCTAAACCAGGCGGACCAAAGATAAGTAAATGATCTAATGGCTCGCCACGGTTTTTAGCGGCAGGAATAAAAATTTCCATTTGTGCTTTAACATGCTGTTGACCGGTATAATCTTGCAGCATTTTAGGGCGAATAGCGCGATCGACGCCTTCATCTTCTACCGATGCTATGGGTTCAATTAAGCGATCTGCTTCAATCATGGTTTAAATTTCCTATTCTGCGCTGTTTACAACATTGATTTTAACGCATCGCGAATAATATCTTCACTGGACATGCCACGATTATATACGGATTTAACCGCTTTATCTGCTTGTACTTGTTTATAACCAAGAGATAGCAAAGCATTAATAGCATCACCTTTATTATCATTGATAAAGGTAGTGTCTTGACTCAGCTCTGCAGACAGCTGCTCTGGCATTACACCATCATTACTGACCAACTGTACAGGCGGTTGCGACTGCCAATCTTTTAACCGATCACGCATTTCAATAAGTAAACGTTCTGCGGTTTTTTTACCGACACCGGGAATTTTTACAATAGCGGTAATATCATCATGACGAACACAACTAACAAATTGATCAGCAGACATATTAGATAAAATGGCTAAGGCTAATTTTGGACCTACGCCATTAACTTTTATCAATAAACGAAATAACTTACGTTCTACTTTGTTGGCAAAACCATAAAGTAATTGGGCATCTTCACGTACGACAAAGTGAGTATAGATAATCGCCTGTTGCTCAAGTTCAGGTAAGGCATAAATGCTAGTCATCGGCATGGTAACTTCATACCCAACACCCGCACATTCAATTAATATTTCAGGAGAATTTTTTTCGACAAGTATGCCACGTAAACGACCAATCACATCAAGTACCAAGAGCTATTATTAATGATCCAGATATTACCACTATATATTTATACAGTAAAGAGAGCTTTTGATAAGATATCAGATTCCCGACAAGACAACCCAGAAATAACAATTTCAGGCTCACTCGGTGATTTCGGATACTTTTATTGATGGCTTAAGGCACTAAGTTAACGTAGACGACCTCTAACCGTTTTACTGGCCTGCCCAGCTAACTTAGCTATGCTGCTATGACTGTGGCCATGGCAAAGAGCGACTGCTAAAGCATCTGCAGCATCAGCTTGCGGCGTACCTGGTAGCTTTAAAATGTTCTTCACCATATGTTGTACTTGGCTTTTATCTGCTGCGCCAGTACCCACGACTGCTTGTTTAATTTGCCTTGCTGAGTATTCACCAATTGTTAAGCCGGTATTCGTTGCCGCTACAATTGCCGCGCCGCGCGCTTGTCCAAGCTTTAACGCACCACCAGGGTTTACTCCCATAAATACTTGCTCTATAGCAAACATGTCAGGTTTAAATTGAATAATTAGCTCAGACACGCCAGCAAAAATGGTTTGCAAACGTGAAGCAAAGTCTTCCCCTTGGCTTAGTGCTTTAATACAACCACTACCAAGGTAAGTAAATTTTTGCCCTTCCTGCTCTATGACGCCATAACCGGTAAAACGTGAGCCAGGATCAATACCTAAAATAATTGTCATTTAATTCCTTAAAATCAGAAACACCAAGCAGTATAAAATGGCATGTGTATAAAAAAAGCGTATTGATGGGAAACCCTCAATACGCTTTTTATTAGCTATTCACTATTTAATTGCTGTAGCAATTAGTCTTGTGAAGCAGCTTCTTCTTTCTTTTCATTAGGAAGTACAGCAACACCTAACTCTTTTAACTGCTCAGTGTTAGCTATACCTGGCGCATTAGTTAATGGACAAGCCGCAGTATTGGTTTTCGGGAAAGCCATTACGTCACGAATTGAACTTGCACCTGTCATTAACATTACCAGACGATCTAAACCAAACGCTAAACCGGCATGTGGTGGAGCACCATACTGAAGTGCTTCAAGCAAGAAGCCGAATTTCTCTTCTGCTTCTTCATCGCTAATGCCTAAAATTCTAAATACAGCTGCTTGCATATCTTGATTGTGAATACGAACAGAGCCACCGCCAAGTTCACAACCATTTAAAACCATATCATAAGCATCAGATAAAGCGCCAACAGGATTAGCTTCTAATTGCTCGGCTGTTAAATTTGTTGGTGCAGTAAACGGATGATGAATTGCATGCATGTGACCATCTACTTCTTCAAACATAGGGAAATCGACAACCCAAAGAGGTTTCCATTCACCTTGAAGTAACTCAAGATCTTCACCTAATTTAAGGCGAAGTGCACCAAGCGATTCAGTTACCACATTGTATTGGTCTGCACCAAAGAAAACGATATCGCCTGTTTTAGCGTTAACACGTTTTAATAATGCTATCGCTTCATCACTTGATAAGAATTTTAAAATTGGTGATTGTAAACCGTCAACACCTGTTGCAAGTGCAGCATCAATATCATTTACTTTTAACCAAGGCATGCCTTTAGCGCCATAAATGCCAACAAATTTAGTTAATTCGTCTAAGCCTTTACGTGAGAATTTAGCTGCGCCTTGTGGCACACAAATTACCGCAACACGACCGTTGTCATCATTAGCAGGACCAGAGAATACTTTGAACTCAACATCTTTTAAGATATCAGCTACATCAACTAGCTCTAGTGGGTTACGTAAATCAGGCTTATCACTACCAAAACGAGTCATCGCTTCAGAATAAGGCATACGCGGGAACTCACCTAGATCAACATTCAACATTGTTTGAAATAGTTCACGGATCATTTTTTCCGTTACTTCCATTACCTGATCACTACTCATGAACGAGGTTTCAATATCTATTTGAGTGAATTCAGGTTGTCTATCAGCACGTAAATCTTCATCACGGAAACATTTAACTATTTGATAGTAACGTTCCATACCTGACATCATTAGCAATTGTTTAAACAATTGTGGTGATTGTGGTAATGCAAAAAATTGACCTTTATGGGTACGACTTGGTACTAAATAGTCACGGGCACCTTCAGGCGTAGCAGCTGTTAGAATTGGCGTTTCAATATCTAAGAAACCCTGTGACTCTAATGAACTACGCACTGCAGAAGTCACTTTAGCGCGGAAACGTAAACGTTCAGTCATTTCAACACGACGTAAGTCTAAATAACGATACTTAAGACGTAACTCTTCAGAGTTAACTTGATTAGAGTCTAATGGCAAAGGCGCTGACTTATTTAAGATAGTAAGTTCTAAACCTAGAACTTCGATACCACCTGTTTTCATGCCTTTATTTACTTGGCCTTCAGGGCGAGCACGTACTTTACCTGTTATTTGTACACAAAACTCATTACGTAAAGTGTTTGCTTTTTTAATTACTTCAGGTAAATCTGGATCATAAACAACCTGTACAAGGCCTTCACGGTCACGTAAATCTAAAAAGATCACTGCGCCTAAATCACGACGTTTGTTAACCCAACCACATAAAGTTATTTCTTGACCAATGTGAGATTCATTCACATCACCACAATAAAGACTACGCATGTATTTTTTGCCTTACTAATTATGTCTACACATATTAACGAGCGTTATTAAGCGCGCGTTAGGATAATTTTGGCCATATTATAAAGCATTGATTGTTAATGTCACCCTAGAACAGGCGGATGGGTTAATAAAGATAGGCAATAGCATTTAAAACTGAAAAATATAACTTTTGACTACATTTTATCTAAGTAAGCGGGAAAGTTATCTTTAAGGCAAAGACAACAAACCACTTTCACTGTAGTGCTAAAGATTATAGCACCTGCACTAATTGAATATATAGTGGTTCTTACCGGCCGCTTTTACTTTATACATCATAGTATCTGCAATTTTGAGTAATTCAGTATCATTATCACCATCATTTGGATACATGGCGATACCTATACTGCAACCGATAAAAGCGTTGATTTTTGACTTTCCTTTGGAGAGTTCAAATTCTTTTTGCATCAACCGAAGCACTTTTTCAGCAACATAAGCTGCTTCATTAGGGCTATGTAAACCGGTGAGTAATAAAACAAACTCATCACCACCAAAGCGGACTACGGTATCTGAACTTCTCACACAGCCTTGTAAACGTAAAGCTACTTGCTGTAATAGTTCATCACCAACATCATGCCCATGAGTATCGTTAATGTTTTTGAAACCGTCTAAATCGATAAATAAAACCGCCATTTTAAGGGATTGACGCTGATGAAACTCAATAGCTGTACTTAATCTATCTTTAAGTAATACTCGGTTTGCAAGTCCCGTTAACTCATCGTGCGTTGCCATATGTTTCATGATTTTTTCAAGTTGCTCTCGATGTTTAATTTCAACTTGTAAGCGTCTGTTCCACATCACAATAACACCAAGCACTAATAAAATAATAACACCAATTTGTGCACCAACTTGTAACACAACATTTTTATCAAGCCCTGTTTTTATCGCAAGCGTGAACCAAGTATCATAAATAACTTGCTTTTCTTTTTCTGTGATTGACGCTAAACCTTTATTGATAATATCTTTTAATAAAGGTAACTGTTTATTGATGCCAAAATGACTTTTATCTAGGCTTACACCTTCCATCATAGAAATTATCAAGGTAACTATGTTTTCTTGCTTTAAAAGTTGTGTGGCTGAAGCCATAGTGGTGATAAAACCATCAACACGCTCTTGTTGCAGTGCAACTAATGCTTGCTCTCTATCATCCACTAATTTAAAAGTGATTAAAGGGTGCTTTTTTCTTAGTTCAGCAATCAAATAATAACCTTTAACAATAGCAACTTGCTTACCATAAAAATCTTCTAACTTGGTTTTACGACCATAATATTGCGGATGCACCATTACCCATGGCATTTGCCAATAGCTTTCAGTAAACAGCATAAATCCTTCACGCCCAGGTGTTGGCGTGATACTTCCTAACATATCTATTTCATCGTCTAATAAAGCTTGATATAAAAGCTGCCAGCTATCAAAAACGGCATAATTAAATTCGATGTTGGTTCTATCTTTAATTAAATTAATTATATCGCGGTTAATTCCTGAAAAGTCACCATTTTCATCAATAAATTCAACGGGTGATAGCTGCTTGATAAAGCCTAAGTTGATCTTACCTCGTGAAGCCAAAAAGGTGATTTCGTCATCGTTTAACTTAATTTTTTTAGCCTGGTTTTTATAATAATACTCTCCGGTATTGCCGTTTAACCACCTATCTTCAATTTGAATAAGGGTATTGATATCTAATTCACTAAAACCTTTATCAATAATTTCTGTTAACTTATTATTTTTCTGATGAATGACTGGCGATAAGTTTAGAGTGATAACAGGGCTGTTTAAGCGATAAAAAAGCGCTTGTAAATTACTTTGTACTAACCTTGCATTAATCAAATCAACTAAGCCGACTAAGCCTGATATTTCGCCCTGTTCTGCAGCCGTTAACATAGCATTTAAGCTACTGAAGTAACGAACATTTATCTTAGGATACTGTGCTAAGAATTTATCTTTGAAAGTCGAACCTTGCCAAATTCCGATAACATCTTGGCTAAACAACTGGCTAAATTGTTCGAGAGAATACAGCCTTTCTCCGTCAATATTTTTAATTTTCTTACTGAGATAAATTTGAGCATTAGAGAGATAAATTGGCTGAGCGAATAAAGTATTTAGAGGGGCCTGCACATGGTCTGGGTAAGCCATAAGTACATCTGCTTTTTGTTCCGCAATAAGATCTAAACCTTCGGCCATGTCGCGGGCGACAAATTCAACATTTATGCCTACATGTTGAGACCATAAGCGCCAGACATCAATCAATAAACCTTGTGGTTCACCTGACGGGCTAACCCCCATGTAAGGTGGGTAATGTGATGAAAATGCAACGAGCAAACTATCTTTATTTTTATCTAACCCTAACCACTTACGTTCAATGGCTGACCTTTCATGCCGAGATACTTTTTCAAAACCTTGTTCGATGAAACGAAGTAAAGCATCGTTATGCTTAGCCACAGCAACACCATAGTCACCTTGCTGGTAACGTAAAACTTTGTGCACAGGAAAACGCTGCCGTAAACTTTCATATTCGGGAAAATTATCTGCCAATTTTTCTAAACCACTAAACACTAATATTTCGTTATTTAATGCTGCACGGTATAAATTGTGACGATTTCCGTAGGTTTTCAAGGCTAACTCCGGATGATACTTTTTCAATTTATCAATATGAGCAGAGCCCTCAACAACACCAATGCTATAAGGTTTTAGATCGGCAAGACTATCAACCGTATTGAGTTGTTGATGCACATAAAGATGGGTATATACATGAAAAAGAGGTTTTGAGAATTCAAGTTTTTTACGACGAGAGTCAATAATGGTTAAACCACCATGCATATCAACATTTCCCTTCGCTACTTGGCTTAATGTATCAAGCCAAGGCAAGACCACAAATTGAATTTCAACCTGTTGTTTTTCTGCCCATAATCGCCACATATCAGCCATCAAACCAATAGCAGAGCCCTGTTCATCTATGGAGTGATACGGAAATGAAGTTTCATTTATTGCGATTGTCAGTGGTTGCTTAAAATCACTGGTTGACAAAGCTGTTGGTTGATTATCTAAAGCAGTACCTTTGTCACCGCTAGCGGGCTTAACTTGTTCAGTGACAGTTGAAGCCGACAAGCTATCACTGCTATAAAAACTTAGGAGAATAGTAGTTAAAACAATAAAATATATCGGTTGATAAAGTTTTTTCAAAAAAACACCTTATAAATATAGCGTTGCAAATGAGATCGGTTAAAATAAGCAGATATTATTATCAACTTAACACAAATGAGCCGAAAGCAAAGATAATGCATAATTCAGATACCGACTTAATATACTCACAAGCGCATAAACAAGTAAAAAACTTTACTTTTGATGCGCAAGTTGTGGAAGTTTTCCCTGACATGATATCTCGCTCAGTGCCGGGATATAATACTATTATCGACACTATAGGTCGACTAAGCCAACAATTTGTGCAAGAAAATAGCAATATCTATGATCTTGGTTGCTCGTTAGGTGCGGCTACACTCGCTATGCGAAAAGGTATTACCGCCAAGGGCTGCAAAATCATTGGCGTAGATAACTCTAGCGATATGGTCAAGCGCTGTATAATGCATGTTGATGCATTTAAAGGTAATACTCCGGTAACTATTGTTGAAGGTAATATTCAAGATATCAATATTGAGAATGCCTCTATGGTGGTATTGAATTTTACCTTACAGTTTATTGAAAAGTCAGAGCGCCAAGCATTACTTAGTAAAATAGCGCAAGGTTTAAACCCTGGTGGTTTACTTGTACTTTCAGAAAAGATTACCAGTGATGACCAAACCATTGATAAAGTGCTAGTTGATTTGCATCATAATTTTAAACGAGATAATGGTTACAGCGAATTAGAAGTAGCACAAAAACGCAGCGCATTAGAAAAAGTTATGTTGACTGACTCACTTGAAGTACATAAGCAGCGTTTATCTCAAGCAGGTTTTAACCATAGCGCTTTGTGGTTTCAATGTTTTAACTTCACCTCGCTTATTGCAATAAAATAGTTGCCATTAAATAAGAGTAATATAATAATTTACTATAAAGTTGAACCAATAAATTGGTCCACTTAAATACGCCACGTTTACACCACGAATTAGAACCCTATGAAACAATTCAATAATTTTTACCAACAAATTGCCACTAATCGCTTAAGCCATTGGCTAAATACTCTACCTGCTCAATTGACTCATTGGCATGAAAATAACTTGCACGGTGAATATAAACATTGGCAAAAAACACTCGACGCTTTGCCTGTAGTAGAGGCTAATTCCATCATTGATATTGCTGACACGGTAAAAGTGGGTGAATTAGGCGATTTAGATCAAGGACAATTTAAGCGTCTAGAAAATCTAATGAAAAAATTTAAGCCATGGCGTAAAGGTCCATATCATATTCATGGTTTACATATTGATACCGAGTGGCGTAGCGATTTTAAATGGGATCGCCTAAGTGAACATATCAGTGATTTATCTGATAGGTATGTACTTGATATAGGTTGTGGTAGTGGTTATCACCTATGGCGAATGCGTGGTGCTGGTGCTAAATTTGTTGTTGGCATTGACCCAACTCAATTATTTTTAATGCAGTTTAATGCGGTTAAACACTTTATTGATGATAGCCAAGTACATTTATTACCCTTAGGCATTGAACAACTACCAGAATTAGGCGCATTTGATACGGTATTTTCTATGGGCGTGTTATATCACCGTAGATCGCCAATTGATTTTCTATATCAATTAAAAGCACAACTGGTTAAAGGGGGTGAGCTTGTATTAGAAACATTAATAGTTGATGGCGATGAAAATACCGTATTGGTACCCGGTGAGCGCTATGCAAAAATGCGCAACGTCTGGTTTTTACCCAGTGAAAAAGCTATGTGTGCCTGGTTAGAGCGCTGCGGCTTTAGCAATGTGCGTGTAGTTAATACTGATACAACAGCATTGGATGAACAAAGAAAAACCGAGTGGATAGATACAGAATCGCTGCAAGATTTTCTTGACCCAAATGATAACAGGAAAACTATTGAGGGTTACCCTGCTCCCAAACGCGCCATATTTATTGCTAATACTTAAAACCTAAAAAATTAAACCACTAGGGATACCGAGAAAACATAAGCCAAAGTAAATGAGGTAAGTTATAGTAACTTCAAAGAGTTAAGTTAGTCTAATTTGCACTTAATTAACTTATTTACATAAACTTGCCCAGTTTTAACTAAGGATAGCTATGAATGATGTTTGGTTAGCAAGACGTCTTAAAAAGGTGACTAACAGACAGCAAGATCATCGTGATCCTTACCAACGAGATAGAGCAAGAATACTACATTCAGCCTCTTTTCGTCGCTTGCAGTCGAAAACTCAAGTTATGGGTAGCGGCCAAAGTGATTTCTATCGCACTCGCTTAACCCATTCATTAGAAGCGGCGCAAATAGGCTCGGGCATAACAGCTCAGTTACGTTGTAAATATCCGGAATTATCTAACGCCCTTTTTCCTAATAGCGATAGTTTAATAGAAACCATTTGTTTAGCTCATGACATCGGTCATCCGCCCTTCGGTCACGGTGGTGAAATTGCGCTAAATTATATGATGCGCGATAATGGTGGTTTTGAAGGTAATGGTCAAACGCTTCGTATAGTTGCACGTTTAGAAACATTCAGTGAACACTACGGTATGAATTTATGTAGAAGAACGCTACTTGGCTTAATGAAATACCCACAATTAATTGAAACACTGAGTAAAGATGAAAAACCAAGTAACGATGGTAACTTTCGACAACTGAAAGCCGATGAATGGCATCCGCCTAAAGGTTTATATAGTGACGATCAAGATATTATTGACTGGGTGCTTGAGCCACTATCAAAATCTGACCGCAACTTATTTCAAAGTATTAACGAGCAAAAAACAACAAATAGCCACCATAAAACCCGTTTCAAGTCACTTGATTGCTCAATTATGGAGTTGGCCGATGATATTGCCTATGGCATCCATGATCTAGAAGATGCCATAGTAACCAAAGTAGTCAATCGCAATGACTTTGAGCAAGAAGTTATACATAAATTACAATTGATCGACGATACTTGGTTACAAGAATACAGTGATACGCTAACTGAAAAATTATTTAGTGATCACCATCACTTGCAAAAAGATGCGATTGGCGGCTTGGTAAATTATTTAATTACTGCTATTAAGTTAACCGACTTAAATGAGCAAGGTGACATTGATTTTACTGAACCGCTGCTTCGTTATAACGCAACTTTGTCAGACTCTACTGCACAAGCCTTAAAGATATTTAAAGACTTCGTTTACTTTTATGTCATCAAATTAACCAGTTTGCAGCGACTAGAATACAGAGGGCAACAAATAGTGATGGAACTTTTTGAAGCGCTTTCATCTGATCCCATGCGTTTACTGCCCAGTAATAGTGCAAAACGTTGGCAATACGCGGTAGGTAATAAAGAGAATCCACAAAGAATAATAGCTGACTATATTGCCGGCATGACCGATGATTACGCCACACGACTTTATCAGACTTTATTTAATGCTCACGGCGCTTCAGATTATCAATTAACTTAATTTTTGTTAAAGCTAACTACAATGAAGTTAAATGAAACATAAAAATATAACGAATATATAAACATGAGAATAATGCAGAAATGTTAGAAATATATGCCGGTAAAAACGCCCTGAAAACCATTCAAGATCAAGGTTTTAAACAAGAATTATTTACTAATTTCCTTGGCGCAAGCGGAGGCCCTAAATGGTTTACCCTGTTTGGCTTGGATAAATACCTATTTGGTGATTTCTTTCAGGGTAGAAACACCGAGCTTAACTTAATTGGCTCAAGTGCAGGTGCTTTTCGAGCAGCAGCATTAACACAAAATAATCCTATACAGGCTATTGAACGCTTAGCTCATACCTATGCCAACACAGTTTACTCAAAAAAACCTAGTGCGAAGGAAATAGCAAGTACAGCGGTAGACATAGTTGACCAGCTTTTTTCGAAAAATGGTGCCGATGAAGTTATCAACAATAACGTATTTAAAGCCCATTTTTTGGTGGCTAAGTGTAATGGCTTAACTGCTTTTGATAATAAGTTAATGCAAGGAGCAGGCTTAATTAAAAGTATATTGCTAAATAAAATGGATAGAAGATTACTCGCTAACCAATATCAACGGTATATTTTCAAACACCCTAGCAGTAATTTAACTATTGATGACCCCTATAATTTCAGTAATGTTTACCAAAACTTAACCAGTGATAATATTAAAAGTGCCCTGCTCGCTTCAGGTTCAATCCCTATGGTGATGTCAGGGGTAAAGCATATTGATGGCGCAGTAAAAGGTACTTATCGAGATGGCGGTATTATTGATTACCACTTTGATTTTTCATTGGGCAACAATGGTGCTGATAAACAAATGCTAGAAAGTGAAACAGCTGAACACGGCTTAACTCTTTACCCACATTTTAGCTCAGAACCAAAAGCGGGATGGTTTGACAAGAATTCAACCCGTAAAGTGCTAACAAGCAGTTACGATAATACTGTACTGTTAGCACCTTCTAAAAAGTTCATTAACAGTCTGCCCTTCAAAAAAATTCCCGATAGAACAGATTTCACGAAACTTGATGCGACGACACGGATTAAGTACTGGCAAAAAGTATTGAAAGAGACAGATAAGTTAGCTGAGTGTTTCAATGAGTTGATAATGAAGCAAGATTTAGCGAATATAAAGGCATTTCAGCCATAGATGTCCATATGGCAACGCCTAACCTTGAACCTGTTATTCCCGAAGTATCTATTCAAACGGGGCATGGATACTACTTATTAGACAGTACATACGGTACAGGAAGTATCTTATTAGATAATGCAGGAAGAATTATCCTGAGAATATTGTCCAGAATCTATTGTTTATTCGCATTACTTAAGTAATTTATATTATCTGGATGTGATTCCTCAGTACTCTCGGAGGTGAAACTATAACTAAATATCTAAATTCCCAACAATCAGGTAGTTAATTTAGCCAAAAGTCAGTCCGTAAAACAAAATGTCTGAACATAGAAAACCTAAACTTTAACAATTTCCTGCAAATAAGCTTTAAAATCATCAGCCAATTCAGGGTGGCGTAGACCATATTCTACATTCGCTTTCATATAACCTAATTTAGACCCACAATCGTGAGACTTACCAGTCATATGAAAAGCTTCAACAGTTTCAAGTTTCATTAAGCTAGCAATAGCATCAGTCAATTGAATTTCATCACCAGCACCAGGAAGAGTTAACTCAAGCATATCCCAGATTCTCTCTGACAGGACATACCTACCAACTACAGCTAAATTGGATGGGGCTTCATTAACAGCTGGTTTTTCAACAACTGCAGTCATACTTTTAGATTCTCCAGCTGCGAGATGATGACCATCACAATCTACAACACCATAATTACTTACCATTTTCATCGGTACTGGCTCAACCATTATTTGACTATGGCCAACTTCGTAGTAACGTTTTAACATTGCAGCTAGGTTTTCAGTTTCTAAATCAGCTGAGGCATCATCTAAAATCACATCAGGTAAGACTACAACAAATGGTGATTCACCAATAATTGGACGAGCTTTTAATACAGCATGCCCCAAGCCTTTTGCCTCACCTTGACGAACATGCATGATTGTAACGCCTTTAGGGCAAATTGCTTGAATTTCATCTAATATTTGGCGCTTAACACGCTTCTCTAATGTTGTTTCAAGCTCAAAAGATTTATCGAAGTGGTTTTCAATAGCATTTTTAGAGGAATGGGTGACTAAAACGATTTCTTTAATACCTGCGTCAACACACTCATTAACAATGTATTGGATCATCGGCTTATCAACAATAGGTAACATTTCTTTTGGAATTGCTTTAGTCGCCGGGAGCATGCGAGTACCAAGACCTGCAACAGGTATTACGGCCTTTGTGATTTGTTGTGACATTCTCATCCTAAATGCATTTAAACTAGATATTTCAATAGCTATAGTTTAAATATATTATCAAAGCATGTCATGTATTATATAAAAACATCGATTGAGCGTAGAAATTAATGAGTTATTTATTATAGTAAGAGTAAGAGTAAACGATTACTCTTACTCTAAAAATCAATCAATTGGGCTAACCTAGGTAAACTTATAGACAATTAAGTTGTTTTTTCTTTAGCATTCCAAACCAAGTCACAAATACCATCTTTAGGAACAAAACCTGTTGGTGCTTGCAGTAGTAAACGACGAATACCTTCATGGTCGAACTGATGGCAAGCTTCATCTAGTTTTACCAATATTTTTTCTAATTCGTTCCATGGCAACCATGCTTCATGAGCAGACAATATACGACGATGCTCTGTTTGAGTAATATCATCACCTATTAATAATTCTTCAAAAAGCTTTTCGCCCGGGCGCAATCCGGTGTATTCAATAGTAATGTCGCCTTCAGGGTTTTGTTTATCATTTACTGTCATACCGCTTAATCTAATCATTTTTTCTGCTAGGTCAGATATTTTTACAGGATCCCCCATATCTAATACAAAAACATCACCACCTCTTCCCATTGCTCCTGCCTGAATAACCAGTTGAGAAGCTTCAGGAATCGTCATAAAGTAGCGAATTATTTCAGGGTGTGTAACCGTAATAGGGCCACCATTTTTTATTTGCTTTCGAAATAATGGTACAACAGATCCAGACGAACCGAGGACATTTCCAAATCTAACCATACAGAAACGTGTCTTTCCATTTATCTGCTTAGTTTTATCAGCTAATGATTGAAGAACAAGCTCTGCCATCCGTTTAGTTGTTCCCATAACATTGGTAGGCCTTACAGCTTTATCTGTAGAAATTAGAACAAATGTTTCAACTTGAGCCTCTATTGCTGCTTCAGCAACAAACAAAGTCCCGAATATATTATTTCGAACACCTTCTATGACATTATGCTCAACCACTGGTACGTGTTTATAGGCAGCAGCGTGATAAATAGTCTGCACGCTAAAAGTTCTCATAACCGTTAACAAACGATTTTTATGCTGTACAGAGCCTAATAAAGGGACAATTTGCAAATCGTAATCAAGTTTAATAGCTAAATTTTGTAATTCTCCGTTAATACTGTAAAGGGCAAATTCAGAAAGCTCTAATAATACTATTTTTTTGGGCCGCTGATTTAATATCTGACGACACAACTCAGAGCCAATGGAACCACCAGCCCCAGTTATCATAACAACTTTATTAGTAATATTAGCTTGAAGAAGATCCTTATTGGGTGCTACTGAATCACGCCCAAGCAAATCCTCAATCGAAACCTCACGGAGTTCATCAATTTTAGCTTTACCACTAACTAAATCTGCTGAACCAGGAATAGATAATATCTCAACGGATAAAGCTTCGATTTTCTCTAATACACGTGCTATACATTTTTTACTCTCCCTTGGCATAGCAAGTAAAAGACGAGAAACTGATGATTTTTCAATTAGGAAAGGAAGCTCATCACGACTAAATACAGTTATTCCTTGTACAATCCTTTTTTGGATTTTTATATCATCATCAATGAAGGCTACGGGATAATATTCATCTCCATGTAACAGAGACTGAGCAAGTTGTCTTCCCGCAGAACCTGCGCCATATATGATAACTTTTTCTTTATACTTATTTTTTATTGATGAAGTAGCTATTAATGTTCGCATCAAAAAACGGCTTCCACCGACTAAGACCAATAAAAAAGCTGAGAAGATTACAGGGACAGTACGAGGTAAATCAATATTTAAAAAGAATGACAAAAAAACTAAAGCAATAGTAGTAAAACACACTGACATAACAATGCTTACAGCTGCTTTACTATTTATATATCTCAGGACAGCCCTATATAGACCAAGTTTGACATTAGCAATTAAGGCAATAGGAAGCAGACAAGCAAGTAGAATCCAGGAAGGTGGATGATAAAAAATAGCTATTGTATCTAAACGAACAAGCATTGAAGCCCAAAATGCAACACTAACAAAAATAAGATCTGAAAAAAGAGAAATAATACGTTTTATGGGTCTTGATGTTTGAAATAAAAAATTCATTTAAAATGCTTACTTACTGAGAGGTTGGAATATCTAATAGTATTTTCAACTATAAGATATAATTACGGCTCATTATACACAAGCACATCTATTTATGACATTTTTAAAATTTATTTTGCTCAAAGTTAATCAATTTTAATTTATACGGTCACCAGAGCCACTTCCAGTGACTGTTTGAATAATATATTTAAAATAATTACGTAGGGTAAATTTGCTAATCATTATTTGATCAGTTTCTGCCAATAACTTTGGTGTAGACATATCAATAGTATTTACTTGAGCAAGTCCCGTAATTCCTGGTAAAACACCATAAACATTTCGACTATCCCGCTCTCTTATCAACTCCTCTTGATTGAACAGATTTGGTCGAGGTCCTACAAAGCTCATTTCGCCCTTTAATACATTGATCAATTGGGGTAATTCATCGACTTTTGTCTTACGAAGAAAACCGCCAAGCTTGGTAATGGATGCTGTGCTAGCTAAATGACTCGCTACTGACTTTGTATTAACTGACATAGTACGGAACTTAATTAGCCTGAACGATTTTTTATTTTTACCAACACGTTGCTGAATAAAAATAGGGGAGCCCGTATCAAAATATCCAATGATAGTTACAATTACTAAAATAGGAAAAGTAAAAAACAGCCCTAAAAGAGCCATTGAGAAATCGAGGGTTCTGGTTACCAAATTATTCATAATCATTTCTTTTTGTTTAAGTTGTCGATAAAAGCATCTGCTGTTTTTTTCATAGATTCAGCAGAAGAGTATGGAGGGGACCAGTTTAATAGTCTAATTGTTTTAGATATATTAACTTGTAACGATCCACATAATCGTTGAGATATTGCTGGCTTGCCAATTAATTGACTAGCAATATCGAACAATAGCGGAGGAATAGGTATTAATCTGTTAGGTACATTTAATGCTTCCGCCATATTACCTAATAAAGCAGTCGTTGATACATCTGCATTATCAGAAACCAAAAAGGTTTGATTCGCTGCGTCCGGGTGGTCAATGCAGGTAATAATCAAATCAACAAGATTATCCACAGAGACTAAACTACGTTTATTATCTTTGATTCCGCCTAATGGTAAAGGTAAGCCTTTATTTATCCATTTAATCATAGAAGCAAAGTTTGCTTTTACACCTGGCCCATAGACTAATGGTGGGCGAATAATAACAACTTCCATACCCGTTTTTAACGATACATTACGTAAACCTACTTCGGCTTCATGTTTACTTAAACCATAAGGATCTGTAGGCACAAATATATCATCGGGTTTAAATGGTGAACCTAGCTCGGTTGACTCTCCGTTCACTTTAATCGAACTAATAAAAATAAAACGCTTGACACCTGCTTCAGCAGCTTGCTGAGCAAGGTTGATAGTGGCATGTGTATTAACTTCACGAAAATCCTTTAACGATTGCTCAATATTTACATTCATCACATGAACGCGGGCAGCACAGTGAATAATTATATCTTGATTAACTACAGCCCTTTTAAAGTCACTTTCACCATTAAATATAGGCACGCACACCGAATTATTATACCCTTCACTAGTTGAACGTAATACTACTGTAATATTATTTTGTTTATAATTGAGTTGACTTAATAAATACTTACCAAGGAAACCTGTTGCGCCTGTGATCAAAATATTCAATTAATTTCCTTTCTGATTTTTGTAACAATATTGCTCATAGATATCTATATGCTTTTTAATAACGTCTTGAATATTAAATGCTGATTCAGCCAACTTTCTACCATTACTAGCAAACTTTAACCTTAAAGCATCATCATCAATTAACTTTAAAACAGCTTCGGCCAATAACTCTACTGATTTAACAGGAACTAACAAGCCAGTTTCATTTGGTTCAATTGCATCTCTACAGCCAGGAACGTTGGTTGTGATTACAGCTCGCCCGCAAGCAGCTGCTTCAATTAAACTTTTTGGTAAGCCTTCACGATAGGAAGGTAGAACCATAATATTAGATTTACTTATGGTTTCAGGCACATTGTGGCTATAACCCCAGTGCTCAATCAGACCAATCGAAACCCATTCATTTATCTGCTCTGGCGAAATAGATTTTGGATTTTCTAGATCCGCATCTCCAACTAGTACCATACGTACGTCATTACGAGTTAATTTGACTATTCTAGCCGCAGCGGCAAACTCATTAACTCCTTTATCCACTAACAAACGAGCGACTAACATGACTACAGGCATACCTTTTGGTTCTTCGCTCACTGAATATAACCCCAAATCAATACCGGATCCTCGAATAAACACTTCTTGATTAGCGTTAACAGCACCTAATTTTTTTAATATGTCACGATCAGAACTATTTTGAAAAATAACAGCACTTGCACCATTTAAAGCAACCTTATACAAACTTGAAATGAGTACCCTAAATAACTTAGCTTTAATACCTACAGCAATAAAAACATAACCGAGCCCTGAAATAGATGTAATCCTAACTGGTACCCTTAATAATCGAGCTATTACATTCCCATATAATACAGGTTTGATTGTTACACTATGAATTATGTCTGGCTTAATAGACTTAATAACTCGATATAATTGGTTAACCGTTTTTAGCTCGTTATAAAAACCGACTCCACTACGAGAGAGTGATAATTGGTGCACTGTAATCCCATACGACTCTAAAAAGTTTTTTTTATTTGTAACGCCACATGCTAAATGGACTTCATAACCTTGATTCATTGCCGATAAAGCTATAGGGAGTCTATGTGAAATAAAAAACCAATCGACATTTACAACAAACAACAATTTTTTCATTAACTTAGTCTCATATATTATTCAATATATTAAAATGCTCCAAATGGCCTAGTCTTATTCTTAACAGTATAAATATATTATCTAAAGGTAACTCTATTTACCTTTAGATAATTTCTTTAATGCTATAATTGAGCGAGAGTTAACCTTAAAAGCATCATTATGAAGTACCGTAGAACGAATAGATAACTTACCTTTAAAGCCGTCCCACTCTTTTAGGGGAGGCATCCAGCCAAGCTTGAACCATTAGGACATCCCACAAATGAGCTGCATTATTTTCTTCACCCGTTAGGTGCTTGGTTAGTTTTTCAGTAATAAGTTTGGGATGATATAACCCCTGTTTACTTAATCGGTTTTCTGATAATAGATCACAGGCCCACTCTCTCAACTCTACCTTCAACCAATGATGGATTGGCACTCCAAATCCCATTTTAGGACGATCCATCATTTCTTTAGGAAGATATTTATATAAAACTTGTTTAAGTGCCCACTTCCCACATTTTCCTTTTTGCTTCATAGAAATAGGCATCCGCCAAGCAACCTCAGCGACGTTAGGGTCAAGCAAGGGAATACGACCTTCTAAACTTACGGACATAGCTGTTCTATCGACTTTTGTTAGAATGTCGCCTGGTAAGTAAGCTATCGAATCTTGATACATCATTCCTTCTAATTGAGAGTCTAAACAATTGGCCTTTGGAGACCAAATACCTGAATGACTACCACCTATGATTAAGCTATCTGCATTCTTCCAATGCTTCATGCTAAGTAAATACAACTCATCAATATTCTGTGCTTGCAACCATTCACCAAAACGTTTGACTTTAGGGCCGAGAGCTCCGGCTCTACCATAGCGTTCTGCAAAAGGCTTTAAGAAAAAAAACAGCTTCTCTAACACACTTACTGGAGTATTTCTGAGGATTCTAGTAAAAGTGGATTTACAAGGAATACGCTCAATTTTACCCCAAAGTTCTGGAATGGCTAAATATCGCTTATAACCTGAAAATAGCTCATCACCTCCATCACCACTTAAACATACTGTGACATGTTTTTTGGCCATAGCACTAACCAGATATGTTGGTATTTGCGAGGCATCAGAAAATGGCTCGTCAAACATAGCTCCTAATTTGGGAATGATTTCTAACGCATCTTTTGGTGATAAATATTGTTCATGATGATTTGTACCCAAATAACTTGCTACTTCTTTTGCATACTCAGCTTCATTATAACCTGGCACATCAAAGCCAATAGAGAAGCTATTTACAGGTTTATCGCTTTGTTTTTGCATCAAGGCTAAAATTAAACTTGAATCAACACCACCAGATAAAAACCCCCCCAAAGGAACATCAGCAGCCATTCTTAATTTAACCGCTTTCTTCAAAGTTATCTCTAAAGTTTCAATCGCTTCATTTTCACAACTAAATAAATTTTTCTTAGCTGATTGTATGTTAGAAGCTAAATCCCAATAACTTTCAACACTTGCACTTGCACTTGCAGAGAAGCGTAATATACAACCCGGAGGGAGTTTTTTTATATTTGTGTAAATAGACAATGGTGCTGGAATATAGGAAGTTTCGAGTTGGTGAGTTAACGCACTGCGATCAATCTTTAATTCTAAGTCAAAATCAGCCTCAAGCGATTTAATCTCAGATGCAAAAGAAAAAACACCATTATGGTGATAATAATAAAGTGGTTTTTCGCCAAAACGATCTCGTGCTAAAATAAGGGTTTTATCTCTTTCATCCCAAAGAGCAAAAGCAAACATACCATTAAATTTTTCTAAGGCTATATTAATGCCCCATTGTGATATAGCTGCCAGCATGACTTCAGTATCAGAACGCCCTTGCCAGTTAGTTATATTCAGCTCAGCCCGTAATTCCTCAAAATTATATATTTCACCATTAAAAACTATAGTAAACCGTTTATCATGACTTTGCATAGGCTGGTGACCTGCTACTGTTAAGTCATGTATTGATAAACGTCTATGACCGAGAGTTAAGCCTGCATGCTGCCATATACCATAGTCATCAGGACCTCGATGTACAATTGCATTGAGCATATTTTTTATAGTCTTATAAGATTGCTCTGTCGATTTTCTAGGGTTATAAAAACCACTGATCCCACACATTAATTATTATTTCCAATTTCAAGTAATTTTTGGCTAATTGCTTCTATGGAATAAGTATTCCTAATAAAAGCTGCCGATTTTTTTGATATTTCAACTAACTCGCCTGAAGGCATATTAATATATTTAGCTAATAAGTTTTCTAGGGCATAAGCATCACCAATGACTGCCAAACGTTGTTCATCATTAACGATAAGGCTAGCATCACCAACATCCGTAGAAAAAGTAATGCAACCAGAACCCGCAGCTTCTGCTAATACATTTGGAAAGCCTTCCGTTTTAGAGCTTAAGACAAAGAAGTCAACAGAGTTATAAAACTCTGACATATTACTAATTTGCCCTAACAATTCAACTTGCTCAAAGCTGATACTTTCTTTTTTTATATAATTGGTGAGAGTATGATTACCATTTACAACATCCCGACCTGCTATTCTCAACTTAATATTTGCATTAGCTTTTAAAATCGGTGCAACCGCTTTGATTAAGGTGTAATAATCTTTAGCTTCATGAAAACGACCAGCGGCACCAATGACAATATTATTATCATCAAATGTTCTTGGCTGATACTTTGTAAAATTATAACCATTGGGAATATAGACACTTTTGATTATAGTGCTATAACCAAATTCTACATGCTGTTGCATAGCTCTATTCGCGCAATACACAACCTTATCTGGAATAGACTTTAATAGCTTTCCTGCATATATAGCCAGCTTAGTACTCATACTCTCCCCCTTTAAGTCATCTAAAGAGTGGCGAACCCCCCAAATTAGTGGTGTGTTTATTGCTGAAAAAAATTTAGCTAAGGCAGTTACAAAGTTAGCGTGATACATCCAACTGTAAAGGACATCTGGTTGATAATTCTTTAGAACATTCAATAATTTAAAAGGTGCAAGAAGTAAGTCGAAAGCTGAGTTACAATTTAAAGTAATCACTTCAACATTAGATCGCAATTTATCAGTCATTAAGCCCGATGAATCCATTAAAGAAATAATAACACAGCGAGTTTCTTCAACACTATTAATATGTCTTATCAACATTTCTTCTGCGCCACCAACTTGGCTAAAGTTAGTGATTATGTGGATATTAGTTTTTAACACTTTGAGTTTATCTTATTATTAAGGCAGGCTGCCCTGCGTAAGTCGAATTAATGAAATAGTGAATTAACCTTATATTTCAATAATTCGAGTTCACAAGCGGTGCAGTCCTTGCATATACGTACTATCACTCTAAATCATAGATGTACACTTAGCGATTACAGGGGATATTCTCTACTGGTATTATACAGGTAACTTTATGATGATCTGAACCAGTAAAATCATCTAATCTCTAATACTTTTGTTACGTATTCGGATGGAGTTAAGAATTTATCAATCAATTTATCACAGAACTCTACATTTGTAGTTAGGGTGTCAAGAATACAAGTAACTAAGGCAATCTCATCTTGAAAAGGGAATATACGTTCTTCTTTTAATAAGGTACTGACAGCACTAGTGCTTAAGGTTGATAAACATGGAGTATTAAGTGCTATAGCTTGTATCAAAGAGTTTGGCATTCCCTCGTATTTTGAGGCCGAGATGAAAATATCAGACTTCAATATAAATGGAAAGGGGTTCTTTTGAAATCCCAAGAAATGAACCTGTTTAATAAGCTCCAGAGTATTTACTAAATGAATCAGCTCTACCATATGCTCCCCCTCACCTAAGATTATCAGATGATAATTAGGAGTATTTAATAGATGGATCGCTTTAATTATTGTATCAACTCCCTTCGACTTGACAAGGCGGCCAACGACGATAAAATACTTATTTTTTTTATCAAAGTTGAAACTGATGCTATTTAAAGCAAGCTCATGAAGTCGATTTGCATCAACAGGATTGGGGATAACATCCAGTTGCCTAGTTATACCATAAAAATTATGTAAATCATTTTCTACACTTATAGTTGGAACAATTAATTTATCTACTCTATCGTAACTAAAACGTGTTATCGCTTTTAATAATTTTAATTTAAGATTAGTCTTACTCTCAAGTAGATTAATTGAAGGTGTGGAAGCCTCCCTCCCAATCAGGAAAGGCTTCGAATTAGAGAATAACCTTGCCAAATATACGATTGAAATTACATATTCTTGAGAACAAAAAACGCTATCTATCTTATTCTGCGAATATAACTTTGATAATTTAAACAAAGACAGGCTAAAATTTTTCTTGCCCCCTTCAACAAGTTTAATGGAAGGGTTTAGTTCATTTAGGTATGGTCCTTCAGAAATACCAACAAAATACGTAACATTATAGCCAAGCATAACTGCTGTATTTGCAAATTCAACCGCCAAACGTTCTGAACCGCCCCCCCTAAAACTTGCTGAAACTACTAGAACTCTCTTCATTTTTACCTTAATATACAGAAAATTAGTGTTTATTAATTAGTATGTACTTATTAATTATATAATTTATGCTACTGTGATAGTCCAATCTAAAAATTTTAATAAATTCCTTTCCCACTCATAATCTTTCCAAAAACGCTCAAAGCCTTGTTTTGCTATTTGACATCGTTGAGCATCATTTTCTGGTTTTGAAAAATATTTCACCATATCTATTGCTTCATCAAGGCTTTCATAATAACAAGCTTCTACATCAGGTAAGAATATCTGTTCGTGAAGATTTAGATTTGCTTTATCGCACAACAGCATAGCCCCGTGAGCAGGTACTTCGTACATTCTCATATTACCAGTTTCAAATGCTTCGTTTGAAACATGCATATTAAAACCTATTTTAGTATCCCAATATAGTTCCCTTCTATACTCATTAGTCACTGATGTTACTCTGTGTAAAAGAGGCCTTTTCCCATCAAGAGCCCTTATTAAACCTGAATAACCTTTTAAAGGCCAACGACCATGTAGTTTAAATTCATCTTTAAATTCATCTTTAAGAGCAATTAATTTATCAACTTTATTTCCATTATGATTACCGATATAACATAGACTGGTTGTTCTATTAGAGAAAAAGTCATCAGTTACATTATCTGGCTTGGTATGGGGCCGTGGGACTAATGGCCACCAAGTGGTTGGCTTCCCTCCCGACCAATCAGATAATGATTGTCTCATCGAAACACTATTAAAATAACTAGGAGATATATAAAAAGTAGCATCAAATGCCCAAAGGTAAGGAATTCCTCTAGAGTAGGTCGAATACGGATCATCAATAAATCCAAGTACTTTAGTCGGTTTTGATAAGCGCTGCTTCAATATATCAGGATGCACAAAATTAAAAGAACTCATTACCAAGACATCAAAGTTTTCAAACTTTTCTACAAACTCATCCATCATTTTCATATAGATAGGGTTGCGTGTTCTATAAAGCTCATCCACCCATAATGCATTGGCAGTAATAGATCTTTTTATATTGTAACCATTTACTCCCCAAGTAAAAAGACTACTTAATGAGCGTTTTTCTTTACCAGAAAAAAAACTGTTATAATCGAAGCTATGAATTTCATAATCGCCTACAACTAAAGGTTCCGTATTCCCTAATACATTAAACAACAAAATCTTTTTCATATAAAACCCAAAACAGAACAAAAATTAACAAAAATTAACAACCTAGCTATACTAGATTTTAACTTTGCAGTAAATATAAAAATTAATCCCAATAAAAGAGGTTAAAAAATAACAAATTATTGAAATAGGTACTACAGACAAGCCTACCGATTTACCAAAGAAGGATAAAATAAATAGCTGAATAGCAAGTGAACATAATGAGCCCACAAATATTATTTTACCTTTATGCATAGATGATAACAACCTTATCCCTAGGTTAGTTAAACAAAAGAAACCACCTGAAATTAAGTACAAGTTAAAATTGAATGTCAAAGTAGATAATTCAACACCTGAGGTTATTGCACTTGAATAAATTGTATTTAAAAGATAGTTACTAAAAAGTGACAAAACAAAATATAGAACAACAATAACACAGGCGTAGCCCGCCAAAATATTCCAGTATTGAGAGCGGAGGGCTACATTACTTGTATTAAGACTCAGCTTTGAAAAATAAGGTAAAATAACAACAGCAACAACAGTGCTAAAAACACCGGATATGGCTAATGGAATTATAGAAGCGTACCGTAATAAGACCACACCTGACTGCTGAAGAGAGGATGAATAAAACTGTTCTATCATAGGTGCTGAGGCCATAACAACAGCAGAAAGCATTAAAAAATATGACTTTTTGAAAGTAGTATGAATAGTTTCCCTCAGTCCTTTTAAATCAAGCCTGACATCTAAAAGCTTTCTCAGTATGTAGAATTCAATTAGTGAGGATAATGCAATGGCCATAACAATTATATCAACACTTACTATACCGAATAGTACTTCAAAAATAAGAAGACCGACTAGAACAAGGACAGGTGATAGCGAAGGTAAGTAACCATTAACCGAAAATTTCCCCTTAAACTGTAGTACACCATATAAGATCAAGTTAATTGAATTAAAGAAAACAAAAGGTAACAATAGAATGACTTTATCCATGACTAGTTCATGATTTACAAAAATAAGCTCACTTAAAAGATATAGTGTAATAACCCATAAGACAATGATTCCTATACTGATACTAATGACAGCACTAAACACTTTGTTTATATAAGAGCTTCCGGATTCAACAATACTCTTTTCAGCTAAAGAAGCTATAAATGAAGTTTGAAACGGAACTATTAATACTGATATAGGAAACCCGACATAAACAAAAGCAATAAGGTATGCCTCTAAAGCAGAGCTTACTCCAAAGGAATTCGCGATATAAATTTCTTTACCTAAGCTTAAGCCTTTAAAAAATAAAGTTGCCCCCCCCATGCTTAAAAGAGAGCGTATAAGGATATTGTTATTCAAAATTTACCACCAATATAATAACTGGATAGACTGATAAATAAATAGTAAAAATAAACTTACTAATTTCACCCTAACTCTAAGCAAAGAAATACAAATAAACAAAAAGGGGAAGCCAATTGCTAAAAATCTTGAGCCATATAAACCAAAAATGGAATTAAATAAAAACTGGGTCATTAAGAAAACTATAAAAAGGGCAATTAATTTATTTACACCATTAAGACGAAAGTCATTTTTATAACCGATAAATATTAAACTAGCGGACAGAAACCAGAAGCCTGAGTATAATAAAGAACTGCTACCAACTGAAATATCTGCACGGCGATCTCCAACAAATGAAAGAATAGTTTGTAGTCCAAAGGCAAAAAAAACTGAAGCTAGCACCCCAAAAGAAATAGAAACTATAAGAGCTTCTTTAAAAGCAAGTTGGTTGTTAATTCTCTTTAGCAGGTGATATATAAAAATCAAATAATAAGCTACAGTATGTGTCCCTACCCCTAATACTGCAAATATGATACTAAATACTCTCCTTTTTAAAGTAACAGCCAAAAGCAAAAAAGACATGGCAAGAGCGGTTCTAATTTGAGAATTTATTAAATCAATAAATACTGGGTTAGTGACAATTAGAATGGCATATAAAGGGTTTACTCTAGTAATCACGAAATACAGAATTATATATGCTGAAAGAAAACTGATTAAGGTCAACATAAGATCAGGATCGGGGTGTAGGGAAAGGAAGATAAGTATTCCTGCCCATAGAGGCTCATTGACAAGGAGCTTAAGCCCAACCCAAGAGGACGGGCCTAGTTCAGAGCCGGATAACAATAACCCGGCTCTTATTACGTAGTTGTCCCTATCTGAAAAGTTATCAAAACCAATAAAGTAAGGGATTGATACTACAAATAGTGACAACGCGAAACAAATAAAAAATTTGAGAATTAATTTTGCATGATAATTACTTATCTTCATTCAAAATCTTAGCCAGTAACTTAATCTCTTTCTCAATTTCATTCTGATGATTACCAACAAATAAACCGTGCTTATCTAAGTACTCTGATGCTTCTAGCGTGCCAGAAACTTCATAATCGAAGTACTCAAGTACCTCTGTATTTTTAAGGAAGTTTCCCGTCACAATAGGTCGGCATTCAATACCATTTTTAGTTAATAGTTTAACAAGTTCAGCTCGGTTATATGGAGCATTCTCTTTGATAATTAACGAGAAACCAAACCAACTACTTGAACCAGTTTCTTTTTGGATACTTAGATATGGGTGGTTTTCAAATAACTCTTGGAATAATTTTGCATTATCTCGGCGAATTTTAATAAAACTTGGTAGTTTTTTTAGTTGCTCAATTCCCAATGCTCCACTCATTTCGAGAGGGCGAGCATTATAGCCTGGTAACATAAACTTGAATGACTCTTCGAATGGGTCGTCACTCTTCTCGCCGCTCACTTCATTGAATTTTGGTAAATTACGTGTCCAACCATGCGCTCGAATACAAAGCAAGATATGATAAAGCTCTTCATCATCTGTTACGATACAACCGCCTTCCATAGTGGCAATATGATGAGAGAAGAATGAACTGTATGTTCCCATCACACCAAAAGTACCAGCTTGTTTATCATTTAGCGTAGCGCCCATTGACTCACAGTTATCTTCTAAAATGAATATATCTCGCCCTGCAATGATTTTATTCATACGGGCGTAATCGTTGGGGTTACCCAGTAAGTTTACTGACAAGATAGCACGTGTATTATCTGTGATAGCAGCTTCTAACTTGTCTAAGTCCATATTTAGTGTATTACGGTCAATATCGACAAACTTGACTTTTATTCCATACTGCTGCAAAGGGAAATAAGTCGTGGACCAAGAAACTGCTGGTACAATAATTTCATCGCCACGCTTTAATTTAAGCGCTTCATTCTTAGTAAAAAAAAGAGCTGCTATCATCAATAAATTTGCGGTTGAGCCAGAACTCACCATCAGCGTATATTTTGAACCAAAAAATTCAGAAAAATCTTTTTCATACTGAGCAACTTCCTTGCCCATTGTAAACATATCAGAGTCAATTACTCGTTGAATTGCAGAATACTCATTATCATCCCACGTGCTACTCGCTAAAGCGTAATTAGTCATTACAATACTCACTTAAATAAAATTCATAGGTTTGCTTGATACCTGCATCTAAGCTGGTTTTGAAACTCCAGCCAAACTCTTTTAGTCTCGCATCATCAATCAGCTTCTGCTTCATTCCAACCGGTTTACTTAAGTCGTGCTTAAATTTTCCGGTATAACCAACCACACCAGCTATCGCTTGATAGTATTCGTTAATGGTAAAATCTGTGCCTAAGCCAACATTTAAGTTCTGTGGCATGGTTGAAAAATTATCTATTGCATAGAAAACAAACTCAGCCAAGTCCTCTGCATACATAAATTCGCGGCGAGCTTCGCCGTCCCCCCATATGTCTAATTCAGGTTGTTGACTCTTTTTAGCTTCATCAACTTTACGAATAACAGCAGGTATCATATGTGAATGATTAGGGTCAAATTTATCAAAACGACCATACAAATTACATGGGATAATCGTTTTATATAAGCGTTCTGGATTTTCCTTACAAATATATTCGCATAAACGTGTACTAGTTATTTTTGCAAGCGCATAACCTTCGTTAGTTGGTTCAAGTTCACCTTTAAGAATCAAATCTTCTGACAGCGGGTTAATGGCACCTCGAGGGTACATACATGAGCTGCTTAAATTCAAAAAATGACCTACCCCAGCATTATTTGCCGCGGTAAGGATATTGAGCCCCATTTGCATATTATCCACAAGGAACTTAACCGGTTGAGCAATATTCGCTTGAATACCACCAACAATACCTGCTGCATGAATAACCATATCGGGTTTATGTATTTTCAGATACTTTTGAACTGCTATTCCATCAAGTAAATTAAGCTCGATGCTGCTTGGTGATAAAAACTCATGTTGATGCTTTTGTGCTACGTCTAGAATGTTTTTGCCAACCATTCCATTGGCACCCGTTAATAATATTTTCATTCTATGTTATGACTCTATTGAAACAGGCTTATTGTAACCATGCTCTTTCAGAATGGCGTGCTGTTTGGCCTTGTTGAGGTCGTTTTCAACCATCTCCGCACACATTTCTTCAACTGTTATTTCAGGAACCCAACCTAATTTTGCCTTTGCTTTAGATGGGTCACCTAACAGTGTTTCAACTTCTGCTGGACGGAAATAGCGAGGATCAACTTTAACAATAACATCACCTACTTTTAGTGCAGGAGCGTTGTCACCTAAAATAGATTTAACCGTTGCAATTTCGTTTAGACCTTCACCAGTAAATTCAAGCTCTATTCCTGCCTCTTTTGCAGATAAACTAACAAATTCACGAACACTTATTTGTTTACCTGTGGCTATAACAAAATCATCAGCTTGCTCTTGTTGCAACATCATCCATTGCATACGAACGTAATCTTTAGCATGCCCCCAGTCACGTAGGGCGTCCATATTACCTAGAAATAAGCATCTCTCTAATCCTTGTGAAATATTGGCAATTGCACGGGTAATTTTACGGGTGACAAATGTTTCTCCGCGGCGTGGTGACTCATGATTAAAAAGAATGCCATTACAGGCATACATACCATAAGATTCACGATAGTTAACTACTATCCAATATGCATACATTTTAGCAACAGCATAAGGGGACCGCGGGTGAAATGGGGTAGTTTCTTTTTGTGGTATTTCTTGCACTTCGCCATAAAGTTCTGAAGTAGACGCTTGATAAAACTTGGTTGTTTTTTCCAAACCCAAAAAGCGGATAGCTTCTAATAAGCGCAATGTTCCCATAGCATCAACATCAGCTGTATATTCCGGACACTCGAATGAAACAGCAACGTGCGATTGTGCACCTAAGTTATAAACTTCATCAGGCTGAACATCTTTGATGATGCGCGTTAAATTTGAAGAGTCTGTTAAGTCACCGTAATGCAAAAAAAACTTTTGATTTTTTTCATGATTGTCTTGGTAGATATGGTCCACACGTTCTGTATTCAGTGAAGACGCCCTACGCTTAATACCATGAACTTCATAGCCTTTTTCTAGTAGAAACTCGGCAAGGTATGAACCATCTTGACCAGTAACACCGGTTATTAACGCTACTTTATTCTTTGTCATATTTTTTCCTAAATTTATTTTCAATTTGTAATTTACAGATGTTGTCAAATAGTTAATCTACTTTAGGGGCTAAAGATTTCATCCGCTTTGTTTCTTTTTTGAAAGTACCACTTTGTATGTTTATGTACTTCATTATGATTCAGTAATTCACTTATCTTGAACCATCGGTATTCATTATGCTGCTCATTCGGTAGTTTAATTAAACTTCCGTTAAAAGTGAGCTCATATGCTAATACTATATAATGCGTAGTAAAGTTATCTTCAGTGAAATTATCATTATAAAAGTGCTGATAAACACCTAAAAATCTAGCTTCACATTTGTCAATTGCTAATTCTACTTTTAATAACCTCTTAAATGAGTTATCTAGTTGCTCATCCTTTAAAACTCGTCCGCCAGGTACAAACCAAAAACCTTGAGCTGGCCGATTGGTTCGTTTACCTAATAAAACTAGCCCTTCACTATTTTTTACCACTAAATCTATAGAGACTAGAGGAGTAGAGGCTATAACTGTTTTGAAAGTAACTAGTGGTAGCATATCCATTCCATCAAGCTTTATTGGAGCTAATTTCGACCATATTTATCATCAAATCGAACAATGTCATCTTCACCTAAATATGAGCCGGTTTGCACTTCAATTAACTCTAAGGGCAATACACCTGGGTTCTCTAATGCGTGTATTTGCCCTAATGGAATATAGGTAGACTCATTTTCAGACATTAAAAATGTTTTATCACCATTAGTTACTTTTGCAGTACCTGAAACCACTATCCAATGTTCAGATCTGTGATGGTGCATTTGAACTGACAGTTTTGCACCCGGCTTTACTGTAATACGCTTCACTTGATCTCGTGTGCCCAAATCAAGAGAGTCATATTTACCCCATGGACGGTATACTTCACGCTGATGTTTACACTCATAACGATTATCGGCTTTTAAGCTATTAACAATTGATTTTACATCTTGCACTTTATCTTTACTAGCAACTAATATGGCATCTTTTGTTTCTACAATAACTAAGTTATCAATACCTACCGTCGTTACTAATCTGTTTTCAGCATTGATATAACAGTTGGTTGTTGAATGTGAAATAACATCACCTTGTGAAACATTACCCTGTTCATCTTTTGGGCTTACATCCCAAAGGGAGGAAAAGGAACCGACGTCACTCCACTCCGCATCCAATGGTACAACGACTGCATGCTCTGTGTGCTCCATTACAGCATAATCGATAGAGTCTTCCGGACATTTTTCAAAAATATCAGCACTAACACGGGTAAAATCTAAATCATGAGATTTATTATTAAAAGCATCTTCGCAGGTTGATAATATTTCAGGAGAATATTTTTTCAGCTCTGCTAAATAGCGAGACGCTTTAAACATAAACATGCCGCTATTCCATAAATATTGACCTGTTGCTAAATATTCTTGAGCGATTGATAAAACAGGTTTTTCTACGAAATTGGCTACTGTGTAACTTTTAGCATTTACTTGCTCATTCGTCGAAGTAAGAAGAGTACCTTGTTTTATGTAACCGTAGCCTGTTTCTGCATGAGTAGGAACAATACCAAAAGTAACTAGTTTTCCTTCTTCTGCAAATATAGATGCGGAAACAATAGATTGTTGGAAAGCCTCAACATTTTTAATGACATGATCGGCTGCAAGTACTAATAAAAGTGGATCTTCACCATTATCTATAGCGCCAAGAGCAGCCAAGGTAATTGCTGGAGCAGTATTTCTTCCCATCGGCTCAAGAATAATACTACTAGCTTTGCTGTTATTCTGACGTAATTGTTCCGCAACAATAAAACGATGTTCGTTATTACAAATGATAATGGGATCTAAACAATTTTCATCTAAACGATTTATAGTTTCTTGTAATAAGGTATTTTCACTGATTAAGGGTAAAAATTGTTTCGGGTGAAGTGCACGTGACATTGGCCATAATCGGCTTCCGCTGCCACCAGACATAATTACTGGTAATATCATGTAAATCTCTTTAGTTATTTATGCGCCTAGATGTTTGAAATAGACTCATATTCTATTATTTTTGTGAATCCAAGAAGTAACATATTAAGTTGATTACCCACACTTAATAGCTTTCGACATTAAGAAAATAGGTTATCCTATTTTTTAATTTCAAACCCGATCGAGTGTCTAAAGAAAATTTAAAATATATAAATTAAACTCGCTGATGTATGCATAATATCGAGATAGAGAAATTAAAATAAAATTATCCTAAAAACTTTACATACCACGGCATTGCTTTTGCAATACCCTCAGATATTTTAAATTCAGGTTTATATCCGAGCTCTCTTTGAGCCTTTGATATATCAGCTTGTGAGTGGCGAACATCTCCAGCTCTAAAGTCACGATATGTAGGTTCAGTCTTTACATTGACTTCATTCCCAAGTAATGCTTCCTTAATAGCTATAAACAAATCATTTAATGTTGTCCTATCTCCAAGTGCAACATTATAAATAGTCCCTCTTGCTTCCTTAGGAGCAGTAGCAGCTAGGATATTCATTTGTACTGTATTATCAATAAAACAAAAATCTCGGCTAGTCTCACCATCACCATTGATAAATAACTCATCGCTATTAATCATAGTTGATGTCCATTTAGGGATAACAGCAGCATATGCGCCATTTGGATCTTGACGCTTGCCAAAGACATTAAAGTACCGTAGGCCTGTAGCGTGAAAACCATATGTTTTAGCAAAAACATCTGCATAAAGTTCATTCACATATTTAGTGACCGCATAAGGTGACAAAGGGTTACCAATGTGCTCTTCGACTTTTGGCAGCGCTGGATGATCTCCATAAGTAGAACTAGAAGCAGCATAAGTAAAGCTTGAAATGTTTGCATCTTTCGCTGCCGTTAACAGATTCAGAAAACCCGTTATATTAGCTGAGTTTGTTAGTATAGGATCTGTTATTGAGCGTGGAACAGAACCAAGTGCAGCTTGGTGTAATATATAATCAACACCTAATACAGATTTTTCGCATGTATTAAAGTCTCGAATATCCCCTTCAATAAAGGTAAAATTCCCCCATTGTTTTTGGGTAACTATACTTTCCACTTCATCAAAGTTATATTGGTGACCTGTAGCAAAGTTATCCAAACCAATTACCTTCTGATTAAGTAATAATAAGGTTTCAAGCAGGTTTGAGCCAATAAACCCTGCGACCCCGGTTATTAACCAAACTTTAGGTGATATCAACAGTTGCTCTTTTACTTCATTGTAACGGGACATATTCTAATAAACTCTTTTAAATTTCTGGGTTAGATGTATCAATACAGCTTTAAAATCTTGGGCGTGAATTATAAACGTATATCCACCGAATTTTTGGGAAGCAAATACTTCAAATCATATATGACACGAGTTTTTTTACACAATCCATGGATATACTCGGCCCCTTGCTCTTTAAACTGATCATGTGCAACAGCTACAATTATCCCATCATAATGACCTTTACATGGCTGAACTAAAGGTATGCCATATTCATTAACAGCTTCTTCATTCGAGCACCAGGGGTCCGTAACATCAACGTTGATATTGTATTCTTTTAACTCATCAACAATATCAATTACTTTGGTGTTACGAAGGTCGGGACAATTTTCTTTAAAAGTCAACCCCATTACTAGCACATTAGCCCCTTCAACATGGATACGTTTTTTAAGCATTTCTTTTACCAGTTGAGAAACAACATATTTTCCCATCCCATCATTTAGCCTCCGACCAGCAAGAATCATCTCAGGGTGATAACCAACAGATTGAGCTTTATGAGTTAAATAGTACGGATCTACACCAATACAATGACCGCCAACAAGACCAGGCCGAAAAGGTAAGAAGTTCCATTTGGTTCCTGCTGCCTCTAGCACTTCAAGAGTATCAATATTCAATTTATTAAAAATTATTGAAAGTTCATTAATTAATGCGATATTTACATCACGTTGAGTGTTTTCAATCACTTTTGCTGCTTCTGCAACTTTAATAGAACTAGCTTTATGAGTTCCAGCAATAATTATTGATTTATACAGTTGGTCAACAACTTCAGCAATTTCAGGAGTAGAGCCTGAAGTGACTTTTAATATATTTGTAACTCGGTGCTCTTTGTCACCAGGGTTAATTCGCTCTGGAGAATAACCAGCAAAAAAATCTGTATTAAAAGACATTCCAGAAACTTGTTCGACAACAGGGATACACTCTTCCTCTGTTGCTCCTGGATAGACTGTAGATTCATATATAATTAAATCACCTTGAGATATTACCCCCCCTAACATTTCACTTGCCTTAATTAGAGGGGTTAAGTCTGGTTGTTTATGCTCATTAATTGGGGTAGGTACTGTAACAATATAAATATTTGCAGATTTCAGCTTTTCGACATCGTTAGAAAAAGTTAAATTAGTGTTTGCTAATTCAATATCAGTCACTTCCATTGTTGAGTCGGTTCCTGATACTAACTCTTTAATCCGGCTTTGGTTAATATCAAAGCCAATAACACTGAATTTTTTACCAAACTCTACCGCCAGCGGTAAACCAACATAACCTAAGCCGATAATGGCAATTTTTTTATCCATAATATTCATTTGATTATACTTCTTCTCTTGCTCTATAAAGCCAATAAATTAATGATTTTAAAAATTTCACCCGGATTATACTTAAATTTAACAAGATGTGTAACAAGGAACACATATTAAATTAAATTAAATTTATATTCGGGGATGTGCTTAACCCATTGGGCTCTGGGCAAATAACAATGTATTAGTTACCTATCAAACTTAGTTTAATCCCTCTTATTTTGTTAACTTTAAAATAGCTATACTCAGTTACATAGGAAGTAAACTAGTTAGACGGAGGACCTGAGAAAAACATTATTAATTCCCAATAAATGCTAGTGTTAAAATTGTTGAACTATAAAATCACAAGCTTTATTTCAGGCTAAGTTAAGTTGCCTCTCTATTCCTTAGACTCTAACTGACTATTTAGCTTTATGGCTAAAATACCTAATCAATACAATAAATATAGAAACAATACCACCAGCCATAGTACCTAACACAACAATTAATGCACGTTTTGGTCCTGCTTTGGTATCTGGTACTTGTGCTGGATCTATGGTTTTAAGGACGTATTCTTTTTTAACCATGGTCAACATCATGTTTTTAGTTTGTTCTTCAATAAGCTGATAAAATACCGTTTCCATGGTAGCTACTTTAATATTAACTAATTGACTGGTTAAAAAATCTATTGACGCTTTTGCTTCAATTTGGTCTTGAGCGCGCATGAATTCATTAATATCTTGAATTAGCCAGGTTAACCACTGCTTTGCTAGGGTTGGTGAATAAAATTCAATCTCGATGTTAACCATAGAGCTTTTTTTATCTTGTGAAACAGAAACTAGCTTAGAGAATTTTTGGTAACACTCCCATGATGACGGTTCTGGTGTTTTCGGTGCTTTTACTTCTCTAAGCCACTTCTTATTTGATGAGTCATAAACTTCTTTATTTAAGATTAATGTATCACTTCCCATATCCCAGCTTTTAGATGCCATTAATGGTACTAACAAATCATGTTTTTCAATAAAGTTTTCAATAAATGAACGTGATTTGATGATTTCTAAGGCTAGTGCTGTTTTATCAACACCACCTCCGCCCCCCAGATTAATGCCAGCCATACTAGCTAGGCCACCAAGTTGACCTGCCATTCCTCCCATACCACCACTTTCATTGGAGGCTGGAGCTAAGATAGCAGAAGCCTTATAAATATTAGGTTTTGATAAAGCAAAGAAAACAGATGCAATGGCAAATATCATACTTATAATGATGATGGTAAATTTGCCTATCCAAATAGCTTGCCAAAGCTCAACCAAGTCAATTTCATCGTTTTGGTTTTGAGTGTTTTGTAATAGTAGTTGCTGCTGAAGTACCTGTTGTTGTAATAACAGTGCGTTAGCATCATTTGGCATTGCTTGAGAATTTTCGACTGACCTTTCTACTGATTTTGACACTTTTCACCATATCCGATTGGCATATGTTGTTCGTATTAGCTTAACGAACAACAATAAAATTTTCGGCATTATACGAAAAATCATAACAAAGTTAAAGGGGCTAGTACCTTGGTGTGTTTAAAATAACCTGAATAATAGATTCTACCCTGAGGCCTACACCACCAAAGAGACAATGAGATATTATAATGGGTGAGTTTACTATTGGAATCGTTCAGGATTCCCGATAGAGACATCAGGAATGACGGTTGTTTGGCTTATTTCCTGCTAATAATGCCGAAATCGACGAGAATGCATTAGCCAAAATATATAGTAATTTATAAATACTATCTCTATGCCCTGCTTATCATTTCCGTGTTCTCGGTGATGAAAGTTACCTTTAGCATTTATGTTTTCTCTACCATTTTTAGGCTTCGCAACAAACCTGCTAAACGCTCAATTTTGATATTACTCAATTGTCGGTAATCAAAGTATGGGCAAACAATCAGATTATTTAGGCTATCAATAGCAAATTCGTCATCTAACCAAACTAAGTTTGAATTGAGTTTACCGCTACTGATAAGTATTTTCGCATAACCTTTACCACAAATAATATGCAAAATTTTATTATTTGGCGACAATTGCGGCGCTGAAAACAATAATGCGGTTTTACTTTGCATTTGTAATAGATATTCATCACGATAGTCTTGCCATGTAGATAAGCTATTGGAAAAACAGAAATATTCTTTATCTAATGAATAAACCAACTTAGCATAAACATTAAAAATTTTACGCCAGCCATTACCACATGCTTGATTTATAATGTTGATTTCGCCTTTTACTAGTGCTGTAACCTTGTTCAACCCTTGATATTCCAGCATGTTAGGTTTATTTGCTATATAGACAGCAAAAGTAAAGTTTTTATCCCCAAAGCCACTATTATTCATATGTTCCTATTAAAAATCATCACTATCAGCAAGTAGAGCTATTATGCCCCCATCATTTGACCAAACTGCTGTTCAGTTTTCATTTTCGCTAGAACAGGCTCTAAATAGCCTTCCCATGCTTTTATCCAACCAGTATCTATAGTCGTGGTATTGATACGCTCTGCTTTTATAATCTTGTAAAGCATTAATCAAAGCCATATTGTAGTAATAAGATGATTCGTTAGACTTTTCGTTTTGCCTTTATCTAAAAACTGCGCAAAAAAATAGGTAATAACCTTTGCCCGTTTTAGATATTCGAGTTTAGGTTTCTAACTCGTTCAAACGTAGTACTAACCTGAGAGTACTTGCTCTGATAAAGGGCAATTTCACCAGCTGTATAAAAACTCACAGCCGATATTTCAATCTAGACTTATTATTAATTAACATAGGAGTAATAGCGTACCTGATAACACTCGCGGTTCTATTTTTATCCGCATGTAGTTCAATCGTAAAATTAACTTCCACTTCAGGCTCTACTGATGTCATGCGTTTAATTAAACAACCCGCAGGTACTAGCCTGTTATACTATTGCAAACAATTTCTTCCCCCATTATCAAGGGGTAAATTTCAAATGGAAATAATCATGTTCATACTTGAAAAACTCTCTTCAGCAAACAACCAAATAATAGATGCTTTCGGCTATGCATATTGGATCAGACGATACAATTCTTCTAAAGTTACAAAAGAGAGCCAACCTGAAAGTATAAAGGAGAATTATAAATTTATCGAGAAATGTCAATCCCTAGGTATTAATTTCCCTTTAAATTAATACCTAGGGATTGGCTTTACCTATCTAGGTTACTGTGGTTGTTCAGGATGGTTTGAGTCATTTCATCAAGCCAGGTGGCGAGCTGAAGTAGCTGCGACTAAATTAAATATCTCAGCATCAAGATCAGGTTATATTATTTGGTCATGGTTATATGAATCGATATATTAGAAAGGCATTAGTTCAAAAGGGTTGGCTTTTAAATTGTAAAAGTAATGTACATTGGGTAGTTACCAGTCTGAAAATCTCAATTTATATTGTCAAGCTAGATGATTTACAGCACTTTCACCGCCAAAGGGCCTCGATCTACAAGCTCAAAAGATTTATCATGAGCAATATCTAACTGGTTATTTAGTTTCGTTTTAGCCAAACTTACTTTTCCTGTACATCAAGTTGATTATTCTACATATACGATATGCAAAGTTCAGTCAGCTTATTAAAAACTAAATATCAAGATAAAAAACACTCTTTTATATCAATAAAAACAAATAACTAATATACAGAGATAGACAGTTATGGAAAAAAACAACCAGCCATCAATTCTTTGGCACGATTATGAGACTTGGGGCATTTCACCAAAGTTTGATAAGCCTTCTCAATTTGCGGGTATTCGCACCGATCTCGATTTAAATATCATTGGCGAGCCGGAAATGTTTTATTGTCAACCGCCAGTAGATTACTTGCCGCATCCTGAAGCTTGCTTAGTTACCGGAATAACGCCACAAAAAGCGCAACGGGAGGGTTTATCCGAAGCAGAATTTGCTGCGCGCATACATGAATTATTTTCTGCGCCTAATACCTGTGTTGCTGGTTATAATAATATCCGCTTTGATGATGAAGTCAGCCGTTATTTGTTTTACCGTAACTTTTATGATCCCTATGCCCGTGAGTGGCAAAACGGTAATAGTCGCTGGGATATTATTGATATGGTGCGGGCCACATATGCCCTTCGTCCTGAAGGTATCAATTGGCCAACCGTTGATCGCGACGGCGAAGAAGTAGTTAGCTTTCGTTTAGAGTTATTAACCAAGGCTAATGGCATTAATCATGAAGCTGCTCATGACGCTATGAGTGATGTCTACGCCACTATTGCCATGGCAAAATTGATAAAAGATAAACAACCTAAACTTTATGAGTTTATTTTTAATTTAAAAAATAAAAACCAAGTTAAAGACTTAATCAATACGGCTGATATGACACCCATTGTGCATACCTCCAGTAAAATATCATCGGCACACGGTTGTACTAGCTGGTTTGCACCTATCATTTATCACCCCGTTAATAAAAATGCTGTAATCTGTGTTGATTTAGCCCAAGATATCTCCCCTTTACTTAGCTTAACGAGTGAAGAAATCAAAGCACGTTTATATACCCGCCACGATGATTTAGCTCCTGATGAAAAACCTATTCCCGTTAAACTTATTCACGTCAACAAATGTCCAGTGATTGCCCCAGCAAAAACCTTGCTACCCGAAAACGCTGAACGCCTGGCAATACCACGTGATTATTGTCTAGAAAACTTAAGCTTACTTAAGAAACATGCTGAGCTAAGAGATAAATTAAGTGACGTTTTTTCCACATCTGACTTTGACAATGAAAATATTGATGCTGAGCAGGCTTTATATGGCGGTAGTTTTTTCAGTCACAGTGATAAAGCGCAAATGGATATTTTACGCGGTTTATCACCTGAGCAACTCGCAAATCATCCATTCAAATTTCAAGATGAGCGCTTAAGTGTTTTGTTATTTCGCTATCGAGCAAGGAACTTCCCATTTACTTTATCTACCGAAGAACAGCAAAAATGGCAGCAGTATTGTCAAAACAAAATGCAATACGGTGGTAAAGGAATTTTGTCTATTGATGAGTTTATGATTAAAATTGAAAACTTAGCTCATGAACACGAAGAAAACAAAGCAAAAATGTCGGTACTTAAAGCTTTATATGAATATCTACAAGGTTAATATTTTACCTATTTAAAATTCTTAAATTCTTACTACGCCTTTAAATTAATCAACTAAACTTAAAGAGAGATTAATTAAAGGCATACTCCCGATGAGAATCCCTTACTTTGTAAAACTAAGTACTCGATTATTTTCCCCGCTTATTGCGATCTTTACGCTGGTACTTTTAACATTAATTATTTATGTTCCTAGTGTCACTAAAGATCAAACCATCAAAACGGCTATATCTTCTGCTGAAGGAACAGTTAAACAATACAAAGCAATTCGTGGCTACTACACCAAAAACATCATAAAAAAAATTGTTGCTAATAAAGAAATGTCTGCTCATTATAATCATACAGATAGTGCCAATACAGTTCCTTTACCAGCCACTTTCATTCATGAATTAAGTAAAGAGTTTAGCTCGAAAAAGATTTTGAGTTTAAAATTATATAGTCCATACCCTTTTCCTAATCGTAATTCGCGAAAATTAGATAAATTTGCACAGCAAGCATGGATTGAGTTGAACAAGAATCCCAAAAAAAGCTATTCAAAAGTTGAAACTATAAACGGTAAAGAAGTCGTAAGAGTTGCCTTAGCCGATACAATGGTTGCTCAAGGATGTGTTAATTGTCACAACTCTCATCCTAAAACCCCTAAAACAGGCTGGGGATTAAATGACGTACGGGGAGTTCTTGAGGTTCAAGTACCTATAGGCGCCCAGTTAGCCAGTGCAAGCGGTTTGAATTTAACCATTGCCAGTATTGTTGTTATATCTTTATCTATTACCACGGCCCTGTTGTTTTTCATGTTTAGAAAATTGATTTCGAAGCGCCTCAGAGAAGTTCGTGATGCTTTAGATGATATTGGTAATGGTAATGGTGATTTATCACATCGACTAGCAGAAGAGCCAAAAGATGAAATTGGCGCCATCGCCAGCTCTTTTAACGGCTTTATTAGCCAGCTATCTAGCTCTTTAAAGAAAGTAAATAATCAAGTAGAACAGCTATCAGAAGCAACTACGTCCATGGAAAATATAACAAAACAAACACAAGCTGACATATCTGAGCAGCATGCAGTAACCGAACATATGGCGACTTCTGTTCACACAATGATGTCATCAACACAAGAAATGACCTCAATAGCGAAAGATGCATCACTAATATCAAAAGAAGCACAAGAAAAATCAACACAAGGTAATAAAATTGTTGAGGAAAATCTCAAGTCAGTCAGTGACTTCTCAGAGCTTATGCTTAAAGCCTCTAAGGTAATTAGTAATTTAGAAAGTGATAGTCAAAACATTGGAGGTGTACTTGATGTGATCAGAGGTATAGCAGATCAAACCAACCTTTTAGCATTGAATGCAGCTATTGAAGCAGCACGAGCAGGCGAGCAAGGCCGAGGGTTTGCTGTGGTTGCTGATGAAGTAAGAACGCTAGCCAGTAGAACTCAAGAGTCGACTGAAGAAATTAATAAAATGATAGAGCAACTCCAATTGGGTGCTAAAAATGCAGTATCAACAATGGAACTTGGTAATAAAAGTATTGAGCAAAGTCAGATCAAAGCGAATGAAACAAATGTGATGATTGAGAGTGTTAGTGAAGCTATTTCAAATATTGAATCACAAAATATGCAATTATCCCAATCTGCCGATGCTCAAGAGGCCATGAACAATGAAATTGCAGAAAGCATAGATAATATTAAAATTGTTTCAGATAAAACTAATCAAAGTACGGAACAGTTACAAATTTTGTCTACAGAAATCAATCGTTCAGTTAGTGCTATCAATGCTCAGCTTAGACGGTTTATTCAGTAATATTTTATCAATGATGCAAGTTATAACTAAAGAGAGGTACTAAAACTGTATAAGTGGTTTAAAAGTACATTACCGCTTATACAGTAGTCAGAGCAGAGTTATTTTCACAACTTAACTAATAACTAAATTAATATTTAGTTATTAGTTATTAGTTATTAGTTATTAGTTATTAGATATTAGACAACAATTGAGCCGATAAAAGAGACAACTAACTAGCTTTCATTTTTAAAGCGTGAGATCAAACTCGAAGTGTCCCAGCGATTGCCACCATTTTCTTGAATCTCTTGATAATAACCATCAAGTTGCTTAGTTATCGTCAAATCAGCACCTAATTTATCCGCTGCCTCAAATGCAATAGCTAAGTCTTTTCTGACCCAATCAACAGCAAAACCAAAATCAAATTCACGCGCACACATAGTTTTACCGCGATTATCCATTTGCCAAGAACCAGCGGCACCTTTACCAATAGTATCCAGTAACTTATCAGTATCTAGTCCTGCTTTTTGGGCGAAATTCAAGCCCTCTGCTAAACCTTGTACTGTATTAACAAAACAAATTTGGTTAACCATTTTAGCTAATTGCCCTGAGCCTACAGGCCCCATTAATTGACTAAAACGGGCGAAGGCAGTCATCACAACCTCGGCTTTAGCAAAGGTAGCTTCTTCGCCGCCAACCATTACTGTTAACACACCATTTTCCGCACCTGCTTGACCACCAGAAACGGGTGCATCTAAAAAGTATTGCCCATTTTTAGATGCTATCGCTCCCAGCTCAACAGCAAGCTCTGCTGATGCAGTAGTATGATCAATAAAAATACTGCCTTTATCAAGCCCAGAAAAAACGCCCTCTTCACCCAACGCTATTTCACGCACATCATCATCATTACCGACACAAGCGAAAACAATATCACACCCTTTTGCTGCGAGTGCGGGTGTTGCTGCAATATCACCATCAAACTCTTGCTGCCAAGTTAAAGCTTTCTCGTTGTTGCGGTTATAAACACAAACTTGATGCCCTGCTTTTTTCAAGTGACCTGCCATTGGGTAACCCATGACCCCTAGGCCTATAAATGCAATTTTCATATATTTCCCTTTGTTTCTTAATTTGTTTCTTAATTCGTTAATTCATTCAATGAAGTCAGTTTACGACAGTTTACAATTTTGCTCTAGCAACTTTGCAAACCAGCAATTATCATTTACAATAACAATTAGGTTGCACACAACTAATTTGCACATAACTTAAATAACAGGGCAATATTACAACCAACTATTAAGCAACTTTTTATGTTTTACCTTTAAGGAATAACGATTATGAGTAATATTTATCAATTTTCAGTTACCGACAATAAACAAGAAACCATTAAATTGACTCAGTTTACTGATAAAGTATTATTGATTGTTAATACTGCTAGTCATTGTGGTTTTACTCCCCAATACGAAGGCTTACAAGTATTACACGATACTTTTCAACCCAAAGGATTCGAAGTTTTAGCCTTTCCATGTAATCAATTTAAACAGCAAGAAAGTGGTAGTAATGAAGAAATCCAACAATTTTGTGATTTACAATTCAATATTAAATTCCCTTTATTTAATAAAATAGAAGTCAACGGTAATAACGCTGAGCCCTTATTTAGTTATTTAAAAAAGCAGGCACCCGGCATCCTAGGCTCTAAATCAATCAAATGGAATTTCACTAAGTTTTTAGTAAACCGCCAAGGGCAAGTGGTAAAACGTTATGCTCCAACCACTAAACCAGAAGCCATAACAACTGATATTAAAAAGTTATTAGCATAATTGATGAGTGATAATTTACAGTTAGAAAAACAATTATGTTTTCGCCTTTATAGTTTGAATAAACTAATGTGTCGTCTTTATGCTCCAGTATTAAAGGAGTTAGCGTTAACTTACCCTCAATATTTAGTGATGATGGTGTTATGGCAATATAAAACTGGCATATCGATTAAAGACTTGGGTATCAAGCTTGATTTAGACTCAGGTACACTGTCCCCTTTATTAAAGCGTATGGAAAAACAAGCACTGCTCAAGCGTAATCGCCAAAAAAAAGATGAACGTGTAGTGGTTATCAAGTTAACTCAAAAGGGAATTGAGTTACAAAAAAATGCCGAGCATATCCCAGCAAAAATGTTTGCCGTGACAGGGTTAACATTCGAAAAATTGCAAAGCTTAAATCAAGAGCTGGATCAGCTTATTGAAAATATAACTGATTAACAAAAAGAGCACACAGCTAGAAAATGACTATTTTGCTGTGTGCTACTTTTTTGTGCCTTGATATGTTTTATCACTTATCAAATAGACTGTAGCTGAAGATAACTAGCCGAATCGACTTAGTTGAATAAAGTATTGTGCAATTTCTCAACAACCAGATTAGCATCGCTCTCATCAACTAAAAAGCACAAGTTATTGTCACTAGCGCCATGGCAAATCAAACGGACATTTATATCATTAATTGTTTCAAATATACTTTGGCCAACCCCTTTAGCTAGGGTTAAACCATTACCAATAACTGCGACCAATGACAAACCATGTTCAACACTTACTTCACACAACTGCTCTAATTCAGCAACTACAGTATTTGTAATTAAAGATTGCGTTGAACCACTGGGGTTATCAAAAGTTAAAGCAACACTAATTTCACTGGTGGTAATTAAATCAACACTCAATTCATGTTTTGCTAACAAGGTAAAAACTTTTGCTAAAAAGCCACTGGCATGTAACATTGCCGGACTTTTAACTGTCACTAACGTTTGTTCTCGCCTTAAAGCAATTGAGCGATAAGTTGGGTTAGAGTCCACCTTTTTCTTAATTTGAGTCCCTCCCTGTTCAGGCTCTTTACTAGAGCCAACAAAAACTGGAATATTACAACGCATTGCAGGAATAAGTGTCGCTGGGTGTAATATTTTGGCGCCAAAAGTGGCCATTTCAGCCGCTTCACCAAAACTAATTTCTTTAATCGCTCTAGCCTGATCAGTAATACGCGGATCGGTAGTAAATATGCCAACTACATCAGTCCAAATAGATAAATTATCACCCTTTAATGCTTCAGCGAGTAACGCAGCAGAATAATCTGACCCCCCTCGGCCTAAAGTAGTTGTTTGGCCTTTATTATCTTGACCAATAAAACCTTGAGTGACTAGCACTTTTTCTTTAAGTTTAGGCGCTAATAGTAATGTACATTGCTCGCTTAACTGCTTGATATCTACTACGGCTTTACCATGTAAACTATTGGTTTTCATTACTTGTTGAACATTAAAATATTCACCTGAAACATCGATAGACTGCAAAACTTGAGCAAAAATACGTGAGCTTAGTTGTTCACCAAAGGCAAGAATCGCATCGGTAGTTTTAGTTGAGTATTGCAAAGATTGCGTTAAAGCCTGTTGAGTTAGCGCATCTAGTAAATTATCTATTTCTTGATTAAGCGAGGTTTCAACTACAGCAGTTAAATGCTGAGTAATATTAACTTGAATACTACGAATATTTTCAATGATGGCTCTCTGTTCTTCTACAGAGACATTCTGCTGACTTAATCGCACCAAATAATTAGTTACACCTGCACTAGCTGAAACAACCACTAAGCGGTTACTAGCATCACTTTTAACAATATTGGCACACCGTAACATGGCTTGAAAATCGGCAACACTGGTGCCGCCAAACTTGGCTACGGTTAATGATGATGTTGATTGTACTGGATTCACAAATTTCTCCCATAAAAACACTAGCTAGTTACTGAACTCTTTACTGAATTAATGATTAAGTAAGTTAGCTATTGGAAGAGCATGACTGAGTAGTTAGCGAATGGAGTATTTTACCTTTCAATTAAGCAAAGTTAATCAAACGACAAAAAAAACGAAACTTTTTCAGCCAGAAGCTCTCCACCTTTTTTTTAATGCTTAACGATGCCTAATAATATAAGCATCATTTAACAAATACGTCAGGTGACAGCCATAAGGATTCAACCTTAGTAACCGAATATTTAAGCCCACCTTTAAATATTCTCGGCGATAACTTCCCTCAAAAACGGTAATAGGAAGTGTGGTTCCTCTCGTTTTCTACCTAAGCTTCGCACCTCTTCTGGTACATCATCGTTTAGAGTATTAACCCTAAACCACAATACGGAATTATTAGACCCGATCTAGCACAATAATGCAACAGACTTTTAGCCAAGTTTTATAAATTTCCCCAAATCCTATTTTAATATTAGTTTTTCTTTTCCAAGCGATGCACTGTTATCTTGCTTCGCAGACAAATTGGTAAAAAAACTAGCTTAGCGCGGTTATAACGAAGCAATCACAAAAATAAGCGCTAATATAGCTCAGCAGCTAAGCGATATAATTGATATAGTAAATAAATCTCGATGTCGTAGGTAAGTTAGCTAAATTATATGGATTTATTTCTCCTTAAAAAGATCATCACTGTCTTTATCATGCCAATTAATATTGTGCTGATTTTGCTGGTTTTTGCCCTGATCATTCATAGCAAAAAGCCAAAGCAGAGCATTAAAAGTTTATCCGCAGCAATTATCATCCTGCTTATTAGTGCTTTTCCCCCTTTTTCCGATACGGTTATGACAGCAATTGAAAATAATTATCCGCCATATGTTAAAACAGAAGTAAATATCGATTACATCATAGTGCTTGGTTGTGGCCATAATACCAACGCTGAATTACCGGTAACTAGTCAATTAGCTAATTGTTCCTTACAGCGTATGGTTGAAGCTTTACGCATATACCAATTACATCCCGAAGCAAGAATAATTACCTCAGGTTATGGCGGCCATAATCCAGTATCTAATGCTGAAACTGTCAAACAATCATTAGTGATGTTAGGTGTGCCAGCACAAAAAATTATTACAGAGAATTTCCCAAAGGATACCGAAGAAGAAGCTGAGCTTATTGCGCCAAGAGTGCAAGGTACCCAAGTAGTGTTAGTCACCAATGCAGATCATATGCCTAGATCTATTAATTATTTTCAAGCACAAGGCATATTCCCCATTGCTGCGCCTACGGGTTACTGGGTTAAAAATCCAGACAGTAGTAAAAATTGGACTCACTACACGCCGAGTAGCAAAAAATTGAACCAAAGTACTATCGCCTGGTATGAAAGTTTAGGTCTTGTAGTGCAGTGGTTTAAATCACTTTTTAACTAATTTAAACTTAACCATTGCTTGCTAATCATTAAGCACACAGCTAAATAGTCTTTAATAGGTTAGCGATATTAAACCGGATTATCAATATCAATAAACAGCACTTCAAGTCCGTGCTCTTTTGCTAAATGCTCACCTAGAGCTTTTATACCGTAGCGCTCCGTAGCGTGATGACCCGCAGCAAAAAAATGAATATCCATTTCATGAGCAATATGAGTAGTTTGCTCAGATACCTCTCCCGTTAAAAAGGCATCAATGCCCTGCTCCGCAGCAAGCTCAATATACCCTTGCCCACCTCCAGAGCACCAAGCAATGGTTTTTATCGGCTTATTGCTCGGTGGCGCAATATGTAAACATTCACGTTCAAGAGTGCTATTAATTTTTTGAGTCAGCTGTACGCCACTACATTCATGCTTAAATTCACCCTTCATCGCCACACTAAACTCATTGCCAAGCTCTAATGGACTAACATCTTCAATATTAAATAACTTAGCAAGTTGTGCGTTGTTACCTAGTGTCGGGTGAATATCAAGGGGTAAATGATAAGCAAATAAATTTATGTCGTTTAGCAGCAGCGCCTTGATACGATCATGTTTCATGCCTCGAATAACATAAGATTCATTTTTCCAAAAGTAACCGTGGTGTACAACAATGGCATTTGCTTTTTCACTTATAGCTCGGTCGATTAACGCTTTAGACGCAGTAACGCCAGTAATAATTTTTTTTACTTGCTCACTACCTTGCACCTGAAGACCATTAGGGGTGAAGTCTTTAATTTTCTGTGGTTTTAATAGGCCATTGAGATACTGCTCAAGTTCATTTGTAAGCATATATGTTAACTCAGTAATAAATTTTAAATATCATACTAGATCGTTAGGTTTTTTACACCTCAGTAACGACCGCACTTGTTAGGGATTTTTTCATGATTATTACCTTCAACATCTCCCTCCCTTTAAAGTGTATACAATATACCCACAAAGTGATGATTTAACACACTATTATTTTGTTTCATGTATTGAAAGTTTTTGTTATAACTTGTCAACTAAATGTTAATTTGGTTAACTTGATGTTACATAGTAGTTGCGAACTATAAATATTGATATTTAAAAAATAATTATAAATAAATCAAAAGGAAAATGTTATGAGATCAAAATTGAGTAAAAAACACTTACTTGCGCTAAGTATTTCAACAGCACTTTTAACCACACAAAGTTTTAGCAGTTTAGCCGCCGAAATAGAAGAAGTTGAAAGAATAGAAGTAACGGGCTCTCATATTAAACGAACCAGTATGGAAGGCCCATCACCTGTCACAAGTTTGTCTCAAGAAGATATTCAAAAATCAGGCGTTACTGATCTTATTAGCCTTTTTACCAAATTACCTATTTCCGGCCAAGGAACATTTTCAACTCAAGCTAACAGTAGCGATGATACTGCCAATGGCGGCTCATCAGTTTCCTTGCGTGGCTTAGGTGCCGATTCAACGCTTATTCTAATCAATGGTCGCCGCGTATCTGTATCTCCGTTTGCTAAAGGCATAGATACCGCTTTTGTTGATATCAATAACATCCCCCTGGCAGCCATTAAACGTGTTGATATTCTAAAAGATGGTGCATCTGCAACTTATGGGTCTGATGCTGTGGCAGGTGTAATTAATATTGTCTTGAGGGATGATGTTGACGGCGCAGAATTAACAGCAAAAATCGGCGCAACCGCAGATGGCGGTGGTGAAGAGCAAAGTGTTAACTTAGTTTTTGGTAATAGTACCGAGACCACAAGTCATACCTTTATCTTGGAATATTTTAATCGTGAAGAAGTGCTTTATGCTGATAGAGATTATTCAGCAACAGCAAACCAAGCTGCACGCACAGGCGATCCTGATGCCACTGATTTTAGAAGCTCTGCCGGTATTCCAGGTACCATTGCTTTAGCAAGTGATCCATCAAATCGGCTTATTGATCTATACGGTAATGATAAATGTGCTGCTGCTGATATAGATCTTGCTAATAACCTATGTCGATATGATTATGCACCGCCCATGAGTATGATCCCTGCTTCTGAGCGTTTTAGCTGGAATTACCTAGGAAAATATGAAATCAATGACAGCATCAGAGCATTTGCTGAATTAAACGGCCAAAACTCTAAATCAACCGTACGTGGCGCAGGCAGTCCTAGTTTTAATGAGCTAACCATGGATGGGGATAATGTTAACCACCCTTTTGCTGATATGCCTAGTCATGAATTTTACCAGCAAGATTTAACTATGCGCCGCAGGACCGTTGATATTGGTAATCGTGAGAAACGTGTCGATTCAGACTATTACCGTGTGATCCTTGGTTTACAAGGTGATATTAATGACTGGAGCTGGGAAGGTGCTTATAGCTATATAAAAAGTAGCTCGGTGGAACGTGGCGTTGATGGTTTCCCTAATAAACGTCGTACTCAAGAAGCAATAGATAGCGGTTTATGGAACCCATTTGAACCGTCTAGCAATTCACAAGAAGCCTTGGATTACATTGAAACAACCACTACTCGTGTAGGTAAATCGACTATGGAGTCTATCGACTTTAAAGTTTCGGGACCTGTTTTAGAGATGCCAAGTGGTGAATTGATGATAGCCCTTGGTACTGAATACCGTGAAGAATCAATCAGCGACAACCCTGATGATCAATTTTTACGGGGTGAGGTTTTTGGTACTGAAGCAACTCAAGCCAATGGCTCTAGAGATAATTTAGCCATATTTGGTGAGTTAGCCATTCCGATAATTGACAATTTAGAAATTCAACTTGCAGTGCGTTATGAAGATTATAGTGATTTTGGTACCACCACAGATCCAAAAATTTCATTCCTATGGTCACCGATGGATGACCTAAGCTTACGTGGCTCATATGGTACCGCTTTTAGAGCTCCTTCACTTCACCAACTAGGTTTAGGGCGTACAGATGAATCACCTAATTTAATAGATACTATGCGCTGTGCTGCTATAGGCAACCAAGATAGAGCCTGTGAACCTCAAGAATATACTGCGGTATTTGAAGGTAACCCTGAGTTAGGACCTGAAGAGTCAGAAAGTTATAACTTAGGCATCATCTACAATATTACTGACAACTTAAACTTTACTGTCGACTATTATAATTATGATATTACTGACATTATTGATTCTGATACCCAGTTTGTCATGGATAACTATGGTTTAGATGGCACGATTGTCGAACGTCGACCTACCTCAATTGCCAATGATCCTGGTGAAGTAATCCAAGTAAACGACAGCTTTCAAAATATTGGTGACTTACAAACTTCAGGTATTGACTTAGATGTTAGGTATAACCTTGATACAGGCGCGGGTACTTTTAACTTTGGCTACGTACTTAATTATGTGCTGAATTTCGAAGATTACAAAAACACCCAAGAAGGTGGTTTTGAACAGCCACAAATGCGTTGGACTACCTCTGTTGATTGGGTATTAGATGATGTTAGTGCAAGAGCAGCTATTAACTATGTTGACTCATTTGAGCAAGAGGCATCATTAAAACTCAACCAAAAGGTTGATGCTATGATGACCCTTGATGCATCAATTAATTACTTTGGTTTTGAGGATGTCGTACTAACAGTTGGTGCGACTAACTTAACCAATGAGGAACCACCTTTTGCTTATCATGACTTTATGGGCTTTGCTGTCAACGTGCATAGTGGTCAAGGTCGGTTTGCTTACGCCCAAGCTAGTTATAAATTCTAAAGTAAAAGTGTATCGAATTTGATTTAAAATTTTTTAGTTTTCATTACAAAGCAAAACCATTCACTACGGTTTTGCTTTTTTATTGATGGGATTATTTTTCGTCGTCCCTCCCTGTTTTATGTCCGTTTATTGCTTGGTTTTACTTGCTCACTTTTGATTTATTTGAACGTAAGCTATTGACTTTAACCGGTCGAAATTCAGGTCGTAATTGCCACTTAGGTTTAATGGGTGTTAACGGCAACACCCGCTTTTTGGCGATAATTACATAGACCGAGCCTAATGCAGGTAAATAGTCTTTAGCAAAGTTATGCCATTTACTCTGCAGACTCTCGAAACTTACTTCCCCTGTTAAACTGCTATGTAAACAACGTTGATCCGCTAAAATTTCAAAACCCATTAGATGTAGCCAGTCTTTAATGCGCATCGGGGAGAAGAAGTGTTCATTCCAGGGAGTTTTACTTCGTCGATAGGGCAATAAACGATTTAAGCCAACCAGGCTTAACGGATTAAAGCCGGTTAACACCAGATAACCATTGGGGATCAATACTCTATTCGCTTCACGAATGACATGATGTGGGTCAAGTGAAAACTCTAAAGCATGGCTTAATAAACAGACATCAACACTATGCTCTTGTAGGGGCAAATCATCAATCTCACCAACCACGTTCGTTAAATCACTTTTAACACTGATATTTACTTGATGATTTATAGTGCAATCGGCTATTTCTAGTTCACTGCTTAATGCGCCAAGTTTTACTAAGTGATAACCAAAAAACTTTGGCCACCACAACGCCAGTTCCTGTTCTATTGCCTTTTTAATAACCTCACCATTAGGCAAGGCTTGCCATGATCGAGGGTAATGCGGCTGTCTAAAAGCTAACGCTGGTTTCATAGAGTCTTCTTTAAAGCTTATTATATTACGAGTATAATAAGCTTGATGGTTGTAATGCTACAACAATATTTAATTGTGCTAAATGCCAATACCGAACTAACTATATAACTAATTAAATGAAGTATATAACGAACTAAGGGTAAAATCTCATATGTCTAACACTCACCATATTGTTACAGCAATACAAGCCTTCAACGATAATTATATTTGGGCGTTAGCTGAGAAAAATAATGATAAAATTACCCTCATCGATCCGGGTGATGCGGGTGTTTGCATTGATTACCTACAAGAAAGCAATTTAGTCTTATCAAATATTTTGATTACTCATCATCATAGCGATCATGTTGGCGGTATTAAAAACTTGCTTGAATACGCCAAACTTCGAAAATGGCAGGTTACTGTTTATGGACCTGCCAGTGAAAATATCGCTCAGCTTGATATTACATTAAAAGAAGGTGATGCAGTCACCTTAGCTGACACTCATTGCCAGTTAAATGTGCTTGATCTACCTGGCCATACTAAAGGTCATATTGCTTATTATAATAAAGATATACTCTTTTGTGGTGATACTTTGTTTTCAGGTGGTTGTGGCCGATTGTTTGAGGGAACACCAGAACAAATGCATCACTCGCTATCAAAATTAGCCAGTTTACCAGCAAATACCTTAATCTACTGCGCGCATGAATATACTCAGGCCAACCTGGCGTTTGCTTTAGCCGTTGAGCCCGACAACAATGATTTGCATAAATATTCAGAGCTAGTAGCTTTAAAGCGTGATAAAAACCAAGCAAGCATACCAAGTAATATTGCACTAGAGCGACAAATAAATCCTTTTTTACGCTGCCATGAGCCAGCTATTAAACAAGCCGCACAAGCTTATAGTAAGAAGAAACAAACTAGTGATAGTGAGGTTTTTTCAGTAATTAGAGCATGGAAGGATAACTTCTAATCACATAAACAACACATGCCTTATAGCGGGATTTATTTTTAACTAACGCTTAATTATGCTAAGGTCCTACATCATTTTTTATTCCCGCTGATTTTACTGGTTTTTCATGAAGTATTTAATATTACCCGTTGTAGTTCTTTTAGCTGGCTGTCAAAGCCTCTCCTTAAGTGAAAGTAATGTAGCAGATAATGCTCAACTAGAAACTGCAGACGCGGTTGAAATCCATCAAGCATTATTAGCAGATGAAAGCATTGATGTAACCCACCCAATTGCTGATGTTGAATTTTCTCTAAAAGATAAAAAGTCTCTGGCAGAAAATAATATTTGGCCACGCATTCAAAGCCAGCTAACTTTTGATATTCCAGAAGAAAAACGTCTTGTATCTCAACGTAATTGGTATGTAAAACACCCAAGTTACCTAAAACGTGTAGCTAAACGAGCTGAGCCCTTCCTTTATTATATCGTTGAAGAATTAGAAAAAAATGATATGCCCATTGAACTGGCACTTTTACCCGTAGTAGAAAGTGCTTTTGACCCTTTTGCTTATTCCCATGGCCGCGCTTCTGGTATGTGGCAATTTGTACCAGCCACTGGTGAACGTTTTGGCATGAAGCAAAACTGGTGGTATGACGGCAGGCGAGATATTGTTGCTTCAACGCAAGGTGCGATTAAATACCTGAAGTATTTACATAAATTCTTCGATGGTGATTGGATGTTAGCGTTAGCCGCTTATAACTCTGGCGAAGGTCGTGTTAGAAATGCAGTTAGAAAAAATAAACGCCTAGGTAAACCTACCGATTTTTGGTCACTTGATTTACCAAGAGAAACTCGTGCATATGTACCAAAATTATTAGCTTTAGCTGATATTATAAAACGGCCACAAGATTTTAATTTAACCCTATATTCAATTGATAACAAAACTGTTTTGAGCCAAGTTGACATCAAATCACAACTTGATTTAGCGAAAGCGGCAACATTAGCAGGTTTAACATTAGCCGAATTACAACGACTCAATCCTGGTTTTAATCGTTGGGCTACCGACCCCGATGGCCCTCACCGCTTATTATTACCTACTCATACAGTTGAAAAATTTGAGCTCGGCCTGAATAAATTAAGTAAAAAAGATCGTTTAGCTTGGCAGCGCTATAAAATTAAAAATGGTGACAATTTAGGGGTAATTGCCAACAAATTTAATACCCGTGTTGATTTAATACAACAAGTAAACAACATTAAAGGCAATCAAATTCGTGCCGGTAAACATTTACTTATTCCTGTCGCAGCAAAATCACTAGATAGTTATGTTTTTTCACAAGAGCAGCGCATTGCTAAAAAACAAAGTAGACCTGGTAAAGGTCGCAAGGTGGTCCATACAGTAAAATCGGGTGACAACCTATGGGACATAGGCCAAAAATACAAAGTGAATGGTAAAAGCATTGCTAAATGGAATGGTTTTGCGCCAAGAGATACCTTAAAGCTAGGTCAAAAGTTAGTCATTTGGCAAAAAGATACCAACAAGTCGAACAATTCAAGCTACGCCAATAGTAAAACGGGTAACAATGTCGAAAATGCTATTATGCGCAATATTACTTATAAAGTCCGTCGTGGTGACTCTTTTGCGCGCATAGCTGATAAATTTAATGTTCGCATTAGTGATATCGAGCGTTGGAACAAGCTTGATAGAAATAAATATTTACAGCCAGGCCAGCGTTTAAAGCTTTCTGTGGATGTGACTAATAATATTTAGCCAGCGACTTACTTGACTCAAGCACGCAAAGTAATTAACTGGTTCAGCCTTTGAATTACTCAAATATGTGTAGACAAAACGAGCATTAATGCTCGTTTTTTTTCCTGTTTTTCTTGTCTCTACTTAGCTTAACCTGATGAGGTTATAAACGCTGACTAGTAAAATCGACAAAGGAAGTCTGTTTCTGCTCCAACGTTTCTACAGTTATCCACAATCGCCAAACCATTTTGTCTTCACTACAACTCGCTAATAAGCTTTGCGCTGAATAAATTGTTCCCTCAGCTGATTGCTCGAAAAAAATAGGCACCTTGCCCATAAACATTTCCTTGCCTTCTAAATAGGCTGAGACCTTACTAATACGTTGTTTAGCCCCTTGCTTAGACTGGGAAAATTCAGTTAGTTCAGCTAATTCAATAACAAAAGGTAACTCGGTTTTTATTTCGGCCCCTAACTGCGGTTGAGAAAACTTGACACTAAAACTAACAAATTCTGTATTAATTTCACACACACTCTGACTATCAATACATTGTGCTGGTATTTTATCAGTCATGGTTTTTTCTTGTTCAATGACAGGTGTACACGCGCTAATAAGTAAAACAAGTGCGATGAAAAATAGTTGTTTTGCCACGATAAATGCCTAATCTCTGCGATAAAGTTGTTATTATCTACTAACGTCAGTAAACTAGCCAGCCTTAGTATTAGCTATCTACACTAGTTTCCCTGATATCATGACCATAACCAGTAAAGCGGCAATGCAAGATGCTGAACACTATATAGACTGTGAGAAATGTTCAATGCAAGCAGTTTGCCGACCTATCGGCTCAGAAGAGCAAACCATTGATTTAACGAGTAACTATTTAACTAGGCAGGTTAAAGTAAAGGCAAACCAAAGTTCATCACTTAATTTAAGGCAAACACCTGGTGCAAAACTGTTTGAGCAAGGCCAGGCGCTAACAGCAATATTTGCTGTGTGTACGGGTACATTTAAATTATCTAGAAAAAACGAAGCTGGTATTGAAAGAGTGGTTGGCTTTCGTTTTCCTGGTGAGTTAATTGCTGAAGACGCATTATTTTTAAAAGAGTATAACTACAGTGCAATCGCCCTAGGTGATAACACTGTGTGTAAAATTAACGTCGAAAAGTTATCCGCATGCTCTAAAGTCGCACCTGAATTTCAACAAAATTTAATTCTGTTACTAACCAAACAAAGCTTTGAACAACAGCGTAATTCACAAGCACTAATAGGCCAGAAATCAGCTGAATGTTTACTTGCAGCTTTTTTACTTAATATTTGCCAACGTAATGCAAAACACTCAGGCTGCGATACTCAAACGGAATTAGCCATTAGTCGTCATGATATTGCCAGTTTCCTTGGTATACGTCGTGAAACACTTAGCCGATTGTTGTCTAAATTCCAACGAGAACAACTTATTAAGATTAAAAACAAACACCTAACCTTACTGTCAATCGATGGTTTAAAGCAACTTGATAATAACTAGCCTTAATCGGGTAGGTAATTAAACTAGCTTATACTTTTAATCTGCTGAAAATCGTCTATAAATAGGGTTAGTCCTAAGTACATTAATATTTATCAAATGATGAAATGTAATTGATAAAAAATCTTTGCTAACTCATTGACTTTTTATTACCTTTTTATCTTGTTGTAAATATCCATATTTGATTTAGGGCTAATTCTCTTTTATTGATCTACATCAAATTTAAACGCGCATAGTTGTTGATTTATATGCTCTGCAAAGGGTAAAATTGCCGGGATTTTGACACATTCACTTACACTGACGTGACATATATCACAGCTCAATGAGCAAACACATAGAGTTAGTATGAATTGTGTCCTATATCTAAGATTTTTACTTTAGGTATTACAGCAAAACATACTATCGATTAATAATAACACTGCGGAATTCTTAACATGACCACAAGTAATACGTCAGCAGTAGACTACAACTTCGATGTTGTACGTCAGTTTACTGTAATGACTGTAATCTGGGGAATCGTTGGTACACTTGTAGGTGTACTTATCGCGGCACAATTAATTTGGCCTGCGTTAAACTTCGATACACCTTGGTTAACCTACTCCCGTCTTCGTCCACTTCATACTAATGCGGTAATTTTTGCCTTTGGTACAAGTGCTTTATTTGCCACGTCTTATTACGTAGTGCAACGTACCTGTCAAACCCGATTATTTGGCGGTAAATTAGCAGCCTTTACCTTTTGGGGTTGGCAAGCTGTTATTGTTGCAGCGGTAATCACCCTACCTTTAGGTTATACCTCTTCAAAAGAGTACGCTGAGCTAGAGTGGCCAATTGATATTCTCATTGCTGTGGTATGGATTTCCTACGCCATTGTTTTCTTTGGCACTTTAATTAAGCGTAAAACTTCACATATTTACGTGGCTAACTGGTTCTTCGGTGGTTTTATTATCACTGTTGCGGTATTGCACATTGGTAACTCAATGGTAATTCCTGTTTCGGCAATGAAGTCATATTCCATCTATTCTGGTGCTATCGATGCCATGATGCAGTGGTGGTATGGACATAACGCCGTTGGTTTCTTATTAACTGCTGGTTTCTTAGGTATGATGTATTACTTCGTACCAAAACAAGCCGAACGTCCAGTTTACTCTTACCGTTTATCTATTGTTCATTTTTGGGCACTAGTTTCTTTATATATTTGGGCTGGCCCACATCACCTACATTACACTGCATTGCCTGATTGGGCACAGTCTGTTGGTATGGTAATGTCTATCGTATTATTCCTACCTTCATGGGGTGGTATGATCAACGGCATTATGACCCTTTCTGGCGCGTGGCATAAACTCCGCACCGACCCTATTTTACGCTTCTTAATTGTTTCATTATCTTTCTACGGTATGTCTACCTTTGAAGGCCCAATGATGGCGATTAAATCAGTAAATGCTTTATCTCATTACACTGACTGGACTATTGGTCACGTACATTCAGGCGCGCTAGGCTGGGTTGCTATGATTTCAATTGGTGCTATGTACCATTTAATCCCAGTATTATTTAATCAAGGACGTATGTTCAGTATTCGTCTGATTAACGTGCATTTTTGGTTACACACTTCAGGCGTAGTACTGTATATCGTTGCTATGTGGATTTCAGGTGTTATGCAAGGGTTAATGTGGAGAGCAGTAAACAGTGACGGTACGTTGACATACAGTTTCGTTGAAAGTTTAACCGCATCTTACCCGTTCTACTTTATGCGTTTCATCGGCGGTGTGTTAGTTGTTGCTGGCTTTATATTAATGGCCTACAACATGTTTAAAACAATTTATGCTAAAGACGGAAGTCTTAAGCCTATTGAAGCAGAATAAGGAGAATAGACATGAAAAATTCACATGAAAAAGTTGAAAAAAATGTTGGTCTGTTCTTTCTATTTACAGTCTTTGCAATCAGCATCGGTGGTTTAGTAGAAATTACGCCATTGTTCTTCCAAAAAGAATTGGCAACACCCGTTGATAACTTAAAGCCTTATACAGCCCTACAAATGGAAGGCCGTGATATCTACATCCGTGAAGGTTGTAGTAACTGTCACAGCCAAATGATTCGTCCATTTCGTGCTGAAACAGAGCGTTACGGTCATTACAGTGTAGCCGGCGAGCATGTTTGGGAACATCCATTTTTATGGGGTTCTAAGCGTACTGGTCCTGATTTAGCACGTGTTGGTGGTCGTTATAGTGATGATTGGCATATTGCCCACTTAACAGACCCTCGTTCAGTGGTACCAGAGTCAAACATGCCAGCTTATAATTGGTTAAACACTAATACTCTTGATGGTGAAATAACAGGTAAAAAGTTAGAAACATTTAACTTTTTAACACGTAATCGTAGTCATAAAGATGAAAATGGCAAAGCAATTCCGCTTTATACTCAAGCAGAAATTGACGGTGCTAAAGATGCGGTAAAAGGTAAAACTGAAATGAGTGCCTTGATTGCTTACCTGCAATCACTTGGCCATGCGTTGAAGTAGCCCTGATGGATTACGGAACACTTAGAGGGCTTGTTGCCCTCCTTATATTGGCGTTGTTTATTATCATTGTTGTATGGTCATATTCAAAAAAGCGTAAAGACTCATTTGATGATGTCGCAAACTCTATTTTTGAAGAAGACAAAGTAAATACAGCAGATAAAAAACGTCATCTCGATAAAGATAGCAAACAGGAGACGAATAATAATGTCTAGCTTCTGGAATATATGGGTTTGGGTTCTTACCCTTGGCTCGTTAGTAGGTTGTTTTTTAATACTACGTATGTGCTTAAAGAACTTCGCAGGCGTTGAAGAAGGCGAATCAATGGGTCATACTTTTGATGGCATTGAGGAGTTAAACAATCCTTTACCTAAATGGTGGAGCACGTTTTTCTTATTAACAATCGTTTGGGCATTTGGTTATATTGCACTTTATGGTTTAGGTGGTTGGGGTGGTCTGTTAGGTTGGAAAAGCTCAAACCAGGGTATTTTAAACCTAGCGGAATCAAAAGCTAAAACCTTAGAGAACCTAAGTAAAGATTCTGGCGTATTAGTACAATATGACCGTGAAGTTGCCGCTGCTGATGCTAAGTACGGTCCAATATTTGACGCTTACGCTGCGCGTAGCATTGAAGATTTAGCAACCGATGGCGAAGCATTGAAAGTGGGCCAACGTTTGTTTATTCAAAACTGTTCACAATGTCATGGCTCTGATGCACACGGTACTACCGGTTTCCCTAACCTAGCGGATAAAGACTGGTTGTATGGCGGCACACCTGAAATAATTAAAGAGACCATTATGAATGGTCGTATTGCTACTGGTATGATGGCTTGGGAAGGCGCATTAGGCGGCGACCAAGGTGTTAAAGAGGTTGCAGCTTACGTTATCAGCCTAAGTGGTCGTTCTGTTGACCCTGAGTTAGCCAAAGCAGGTAAAGGTAAGTTTGCCTTATGTGCTGGTTGTCATGGCCCTGAAGGTCAAGGTAGCTTAGCTTTAGGTTTACCAATGGGCGCGCCAAACTTAACCGATAATATCTGGTTATATGGTGGTTCAAAACGTGTGATTGAAGAGTCTATTCGTTATGGCCGTGCTGGTGTTATGCCGCCATGGAAAGACATTCTTGGTGAAGAAAAAGTTCACTTAATCAGTGCTTATGTTTATAGTCTTTCGCAAGATTAATAAGCAATATCACTGATATTGAATGAGTTAGCTCAAAACTGTTCATGTAGACAGTTTTAGCCAGCATTTCACTTATTAAAAAAGCCCTTGTTACAGTTTGTAATCAAGGGTTTTTTTATACTTTTTACTGAGCTGAAAACTAGCTGCTAGCTCAGAATAAAGTTATAATCTACCCACTTTTAATACCATACATTAAACCTACTATTATTTATTATGGCTTCATCTAATCTTATGAAAACATCTGAACCAGAGCAAATTTCTTATTGGTATCGTGAGCCTTGGGCTTGGGTCGTATTCCTATTACCTTTAAAGGCTATTATCGTAGGTATCCCTTATTATATTATTGCCAATACCAATCCCGACCCCATAGTGATCGGCGATTACTACAAAAAGGGGAAATATATTAATTTAGAAGTCTCTAAGGTCAAATTGGCACAAAAATTAGGCATGAAGTTTGCCCTTAAAATGACTGACAATGAGTTGATTATCAAACCAACAGGCATAGAAAAAGTATTCCCTGTACTCAATATTAATTTTTTCCACCCTACTTTGGAAGGCAAAGACTTTAACCTTGCCTTAACACCTGATGGTAATGGACATTTTAGACACCAATTTGATCACCCAGTTAACGGTAAATGGAAACTAACACTGAGCTCTTTTAAAGGTGACTGGAAGATTCAAAATACCATTTACTTACCGCAAAGTAACTTTATTGATATTGTGCCTGATCCAACCAGAGCGCAATAACTTAGTCGGATAGGGAAGCCTATCGGGAAAGAACACATTTATCTCATACCCATAAGCAGATGCTACGTTAGCGTTTGCTTTTACTAGAAAGTAAACCATGACTAATAACTGTTTCCATTGTAGTGAAGTTGTACCTATCGGTATTAACCTATTTGTTACCATCAATCATACCAGCCAAGCTATGTGCTGCATTGGCTGTCAAGCTGTCTCCCAAACTATAGTTGACAATGGTTTAACGCAGTATTACTCAGTGAGAACGGAGCCAGCTCAAAAAGCACAATCACTTGTGCCTGAGCAGTTGCAAAAAAACAAGTTACTTGATGAAGCGGTTTTACAAAGCGAATTTGTTTTTCAAGGTGATAGTCAGGAACAAGACTCTAAAGAAGCGATATTAACCATTGATGGTATGAGTTGCGCGGCTTGTGCTTGGCTTATCGAAATGCAACTAGATAAACTGAAAGGCTTACTCAGTATAACCGTTAATGCGACCAGTCAAAGAGCTACGATAAGATGGCAAGATAATGCAATAAAGTTAAGTGCTATTTTATTAGCTATTGAAAATATAGGCTATCAAGCTCTGCCTTTTAAAGCCAATGATGCGGAATTAAATAACAAAAAGCAAAGTAAAGCGTTTATCAAACGTCTAGGTATTAGCGGTATTTTAATGATGCAAATCATGATGATAGCGGTTGGCCTTTATTTCGGTGCTTTTACTGATATGGCTGAGCACAATAAAATCTATTTACGCTGGGTCAGCTTCATCTTAGCAACACCGATTATTTGTTATGGTGCTCTACCCTTTTATACTGGCGCGATAAAAGCCCTTAAAGCAAAACGTTTGTCTATGGACGTACCTGTATCTATTGCCATTATTTTAGCCTTTTCAGCCAGCGCTTGGGCGACAATTACTCAGCAAGGAGAAGTGTATTTTGAGTCGGTTTCTATGTTCACTTTTCTTTTGCTTATTGGCAAGTTCTTAGAATTTAGAGCCCGCTCTCGCGCCGCAGAAGTTTCAGCCAACTTGTTAAAGTTAATGCCGATGACAGCGACTAAAGTTATTACTATCAATGATACCAAAAATAGTGATAAAGAAAAAAACCAAGCAACTAACACAGAAGTACTGATTGCGGCAAAACAGCTCATTAAAGGTGATATTGTTATTATTAAGCCCGGTGAGGTTGTACCTGCCGATGGCATTATTACTTCCGGCATTAGTCAATTAAATGAAGCCATGCTTTCAGGCGAACAATTACCCATAAGTAAAACAATAAATGACAATGTATTTGCTGGCACAATCAACGGCGATGGCAATATTACGGTGCAGATAAAGCAATCGACCGGCCAATCTTTTTTAAGCCAACTCATTCGTTTAAGTGAACAGTCACAAGCGCACAAACCCAAAATAGCTAAGCTATCTGATAAAATAGCACAGTATTTTGTTGCGCTTATTCTATTAACCTCTATTGCTACAGCTATCTACTGGCAGCAACATATGCCAGAAGAAGCTTTTTGGATTACCCTTTCTGTTTTAGTAGCTACCTGCCCCTGCGCACTTTCGTTAGCAACTCCTACCGGCTTAACGTGCGCTACTACACGGTTAAATCGTGCTGGCATAATGATCAAAGGCGGTCATGTTATGGAAACCATGCCGCAAATAAACTGTTTTGCTTTTGACAAAACTGGCACCTTAACTACAGGTGAATTCACCATTAACAAGGTTGAGTTAATCAACAACGATTTAAATATTACTGACTCAATTATTTCTGGCTCAAGTACTACTGGCTCAAAGGATACTGGTGAAAAATGCAACCAAGAACAAGTACTCGCCATTGCAGCGGCATTAGAGGCGCACTCTGAGCACCCGATTGCCAAATCCTTTGCCGAGCATAGAGATTACAACCTAACGGCTGAAAAAGTTACAGTGCATTCTGGCAAAGGGGTTACTGGTACTATTGATAATATTGCTTATGCCATTGGTAAACTATCTTGGTTAGAAGAAGATATTAATCCTGATGATATTAACACACGAACACATAACGTTAATATAAGCGGTGCCAGCTGTATCTTAATGGCTAATAAACAAATCATTGCCGCTTTTTATCTAGTGGATAAAATTCGTGATGAAGCCTTTAATACCCTATCAAACCTTAATAAAAACAATAAAACCCTATTGTTATCTGGTGATAGTCAAATAGCTTGTGACACTATTGCGCAAAACCTACCTGTTAATATTACTTTGGGTGGATTGAGTGCCCAAGATAAAATGCAGCAACTTAAAAAAGCTCAAGCACAAGGTTATAAAGTTGCCATGACAGGTGACGGTGTTAATGACTCACCAGTATTTGGTGCCGCACATGTATCAATAGCCATGGGTTGTGGCGCGGATATCACCAAAAGTGGCGCCGATGTTATTTTACTTAATAACAAACTAAGTAGCATCAATACCTTAATAAAAGTTTCTCATCGCACTCGTCGAATAATTTTCCAAAATTACTTATGGGCCTTTGGTTATAATGCTATTGTATTACCCTTAGCTGTGGCAGGGCATATCACGCCTTATATGGCCGTAATTGGCATGTCGGCCAGCTCGATTTTAGTTATTAGCAATTCATTACGTTTACTTAAAGAGTAAGCTAAAAATAAGTTGAAGAGTAAACTAGCCAGCCACAGCAAAACGAGTAAACTTATTGTGAATAAATTAGTTGTGAGTTAAAAATGAGCATTATTTATATTTTAATCCCTGTCGCCGTGTTATTAACCGCTTTGGGCATTTATCTATTTTTCTGGGCAGTGAAAGCTGAACAATTTGATGACCTTGAAAAGCAAGGCATGAGTATTCTTTTTGACGATGAGCCAGTAAATAACATCAACGAAGAAAAGCCAGAGGATGAAATAGAAAGTACCAATAAAAAACAGGAAACCCCCAAGTAACCAATGAGCTTAGATCTATTTTCAGCTTTTATCATCGGCTTACTTGGCTCTGGTCACTGTTTAGCCATGTGTGGTGGCATTACCACTATGCTCACTTCGGCTATCAACAAGCCTGGTAATCAAAACCAAAGTAGAACCAGCAGTTTAGGTGATATTCCAACATCACAACAATCAACCTGCTCACCCGTTGCATTTAGCTTGAACCTAGTCTTGTTTTACCATGTTGGACGCATTGCGAGTTATTGCTTAATCGGCGCAATAGTTGGCTTTACCGGCTCTATAGCCGCAAAAAACATAGGTTTACCTATTGCAGCTCTACGCCTAATTGCCGCAGTTTTTGTTATTTTATTAGGTTTATATATAGGCCAATGGCTGTTATGGCTAAACCGAATAGAGTCGTTGGGTAAAGGCTTATGGCGTTATTTATCGCCTATGGCTAAACACGTTATTCCTGTTGATAATAGTAAAAAGGCGCTTGGTTTAGGGGCTTTATGGGGCTGGTTGCCTTGTGGTTTAGTGTATTCGACCCTAACTTGGGCACTTGCAAGTGGCAGTCCCCTAACTGGCGCTACCATTATGCTGTGTTTTGGCTTAGGTACTTTACCTGCCTTAGTCGCCTTATCACTTGGTATTGGCGGTATAAAGAAACTACTGGTCAACACCGCCTTTCGCAAAGTCATGGCTATTTCCCTTATTGGCTATGGTATATACAGTTTTATTGTTGCATATCAACTAACGTTCTAATAACATATATCTGTCTTAAAGTTAGCGTTAATAGCTACGCCATAGAGTATTATCATGTCAAATAAAAGTAGTCCCACGACCCAACATATCAAGTGTCAAAACTGTAGTATTAGTGAGCTGTGTTTGCCTTTTTCATTAAATGATAAAGAACTTGATTCTCTTGACGACATTATTGACCGTAAACGTCCGATACATAAAGGCGATAAAATTTTTCATGACGGTCAAGAAATGCATGCCTTATATGCAATACGCTCTGGTACGTTCAAAACTTTCACCGTTAATAAGCAAGGTGAAGAACAAATTACTGGTTTTCATCTAGCCGGTGACTTACTTGGTTTTGATGCTATTGCTGAAAGTAGCCACCCTAGTTTTGCTCAAGCACTTGAAACCTCTATGGTCTGTGAAATTCCCTATACAAGTTTAGATGAATTATCGAACACTATGCCTAAGCTTAAAAAGCAGGTATTGCGTTTAATGAGTAATGAAATAAGAACAGACCAAGAAATGTTAACACTGCTTAATAGAAAAAATGCCGAACAACGTGTTGCAACCTTTATAGTAAGTTTAAGTGAGCGTTATCATGCACGTGGATTATCCTCGACACAGTTTCGCTTAACCATGACTCGTAGTGATATTGGTAATTATATTGGCTTAACGGTTGAAACCATTAGCCGTTTATTAAATCGTTTCCATAAAAGTGGCTTAATTAACGTAGATGGTAAATTAATTTCAATTATTGATATCGACAAGCTTTGCGATACAGCAGCTCTATAACCCTATATTCCTCCTTGTTATGGCTTTCATTATCCATAAGATAATAAAGCCATAACAAAACAAACTTGATTTAAAACAAGCATTAATTTGTCAACTTTGCTATAAATAACGTATCGTTTATGAACTTTACTATTTATTTTGCCAGAGGTTGCCATGGACATGTATCAAAATATCCTTGTTGTGATTGATCCGACAACAGACGAACAAAAAGCCCTTAAACGAGCCATTGAGCTTGCCTCAAAAATCACCTCTGCTCGGCCTGAGCAACAAGTCAATATCATCGCTTTTTTTAGCATTTTTGATTTCTCTTATGAAATGACCACTATTTTATCTAGTGGAGAGCGCGACACCATGCGTCAAATGGTTATTAATGAAAAGCAGCTATGGATAGATGACATAATCTCTGCCACCAATAGCCAAATAAACATCAGCAGTAAAGTGGTCTGGCATAATCGCCCTTTCGAAGCCATCATTGAGCAAGTTCTCGAGCATAACTATGACTTAGTGATCAAAGGCACACATCAGCATGATAAGTTCAAATCAGTGGTGTTTACGCCAACCGATTGGCATATTTTAAGAAAATGCCCTTGTCCGGTATTACTGGTTAAAGATCACGAGTGGCCGGAGCAAGGTACCGTTTTAGCGGCCGTAAATGTCGGTAGTGATGAAGCTGAGCACCTTTCTTTAAATAATACCATTACCAAGCAGGCGAAGAATATCGCCCAGCTAATTAATGCCAATGTTCACTTAGTTAATTCTTATCCGGGTACGCCGGTAAATATTGCCATTGAAATTCCTGAGTTTGACGCCAGTGAATACAATAGTGCTATGAAGTCTCATCATAATGAGGCTATGAATAAACATGCAAACAGTTTTAACATCGCACTAACTAATACACATGTAGAAGAGGGATTACCAGAAACAGTCATTGAACAAGCGGCGTTAAAAATTGATGCTGAATTAGTCATTCTTGGCACCGTGGGTCGCACTGGCATTTCCGCCGCTCTTATTGGTAATACTGCCGAACACGTTATTGACCAATTAAACTGTGATGTACTGGCACTAAAACCAGATGGCTATGTGTCACCACTGGCTGATTAACATTATCATCGATTAGCTATCTCTAAATATAAAGGCAAATCCATAATAGGTTTGCCTTTTTAATATAAAATTTTCGAGATTCATTTAATTGCAGCTGATAAGCTGGGTTTGTTTTAAACGACTTATATTAAGATGAAAGAGGTTATCTGCCTGTGACATAGAAATAGGCTCAAAACGCACACTATCCCCTTGGCGTAATTGCGAAAGTTTTGCGCAATCTTGTGAGATAACAGCACCAATCTTAGGGTAACCACCAATAGTCTGCCTATCATTTAGTAAAATAATGGGTTGACCATCCGCAGGTAGTTGCACCGCGCCATAACAAATACCTTCCGACAAAATACCATCAAGCGCTGGCTTTATTGCTCGTCCTTGTAAACGATATCCCATACGATCCCAGTGTTTACTTACGTGGTATTGACATGAAAAAAAGAGTCTTTTACCTATCGCTGAAAAACTTTGATGCTGATAACTCAAGATAGTACGTAACACTACTTCATTCGAGTACTTTGGCTGCCCATGTTCAGCTAACATTAACAATTTCAGCTGACTCCTTGATTTATCAATTGCTTGGCAGGGCAATAGGTCATCGGTAACGATTTTATCACCATTAATGCCACCTACCGACTCTCGACATACGGTTGCCGTGCTACCGAAACTTGGTTTTATATCAAAACCTCCTGCCACGGCCAAATAACAACGAACTCCCTGAGATGTATAACCTAAGTTAATCTTATCGCCAGCTTTTATTAAATAACTTCGCCAAAGTAGTTTTTTGTGACCATTAATTGTCAGTGGCATAGCGGCGCCAGTCACGGCAATAACGCAATTTACTTGGGCTAATAACTCTAAGCCGCCCAAACTGATTTCAATGCTTGTTGTATTAAGCGCGTTACCACACAACTTATTAGCCCAATAAAAAGCTAACGGGTCTGCTGGGCCGCCATTAGTCAGGCCTAAATTAAACGCTCCATATCGGCCAGCATCTTGAATTAAGCTCAATACGCCAGCATTAGTAACTAAAAGCCCTAAAGCGGTTTCATTTGCATTACTCGTAGCGCCTGTGCTTTTGTTGTGACTTTTCACTTTATCAATTCCACATTAATATTCACTTAGTCTTAGTCTTAGTCTTAGTCTTCACTATCATTAACTAAGTTAGATAAGACACCACCTAGATCAAGATATTCCTGTTTATCGATACCAACAAACCTCACTCTATCACCTACTTCAACAGGCATGGTTGGCATTGCTTGGGCATTAAACATATCTGTGGGGCACAAACCTATGATATTCCAACCGCCTGGGGATTGGGCAGGATAAACGGCAGTTTGTCTATCTGCAATGGCGACAGCCCCTTTAGGGACTTTTAAACGAGGCGTGGCTAATCTTGGTGTCGCGATACGCTGCTCAACCTCACCTAAATAAGCAAAGCCCGGTGCAAAACCGATAGCATAAACGCGATATTCATGGTTTTGATGTAAAGCAATCACTTGCTCGACAGTTAATTTTGCGTGCTTGGCAATACGTTCTAAATCCATGCCCGACGTCAGTGAATAATAAACGGGTAGCTCAATTAATCTGCCCTGCTTGTTCTTTGTGCCGCCGCATTGCCTTAATAGTTTTTTCAGCTTGTTACGTAAGTGATGATGATCAGTTTCTAATAAGTTAAACATCACTAAAATAGAGGCATATGATGGGATAAGATCGATAATATCTGCTGATAAATGTTGACGGATCAGCTTAGCCGCATGTTGAACATTACTGCTTATATCATCAGTCACTTTATCAGCTTTGATGATTGACGACGATCGACTCTCATCAACAAAATAAAGCATTAAAGCATTCTCACCAGCAACTTCTAGGTGAATATGGTCATTTATCTGCGTTGACATCAGCGCATCAAGTCTTTAATTTCGCGAATTGCCTGTACAGCAGAAATGTTGTCGCCATGTACACATAAACTATCAACACTTAACTTGAGTACTTTACCTGAGATGGTAGTAACGCTACCTTGCTCTGATAGTTGCTTAACTTGCGCTAACATCGCCGGTTTAGTTAACACAGCGCCAGCTTGGCTGCGGGCTAATAACCTGCCTTTATCGTCATAACAACGATCGGCAAAAGCTTCACTATAAACATCAACCCCTAATTTACTCGCCTGTTTTTTATATTCCGCAAGGTCTGCTGTCGCTTGTAACATCAAAGTAAGCTTTTTCGGGTATTGAGCAAGTGCCGTTAAAATGGCATTAAACACTTCTGGTTTAACCATCATGTCGTTATAAAGCGCACCATGGGGTTTTACATAATCGACTGTTAACCCTTGAACCTTTGCCATGCCATCCAATGCTGCCACTTGATAATGTATAAGCGCTATAATCTGCTCGGATGAACAAGCCATTGAACGACGACCAAAACCAACCAAATCAGGGTAGCTTGGGTGCGCACCAACACTTACTTGATATTGTTTAGCCAGTGCCAATGTCTTTTGCATCACTAACGGATCACCACCATGAAAGCCACAAGCAATATTAGCTTGATCAATATAAGGCATCACCTCACTATCAAGCCCCATAGTCCATGCACCAAAGCTTTCACCTAAATCACAGTTTAATTTCATTGTTATCATTGCCTACTGGATATTTCGAGTATTGAGTTAATCAATCGAATAGGTAGTTATGATACCCAAAGTTAGTGCTTAAAACAGTAACTTATTAGCGCAATTAGTTTCATAATAAAAAAGCCGATAAGTGACTGCACTTATCGGCTTAATATGTATACCTGTTAAAACGTAGAGGGTTAAGCTTTTACCCCTAACTCTCGTAAACGCTCGAGTAAATAACTGGCTTGAGTATGATTTTCAGATAAAACCACTTCACTGCGAGGATGCAAAAATAAAGGTAAAGAAATTCGAGACTTATCACTGCCCTTACCCGTAGGGTTGATAACACGATGACTTGTCGATGGAAAGTAACCAGCCGAGGCTTCTTGTAACATATCACCAATATTAATAATAAGATTACCAAAGTCAGACGGCACATCCATCCACTGGCCATCTTGATCTTGCACTTGCAGGCCTGGCTCATTGGCTGCAGGCAATATAGTCAGTAAATTAATATCTTCATGAGCAGCAGCTCGAACGGCACCCGCTTCTTCACTGCCCGTCAGCGGTGGGTAATGCAATATGCGCAATAAGGTATTTGGAGTATCTTTAATCATAAGAGATAACGCTTGTGAATACTTGCACGCCACATCTGCTGGACTGTGGGCTTCTACCCAGTCAAGTAACTCAGCAGCAAGCTCAGATGTTAACCGATAATATTCCAGAATTTCAGCTTCGAGTTGTGCAGGGATACGTCCCCAAGGGTAAACATGATAATATTCCTTAATATCTTTTTGACTATGACCTTTTGCCGTTTCAGATATCTCAGTAGAAAAATAACCATCTTGCCTCTCTGGATCAAAAGCAAATGCGTGTTTCTCTTCGCTTAAAAAAAACGCCTGCCAGCTCTGGTAAATTGACTCAACTAAACCTTGTTTTATTGGATGATTAATAAGCACACCAAAACCGGTTTCATGTAAACTTTTGACAAATTTTTCTGCCGCTTCTTTGGCGGTGTAATCGACCACTTGTACTTGCATAATCTGCTCTCTCTTTAAACATATTCTTTGCCCTAATGATGAGATTTTACTCTTTTATTAATTTTGTTCAACCGCCTAATGATAAAAACCTGACCGAATGGTCATTTAAAATATCAAAGTAGACTTGCAAAAATAACTGTCATTAGATAGCTTAACTTTTATTATTTTCTTTTGAAGTGGTTACAGATGATTTTCATCATTAATTTATGGCAAAAAAGGTGCTCCTACCTAGTATTTTTATTTTTCAGCACCGCTAGCTCTGCACTATGCGCGCAAACTATCGTTATACTGGCCGATACCCCCTACAGCGATAAAGAAAAAACCATGCTGCAAGGGCCTAATGGTAATTTATATCGTTTGATTAATGAAATAAGTCCCAGTGTAGTTATGCACCTAGGTGACTATAAAAGTGGTGGTAAGTCTTGTACTAACACCCTACTAAAAGAGCATAAAGCCCTATTAACTCAAATCTACCCAGGTAGAATTATTTATACCCCCGGAGACAATGATTGGACAGATTGTGATAGAGCATCGCTAGCTTATAGTTTTGATGAATTAGAACGATTAGAATATTTAATAAAGTTGATGTACCAGACTTCACCGCTATTAACAGACAATTTAAAGGCGATTACTTCACAAAAAGCGCAAGTAGAAAATACATTGTGGATTAATGACAGGTTAGCAATAAGTACCATACACCTTGTTGGTACCAGTAACGGTCGAGTTCAAATCGAAAAATCACAACAAAAAATCGCTCTTAAAAAAGTTGATAAACGAGATGATTTAAACCTTATCTGGCTCAAAAAAATTGAAGAAGAAGCAAAAAACTTTGATGCTTTAATTATTGGCTTTCAAGCGGATATATATCAAAAGTCAGTCTTAGAAAGTGAGGCTTGTGATAATACACCTATAAAAACATGTGATGCTTTTACTGTTTATCGTCAAGCATTTAAAGACCTAGCCAAACGAATCAAGAAACCAATACTCATTAGCCATGGTGATACCGGAGCATTTTGTTTTGAAAAATTAGAAGATAATCTATGGCATTTAAATGCCGCAGGTGACTATCGATATCTTGATGCAACTAAAGTAACCTTTAATAAAAAATCATCTGACAATCCCTTTATTATAAACGCTCTACTCAACCCTGACTTTCCTAGTATTGGTTGTGTAAATTAATGGAGCCTCGCGCAGTATACTTTTTCATTCAGCTTGTGTCTTAACCTATAAGTGTGTAATGTCTCAACTCAAAACAGACCATTTGGTCAGGTAAATGCATTATATATATTTAACTGCTAGTTCATATTGGCGTTAAACGTTAAATTTAACAGAGAAGTCTTGATGAAAAACTCGATATTAACAGCCCTAGCACTAATTATGCCGCTAATGAGTAGCTTTAATACACAAGCCGATGAAGTGAAAATTGCTTCATGGAACATCGCTTGGTTAGGATCTCATGAATATAATCAACGCAGCGAAGCTGATTACCAGCAATTAGCCCTGTATGCTAAACAGTTAAATGCTGATGTAATTGCATTGCAAGAAGTTGAAAGTGAGTATTGGGCACGGAAAGTTTTTGGTGATGATTATGATTATTACTTTTCGACTAAAGACTGGGTACAACGTGTTGGTGTCGCGGTAAAAAAATCTCAAGATTTTAGTGTTAAAGCAAAAGAGTATAAAGCATTAGATATTGGCAAGGTACGCCATGGAATGGATATAACACTCACCAAAAACGATAAAACATTGCACCTACTTGCGGTACATTTAAAATCAGGGTGTTTTGCTAATCCATTAGATAAGAGCAGCATAAATGCAATGCCAAGTAAAAGTGATAAAGAAGTAAGACGTAAAGAGGCCTGTGATAAACTCAACAAACAAATAGAGCCTTTAGAGCAATGGATTAATTTACATGCAGAGCAAAACTCAGCTTATATTATATTAGGTGATTTTAATCGCCGATTTTCTCAGGATATTTCCTTAAAATACTCGGAAGACCAGGGTTTATGGCAAGCATTAAATGATGAAGGTCAATCCGCACTTTGGACACCAACGATGACTATTAATTCAGACTGTTGGGACGGCTATTATAAAGACTATATCGATCATATTATTTTTAGCCCTAAAGCTAAAACAAAATATATTGATAACTCATTTAAGCAATTGGTTTTTAAAGAAAAGTACACCAAAAAATTATCACGGAATTTAAGTGACCATTGTCCAATATCAGTTCAACTCAAGCTTTAGGCTATAACTGAGATCATGCTCACTTCTAATAGAGTCTTTGCCATAGACTTAAGTGAACAGGTAATACAGTGGGTAATATCTATAATTATAATAAAGAGTTTTCCACCTAAATTTTCACAACTAGGACCTTTTTAACATGTTCAACAAACAACTTCCCCTCGTTGATTTACATCGACATTTAGATGGCAACATTCGCCCAGCGACTATTTGGCAGCTAGCACAACAAAATAATATTAAATTGCCTACTGACAATTTCGAGTCGTTTATTCCTCATGTACAAATCACGGACAGTGAAGCTGATTTGCTTGCCTTTTTGAAAAAACTAGATTGGGGTGTTGGTGTGTTAAAATCCCTTGATGATGTTGTTCGTATTGGCTTTGAGAATGTTGAAGATGTCTTTAATGCAAACATTGATTATGCCGAATTACGATTTTCACCTTATTACATCGCCATGACTCACAACCTGCCAATTGAAGGTGTGGTTGAAGCCATTATTGAAGGGGTAAATCAGGGCAGAAATAAATTATCTACTAAAATTAATTTAATGGGCATTTTAAGCCGTACTTTTGGTGTTGAACATTGTCAAAGCGAACTAAACGCCCTACTTGCTTATAAAAATGATTTAGTTGCGGTAGATCTTGCTGGCGATGAATACAATTTTCCCGGTACTCTGTTTGAAAGTCACTTCAAACAAGTAAGAGATGCAGGTTTGAATGTTAGTGTTCACGCCGGTGAAGCAGCAGGCCCTGAGAGTGTATGGCATGCCATTGAAAAATTAGGTGCTACACGTATCGGTCATGGTGTTGCTTGCGCTAAAGATCAAAAATTAATGGATTATATGCGCGATCATCAAATTAGTCTTGAGTCTTGCCTTACCTCTAATTACCAAACAGGCACTATCAAAGACTTATCAAAACATCCCGTAAAAACCTTTTTAGCAAACGATTTATTGGTGTGTTTAAATACCGATGACCCTGCGGTTGAAAACATTGAACTAGCTGGTGAGTTTGAAGTTGCCCGTAAAGTACTTGGGCTTAATGCTGAACAAATAAATAAACTACAACGTAATGCTGTACAAATGAGCTTTTTATCTGAAAAGGAAAAGCAGACATTGCTCAATATTTAGTAAAATGCGGCGCAATAATTTAGTACACACTTAAACTACAGCTTAGTTTGTATTAGTTTTAGTTACCATTAGTAATGTGTTGATTATCAATTTAAGTTGCTTAGCATCACATTAGCAACTTGAACGATTAACTGGTTAGCATTATTATTAATGCACTATTTATTCAAGCATTGATAAATAGTGCAGATAGAAAAATAAATCTCAATTTTATCAGTAAAAAATCCTTGATAGCAGTATGAATGATTCTGTTCTGGCTAGAAACTTACTGGGCTACAACCTTAAAAGGATAACTCTTATGCCAACCCCTCATATCGAAGCGCAAGCCGGTGATTTCGCTGAAACAGTGTTAATGCCAGGCGACCCCCTTAGAGCCAAATTTATTGCCGATAATTTCCTCGATGACGTAAAGTGCGTCACTAAAGTGCGTAACATGTTTGGTTACACGGGGACTTATAAAGGAAAAAGAATCTCTGTTATGGGCTCAGGCATGGGTGTACCAAGTATATCCATTTATGCCACTGAACTTTATAAAGACTATGGTGTTGAAAAGATCATTCGTATCGGCTCTTGTGGCGCTGTGCGGGATGATATCAAGATACGTGATATTGTTATTGGCATGGCTGCCAGCACAGACTCAAACGTAAACCGACAAAGAATTAATAATGTCGATTTTGCTGCTTGTGCCGATTTTTCTTTACTAAAAAGTGTTGTCGATACGGCAGAAAAACTGGGTAAAGCTGTGCATGTGGGTAATATCTTCACCGCTGATTTATTTTATACACCGCAACCTGAAATATTTGCCACCTTGGAAAAATATGGTGTTTTAGCGGTAGAAATGGAAGCTGCAGGCCTTTATGGTGTTGCCGCTGAATACGGTAAGAAAGCACTAACCGTATTAACTGTTAGTGATCATATTAAAACCGGTGAGCAAACCACTGCACAAGAGCGACAAACAACGTTCAAAGATATGATGGAAATTACCCTAGAAAGCCTATTGTAATACTTTCTCTAAATCTGATTTAATCACACAAAAAGGGTTAGCATAGTGCTAACCCTTTTTTATTGCTTTTACCTAATAGCTTAGAGTGTATAACTCTAAAAGAAATTGACTTTAAACTCAGCGCCAATAAAACGTTCTTCATTCACAATGGCGGCATTGTTGGTAAAATCAACCGCGCCAATGGCTTGTTGCTCATCGGTTAGGTTTCTTACAAACAAAGCTACTTCATAGTCCTTATCATCACCACCCCATGTATAACCAGTTCTCAAACCACCTTCAAATAAAGATTTTCCAGTAAATTCAACAGAGTTATATAAGAAAAAGCTGATCTCATCACGATAAGACCAATCAGTGTATGCGTAGAACTCGCCATCAGCAATTTCAACGTTATAACGAGCAGTAAAGTTAAAGATCCATTCTGGTGCGTGCGGTAAGCTATTGCCATCAACAATGGCTTGTCCAGCACCATTTACTGGTGATGTAACAGTACAAGATGCACACACAGGAACAGATAAGCTATTATCGCTTAGCTCTGTATGGTTATAACTTGCATTAGCTGTAACCAACCAATTTTCATTGAGTACAAATTGTGAGTCAATTTCAAAACCATAACCCGTAGTTTCATTAGCGTTTAGTAATTTTGCTGTATTGCTGTCTCCACCAACTGAAGTTAATTGTTGGTCATCCATTGCATAGTAGAAAACAGAGGCATTTATACGGCCCATATTGTCTAATATATCGGATTTAATACCGGCTTCATAAGAAATAATAGTTTCCGAGTCGGCAACAGAAATGCCATCATCAAAAGCAAACAATGAACGCCCTTGAATACTTGGTGCTCTGAAAGTATCTGCTACACGAGCATACAGGTTAATATCATTAGTATATTTATGAGAAACACTAACATCCCAACTTACATGACTATCATCAGTAGAAACCGCGCCAGCGGCGTAATTGGGTGCACCGAAGAAAGCTAATGGAGACTGCGTTCTTTCATTATTATAGTCTTTTTCATCATCTGAATAACGTAAACCTACGGTAACTGACGTTTTCTCGGTGAAACTATAATCAACTGAACTAAATACCGCCCAAGCTGTTGTCTCTTGCTCTTGAATGACATAACCGCTTTGAGTACCACCGCTAAATAATGCATCGTAGGCGAAACTTTCGATAGTCAAATCTTCGTAAAAGTAGAATACACCCGCTTGAAAATTAAAATTACCATCAAAATTACTGGTTAAACGTAATTCTTGAGTTAACTGACTATGCTCCGGTATACCATCAGCTGTTTCTGAACTTAAATTAATGATTCCAGGTCCGCTTGGTTCAAAGTCAGGAGGACAACCAAAACCGTTACAGCCGTACCCACCATCAACATCAGCACGCGAGAAGAACTCAAGACTTTCATAACCAGTAATTGACGTTACCGTATAGTCACCTAGATCAAAGTCTAAGTTGAAACTAGCACCTTCAGTTTCAACTTGTTGAGTAGAACGGGATGCTGAGTCATGATAAACCGTATCGCGGCTAAAGTTATCCACTAATGAGTTACTACCTGACTCAATACCATTAGCGTAAAAAGCTACCGGTTTACCATCTAAATCTCTAGCATGGTAATTAAACAAAGCATTAAAACCATCACCTTCGTATAAAAACTGAATACGCATAGCTTGGTCTGTATATCCACCTAGTACGTCATCTTGTTCAAAGCCTGGTGCTTTATTATCAATGTAATTGTCTCTGTCTTGACGTAATAATGAAACACGGGTTGATAAATTATCAGTTAAGCCAAAACCTACTGCACCACGTAAATCAGTAGTATTTTTACTACCGTATGATAGAGAAACGAAACCATCCAAATCTTGAGTTGGCTTGGCTGAATCAAATTTCACTAAACCTGCTGGTGTATTACGGCCGAACAAGGTTCCTTGTGGACCGCCAAGTACTTCTATGCGCTCTAAATCAAAAGCAGGAAACCCCTTTAAAATAGGATTTTCTTGTACAACACCATCGACAACCAAAGAAACAGGTTGTGAAGCATTTAAATCAAAATCTGAATTACCAAGACCACGCATATAAAAACGTGGAAAAGTTCTACCAAATGAGGACTCGACGCTAAGGCTAGGGATTTTTGCATTTAAAAAGCGAATATCCATAGCAGATGAGCTATAAGCATCTAGAGTGTCACCTTGTAAAGCCGTTACAGCAACCGGAACCTCTTGTACATTTTCAACACGTTTCCGTGCTGTTACTTGGATCACTTCAATCCCAGTAACTTTTTCTTTAATTACTTCATCTGCCGCTATAACACTGGTAGAAATGCTGGCAACACCCGCAAATATTGACGCTTGTACACATAACGACAGCGTATTTTTTTTAAATATTCTCATTAGTTGTCTCCCTAGTTTTTGTTTTGTTTGTTTTAGTGCTTTATTTAATTTTTATTATTTTTATTATTTTTATTATTTTTGTTTCATCTTACTTTCATTCTGTTCTGGTTTTCTCAGGCCTCGCTCTGTTTAAGTACACTATTTATTCGCGAGTAAAAATATTTACCATGACATTATTTTTTGAATAACTCTGGCAAGAAACTGGTGCCATAATCCATGGCTTCAACATTAAAAAGCTCAGCAATACTCTGCCCTAAATCAGCAAAGGTGGTACGGTTGCCAAGGTTTACTGAATCAATCTTGTTGTGGTAAGCAATAATAGGCACATATTCTCGAGTATGCTCAGTGCCAGGCCATGTCGGATCACAGCCATGATCCGCAGTTAGGAAAAGTACATCATCGTCTGATAGCGCGCCAAGCAGTTCAGGAATACGCAAATCAAGTGCCTCAAGCTCTCTGGCATAACCGACTGCATCGCGCCTGTGACCAAAATCTTGGTCAAAATTAACTAAATTAGTGAAAATCAGTGAGTTATCTTGCGCGGTATTGATATGGTTTAAGGTGGCATCAAAAAGTGCATCTAAGCCCGTTGCTTTTGTTTTTTCATCAATGCCTTGATGAGCAAAGATATCTGCAATTTTACCGACACTGATAACATGAGTACCCGCTGTTGATATTTTATCTAATACGGTTGGCGCTGGTGGCAACACTGAATAATCTCTACGGTTACCGGTTCGAGTAAAGTTATCGGCGTTATCACCAACAAAAGGTCTAGCGATAACGCGCCCGATATTTAAATCACCGAGTAATTCTCTAACTGTTTCACAGTATTTATAAAGGTTATCTAAGCCAAAGTGCTCTTCATGGGCTGCAATTTGAAAAACACTGTCGGCCGAGGTATAACAAATAGGTAACCCTATTTTTATGTGTTCTTCACCTAAACGATTGAGAATTTCGGTACCCGAAGCATGACAATTACCCAACATACCTTCAAAGCCAGTGGCTTGATTAATACTGTCAGTTAATGATTTTGGAAAGCTATTGTCTTTATTGGTAAAATATCCCCAGTCAAAAAGTACAGGAACTCCTGCCATTTCCCAGTGACCGCTAGGCGTATCTTTCCCTGTACTAATTTCTTGTGCAAAACCATAGGCACCTTTACTGGGTTCTTGACCTTGATAAGGAAATTCTTGATTAGATGCCTGCTGACAAGCTTTGATTAATCCCAAGGCTGATAAATTGGGTAAATCTATTCTTTTACCTGTTTCTTCAAAATATGCACGAGATAAATTAGCTAAGGTATTTGCGCCAACATCACCAAAATCAACTGCATCAGGAGAATAACCAATACCAAAACTATCAATAACTACAATAATTGCACGAGCCATAATGTTTCCTTTTTAAGTTTTTAATTACAAAAAACAACAAATATTAAAATAATCCAACAAAAAATATGACCATCTGGTCAAGTTGTGTTAATTTATCATCTTTCTAAATAAGGGTAAATAAAGCATTTTCTACTGGCTAATTATTTTTCTGCGAGATAGTTTATTAACCTTACAGAACTGAAAGTTATATATAGCTGAGATTTAGCCGTTACCAGTAGATAATCAACAGGTACTAGGCGCCAGATATAACACTCGTATTTATTATTATTATTTTCTCTGACAACAGGCTGAACATTGAAACCAATTAAACCAACCATTATTGCTATCGCTGGCCCATCAGCATCAGGGAAAACACTTTTTGCTCAAACAATTCATGATGAACTTGTTACTGAACTTGGCGAGAATGGCATATCTATCATTTATGAAGATGCCTATTATCGTGATCAATATCATTTATCTATGTCCGACCGCGAGCAGACAAACTATGATCACCCCAATGCATTTGAACATGAGCTATTGTCGCAGCACTTAAAACAACTTAATAAAAATGAAACAATTCACAGTCCTGTGTATTGCTATAAAACCCATACACGTATCAAAGAAACAAAACAATTTTTACCAACAAAAATAATTCTAGTTGAAGGTATCTTGCTGCTGTCGAATAAAGAGCTACGAGATTGTTTTGATATAAAAGTCTATATGGATACACCTCTAGATATCTGCCTGATCAGAAGAATAAAGCGAGACTTAGTTGAGCGCAGTCGTAGTATTGAATCTGTTACCAATCAATATTTAGCAACGGTTAGACCTATGTATCATCAATTCATAGAGCCATCAAAGGCTTGGGCCGATATTGTCATCACCCGAGGCGGTAAAAATAGAATGGCAATTGAGGTACTCAAAGCAAAAATCCGTCAACTTTCGCAACTACCCCCACAATAACCATATTATTATAATAAAAGAGGTATTCATGGAATTAAGTGCTCTAAGAGGTGTTATAGGTATAGTCGTATTGCTAGCAATTGCTTACGCTTTATCAAGTGGTAAGAAATCTATTAACTTACGCACAGTCGGCCTAGCTTTTGCTCTGCAAATATTGCTTGGAGCCTTTGTTTTATATGTGCCTTTTGGCAAAGACGTTTTACTGTCGATGACTAATGGTGTACAAAGCGTTATTGATAGCGCCAAAGTTGGCATTAATTTTCTTTTCGGTGGTTTAGGCACTGACGCCATGTTTGAAAATGGTGTTGGTTTTGTTTTTGCTATCAGAGTTTTACCCAATATAATTTTCTTTTCATCCTTAATTGCCGTGCTGTATTACCTAGGCGTGATGCAATGGGTTATCAAAATAATTGGCGGTGGTTTACAAAAACTTTTAGGCACCAGCAAGCCCGAGTCACTTTCAGCAACAGCTAATATTTTTGTCGGCCAAACTGAAGCCCCTTTAATAATACGCCCCTATATTGCAAAGATGACTCAATCAGAATTATTTGCCATCATGGTTGGTGGTTTAGCTTCTGTTGCCGGCTCTATCCTTGCTGGTTATGCCGGACTGGGCATTGACCTTAAGTACCTTATCGCGGCATCATTCATGGCTGCTCCTGGTGGCCTCTTAATGGCTAAAATCATTTGTCCTGAAACAGAACATGACAAAATAGTTAAAGACCCTGTCGATTATGACGACAATGAGGACAAACCTACCAATGTTATTGATGCCGCCGCTTCTGGTGCAGCGTCTGGACTTAAATTAGCGGTCAATGTCGGCGCTATGTTACTCGCCTTTATCGCTTTAATTGCCTTACTAAATACTATTGTCGGTGGCATCTCTGGTTTATTCGGTTATGAAGATATCACCATTGAGTTTTTCTTAGGTTACCTGTTTGCCCCTTTTGCCTATATTATCGGCGTACCTGCACATGAAATGTTGCAAGCGGGTAGCTTTATAGGTCAAAAAGTTGTCGTCAATGAATTCTTTGCCTACGTTAATTTTGTTGAAATAAGAGATAGCCTAAGCCCTGCGACACAAGCAATTGTTACTTTTGCTTTATGTGGATTTGCCAACTTATCTTCTATCGCAATTTTACTGGGTGGTATTGGCTCTATGGCGCCAGGTCGCCGCCACGATATTGCTAGGCTAGGTATGCGAGCAATGCTTGCTGCTACCTTAGCAAACTTAATGAGTGCGGCAATTGCTGGCATATTCATCTCTTTGTAAAAATAAATTTAGGAACACCAAATCATGTCTGATTTAAAAGCAATTGCTCAACGTGCACTGTCACTTATGGATTTAACTAGCCTTACCAATACCGAAACTGAACAAGAGATTATTGAGCTGTGTCGACAAGCAAAGTCGCCTGCTGGCGAAACCGCAGCTATTTGTATTTTCCCGCGTTTTATTCCTTTGGCTAAAAAAACCCTAAAGGCGCAGCAAACACCGCAAGTAAAAATAGCGACTGTGACTAATTTCCCCCATGGCAATGACGATATAGATATTGCTCTGGCCGAAACAAATGCTGCGGTAGCCTATGGCGCCGATGAAGTTGACTTGGTATTCCCTTACCGTGCTTTAATGCAAGGCAACGAAAACATTGGCTTTGATATGGTTAAGGTATGTAAAAAAGCTTGTGCTAATTCTGCAAAGTTGAAGGTTATTATTGAAACGGGTGAGCTTAAATCTGAAGCGCTAATACGAAAAGCCAGTGAAATAGCTATTAACGCCGGTGCTGATTTTATTAAAACCTCGACAGGTAAAGTGCCAGTAAATGCTACGCCAACCGCCGCACAAATCATGTTAGAAGTTATAAAACAAAAAAACACTTCAGTTGGCTTTAAACCCGCAGGTGGAGTAAAAAACGCCGAAGATGCCGCTATTTACCTTGATTTAGCGGATAGTATATTAGGTAATGAATGGGCAGACTCTAATCACTTTCGATTTGGTGCTAGCAGTTTACTTACCCGTTTATTAGAGACACTAGGACACCAAAGTAATACTCAGCCAAGTAATTACTAATTAAGTGTTAAATATTCACTAAGCAGGCAATTAATTACTGCTACAACTATTAATTGGCTGCTGGCTAACGTTACAATGATGCTCTCATATGCACACCTTTAAAAACAAAGAAGTAAACCATGGCGCAACTTTATTTTTATTACTCATCGATGAATGCTGGCAAATCAACCCACCTGTTACAGTCTTCCTATAACTACCAAGAACGTGGCTTAGCAACGGCTATTTACACCGCTCAAATTGACGATAGATTCGCCAAAGGTAAAGTAGCGTCACGCTTAGGTATTGATGCCGACGCCTTTTTGTTTGACGATGAAATCAACCTATATAAAGATGTACAACAGAAAAATCAAGCTCAAAAACTTGACTGTGTACTCATTGACGAAGCGCAGTTTTTGTCAACAGAACAGGTCAAACAGCTTACTGACATTGTTGATCATTTGCACATACCAGTACTCGCTTATGGCATACGCACTGATTTTTTAGGTCAAACGTTCTCAGGCAGTGCTGCCCTTCTCGCTTGGGCTGACAAACTGGTTGAACTAAAAACTATTTGTCACTGTGGCCGAAAAGCTAACTTTGTCATCAGGCAAGACGCTAATGGTAAAGTTGTGCGCGGCGGAGAACAAGTTGAAGTTGGCGGTAATGAACGCTATGAGCCGCTTTGTCGTGCCCATTTCAAGGAGCTTGTTTGGCAATAACTTCCCCCCTGAATATACTTCAATTAGCTCTATAACAAAACGCCTGGTAGCTAAGTTATCAGGCGTTTTTTATATAACAGTGTATTAGCCAAAATAACATTAGCTAATACTGTCGTTACCCAATTCTAGCTATTGCAACTACGAATATATCACGGGTGACAATTCAGGACTTTCTTCTGAGTAGGTAAGCGCATTATTAAATTGCTCTATTGCTCTATTGGCTGAGTCTTCATCTTTAGCATGAACACGGGCAATCACTTCTCCCCGGTTTACTTGTACTCCCAGTGGTAATATCCGATCAAAACCAACAGTGTGATCTACTTTTTGTGTCGGTGCGGTTCTGCCACCACCTAAGCCGACAACCGACATACCAATTTCACGGGTATGCATTTGTGCAATGTAGCCATGCTGCGCAGCTTTAACATCCATAATCACATTTGCCTTGTTCATGCTATCCCACGGTTGCTCAATAAAGTTTGTTGGCCCGCCTAATGCTGCAATCATGCGATCAAATACTTCGGCGGCTAAACCTGTTCTAAGCACTTGTTCAATTTTTGCATCGGCATCTTTTTCACCACGAGCTAAGTTAGTATTAATAAGCATAGCACTGGCCAGAGCTTTGACTATTTGATGTAATCTCGGCTCGCGCTGTTTACCGGTTAAATATTTGGCCGTTTCATACATTTCAATCGCGTTACCAGCACTAGTGCCTAATACTTGATTCATGTCGGTAATAATAGCCTGCGTCTTAACACCAGCACCATTAGCGACATTGACGATACTCTCTGCAAGTGCTTTAGCATCCGTTAAATTATTCATCATAGCGCCATTACCAACCTTAACATCCATCACTAAAGCATCTAGCCCAGCAGAGAGTTTTTTAGATAAAATTGATGCGGTAATTAACGGAATAGATTCAACGGTAGCAGTAACATCTCGAATTGAATATAAACGTTTATCTGCCGGTGCTAAATTATCGGTTTGCGAAATAATGGCAACGCCAACGTCTTTAACTATGCGCTTAAATTCACTAATACTTGGTTGCACATTAAATCCAGCAATGCTTTCTAGTTTATCTGCTGTACCGCCTGTATGCCCTAACCCTCGACCTGAAATCATTGGTACGTAACCACCACAAGCCGCAACAATAGCAGCTAACATAAAGCTTACTTTATCACCAACTCCGCCAGTAGAATGTTTATCAACAATTGGGCCGTCAAAACCTTCCCAGCTAAGTACATCTCCCGAGTTCATCATGGCCTTGGTAAAGTTAACTCTTTCATCAACCGTCATCCCATTTTGGTATATAGCCATAGCCATTGCGCCAACCTGGCTATCAGAAAAATTGCCATCAACAAGGCCTGAAACAAAGCCATTTATCGCTTGTTCATTTAATACTTTACCGTCACGTTTAAGTCGAATAATTTCTTGTGGGATAATTTTATTGCTTAGTGTCATTAGTTAAATCCTTATAAGTCTAATAAATCTTTTGGCGTGAATGCATCGGGTAATAATTGCTGTACCGTCCACACTTTTCGATCGTTTTTATGGTTAACGGCAATGACAGGTGCTGATTGCTCAAAAAACTCAGCTATCACCTGTCGACAAGCTCCACAAGGCGGCGTTAACTTATCTTGCTCGGTGTAAATAACAATTACTTGAAAATTCTGCTCGCCACTAATTACAGCATTACTAATACAGTTACGCTCTGCGCAAACTGTTAAACCGTATGAGGCATTTTCTACATTGCAACCTTGCACTATATTGCCCTTTGCAGTTAACGCCGAAGCGCCAACATGAAAGTTACTATAGGGGGCATAGGCCAACTGATAAGACGCTTTAGCAGCTTTGATTACTTCATCGAGTAATTCTGTTTTTATTTCGTTCATAGTATTCCATGGTTGCTAGCGTTATTGATAGTTTAAGCATAGCATTGCTGACCAGATGGTCAAGATATATAGTACGATGAATAGCAAATATATTTAGCGAAAAATTGACAAAAAAAAGGCTGCAATAAAGCAGCCTTATTAGGTTTGACGTCTTTCCGAGTTAAGCTAGTTCATACTAGAACTTATAGTCTACCCCAACACGAATTTGCCATAAGGATGCCGCATTTTGAATCTCTTGATCTTGGTTACCAGAATTAAATTTATCATAAACGTACTGGCCATCAGCATTTCCTGAGATTTCAACCATACGGTTACCAACGAAGCCACCTTTAGTCATGACACCCCAATCATCATTCATCATGTTACCGATGTTTTTGATAACAAGGAAAGCACTACCTTTATGGTCTGCTGAGAAACCAGGGAATTCTTGGGTGAATTTCAAATCAAATGTTGTCCACCAATCAGCATTATGTTCGTTACGCTCTTGAATTTGTCCACGTGCTAAACCTTCAGATGAAACAAAGGCATCAAATGCTGCTCTGTCAAAATCAGGCCCATATTCAACTAGAGGATCTTCCCCTGTAGTTGGTACATACAACAATTGACGTGAACCATTCCAGTTACTATCACCAAAGCCTCTATCGGCACTATCGAAGGTATAAGAGTAAGGTCGTCCAGCACTTGATTGACCAAATAAGCTTACACGGGTATTTAAGTTATTAATTAATTCAATATCGTAATTAAGCACCATAGTAAAGCGATGTGGGATCTCGTAATCAGACGTTGCCATGCTAGGGTTAATCGCGTCAGTAGCGGCTAAATTACCATAGTTAGAACCAGCAACTGAGCTAGTCATAGGGTTAGCATCTTCAGAGGATGTGAACGAGTAACCAAAGGTAGCACTTAAGCCAAAGTCAAAGTCTTTACTAACACCAAATGATAAAACTGTGCTTTTACCGTCACTGTCACTGTTAGTTAATACGTAGTTACCACTACCATTGCCAGTAGCAACTTCTTGATACATTGGGCGACCATCAGGTGCAACCTGACTAGAGTACTCAAGACCAACATCTTGAATCGTAGCAGAGTTAACTTTTTGGTTAAGTAATAAATCAGCAGTGAAGTTATAACCATCATCTGTCATATAAGTCGCACCAATTGAGTATTTCCACTCAGATGGCATTTCAAAATCTGCAGCTACGGCATTAACCGCACCATCACCACCTTCAGGAGGGTATGCGGCAACTTCATCATATAAGCTTTGTAAGTTGTTATAAATTGGCAGACCACCACCAATCGTAGGCTCAGTAAGAACATTTACGCCGTTTGCTCTGGTGCCAATTTGGACTAAACCATCGTTAGAGTACGAATTTGATAACCAAACATTTGGGTTACCGCCTGAGTAAAGACCAAAACCTGCTCGAACAGATAAGTTATCATCAACATTCCAGCTAAAACCAACGCGTGGTTGGAATAAATCAACCCCATCAAAAGTATGGTTGTTAGCAAAACCGTAACGTTCTTCAAATTGCGCATTATAACGCGGTGCATCTGAGCTCGTATACATATCGTAGCGGAAACCGAAGGTTAACGTTGCATCGATATCAGTAAAGGTATACTCATCTTGCATGTAGAAGGTATGCACATCATAAGTAAACTCTTGGCTAGCATCTGCTGGATTGTTAGTACCCGCAGAGTTGTTGTAATACACACGGTCTGCATCACCCGCTTCATATTCATCGATAGAGCCAAATCTGTATTCGCCATCAGTGTGCTGCATAAATAAGTTAAATGCAGTTAAGGTTTCATACTCATAACCGAATGTTAAAGTGTGGTCGTCTAAGTAGTAGTTAGCATCAAACTTAAAGGTCATGTTGTCCCAGTACATCTCATTTGATTGACGAGAATCATCAGGACCTAAGAAAATAGTTTTACCATTATGTCTAATTTGTACTTCACCAAAGCCACTCATCGAGTCGAGTGACTGAGCGCGGTTATCTAAATCCATTTTACCAACACTGACTTTAGTTGAAAAACTATCATTCCAGTCAGAATATAATGCACCTACAAAAGACTGTAATTCAGCACCTCTTTCATAATAATGACTATCAAGAGTCACGGCCCAATCATCCGATTGAGATAATTTATAACCATCGTTGTAGTTGTAAACAAAACTAGCACGATGATCTTCATTGATATTCCAATCAAGCTTTAATAATAGTTTTTCATCGTCTACCGGCATACTCGCAGGCATACCACCAGCATTATAACCATAAACATCTTTAGTTATTTGCGTTATACGGTCAATATCGGCTTGAGAAACAACGTTACCTATATCGTCACCTGAAGGCTGTGAAACAAAACCTGGATATTCAAATATTTCAGCTCCATCAAGTTTTTCATAAGAAACAAAGGCGAATAATGTATCTTGTAAAAGTGGGAAACCTACATTAAAACCATAACGTTTTTCACTATAATCACCGGTGGGAATGTCTTCACCCTTGGCCTTATCGCCTTTCATTGAATCGTCAGTGTAATCAAAGAACATGCCACCATGCACTTCATTACCACCAGACTTGGTTACCGCATTAATGTTACAAGCTGAGAAGCTGCCGTATTTAACATCAAATGGGGCTAATTCAACGGATACTTGGTCAATTGAATCATATGAAAATGGCACACGTACCGTTGGGTAACCATTACCATTTAAACCAAAGTTATCATTCATGCGAGCGCCATCTAACGTTAAGCTGTTAAATCGCGGGCTACCACCACCACATTGAATGGCATCATCTCTACTTTCATCAACATAAATACGTGGGTCAACACGTACAATGTCTTTAAGGTCACGGTTAATCGCGGGTAAATTAGCTAAATCTTCTGCACTAAAATGAGCGGCTGGGCTATTGCCAGTAGAAAACTTATTAATCGATCTACCAGTAACTTCGATAACTTCTGTCTGGTTTTGAGACTCTAAAGCAACATTTAACGGGAATGTTTGTCCCAAGGTTAAGAACACATCATTTACTTCAGTGTCCATAAATCGACCTGAATCAACAATGATTTTGTAAGGTCCACCGACTCTTAAACCTTTTGCAGTGAAAAGACCTGAGTTATTCACTGTAGCTGTTTTAGTCGTTCCTGATGGTACGTGAACAATAGTAATTTTCGTACCTACTGCAGCATTACCATTAGGACCACTAATGTTCCCCTTTATGGCTGATGTTGTAGTATTTGCCAAAGCTGAAGTTGAAAGTCCAAGCGCAAGGACTAACGCACTAGTTATATGTGATAGACGATGAGTTTTCATCTGTTATTCCTATATTTTGTTAAAATTGTTATTTATTCTTATTATTTTGTATGCAATATAAAAGTTAACCATTTGCTCTGTTTTTTATTTCGATTGAAATTAGAGCAGACTTTTATTGCAGTTTCATTACATATTTTTACAGATTGATAAAAACACCAAAACCAAAAACGTCAGACCAGTTAACACCGCAAACGCTAACAACAAACATAAACTACTGTTATCAACATGTTAACATAGTGATAAACGATAAAACTTTGTACTTTCATAGTAAAAAAATTCTTATATAAAATATTGTTATCGATAGATATGTTTTTAATTACATTTTAGTAT
>NZ_JQEC01000052.1 GCF_000764185.1 Colwellia psychrerythraea
GTGAGTAACACCATCACCACCAATATACAATTCCCCTATAGCTCCCAAAGGTATGGGTTGACCATTATATAAAACATAAAACTTTATATTATTAATGGGTTGGCCAATAGGTACCGCATGAACATCATACTCCAAATCTTGTAATTCTCTGATCCAATAAGTACTGCAACCAACAGCTGTTTCTGTTGGTCCATACTCATTTACATAAATAGTATTGGGTAATAAATCTCGTTTCCATGGCATCAAGCAACGGGTTGTTAACTGCTCTCCTCCAATAACGACTATGTGCTGGGCGTTTCCAGATATTTTGCAAGTACTAAGTAATTCAAGATGTGCGGGGGTTATTTTAAATAAATAATCATCTTCAGCATTAAAATAGTTAATCAACCCCTCTACAACTAAATATTGCTTTTCTGGAAGAATTACAATTTTTCGACCAGCCATCAATGGCGTTATCAAGGTAGTCACTGTTGCATCAAAACTTAGCGGCGAACTCAGCACAGAACCAACAATATTATCCGTCAAATAATTTTCTACCGCATGAGCTAAATAATGAACCACTGCGCTATGAGGTACCTTGACTCCTTTAGGTTTACCCGTTGATCCTGACGTATAAATAACATAACAAAGGGAATTCAGATCTGTATATCCTAAAGTAGGAACCATCGAAGAATAATGATCAAAACACTTGCCATCTCCCAGTACCAATTGTTCACATTCAGAAAACACATGACTAGACATTAACGTATTTTCTACCAAAGCTAATGCAATTCCACTGTCTCTAGCCATATATTCTAATCTTGAATGTGGCAAGCCAGGATCAAGCGGTAAATACGCAGCACCAACCTTCATTATTGCCAAAACCCCAACAACCATCTCTACTGAACGTCCTGAGCATAACCCGACTATATTTCCAGCTTTTATTCCTTTGTCAATTAACGCATGTGCCAATTGATTTGCCCTAACATCTAATTGTGCATAAGTTAAGGTCACATCATTAAACACTAGCGCTGTATTATTGGGATTGGCATCAGCCTGTTGCTCAAAGCAGTGATGCACAGCACAATCGAGTATTCTGCTATCAGTCTTAATTTCCCTAGTTTTCACATCCTCCATCGATTTAGACTGCTCTATTCCACAACGATCCACTAAAGAGAGTTGATAAGCTGGCAACTCTGAAACGTTTTTATTGTTACTTAATTCCAGTAACAAGTTTTTAAAACTATCACCAAAGTTAACCATAGACTGATGAGCAAACAAACTTTTAGCATAAGTCCAACTAATGGATAATTCTCCAGACTGCTCAAATACCATCAATTCCAAATCAAATTTACAGCTATTTCTGTCGCTGGGGAAACTTTCAAGTATAAGATCAGGCAAACTAATATCATTGCTATCCTTGTTCTGCATGGTAAACATGACCTGAAAAAGTGGTGCGTGACTCAAACTTCTTTTCAGTTTCATTGAATCAACCAAATTTTCAAACGGTAGATCTTGATTATGAAAAGCGTCAAGGATCATTTGCTTATTTTTATGCAGTAGCTGCTCAAATGTTTGTTGCTCATCCTGTATCGATCTTAGTACCAATGTATTGGTAAAAAAACCTATTAAAGGTGCTAGGTCAGGATGATTACGACCAGCGATGGGGCTACCGATAACAATATCTTTTTCATTACTCCAACGAGCCAGCAGTAGAGAAAAAACACTGTAAAGTAACATAAATAAGGTTACTTCATATTTTGTGGCAACCTCATTTAACGCATTTAGCAGATCACTATCAAGCGTATATTCATACTTAGCTCCGCTAAAATCTTGTTTTGCAGGGCGTACTCTATCCAAAGGTAAACTATGTAATTGCGATAAGCCTTTAAGTTGTTTTTTCCAATAAGCTAATTGAGGGGCTAAGCTAGTCCCGGTAAAAGACTCTTTTTGCCAGAAAGCATAATCTGAATATTGAATCGGCAAGGGATCTAACGGATTGGGTTGTCCATTACAGTAAGCAAAATACAATGCAACAAACTCTTCAATTAAGATTCCTTGTGACCATCCATCGGAAGCAATATGGTGCATATTGAACTGAACAACTGAATTTTGTTCGCTTAGTTCAAATAAAGTTACTCGTAACATCAAGTCCTGGCTCAAATCAAACGTTTTGTTAACGTCTTCATGAATAAGCGATTTTAGCTGTTGTTCTTGCTGATCCTTATCATGAATTAATGAGGTTAAATCAACAAACTTAACTGAAAATTCAGTATCAGCATTTAGCACCTGAACCGGTTTACCTACGTTTTCTTTATATATAGTTCTTAATATTTCATGCCTATCAACAATAGTTTTTAATGCGTCATTCAAGGATTGCTTATTCAACTTCCCTATTAACCTAATTGCAATTGGTATACTGTACTGACGACTACCACTGAACTTATCTATAAACCATAAACGTTGTTGTGGATATGACAATGGTAATGGCTGATTTTTGTTTATGACAGTTATTGGGCTAATAACCTTCTGCTCATTTTGATCAATATAAACAGCCAGATTAGCCAATACACTGTATTTAAACGGTGCCGTAAGAGCTATTTCTATATTATGACGCTTGCCCAGTTCACTGATAAAACGCATCACCAATAAAGAGTGCCCGCCTAAGGAAAAAAAGTTTGCTCTGGTACTAATTTTATCCTCATCAAGTTTTAATAATGATGACCAGATAGCTACCAATCTCTTTTCAGTTACAGTCTCAGGAGCAATATATTCATTTTGCAGTAAAGTCGCATCAGGCTCAGGCAGCCCGTTACGATTAATTTTTCCGTTAGGCATCAGCGGCCACTCCGGAACAATCACAAACAAACTAGGTACCATATAACTTGGTAACTCATTCGCAATAGCTTCTTTAAGCGATGTGATAAAAGCACCATCAGTTAAAACGGTTGAATCTTCTTCTTTAACCTCGTTAGCGGTAGGTGTTGTTTGTATAACAGCAGTTCGCTTGACATAAGCCACCAACTGCTTCTCTTCCACCATCAACTCTTTAGCTAATACTAAAACGCTGTCAACTTCAGCCTGCTTATTTATATGAGACTCAATCTCACCAAGCTCTATTCTAAAGCCGCGGATCTTAACTTGATCGTCGATACGGTTAATATATTCTAAATTGCCATCCGGTAAATAACGCACCAAATCGCCGGTTTTATACAAACACTTTGAACTATTGTGGTTGGCTTCATCATAATACGGATTTTCAATAAAGCGCTCAGCGGTTAATTCTGGCTTATTAAGGTATCCTTTGGCGACACCTGCCCCTGATAAGTACAATTCACCTGCAACACCAAAAGGCGCTAATTCCAGCCCATCTGTTAATACAAAAGCCTGACTGTTTGCTATTACCCTCCCTATTTCTGGCTTATTTTTGATGGTAGATGTAAAAGCCATATACGTTGAGTAAGTGGTATCTTCTGATGGACCATACAAATTATATACTTTTGTACAATTTGTATTATTCAATATCTCATTGACTATCTCAGTGTTTAAAGGCTCTCCCGCAAGGTTGACGAGCTTAACACTGTCTGAAATAGACTTGTTCTCCAGCAATACCTTAATGACTGACGGTACGGTATTAATTAAACTGACATCAAGTGGCTGTTCTATCAATGCAAGCGCATCTTTAACCAAAATACACTGATAACCGAAACAAAGTGGTACAAATAACTCAAACACAGACAAGTCAAAATTTAAAGAAGTACTCGCCAACACTTTTGAAAGTTCATCAGGGGCAAAGGTTGAATTAGCCCAATGCAGCATAGCGTTAGTATTGCTATGTCTGATCGCTACCCCTTTAGGCTGCCCGGTTGAGCCTGACGTATAGATCACATAAGCTAAATGTGATGAGTTCAGCCCTAAAGCTTCTTTCTTTAAATTATCTGTCTGATCTGTCGCAGAGGGATCATGCTCAAGAAGCTCACCGTCCAAACACACGGCTTGTCGCTCTCCTAACCCTACTTTTGCTAACAAGCTTTCCTGCGTCAACACCAAAGAAACATCAGCATCACTGAGTATATAATTAAGGCGCGCCTCAGGATAACTTGGATCAAGAGGCACATAAGCGCCCCCGGCTTTCAATATTCCCAGTATGCCGACCACCATCTGTAGTGAGCGCTCTACACATATCCCCACTAGCGTATCTGGTGTGATCTCATGGTGTTTGTTCAAATAATGCGCTACCCGATTTGCCCGCTGGTTAAGCGCCTGATAGGTAAATTGTTCATCTTCAAAAACTACAGCAATGTTATTCGGGGTCACTAAAGCCTGTGCTTCAAACAACTCATGAATACATTTATCTGTTGGAAAGCCCTGCTCAGTATCATTGAGGGTAGTCAACAAATAGTCCAACTCAGGCGTGGAGAGCATAGGTAAATCTTTTATCTGCGACTGCCCAACAAGTTCTGTTTCACTTACTGTCGCTAACCCCGTCAATAGACGAGAGAGATGATCATTGAATTGTGCTATATGGGCTTCATTAAAGATGGCTTTATCAAAAACCCACTCAAGATTTACACCATTTTCATTGAGACTGATACGAATATCTAAATCAAATTTTGCAGTAATATGCTCTGATTCCAAAGGGGATAAGGTTACTCCCGGTAAGGTCAGCTCCTGTCTTTCTTTATTTTCCCCTAAGCCATAATCCGTATCTGTCGTCAGCATAATTTGAAATACGGGAGTATAAGCACTGCTGCGCGAAATATTTAATTGTTCCACCAGACGTTCAAATGGCACATCCTGATTCGATTGGGCATCTAAATGTACCTCACGTACATGGGCCAAATAATCGCTTAAGTCTTGATGATTAGTATCAAGCCTGAGGACTAAAGTATTGACGAAAAATCCTATCAGCGGCTCAAGCTCTGTCTGTAATCTGTTGGCAACAGGTGTGCCGATAACAATATCATGGCTATTACTGTGGCGAGCTAAAACCAGCGCTAAAGCAGCATGTAATAACATAAATGGCGTTAGCTGATGCGCTTTTGCAATGTGCTGCAATGAACGCGCTATATCTCCTGACAATTGTCCCGAGACTCGTGCCCCTGCATATTGCTTTTCTTCTGGTCTTGTTTCATCTAAGATCAGAGAGTGTATCGAAGGCAAATCGGCTAATTGCTTGTCCCAATAACTTAACTGACTGGCAAGCATATCCCCTTGTAAGTACTCTCTCTGCCAATTTGCATAATCGGCATATTGGATCTCAAGCGGAAGTAATGGATCTGGCTGCTCAGCAATGATGCTCTCATACAAAGTGACAAATTCTCTTATCAATACATCCATTGACCAACCATCAGAAGCAATATGATGCATGTTAAATAATAAAGTGCCAACCGTTTGTTCTATATTGTCTGATACTTGCACATAAGAAGCTCTGACCATTAAATCTGAGCTTAAATCAAATGCCTTATTTTTGTCCTGGGCAATCAAGGTGGATAATAAAGTCATTTGCTTTTTTTCTGAAAAATTACGCAGATCAAAATAGTTAAACTTGAAACAAAATTCATCACGGATAAGTTGTCTTGAACCATCTTCTTGTTCACTAAACACTGTACGTAACGTTTCATGGCGATTGATAATACGAGATAGAGCCTGTTCGGCAATATCCATGTCAAACTTACCACTAACCTCAAACGCCATTGACATATTATATTGAATAGCATTGTGTCCCATCTTGTCAATAAACCATAAGCGCTGCTGGGCGAAAGATAATTCAAAAACATTATCAATTCTTGGAAGCGTCTTTATTTCAGGGCGTATAATATCTTGGGATGAACTCATACCTTTTGTCAAAAATTCAATGATTTCTTGTTTATTTTCTGTAATTTCAGTTTTTAGTGTTTCAGGGAAAACATCAACAGACAATTTAAATCGAAGCTGTCCTTCTTCAACAAATAAAAATACACCAGATTTTGTACAACGCTCTATTAATTCAAAAATATTCAAAATGAACCCTCACTTATAATTACAACTTCTTTCATTTTACTTTCAACAATACTTATTGATCGCTTACTATCAATAGTCTGAGCTAACATTTGGATTGAGGGTTGTTCAAAAACCTCTTTAATCATGATTTCTAATGAAAACAACCTTCTAATTTTTGTCACTAATTTAACCGCAAGTAATGAATGCCCACCTAATTCAAAGAAGTTAGCGTCCATACTTATTTCATCAGAATTTAACGTCAGTAATGTTGACCAAAGCTCAACAAGTAATTGCTCAGTCGGGGTTTGTGCCGCTTGATACTGCCTCTGAAATAATCGAAGATCATAAGCAGGTAAGGAGTTTTTATCGATTTTTCCATTAGCCGTGAGCGGCCATTGTTCAATAAAAACAAAAATAGATGGCACCATATAATCGGGTATATGAGCCCGTAAACTTTTCCTAAATAAATTAGGCATCTCATCTTGACTAATTCCTGTCGTATTATCTGCAATGACATAAGCGACTAAATTATTATGTCCAGATTCATCTTTATTTGCTACAACAATGCAAGACAATACACCTGCACAGGATGATAATTGATGTTCTATCTCCCCTAACTCAATCCTAAATCCACGAATTTTAATTTGTGTATCCGTACGACCAACGAATTCTAATTGACCATCTGAAACTAAACGAACCAAATCACCTGTTCGGTATAAACGTGCATCTTTTCTACTAGCAAAAGGATCTGCTATGAATTTTTCTTTCGTTAAATCTGGATTATTGAGATAACCACGCGCTAGACTTGTCCCGCCAATGTAAAGTTCGCCAATAACACCTTGCGGAACAACTTCCTGTGTTGAGTCCAGCACGTAGTGGCTATAATTTGAGAGTGGCCCTGCCAAATTAGCAATATTTCCTCTTGTGTTATCACAATCTATACGTCGTACAAGAGACCATACAGTTGCTTCAGTTGGTCCATAACAGTTCCACAACTGAGCACAATTCCTCATCAAGCTTTTCGCTAACTTGTCAGGTAGTAGTTCACCTCCAGATAAGGCAACTAAATCTTTCTTCCCTGCCCAATCGTCATCCAGTAATGACCGCCAGCCGGCTGGAGTCGCTTGCATGAAATTAATGTCATGAACATTAAGTAGATGACTTAATTTACTTGGATCTATTACATCATCTTTTGACGCCAGAACAACTTGACCACCTACAAATAATGGCCCCCAGATTTCTAATCCTGCAATATCAAAGGCCATAGTAGTTACGGCCAGTAACTTAAGATCATGATTAAAGTTTGGCCCTAATTGAAACAGCATTGCCTGTAAAAAATTAACAAATGCCCCTTGTTCAATCATGACCCCTTTGGGTGTTCCTGTCGAGCCAGAAGTATGGATCACATAAGCTAGACTTGATAAAGGCTGCTTATCTGCCAACTGCCTATTAGTAACAGGATAATCAATGAAAACATCAGTGAACCTTGTATCGTTGATTGATATCAGTTTAACCTTGTCTGATAGTTCAAGACGGGTATGTAATCCTGATTGGTCTAATAAATAATTGATACCCGTATCGTTTATAATATGCTGTAAACGAGCGGTAGGGTAACTTGGATCCAGTGGTACATAAGCGCCGCCAGCTTTTAATATTCCGAGTAACCCTACGACCATCTGTAATGAGCGTTCAACACATATTCCCACCAAGGTATTTGGTGTAACGTCATGATGCTCTGCTAAGTAATGCGCTACCTTATTTGCCTGCTGATTAAGCTCCTGATAGGTAAGTTGTTCATCTTCAAAAACTACAGCAATGTTATTCGGATTAGCTACTGCCTGTGCTTCAAATAATTCATGAAGACATTTATCTGTTGGATAATCCTGCTCAGTATCATTGAGGGTATTCAATGAATAATCCAACTCAAGTGTGGAGAGCATAGGTAATTTTTTTATCTGCAACGGCCCTACAAGTTCTGTTTCACTTACTGTCGCTAACCCCGTCAGTAAACGAGAGAGATGATCATTGAATTGTG
>NZ_JQEC01000053.1 GCF_000764185.1 Colwellia psychrerythraea
AATTTGTGTGAACACTCGTGAATCCGAGGATTCCATTAAGTAATTTTACTTCAAGATAAGGAGGTGATCCAACCCCAGGTTCCCCTAGGGTTACCTTGTTACGACTTCACCCCAGTCATGAAACACAAAGTGGTGACCGTCCTCCCCGAAAGGTTAAACTAGCCACTTCTTTTGCATCCCACTCCCATGGTGTGACGGGCGGTGTGTACAAGGCCCGGGAACGTATTCACCGTAGCATTCTGATCTACGATTACTAGCGATTCCGACTTCATGGAGTCGAGTTGCAGACTCCAATCCGGACTACGACAAGCTTTGTGGGATTCGCTCCACCTCGCGGTATTGCTGCCCTCTGTACCTGCCATTGTAGCACGTGTGTAGCCCATCCCGTAAGGGCCATGATGACTTGACGTCGTCCCCACCTTCCTCCGGTTTATCACCGGCAGTCTCCTTAGAGTTCCCGCCATAACGCGCTGGCAAATAAGGATAGGGGTTGCGCTCGTTGCGGGACTTAACCCAACATTTCACAACACGAGCTGACGACAGCCATGCAGCACCTGTCACAGAGTTCCCGAAGGCACAAGTCTATCTCTAGTCTCTTCTCTGGATGTCAAGGGATGGTAAGGTTCTTCGCGTTGCATCGAATTAAACCACATGCTCCACCGCTTGTGCGGGCCCCCGTCAATTCATTTGAGTTTTAACCTTGCGGCCGTACTCCCCAGGCGGTCAACTTAGTGCGTTAGCTGCGCCACTCACGTCTCAAGGACACAAACGGCTAGTTGACATCGTTTACGGCGTGGACTACCAGGGTATCTAATCCTGTTCGCTCCCCACGCTTTCGTTCCTCAGCGTCAGTATCTGTCCAGGTGGCCGCCTTCGCCACTGATGTTCCTTCCAATCTCTACGCATTTCACCGCTACACTGGAAATTCCACCACCCTCTACAGTACTCTAGTCTACCAGTTCAAAATGCAGTTCCAAGGTTGAGCCCTGGGCTTTCACATCTTGCTTAATAGACCGCCTACGAACGCTTTACGCCCAGTAATTCCGATTAACGCTTGCACCCCTCGTATTACCGCGGCTGCTGGCACGAAGTTAGCCGGTGCTTCTTCTGTTGTTAACGTCACAGATTGCAGCTATTAACTACAACCCTTTCCTCACAACTGAAAGTGCTTTACAACCCGAAGGCCTTCTTCACACACGCGGCATGGCTGCATCAGGCTTTCGCCCATTGTGCAATATTCCCCACTGCTGCCTCCCGTAGGAGTCTGGGCCGTGTCTCAGTCCCAGTGTGGCTGATCATCCTCTCAAACCAGCTAGAGATCGTCGCCTTGGTAAGCCTTTACCTTACCAACTAGCTAATCTCACTTGGGCTAATCAAATGGCGAGAGGTCCGAAGATCCCCCCCTTTGGTCCGTAGACGTTATGCGGTATTAGCAGTCGTTTCCAACTGTTGTCCCCCACCATAAGGCATATTCCCAAGCATTACTCACCCGTCCGCCGCTCGTCAGCAGATAGCAAGCTATCTCTGTTACCGCTCGACTTGCATGTGTTAAGCCTGCCGCCAGCGTTCAATCTGAGCCATGATCAAACTCTTCAATTAAAAATCGTTTGTGTAACCTCATCACAAGTGATGTGTTACTGCTCAATGAATTCTGTCGTGATACCAATCGAAACTGATATCGCATTACATTGTCGCTACCTAACCGAAGTTAAGTAACTATATTTATTTGCATGAACATCATTCATTAAGCGTTTTTGTTCTCCCGAAGGAAAACTATGTAAAACAACATTAATGTGAGTGCTCACACAAATTGCATGATAACTAATTGTTAAAGAAAACGTTTCAATTGAAACGTAGATGAGAGTCGCATTCGCTCTTCACCTGGAACTGAAAACCGTATGGTTAATCAGTGTTGCTCGTTGCTGTTGCCCCGAAGCAGGAGGCGTATAATACGCTTCCGAGTTTTGATGTCAACGTTTTTTTCTATTTAAAGTAAAGTATTTTAAAACACCTTAAAACGAGACGTTAAGTTAACTGGTTTAG
>NZ_JQEC01000054.1 GCF_000764185.1 Colwellia psychrerythraea
AATTTGTGTGAACACTCGTGAATCCGAGGATTCCATTAAGTAATTTTACTTCAAGATAAGGAGGTGATCCAACCCCAGGTTCCCCTAGGGTTACCTTGTTACGACTTCACCCCAGTCATGAAACACAAAGTGGTGACCGTCCTCCCCGAAAGGTTAAACTAGCCACTTCTTTTGCATCCCACTCCCATGGTGTGACGGGCGGTGTGTACAAGGCCCGGGAACGTATTCACCGTAGCATTCTGATCTACGATTACTAGCGATTCCGACTTCATGGAGTCGAGTTGCAGACTCCAATCCGGACTACGACAAGCTTTGTGGGATTCGCTCCACCTCGCGGTATTGCTGCCCTCTGTACCTGCCATTGTAGCACGTGTGTAGCCCATCCCGTAAGGGCCATGATGACTTGACGTCGTCCCCACCTTCCTCCGGTTTATCACCGGCAGTCTCCTTAGAGTTCCCGCCATAACGCGCTGGCAAATAAGGATAGGGGTTGCGCTCGTTGCGGGACTTAACCCAACATTTCACAACACGAGCTGACGACAGCCATGCAGCACCTGTCACAGAGTTCCCGAAGGCACAAGTCTATCTCTAGTCTCTTCTCTGGATGTCAAGGGATGGTAAGGTTCTTCGCGTTGCATCGAATTAAACCACATGCTCCACCGCTTGTGCGGGCCCCCGTCAATTCATTTGAGTTTTAACCTTGCGGCCGTACTCCCCAGGCGGTCAACTTAGTGCGTTAGCTGCGCCACTCACGTCTCAAGGACACAAACGGCTAGTTGACATCGTTTACGGCGTGGACTACCAGGGTATCTAATCCTGTTCGCTCCCCACGCTTTCGTTCCTCAGCGTCAGTATCTGTCCAGGTGGCCGCCTTCGCCACTGATGTTCCTTCCAATCTCTACGCATTTCACCGCTACACTGGAAATTCCACCACCCTCTACAGTACTCTAGTCTACCAGTTCAAAATGCAGTTCCAAGGTTGAGCCCTGGGCTTTCACATCTTGCTTAATAGACCGCCTACGAACGCTTTACGCCCAGTAATTCCGATTAACGCTTGCACCCCTCGTATTACCGCGGCTGCTGGCACGAAGTTAGCCGGTGCTTCTTCTGTTGTTAACGTCACAGATTGCAGCTATTAACTACAACCCTTTCCTCACAACTGAAAGTGCTTTACAACCCGAAGGCCTTCTTCACACACGCGGCATGGCTGCATCAGGCTTTCGCCCATTGTGCAATATTCCCCACTGCTGCCTCCCGTAGGAGTCTGGGCCGTGTCTCAGTCCCAGTGTGGCTGATCATCCTCTCAAACCAGCTAGAGATCGTCGCCTTGGTAAGCCTTTACCTTACCAACTAGCTAATCTCACTTGGGCTAATCAAATGGCGAGAGGTCCGAAGATCCCCCCCTTTGGTCCGTAGACGTTATGCGGTATTAGCAGTCGTTTCCAACTGTTGTCCCCCACCATAAGGCATATTCCCAAGCATTACTCACCCGTCCGCCGCTCGTCAGCAGATAGCAAGCTACCTCTGTTACCGCTCGACTTGCATGTGTTAAGCCTGCCGCCAGCGTTCAATCTGAGCCATGATCAAACTCTTCAATTAAAAATCGTTTGTGTAACCTCATCACAAGTGATGTGTTACTGCTCAATGAATCCTGTCGTGCTATCTACCTAAGTAAATAGCGCATTACATAGTCGCTACCTAACCGAAGTTAAGTAACTATATTTATTTGCATGAACATCATTCATTAAGCGTTTTTATTCTCCCGAAGGAAAACTATGTAAAACAACATTAATGTGAGTGCTCACACAAATTGCATGATAACTAATTGTTAAAGAATAACTTCTAAATAATCGCTAAGATTAAGTTGAAGTAGATGAGAGTCGCATTCGCTCTTCACCTGAACTGAAAACTCTGTGGTTAATCAGTGTTGCTCGTTGCTGTTGCCCCGAAGCAGGAGGCGTATAATACGCTTCCGAGTTTTGATGTCAACGTTTTTTTCTATTTAAAGTAAAGTATTTTGAAACACTTTAAAACGAGACGTTAAGTTAACTGGTTTAGCTTAAAAGCAAGTAGATAACTTATCAAAACGTCCAGTTGGTAAAGGTTTTTGCCTGACCCCCTTGGAACTGGAGCGCATTATAGAGATAGTTCATTTTGGATCAAGCTTTATTTTCACTTTTTTATTTATTTCCGCTTGTTCGCATACTTATTGTACATATAGCTTTCTTATTGGACTACATGACATGATCATCGATGATCCTTTATCCGTTCCTAGTGCAATATACACCTAAATTTATAAAGTAAACTTGCTTGTAATCATCATAAAAAGCATTAAATTTGCGTCATTATGTCCCTTAATTTCATTCTAATATAAAAAAACCGACACTAAGGTCGGTTTTTAAAGGTTAACTAAATGATCACAGGGTATAATTCGACAGATCACACTGGTGATCTATTACCTTACTTCGTATGACTGTTAATTAACTATTTTCTTGTTCACGCTCAATAGCACGATAAGCAATGTCAGTTCTAAACTCAACACCTGCCCAGCTAATTTGATGTAATAGCTCATACGCAGTTTGTTGAGCTTCAGTTACTGTATTACCAAGAGCTGTAGCGCAAAGTACACGACCGCCGTTAGTAACCACCTCACCTTGCTCATTCAACTTAGTACCTGCATGGAATGTTTTGGCAGATACATTGTTGTTGGTATCTAAACCTGAAATAACATCACCTTTAGGGTAGCTTGCTGGATAACTTTGCGCTGCAAGTACTACACCTACGGCTGCACGACTATCAAAGTCGATGGTAACTTTATCTAATTCGCCGCGTGTGGCAGCTAAACATAAGTCAACTAAATCGGATTTCAAGCGCATCATAATAGGTTGCGTTTCAGGATCACCAAATCGACAGTTATATTCAATGACGTTTGGCGTACCATCGCTTGCTATCATTAAACCAGCGTATAAGAAACCACTGTAAGGTGCATCCTCTGCTGCCATACCCTCAACCGTTGGCATGATTACTTCACTCATAATGCGATCATGAATTTCAGCTGTAACCACTGCTGCAGGAGAATATGCACCCATGCCACCAGTGTTTGGACCTAAATCTCCATTTAATGCACGTTTATGATCCTGGCTTGTTGCCATTGGCAAAACATTTTTACCGTCAACCATTACAATAAAGCTAGCTTCTTCACCTTCAAGAAACTCTTCAATCACTACGCGATGTCCAGCGTCACCAAAAGCATTACCCGCTAACATATCTGTAATAGCGTCTTCAGCTTCTTTTAATGTAAGTGCAACAATAACGCCCTTTCCTGCTGCTAAGCCGTCTGCTTTAACAACAATTGGGGCACCTTGCTGACGAACATACGCAAGCGCAGGTTCAACTTCGGTGAATTTTTCATAGCTACCTGAAGGAATTTTATTACGTGCTAAGAAATCTTTAGTAAATGACTTCGAACCTTCAAGTTGAGCAGCTTTGGCACTTGGACCAAAAATAGCTAAACCTTGGGCTTGAAAAGCATCAACAACTCCATCAACAAGGGGTTGTTCAGGACCAACAATAGTTAGGGCAACGTCTTCTCTTTGAGCAAAAGCAACTAAGGCAGCATTATCAGTAATATCGATAGCAACATTTTCTAATTTTGCTTCGGTTGCAGTACCCGCATTACCTGGTGCAACAAACACTTTAGTAACCTGACTTGATTGAGCCGCTTTCCATGCTAGTGCATGTTCACGACCGCCGCCGCCAATAACTAAGATTTTCATAAAATTTTCCTGTTTATTTTCTTATACGTTAAACCAGAACTTATTTGGCTGGTTTAACAAATTTTAATGTCATGCGATCGCTTTCGCCAATCGCTAAATATTTTGCTCTGTCTTTATCTTCAAGTGCTAAACGTGGTGGTAATGTCCACACACCTTTTGGATGAACTGCTAAATCTTTACTATTAGCATTAACTTCACTTGAACCAGCAAACCTAAAACCAGCCGCTTTAGCTTGTTTAATAGTTGATACTTCAGATACATAACCGCGAGCTTTATCGGCATCAACACCTACTGGTAATCTATGTTCAACTACACCTAATACGCCACCTGGCTTCAATGCATTGTAAGCATCTTTAAATACTTGCTTAACACCATCATCTTTCCAGTTATGCAGATTTCTAAACGTTAAGATTAAATCCGCAGTACCTTGTGGTGCCAATTCACTTTCTTGACGTGGAGTAAAGTCTGTTAATACAACTTCACTAAAAACAACATCTGACGCAAGTTTCTTCACTAATTTTTTACGTGAATTACTATAATAGTTATCTTCACCCGTATCAGGGTAATGAGCACCATAAAGTTTACCAGTACCTTTTAAGGCTGGTGCAAGTATTTCAGTGTACCAACCACCACCGGGAGTAATTTCCACTACGGTCATACTCGGGGTAAAACCAAAAAAGTTTAACGTTTCGATGGGATGACGATATTGATCACGTGATTTATTTTTAGCGGTACGATGATCGCCAGAAACAGCATTTTCAAGCGCTTTTGATGAAGCTGTATTTTCATGAGCATGTGTATCATGTGCAGTAGCTGATAAGCTTAATGCTCCACAACTTAATGTTACTGCAATAGCAATTGATTTAAGCGCGTTTGTTTTAATTGTCATAACTATGGTCCTTGTAAGTATTATTAGTATTAATGCCACTATATCTGATATAGCCACCCTACTTCGCGATACTTTTTGAAGTGCGACGGGTATAAAACGATTAGGGTATTAATTTACGGCAATATTTATAACAGATTTGAAACAAACAAGCAGCGTTGATTATTGCTGTTATGTAACATAATAAATCAACACTGCTTATATAATGGCTCTAATTCGGTGAAGTATTACTCCTTGAATAAGCAATACGCATAAACCCACCTAGCTTTTAACAATTTTTATCTAGAGTACACCTAATTAATGAAGTTCCTTTAAGCTGCTCTGTTCAATTTCAAGAAAAAAGCACGGAGCTGACGAATGTCAGTGAGTACTTTTAACGCCTAAATTGGACTTAGCAGCGACAAGGAGCAATATTAATGGCGGAAGTGACGCATACCAGTAAACACCATCGCGATGTTATGTTCGTCTGCTGCGGCAATAACTTCATTATCACGCATAGAGCCACCTGGCTGAATCACAGCAGTAATACCTGCTTCAGCAGCAGCGTCTAAACCATCACGGAATGGGAAGAATGCATCAGAGGCCATTACTGAACCTTTAACTTCTAAGTTTTCGTCTGCGGCTTTAATACCAGCAACTTTCGCTGAGTATACACGGCTCATTTGGCCAGCGCCGACACCGATAGTAGCGCTATTTTTAACGTATACAATCGCGTTAGATTTAACAAACTTTGCTACTTTCCAACAAAATTGTAAATCACGCATCTCGTCATCAGTAGGTTTACGTTTAGTTACTACCGTTAGGTCAACACTTGTCACGCTACCATGGTCAGTATCTTGTACTAATAAACCGCCATTAACGCGTTTAAAATCAAAACCAGTGGTTTTGCTGTCCCACTGACCACATTCTAATAAACGTAGGTTAGGTTTAGCAGCAACAATTTGTGCAGCAGCATCAGAAATGCTAGGTGCAATAATAACTTCCACGAATTGACGAGAAACAATTGCTTCAGCAGTATCAGCATCTAATTCACGGTTAAACGCGATAATGCCACCAAACGCTGAAGTAGGGTCAGTTTTATAAGCGCCTTCATAAGCCGCTAAAATATTATCGCCAATAGCAACACCACAAGGGTTAGCATGTTTAACGATTACACAAGCTGGTTCATCAAATTCTTTAACACATTCTAATGCTGCATCAGTATCAGCAATGTTGTTATAAGATAATGCTTTGCCTTGTAATTGAGTCGCAGTAGAAACTGACGCTTCTTCAGGGTTCGCTTCTTTATAGAAAGCAGCCTCTTGATGCGAGTTTTCACCGTAACGTAAATCTTGAGTTTTAATAAACTGGCTGTTAAACGTACGTGGGAATTTAACTTTATTATCTAATGATGCTGCTGAATCAACTTCGCCGTACGCTGGTAACATTTTACCAAAGTAGTTAGCAATCATACCGTCGTAACTAGCTGTGTGCTCATAGGCAGCAATCGCTAAATCAAAACGTGTTTTGTAAGTTAGTGAATCATTGTTGTTATCTAATTCAGTTAATACACGATCATAATCGTTAGCATTAACAACAATAGTCACGTCTTTATGGTTCTTAGCTGCAGCGCGAACCATAGTTGGTCCACCAATATCGATATTTTCGATAGCATTTTCTAAAGAACAGTTTTCATCGCTTACTGCATTAGCAAATGGGTACAAGTTAACCACTACCATATCAATTGCGCTGATATTGTTTTCGGCCATTACAGTTTCATCAATACCACGACGCGCTAAAATGCCGCCATGTACTTTAGGGTGTAATGTTTTAACGCGACCATCCATAATTTCTGGGTGACCGGTATAGTCAGATACTTCAGTAACTTTAATACCGTTTTCAGCTAATAATTTTGCAGTTCCGCCAGTAGAAAGAAGATCAACACCTTTCTCACTTAAGCGACGAGCAAATTCAACAATACCTGATTTATCTGAAACACTTAAAAGTGCGCGTTTAATTGGACGTGGAGTATCCATCTGTATATTTACCTTTGTAGTTGTAACTTACTGCTAACTTAGTGCCGACTCGCCGCTAACTTGCAAAGTTACCTAATTATTTAAAGAGATTTAAAGTGCTTTAAAACATAAAAAGCACCCGAGGGTGCTTTTCATTTAAAATTCGATATTAGTTCATACCGTATTTTTTAAGTTTCTTACGTAACGTACCGCGGTTGATGCCTAGTAAGTTAGCAGCGCGTGTTTGATTACCGCGAGTGTACATCATAACTTCTTCTAACATTGGCGCTTCAATTTCGCTCAATACAAGGTCATACATATCATCAACATCGTTACCATTTAATTGTGATAAGTAGTTGCTAATTGCGATTTTAGCTTGGCTACGTAATGGAGACGTTTTAGTTTGTGTTTGAATATCGCCAGTGATAAATGGAGAAGAAATATTTTGTTCGAACATATGATATAACTCTTTCTTTTGTTAATAAAAATAAAATAAAACTACGATAACTTGTACTATTCCTATAAGGAAGCAGTGACAAAATCATCAAAAAATTTGTCTAACGTCGCCAATTGTTCATCGGTTGACGTTAAACCATTAAAAATAGCTCTAAACGCTTTGCCTTGGTCAATAGTGAACGCTACGCTGAAACCATCACTGGTCTCAACTAGATTATGTATATACCAAGACACATGTTTTCGGGCGATCATCACACCTTTGAAATCGCCGTAAAACTGATGTAACGCCATAACGTGGGCCACTACTATTGAACGTACTTCGTCCAATGCTGGTGCAGCCATTTTATTGCCCGTTGCCAAGAAATGATTAATTTCTCGAAAAATCCACGGACGACCCTGTGCACCACGGCCAATCATTATGGCATCTGCCCCCGTATGGCTTAACACCTGTAGTGCCTTTTCTGGTGACGTAATATCACCATTTGCCACTACAGGAATTGAAATAGCCGCTTTAATTGCTTTAATAGTGTCGTACTCCGCATAACCTTTATAAAAGTCATTACGGGTACGGCCATGCACTGCGAGTGATGCTATACCACTATTTTCGGCAATTTTAGCTATTTCAATACCATTACGAGTATCTTCGCACCATCCTGTACGAATTTTTAGCGTAACCGGAATATCTACCGATTTTACCACCGCCTGAACAATGCGCTCAACCAGTGCTGGTTCTTTTAATAAAGCAGAACCCGCCAATTTTTTGTTTACCTTTTTTGCCGGGCAACCCATATTAATATCAATAATTTGTGCACCGTTATCAGCATTCACTTTGGCAGCAAAGGCTAATTCATCAGGACAACTTCCGGCAATTTGTACACTGCGGATTCCTGCGGCATCACTATGCAACATTCTCAATTTAGACTTTTCGGTATGCCATACTTTCGGATTTGACGAAAGCATTTCGGATACCGCTAACCCTGCACCCAATTGACAACATAATTGCCGAAAAGGTTGATCCGTAATTCCAGCCATAGGGGCGAGTATTACCTTGGATTTAAGTTGATATGTGCCTATTTTCATACTGCTGTTTTTTTGAGCTACCTTCAAAAGGGCGCTAAGTTTACACGTCTTTTTTTCAATTTAAAAGCATAGAATTTGAACAATATTTGTTTTTTTTCACCTTTTTGATATTGACATTTATTAAAGCATTAATGTGAGCGCAATTTGTACAATTGACTAACAAATTAGTTGACAATGGCAACAAAAAAAGACAAAGCCAAATACAGCCAAAACTTAGCTCGAATAACGCCTGCAAGTGTGGCAGAGTAAAATAACAACACTTCGCTAAACTAATAGCTAAATCAATAATAACTATAAATATAATGACAAAATCCAAAACGACTATTCTAAGAATCCCAACAACCAATGTATTTGGAAGAGGTGACTACAGTGCCACTTTGCACCTTGGTAGTGAAAAATCGCCGGTAAACCTGTTACTCGATACAGGTAGCAGTACCCTAGTGGTAAAAAATTCAGCTTACCAAGCAAACCTTGATAAAAAATTAACAGCTAGCAGCGCAGTTCAAGAAGTTAATTACGGTGTTGGCGGCTGGAATGGCCCTGTTGTTTATACCAGTATCAATATTCATGAACATTGCCATGAGTCAGAACACCCACAAAGTATCGCAGAAAATCCAAGCATGGACTTATCAAATGCCCCCGTTGCCGTGGTGCATTCAGCAAAACAGAGTAAAACCTTTGGTGATGCCGATGGTATTTTAGGTTTGGCTTATCACCACCTAAATAAAAGCTTTGATTTTAGCGTCTACTTTGCCGAGCATAACATTACGCCTGCACTCAGTTATCCTTGGCCTTTTAGTGACGAGATAAGTGAAGACCTAGCCAGTTTTAAAAAATTGATGTGGAAATACCCCGAACATGATGTAACGCCCTACTTCACCTTATTAGAACAGCAACAACTGAGCGCAAATAAGTTTGCTTTTTATAGTAAACGCTCAGCAATACATATTAATGCCGATAATACTGAAAAAACATCTGCTGATGAGTTAGCCAAAGACAAACTCAATCAGGGTTTACTCATTTTAGGTGGCGGTGAAGAACAAAGTGATTTGTATCAAGGAGAGTTTCAAAATCTCAAAGTTGAACACGATGTTTATTACAATGTAGAACTTAAGTCTGTGCAAGTGGGTATTAGTAAACCTATAACAGCAGCACCACTGGAACCAAAAAAACTAAAAACATACTTCACTAACGCCATTATTGATACCGGTGCCGGCGGCATAGTACTTACTGCTGATATTTACCAACAAGTGATTAGCGACCTTATTACTTATAACGCCAACTTTGCCGAGTGTTTAGCTCCTTTTAAAGAAATTAGTGCACAGCTAACTGGCATTGATGCCAGCGAATTAAAACTGTCTGAGTGGCCCAGCATTTATTTCAATTTTGTTAGCGAGCCAGCAACGACTACAAAAGCTGAGAAAATAGTGCAACTAGCTTGTACACCTGAAACTTACTGGCAAATTAACACGCCCAATTATGGTAAAGCCTGCTTTCGCTTATTAAGTCAATTACCGCAATGGCCCAACCAAAGCATTATAGGCTTGCCGCTGTTGAATAATTATTACGTGGTGTTTGATCGAACTAAAGATAAAACAGGTGTGGTGAAGTTTGCAAAGCAGCAGTAGCTACATTTTATTTATCGATCAATACAAAAGGAAGTAAACAATAAATGCAAACACTTGCAACAGAACGGTTGATAATTAGGCCATTAACCAAACAAGATAAAGCACTCTATATAACACTTTATACTGACGCTAAAGTAATGCGAAATATTTGCCCGCCCCTAAACAAACACGCAGCAGAGCAACTATTTGAGTCCAGCTTAAAACAACTAGACCGATTTAATAATAAACGTTTAAGTTGGGTACTTATTGAAAAGGCTAGTCAGCAAGCCATCGGCATTCAAGGTATCACGTGGGATCAAGGTGATTCAGAGACAATAAGCATCGGTATTATGCTTACTCGTTCTGCCAACGGTAAGTTGATTCCAGAAGAAGCTATGGGCGCCTTGATAGAATATAGCTTTAAGCATTTAAAAATAAATAAAATAAATGCCGAATACCAAAAAATAAACCTAGCCACAGCACGTTTTGTGAAGAAGTTAGGCTTTATTGCTGGGGCTGTGAGAGAGGAAGATGAAAACCAAGATTGTCATATGCAAGTGCAACATATAAAACAAAACTATATTACAGAAATAATAACTGAAATAGCTAAAGAAGAAAAATCACTTGTGGCTGTAAGTGTTGATTAGACTATTGACAAATCATTGATTTTTAGTAACTTAGCTGCATTGTAATAGCTTTACTTATTTAAAATGGAAGATATATGGTAAACAAGGCTCAAAATTCAGCAAACCTAGATAGCTCAAAAGCTGGTAGTTTAGTTTGTGTTGGTACAGGTATCGCGCTAGCGGGGCAAATAACTACCATAGCCAAAAGCCATATTGAAAATGCAGATGTTGTTTTTGCCGCTTTGCCAAACAGCATTGCTGATCAATGGCTGGCCAGTTTAAACCCTAATATCATTAATTTGCAGCAGTTTTATGTTGATGGTATGCCAAGAACTGAATGTTATCAAAATATGGTCAATGCCATATTGACCGAAGTAAGAACGGGAAAAAATGTCGTTGGAGCTTTTTATGGTCATGCAGGGGTATTTGCTTGGGCGCCACATGAATCAATTCGCATTGCCCGTAGTGAAGGTTACTCTGCCTATATGGAGCCAGGCATATCTGCTGAAGACTGCCTTTATGCCGACTTAGGTATTGACCCTGGCACTGTAGGTTGCCAAGCCTTTGAAACCAGCCAATTATTGTTTTATAAACACACTGTTGATCCGGCGAGTTTACTTATTTTATGGCAAATAGGTATTGCTGGTGATCACACCTTCACCACCTACGATAGTGATATCAATAAACTAGAATTAACCGTGCAGTTTTTAAACCAGTGGTATGACAATGATCATGAAGTTATTGTTTATGAGGCGCCTTTTCTGCCAACACAAACTGTAAGAATGGACAGAATAAAACTTAAAGATTTAGCCAAATGTAAACTGAGCATGATTTCAACGTTGGTAATTCCACCGGCAAAGAAATTAGAATTAGATCATGAGACTTTGGCGATGTTTGGCCTAAAAGCTGCAGACCTAACCTCTCATCAAGAAAAGCGTACAGAAATTACTGAAGTAAATTAACAACAACAACAACAACAACAACAACAACAACAAGGAAGACCTATGAACAATAATATAGAACAATTAATTGCCATTGCTTCAAATGCTAAGTTAAAACATGCATTTACACACGATGTTAAAGCTTTAGCTTCGCTTAAAGCAGAGTTCAATGAAGGTAATAGTACCCATAAAGCATTATTTTTTGCTAACAATGATGAAGAACTGACCGTTTCTTCTAAAGCAGAAAATACTCATAAAGCATTCTTCGTAGCTAACGATGGCCAAGAATTTACTATGTCGGCTGAAGTAGAAAATAACCATAAAGCACTTTTAGTAGCTAACGATGGCCAAGAGTTTACTATGTCGGCTGAAGTTGAGAATAGCCATAAAGCATTTTTTTTTGCTAACGATGGCCAAGAATTTACTATGTCGGCTGAAGTTGAGAATAACCATAAAGCAGTTTTTTTTGCTAACGATGGTCAAGAATTCTCGTTACATTGTTAATTCATAACTAACGCTATAGAGCCGTGTTATATTTTATAAAATGGTTCATTTTATTTAGTATCTGATTATAGAGGCCGCTATTTTATTGATAGTGGCCTTTTTTATTTTTCGTTGGTTATTTAGCAAGATTCACAATCTGCATCCTCTAATAAGTAAAAGTGATAAGGATAAATATGCATAGCTTTACTACTGAGCGGTTACTGATAAGACCATTATCAATACAAGATAAAGCATTATTTATTAACCTATATACCGATGCCAAGGTTATGCGTAATATTGCTGCGCCCTTGAGCGATGAAAAAGCAGAGAAAGCTTTCAACAACACACTAAGTATCATGAATAAAGCTCAGCCTAAAATAATGTCATGGGCAATTGTGAATATTATCGATAACAGAGCCATTGGCATACAAGGGTTTACTTGGTCACCGATGAAAAATGGTCCTCTAAGTAATACTAAGCCAAGCGTCGCCGAAATAGGAATAATGTTATTGCGTAGCAGTAGTGGTAAGTTATTACCTGAAGAGGCAATCGGTTCTTTAATTGAATATGGTTTCAAACATTTAAAGCTCGAACAAATCAATGCATGTTTTACGAAAGAAAACCTAGCAACGGCAAGAGTATCTAAAAAAGCAGGTTTTGTTTGTAACCTCAAAGAGAACAAAGATGAACCAGGACAAAGAATTGAAAGCGTATTTAAAAACAATTGGCTACGCAGCTATATAAAATTATAAAATAGAGTCTTTTGGGTTTTTAAAACGTAACAATACTGTTATCTTTCAAATACGAAAGCATCAAAATAAAAACAACATGGTAAAAAACGCGAGATGGTCGAAGCGATATTAAGCGAAGTGCACAAGGGTAAAAAAGTGGTAGCCGCATTTTATGGTCAGACTAAGGTATTTTCTTGTAATTAGATATCGAGTAATTAAAAAAACTCAAATATAAACGTCACCGGCTTCCTGAGCACATTTCTTTATCGGAGCTAATGGGAGGCGAATTATTTATGCACACTACCTTGGTAATACCGCCGAGTGAAAAAAATGCAAACAAATGATAAAGTATTGACTCGATTAGCCGAAATAGACAAACAAGAAGAACAACTAAAGAATCGTCTGACACTCAGTTTACTGCTATAAATGCAGCGATGAAATAAAGAAAAAATAACTAATAACAATAATGGAGTATGAAAACAATGAATAAAGTAATACAAGTATTAGAACAAATGGCTAGTGATTCTAGCTTGCAAAATAAAACAGATATTGAAACGTTGTTAACTACAGCTAAAATCAAAACTGGCCAAAGTGAAGCGATTATTGCTAAAAATGTGGTTTCACTTGAGCGGCAATTGGACATTTGTCCTGATATTATTTGCTTTCTAGTTCCCGCCGAAGACGATGACAAAGATAGTGAAACCGATGAAGATCAAGCAAGGACCCAGTCTGTTGTTAACGGTTAAATTATTCAAGAGTAAAATAAGAACTACTATAAACTTTTGTTTTGGTATTATTATTTTACTTACTTTTTTCTTACAAAATGCATTATCTGCTCCAAGCAACAATATCAATGTATTATTAGAAGCTGCCGATAAAACACGTTCAAGTAACCCCGTAGAATACTCTGTATTACTAGATAAACTTAAACCATTACAGAAGATGATGTCACTACAACAAAGTGATTATTTTGACTACCTAACCGCTTACCAGCTCATATATAAAGGAAAAGCCAAACAAGCGACTACTAAATTATTAAGTTTATTGTCTTCAAAAGCGCATGTATCAATAAAATTTAGAGCTCGGCTTACACTCGTTAATATATTCGGTATTGAACAAAACTGGAGTGAAGGCTTATTACACTTATCAAAGGCATTAAAAGAACTGTCCAATACAGCGATTAAAAAAGAAACGAAAGAAGAAGGCTTAGCTATTGCCGCAATATTTTATAACCAAATTGGTCAATATGACTTAAGTTTAAACTATGCAAATAAACTTACATTAAGTTCCGCTAACACAAGATCTCTTTGTATAGCTGCAATGAGCAGTGTTGAATCAAGACTACATCTCAATAAACTAGAAGATGAGACAACAGACATAGAAGACGCAATCACTTTATGTAAAAATGAACCTATTGCAGCAAACTTTATTCGCTCAAATCGAGCAAAATTTGATATTGCTAAAAATCATCACTTTAAAGTTATAAAATCATTAAGCCCGCAAATCGAGCAAGTAGAATCCACTAGATACCCGAGACTCATTGTTGAAATTTATGCCGCGCTTGCTCAAGCATATTTAATGCAAGACAACTTAAAAAAGGCTACAGAATTTTCTTTAAAAACCATTAAAACTGGTGAAAGTATCAAAACTACTCAAGCAGTAGTACTAGCTTATAAGCTACTTTATCAAATTACTCTTCAGCAAAAAGAATATCGACAAGCACTAAACTATCATGAGCAACATGCAAAATTGGATAAAGCCAACTTAGATGAAATTCAAGCCAAACACCTTGCTTTTCAACTCGCCCAGCACAAGTCATTTGAGCAAAAAAGTAAAATAAGATTACTTAAAGAAAAAAACGCCTTGTTAATCAGTAAACAGGCTTTAGCCAAGGCTAAAGTTGCTAATGTGCAAATGTTCATCGCGATATTAACCGTGACTATTGCTCTATTAATGTTATGGGGCGGACGCCTATGGAAGTCACACAAACGAGTAAAAGAACTGGCTGAATACGATGCCTTAACAGGAATTTATAATCGTGGTCACTTTACTCAGGTAACCAAGATTGCGTTAAAATATTGTAAAAGTGCTCAACAAGATTTAAGTGTGATCATGTTCGATTTAGATCACTTTAAATTAGTTAATGATAATTTTGGCCACGCTTGTGGTGATTGGGCGTTAAAAGAAACCATCAAGGCTTGTCAAAATATAGGGCGGAAAAATGATATTTTTGCCCGCTTAGGCGGCGAAGAGTTTTGCTTAGTATTACCAAGCTGTAATATTAATGCTGCTATGTTACGTGCTGAAGCATGCCGTGCAGCAATTGAAGCGATTATTACTGAAGAGTCTGGTTGTGATTTCTCTATTACCGCGAGCTTTGGCGTAACCGATGTAAAGCGCTCCGGTTTTGATTTAGACAAGCTTTTAGCTGACTCGGATGGTGCCGCATATGCTTCTAAACATGCAGGACGAAATAGAGTCACCATATTTCAAGTACCTGGTGCCGAAACAGATAAAGCATAGCGTTATAACTCATTCTCATCTCAATCATAAACACTAATAAAATAAAATGTAACATGCATAGCTTTACTACCCAGCGGTTATTAATAAGACCATTACTTGCTGAAGACGAAACTTTCTTTTGTCAGCAATATAGTAATGAAAAAGTAATGCGCCACAATGGCGGCGCAATAACGCCTGTTGAAGCCAACAAAGCCTTTATTCGCTCACTAAAAGCAAATAATAGAGCCATAAACGGTGAAAAAAAAACAATACTTACATGGGCAATTATCTGTAAAAGTAATAACACGATAATTGGTACTCAAACCTTTTCTTTTTTGATTAGGCCACACAATGCCAAAATAATGAGCTTGGTAGCGGTGAATAAAACAAAACAAGCAGAGATAGGCATAGTACTCAGCCTAAAAGCCAACGGAAAACTGTTTCCTGAAGAAGCCATGGGCGCATTAATGGAGTATGGGTTTACTCACCTTAAATTTGATAAAATTAATGCCTTCTATGCCAGTAAAAACTTGGCCACTAAACGTTTTGTTAAAAAGCTTGGTTTTATTTATAACCCTGCTTTACAAAATGTTGATACTCATGATAGTTATCAATATGCAAATAAAAACCAATGGCAACAAAAACTGATCTACCAACTTTATTAATGAATTATTTATTACTTATTATTTAAAAAAATAATAAGTAATCAACTGTAACCCATAGTGTTTTTCTGATACTTTATCTCAAAAGATAGAACGTAAATTTCTTATATTAATTTTCAGATTAGCTGAATGGTTAATACGTATAAAATTAGGATGAATTATATGTCAGGTAGTTTAGTGTGTGTTGGTACGGGTATGACCTTAGGGGCGCATATTAGCCCGATAGCAAGAAGTCATATCGAACAAGCCGATATAGTATTCTCACTAATGGCCAATGGTTTTGCGCAAAAATGGCTTGAAGAAATGAATGATGAAGTCCGCACACTACAAGGCTTTTATCAAGAGGGTAAAAACCGCAATATTACTTACAATGAAATGGTTGAAGCTATTTTAACCGAAGTACGAAATGGTAAAAAAGTTGTCGCTGCCTTTTATGGCCACCCAGGTGTATTTGCCTGTGTTAGTCATAGAGCCATTAACAAAGCAAAAAAAGAAGATCTACCTGCAACTATGGAGCCTGGAATTTCTGCCGAAGATTGCCTCTATGCTGACTTAGGTATAGATCCAGGTCAAACAGGTTGTACACATTATGAAACCAGTCAATTTATGTTTTATCAACGTAATATTGAGACCTCTGCCCATTTAATTTTATGGCAAGTGGCCTTAGCCGGTGATAAATCGTTAGCTAAATTTTCTACCGGTAGTGCCTACCGAGAAGTGTTGGTGGAGTTATTATTAGAACATTACCCTAGCGATCACCAAGTTATTTTGTATCAAGCCAAAGGCATTGCCATAGATACTATGCGCGCTGAATATATTTCCTTAACGGAATTAATTGATGCTGAATTATTTATGCACACTACTTTGGTCATTCCACCATGTACAAAAATGCAGCCAAATGATAAAGTTTTGGCACGCTTAGCTGAAATAGACAAAAAAGAAAAAAGGGCGAAAGATGGCCCAGTATTGAGCTTAGTTTTATAAAACAGATCTACGTTAGCTAAGAGCTTAAATATAAATACGGATTTAAAAAAGAGTTTAACAATAACAAGGAGTAAATGGATGAGTAAAGTAATTCAAGTATTAGAAACAATGGCAAGTGATGCATCTTTAATTAACGAAGAAAATATCAGCACATTTTTAACAACCACTGAGATCAATGCTGAGCAACAGCGAGCTATCACAGCCAAAAGCGCAGGACAGTTAGCTGAAACTATAGCTGATTTACCTGAACTTATGGCTTTCTCTCAAGTTCTTCCCGCTGACGAAGATGCACCAATTGAAGATGAACAAGAAGATGACAATAGTGCAAGCAGTAAACTTCTAGCTTCTAGCTTCTAGCTTCTAAAGTAGATATTCACATGAAAAAGCACCGTACCGTATTTAACTATTTCAATAAACTTAGTCTTATTGTGCTGTGCTTCATTTTATACAATATTACTTTTGTACCAGCACAAGCATTTGAAATAAAAAAACAATACTCAACTAGCAAAAAAATACTCACTAGTGAGGAAGTTTCAACGCAATTAGCTCTGGCTGATAAATATAAGCGCAGCAATCCGACAAAATTTAAACAGTTGATTTTTGAGCTGGCGCAACAAAAAACACTAACAACTGAACAGCGACATTATCTAAACCTCTTACATTCATACCATTTAAGCTTCATTGGTGAGTATGATTCAGCCGAAAGTAAGATAAAGGAAATTCTCCATTCTGATGCGAGTAGTTTAATCAAATTTAGAGCTAACTATGCTCTCATTACCATTTCAATGACTACACAAAACTGGCTAAATGGTCTGCAATATGTGACTAAAAACATTAACGCTTTAGCAAGCATTAATAATAGTGAGCACTACCAAAATGGCTTACTGATCACCATTATTTTTTATAATCAGATCGGGCAATATACATTAGCTCTGAGTTATATTGAACAACTTGCTAAACAAGATCTCTCAGCTAAAAATGATTGCTGGTTAAGACAACTTACCTTAGAAACAAAATTTAAACTTAACGAACTAAAATCAGGAAATCCTGCTTTAGAAGATACTATCCAAAAATGTATAACTGCTGATAATAAGATTAATACCAATATAGTACGTACCTATAAGGCTAAGCTATTTTTACAAGAGAACATGCCTGAAGCTGCAATAAATTTCATGCTAGGCAGTTTAGATGAAGTGCGTTCGACACAATATCCTATGTTAATTGCCGAAACGGCTAATATTATTGCTAAAGCTTATTGGCAGATCAATGATATAGATAATGCCCAACTTTATGCTAGCGAGGCATTAACAATAAATAATAATATGAGTAACCTGTTACAAGGTGTTGATACCTATTATTTGCTTTATCAAGTAACTAAACAACAACAAAACTTAGCGCTCGCGCTAGATTACTTTGAAAAATATGCCGAAGTAGAAAGAAACCAGCTTGAGGGTGAAAAAGCCAAACATCTAGCGTTTCAGATCGCCCAGCACCAATCGCTTGAGCAAAAAAGCCAAATAAAATTACTTAATAAAAAAAATGCCTTATTAGTCAGTGAAAAAGCATTAGCCAAGGCGAAAGTAGCTAATGTACAAATGTTTATTGCGATATTAACTGTAACCATAGCACTCTTAGTATTATGGGGCGGACGCTTATTGCAGTCTCATAGGCAGGTAAAAGAGTTAGCAGAATATGATGCCTTAACCGGCATTTATAATCGTGGCCACTTTACTCAGGTAACCAAGAGCGCGTTAAAGTATTGCAAAAATGCTCAACAAGATTTGAGTGTGATCATGTTCGATTTAGATCACTTCAAATTAGTTAATGATAATTATGGTCACGCTTGTGGTGATTGGGCATTAAAGGCAACCATTAAAGTTTGCCAAGATATTGGCCGGCAAAATGATATTTTTGCCCGCTTAGGCGGCGAAGAGTTTTGCTTAGTATTGCCTAGTTGTAGTATTGAAGTAGCTCAACTACGTGCTGAAGCATGTCGCGCAGCAATTGAAGAGATTATTACTGAGGAATCTGGCTGTGATTTTTCTATTACCGCTAGCTTTGGCGTAACCGATGTCAAACGTTCAGGTTTTGATTTGGACAAACTTTTAGCTGATTCTGACGGTGCCGCTTATGCTTCGAAACATGCAGGGCGAAATAGAGTCACTGTTTTTCAACCTGCCGCTACCGACGAAACCAAACCATTAGATAATTCATGGAGTGTTGTTTCTTAACACTTTTGTCATCCTGCTGGTAAGCCCTAGATACCCGATTAGAAACTTAGGGGATGACACTTAAAGGTCCTATTTTCAGGAATGACATATTGTGACTTCAGGGCTGTTACTGATTATTTTTGTTCGAGCGTGACTCTACTTAACTAAAGCTTATTTACGTTGTCCATTCAAGCGTACCCATTCTTCTTGTACACTCACTGGTTCCATATCACACCACTGTCCATAAATTTCTTGTAGGGTTTGTGCTTGCTCTTCTAATACACCAGACAAAGCTAATAGACCTTTATCACCAACATATTCGATGATAGTAGGTGCTAACTCGCGTAATGGTCCTGCTAAAATGTTTGCTACAACTACATCCGCTTTAAATTTAGGCTGATCTTTAGGTAGGTATAATTCCAATCTATCGGAGACATTATTACGCTCGGCATTAGCAAGACTTGCTTGTAGTGCTTGCGGGTCGATATCAATGCCTATAACTTTCTTTGCGCCTAACTTAAGCGCCGCTAGTGATAAAATGCCTGAGCCACAACCAAAATCAACCACGGTTTTACCTTGCAAGTCTAGGCCGTCTAACCAAGTTAAACATAATGCAGTTGTTGGGTGAGTACCGGTACCAAAGGCAAGCCCAGGGTCTAACATAACATTTACAGCGTCTGGCTCTGGCACATCAAGCCAACTTGGGCATACCCAAAGGCGTTCACCAAATTTCATTGGGTGGAAGTTGTCCATCCATTCACGTTCCCAGTCTTTGTCTTCTAACTGCTCTAGCTTGTATTGCATTTTCTCTTTATCAGGATGAATACCTTGCAAGTAACTAATAACCTTATCCATATCATGGCTTGCTTCAAATAAGCCCATGACAACAGTATTCGACCAGTAGATGACTTCATCGCCGGGTAATGGCTCATATATTGGGGTGTCTTGTGCATCGACAAAAGTAACCGCTTGTGAGCCACAGGCTGAAAGCCAATCACTATATTTTTCTGCGTTATCTTCGTTAGCACTTAATCTAAGTTGTATCCAAGGCATCTGATATTCTCTACTGGTATTTTGTGTGTGCTGCTACTGGTTACCGTCGCCCTTATAGTTAGTAAAAAAGGTCGATGTAATTGGTAAATAGTAGCCATAAATAAGCTTGATGCTAGTTTATCATTCATTACTGCTAGAGTAGGCATAAATAACTATAAAAAGGAAATTCCATGCTGGATTTACTGCCAGACTTATTTGATCAATACCCTGAGCAACTTGACCTCGCTGATCCAGCTTTTACTGATTACGGCAAGAATACTATTTTTTATGGTGAGATAGTCACAGTGTCTTGTTTTGAAGATAATTCAAAGGTGAAAGAACTATTAGCTACTGATGGTACAAACAAAGTGCTGGTAGTTGATGGTAAAGGCAGTATGAACCGCGCCCTATTAGGTGATTTGATAGCTGAAAATGCGGTTAAGCACAATTGGCAGGCGGTAGTTATAAATGGCTGCATTCGTGATGCTGGTACTATTGCTACTTTAGCGATTGCGGTAAAAGCCCTTGGTTGTAACCCGATAAAAACAGAAAAGTTAGGAGTGGGTGATATTAACATGGTAGTTAGTTTTGCAGGTCTTGACTTTATTCCGGGTTGGACTATTTATGGTGATGCAAATGGCTTGGCGGTCAGTGAATCAAAACTCATATCAAGCGATTCTCAAGCGAATTATAGCCGAAACATGATCTAAGTTTTACTGAACTAATGAAGAGCTATTGCCTAGTTAACCTGAACTCTGGATAAGCAGCATTTGCTCAATATTCCTCTTTATCCAATTCTCAGCGTTAAAACGTCGATAAATAACCCGTTATTCATAAACGTTTTGCCTTAATAATCGAATAAATTGAAACATTGATAGAGTATATCGCTATTTAATCCGGTAAATTTTATTTTCAATAATCGTAAGCTGTTGTTTTTAATTAAACATCAAGCACTCATTATCCAGAGTTCAGGTTAGTTATAAACAATGAAAGCATCAACTTAATGCAGGTTAAGGTTTTATCTTTTCTGCTATGTTAATCTGAACATATAAAGATGAATAAGTAGAGTTGGCTTGTCGATGAAGTATTTTCCCGTTTTTCTTGATGGTAGTAAAATCAATGCCATGGTGATTGGTGGTGGCGATGTAGCCGCCCGCAAAATTGAATTACTATTAAAAACTACCACAACCATTACCATAATGGCTGCCAGTGTTACCGAAGGCGTTGAACGATTAATTAACGAAAATAACTTAACTTGGTTACAGCATAATTATAAAGCAGATTTATTAACTAAAACCACCTTAGTGATTGCTGCCACCGATGATGCAGCAGTAAATGAGCAAGTTTATTATGAAGCAGTAGAGTCTAAAATTCTTGCTAATGTGGTTGATCAACCTGCCCTGTGTACTTATATCACGCCGGCTATTATTGATCGTTCGCCAATGATTATTGCCCTTTCCAGCTCTGGTAGCGCCCCTATTCTCATTCGTATGTTACGCGAACAGATAGAGAAAATTTTACCGCAAGGCTATGGCCGCTTGGCTGATTTCTCATTAAAATTTCGTGATCATGTAAAAGCCCGTATTAAAGGTATACGCAATCGCCGTACTTTTTGGGAAAGCACTTTGCGCGGTTCAATAGGTCAAAACTTACTTGATGGTAAACAACAACAAGCTGAGCAACAATTAATTGCAAGTTTGAAAGAGCAAATAGCACCGCCAAAGGGTGAAATCGTTTTTATTCAAACCCTTGAAGGTAATCCTGATAACTTAACGCTGAACGCTCATCGCGCTTTACAGTTTGCTGACGCGGTTTTTTATGATGAAGCGGTAAATATTGAGCTTATTGAATATGTTCGCCGTGATGCACAAAAGTATCCTCAGAGCATAAGTTCAACTATTTTATTAAACTATCAACATGCTCTAGAGCTTGCCCAGCAAGGCCAACAAGTCATTTACTTACTCAGCGGTAATGAAGAACTACCAAGTAATGCGGCAGTAGTTAGTAGTGGTATTAGCACTAAAATCATTACCAGCGGAAGCTAGATTTTATCAAAACTTGATAGAATACTTTCTAGCAAGAATAAATTGTACAAAAGTACTGTCGGGATTTTTTACACTCTGAGTAAAAACTCTAACATTTAAAAACACAAAATGACCATTATTTAACCACATAGCGACTATGGCGCGCTCTATGCAGCTTTTATAAGTGAAAATCAAACAAGGAGTGTATCGATTAGTGACCTACTTAACGGCCTAAGTTGCAATTGTCACTTATTACTACTTTAAGGTGTACTTTAATTTTATACTGACAAGGAGTAAATAATGAACACACTTAAAAAAGTCATAATTGCTTTAACATTATCAACTCTAGGTTTTACTTTTACGAGTAACGCTACCCCGATAACCCTATGGGATTGGGAAGTTGATAGTGCTTTTACTAGTTTTATTCCTGGTGGCCCTGATGTTATTGGTTCCACCGACAACCACCATTGGCTTGATCCTACGATATTGACATGGGGTACCCCTGTGGGAACCTTTGGTAGTTCACTTGATGTTTCTAGTGGCTCTGCTGGCCATGTTACTGGAGAAGACTTAGCTAACGGCGCCTCTACAATAACGTCCTCGTTAACTCATAACAACTTCATTATCACAGGGTCAACCTTAACTTCCGCCACACTTAGTACAAAACTATTTCTTGCTCCCGCTGATATAGCCTTAAGTGGTGCGATTCCACCTTTACTTTTCGATATAGTATTTAAGGAGACACCAAATAATGGCAGTGGTTGTATCTATTCAGGAGATCCTGAAGAAGGTACAACATTACCACTGTGTGAAAATGACATATTTGTTGTTGATGCTTTTGGTACCGACATTGATGAAAACGGTATTATTGAAGGAATTGAATACAACCCGTTCACTAATAGTTTTAATCAACAATTTAGCTTAGGTGCATATACATACAACATAGGCCTTTCTGTTGATACTTTGGCACAATTGGATGAAGTAGTTTGTGATAGAGTTGCAGGTGCTGATGATGATTGTATTGGTGTTACTACTGAAGAGAATAAAGCGAATACCTTTAATGTGCATATGACAATTACCCAAGTACCAGAGCCTTCAACCATTTTACTCATGAGTTTGGCCTTATTTGGTATAGTCGCCAATATGCGTAAAAAACATAGTTAACAGTGGAGGTAATTATATCTCATAAAATAACGCTGGATAAAATGAGTTACACCTAAAGTAAATATTTTTACATTGAATAAATCCAAAAGCAGCCAAAATGGCTGCTTTTTTTTTAGTTTTAGTTTTAGTTTTAGTTTTATGATATTTGAAAATGTACTAGCCCTTATCCGTTGACTTAAAAAATGAATGCGTCTAAAATCTTGTACAGGTTGCAGAGACGCCTTTTCCGCCCAAGATGAATTCACTCTGATATCAACGATTAATCAGTTCAATATGAACTAAGTAGGCTTTGCGGAATGCCATAGATACTTAGAGGAATTGAATTGTGACTTCACGCAAGTATTATCTACCCAAACCTAAAATGCAAAATGCCCCTCAGCCTTTACTTAGTAAACTGGTTTTGCTTTTCTGTTTTTTAACCGTTATTCAGCTTTATAGTTTATTTCCAGCCACCACTCTCATCGCTAGTTGTGATTTTTCATTCGCTAATAGTCTATTTTTTCACGCCAGTATTGAATTGAAATAAGGAGAGCATTATGGATCTGGCAATAAATGAAATAAAAACGCAGGCAAAAAAATTACTAAAGGCACTTAGAGCTGACATAAACTTAATGCAGATGATGAGATTGCCCCTAAAGAAAGTCGCAGTATCGTCACCTTCTGAATTAAAATTAAAGCACTGCTTAGGCTTGGTCGCAATTGAATTAGGCTTTAAGGATTGGCATGAAGCTCAGCAGATTTTGTCAGGTACAAAACCTTCATCGACGACAGTAAATATGGGGAGCTACTTTTACCCTAAGAGCTGTGGTGGTTTTATTAATGAATGGTTTGCCGAGTACTCCTTAGCCGAAAAGACCTTACTCAAAAGCTCGACATCAAAATGGTTATTACCCTATAAAAATCAATTTATTGTAGTAGAACACGATTATATTGCAGTATTTAAACTAGATAAGGACGTAATGCCATTATGGAAAGAAGTAAAACACGACATGGTGGCAAGTTATAATAGCTTAGCTTGGGATAAAATAGCCTGTGCTGTTATTCGACATAGACCGAAAAACTATTAAAAGCTAAATGATTCTAAACTTAGTAATCTGAGCTTAGTTACTTGAGCTTAATTAATTACTGATTCCTCCTTTTTAGAAGAGTGAATTCTTATTAATTTCCCCCTTAAACTTTGCGCCTAATTACGATATATTAAAGTTATTAGGTTAGTTAGGGAAGATTATGTCTAAAACAAGGATGTCATGGCTATTTTTTATGGTGATCACTGGCTGTATGTTGATGTATGCAGGTTTTAGTGGTTACCATATTTCTTATCTCTCTGTGCTTGAAGTTATTGAAGGTGAGCGCTCAATCACTCATTTATTTAGAGCTAAAAAAGAAGAGCCAATAAAAAGGTTTCATTACGACTTAAGCGATAGTCATCGCTATTACTCAACGTTTAGATATAACGAATCACTACGTAGTGTTTGGCAAGCGTTGCTTGCAACACAATCTAAGCAATATATTAATCTGATTATTAGTAATATTCCCGCTTTGACTGCTAAAGAACAAGAGTATTACGCTAGAAAGAATTACTTTAATAATCCCAGTGAAGAAGAGGTAATAGCTAAGTACCTTAACAACAACTCAAAAAGCTCTATCACTACTAGGTATAATTTACTAGAAAGAGCTACCTTTGTGGCTGTGAGTAAAACAAATAAAAAAACATTTATCCATCGACTAAAAAACACTAATTTATCAATCAATTACAATAAAAATAAAGTTCAAGCCGAATTCGCTATTTTTCAATTTGCCCTTAACGGTCAATTGACTAAAATAACCTCAAGATAAAGGGTTGGAGCGAATATAATTTACTCACTAGAGGCACTATGCTGTTCCTGTCTCTCCCTACAATAAATGGTTAATTTAATCATTTATTGGTTAAGTACAAACGCTAACTTCTATAAAAACCTTTCATAGCCCTTATAAACAGTGTTTCGCTTTGATTGGAATACTATTTGCTATAACAAAGTAAATCTAACCCATTAAAAAGAAGATACAGCTATGAACGAAAAACAACTAACACTGATCAGTAAGTATTTTGTCGGTTTTGTCACATTAATTATTTGGTCATTGCTCATTTGGCAATACCTTAACGAAGGTGTGCCAAGTCATTACCTACTACAAAACCCTGAATTCCCTGAACTATCGAATTGGTGGGGAGCTTTATTATTGCCCGTTTTGTCATGGGCTCTACTTGGCTTGATTAAAAAACGCATTATAAACTCACCTGAAGCAAGTAGGCCATTACTTATTAAGCAAGTGGTTATCAGCTTGGTTATTTCACTCATCTATGGCGTAATACTCTCGTTAACTTTCCTATATGGATATGCAGAAGTTTCATCGGTATTGTTTCCTGGCATATTGTTTTTTGCACTATTTTTCAGAGTTTATAGAGCAGAGTTTTTACTGGGTTTTATTCTGAGTATGAGCTTTGTGTTTGGCGCGGTATTGCCAACAATATTTGCTGCGCTGATCGGGCTTGCATCAGCGATAGTTTATTTTGTGGTACATTTTATTTGGGCAAAAGTTAGCAGGCTCAAATCAACAAAACAAACGGCTTAGAAAATACACCTACCAGAATTGGTTATTGAAATTTTTTAGTGACTGCCTTTTGCAGTAGAATTTTTTATCATTATCGATGATCCTGCTGCAAGATTATTTAGTAAAGCTGCTATCTGGTGTACCCGAAAAACAGGATAGTACATAAGGATAGCTAACCGTAACGTAGTAAGCATAACCACCATTTAGTGTCATGCCATTACATTCATCTAAATCGCCCAAACCTTCAATATATTCATAATCGTCTCTAAATGATCCATCATAACTTCCCCCTGGGTCACCGGCTCCTGTTGGTCTATCACCTGATTTCAAACGATAGCTGGATCTGACTGAACGAACTTCACCTTGATCATCAAAATAAGTCCCATAGATAGGGAATCCATCCGCAGCAAAGCCTATAACCGGCGAGTCTTGCTGATCATTGTTTTCGAATAAGGCGATAGGTGAGCCATGATAGTGGTAAGTACCATCTGGTTGAGCGTGAGCATTATGAGAGTCAACGGCAAAACCATTGGCGCTATGCATTGGATCGTATCGCCAAGGCTCGTTTATATCATTACAGCCAATTTTACCATTACCCACACCATAACAACCTGCAGCTAACAGGTCGACCTTAACACCATTGAGTAATATTGCATTGTCTACTTGCAATGACAGTGGGGTAACTTGGCTTGCTTTAGTTGGGGAGATAGTAATTTCAAACTGATCATTTTGTTCACTGACATCATTTGGAAATGCATTGCCGCCATCATTAAAATCGTGATTAGGGATGGCATTGGTGTTAAAGACACACTTATTACCTACTTGTGAAATAACAAGATCGCCCTGAAACACAGTGCCTATATTTATATCATTCACCGTTGAGGTAAATTTCTCAATATAATCAACACAGTTATTACTTTTATTGGTAAGCGTAGTGTTGGTTATATCAATACTGCTTACGGTTTCGTCGCCATATATAAGGGCTGAAACAGCAGTTAAGTTAGTGACTTGTGCTAATAACTCAACATCATTAGTTGGCAGTAGGTTATTGGTTTCTGAAAACATATCCAATAAATCATCTGATGAGTTACCTGATAGTAAATACAGCTCTTGACTGCCATCTTCAAACTCAATCAGCTTATAGTCTTTTGATCGTGTTGCCCAGCCACTGACCTCATCTGACTTATAAGCTGTGTAGCTATATTCTCTTCCCCCAACGCTCCCACCAGTAAATAGAGATTTAAAACTCTGGCTATCATGTACTTTAGTTGCTGACACTCCTGCAATTTCAGCTATCGTTGCATATAAGTCAGTTGCAGTGATTAAAGCACTTTCTCTTTCATTAATTCGTGTTACACCTTGGCCTGATACAATAAAGGGCGTAGCAATACCCCCTTGATATAAACTACCTTTGGCATGTGTTTTACTATAAGTCGATGTATCGATAACACTACTTGGTGTACCGTTATCACCAATAAAAATGACAATGGTATTGTTGCGAGTTTCTTCATCTAAAGAATCTAACAATCGACCTATTTCAGCGTCCATTGCTTCAATTGCCGATAAATAGTAATCCCGCTTATTGTCAGTTATATCACTCGACGTACCTGATAAATCTCGGCTGTGTAGAGCTGCTGGCGGCAAGTGAAAAGGTGAGTGTGGAGCAGAGTAAGCTAGCCATACAAACCAAGGTGTTGTTTGTTCACTCAACCAATCAAGCGCTAAGTTAGTAATTTTAGTGGAGTGATATTCTGTAGAATTTTCTACCACACCATTAACGGTAAGTGACCAATTGTAGTAGTCAGACAAATTGCCTATATTACCGGCATAATAATCAACACCAACATCATTGGGGTGTGTCTCACTAGTTCCACCAATATGCCATTTACCAAATACTGCCGACTGATAGTTGTCTGAAGCGGCATTACCCTTTAAATACTGTTGTAATATTTCATGCTCTGAGGATAGGTTTCCAGGCAATGACTCAACGCCATTATTAACACCGTATTTTCCAGTAATAATCGTACTACGTGTTGTTGAACATGCTGGTGTAACCCACATATTCTCGAAAGTAATTCCTTGCTGCGCAAGCATATTCAGCGTTGGAGTTTTTGGCATATTTTCACTCAACGCATATTGAGCAGAGGCGTCTAAACCTTGATCATCCGAGATTATAAACAAGATATTAGCTTGTACTTGTGCTTCATCATTTTCGCTAGACTCCTCTATCGGTGTTTCTACCGGAGCTTCGATCGGCGTATCTAGCGGAATATCAATTAAGCTATCAGCTTCTCCTGTAGAATCTGCCCCACAACTTACAAGGCTAATGAATGTAATAGTGATGAAAAAATAGCGTAATACTTTAAACATAACGACCCTAACCTCGTAATAAATGATTATATATAATACAACACAGCTTTAATGTTATTAACTTAGTTTGTACTAAAAAAAGTAAGTTTGGGTAAAGCATAAGTAAAGTTATGTAAAACAGTCGCTACCAATTTACACAACTTTAAAAGTATAGGTACACCGACTACATATGAATGATAATTGACTACTGAGCTTAATTGACTATTTTACTGACCACAAAACTAAACGAATTATCGATAATGCGCTCAATTTCAGCTTGAGGAATTGAGCCAGCTAACATGCCCTTACTCCAGAGATGTTGAATGCTGTTTAACAATAAATCTAGCAAATAAAACGCGACAGAAGCACAAAACGTTTAGGAACTAAAAAGGTATTTACCTTAGCCACTAAAGCGGTGGTAAATAGTTTAAGATTAGTAAAAATTACGCTGTATCTTTCTAATACATATCATAAAAGCTATTAATCAAATAAAAATAATTACACGGAGATGCTCTTTTTAGTCATATTACTTACCACTAGCTTCTTTATTCAAAATAAGCATGAAGGAATTATTTATAAGTCTTAGTACTTCACCAGTAGGTACTGGTGCCATAAAAACACACCAATACCTAATGCTTTTAAATCGTGTAAACATTAGCGCTACCAATTTTTACAATGCTGCTCATCACTAACACATTGACCTCTGAGTATTATCACTAATCAGAGTAAATCAATTAGTCGAATTACTACCGCTTCGGGTTTCCATAAATAGACAATAAAAATGATGAGTGAATATTAAATATCTGCTTTCCCTTTTAATAAAAGAAGTATGTCTGCTTTTGTTAATTTCTCATTTTCTTTTACTTGATGTTATAAGTTTGTTAACTTCAATTCGATTACAATACATAATTACTATTAAACATCTGATTTTAATAGTTTAATAATCTGAAGAACAGAGGGAACTATGATTAAAAAAACATTTAAATGGCTTGGGTTTTTATTGCTCACCGCGATTGTTATTGGCGGCAGTTTCGCCGCTTACGAATGGAATGCAGATAAGCCTCTGAGGTTTCGATCTTTTGTCGATCGAGAAGTGTTGAAGATGGCATTTGAAAGCCCTGAAACATTAACTTCTTTAGGCTTTTTAGAATCATTAGGTATCACTGGGCATAACGCTAAACTGGATGATGCAAGCCTTGCTAAAGCAGATGAGCTATTTATCAAATTAAAAGAAGTGCATAAAACCCTTAGTTATTATGAAAACGACAACTTAAGTAAAGAAGATCTTTTATCTAAAGAAATAGCATTATATTTATTAGATTTTGCCAAAAATTCTGAACAGTTTCGTTATCATAATTACCCTGTAAACCAATTATTTGGTATTCAAAATGGCTATCCTAGCTTTATGGAAGCTCAACACCAAATCAATAGCACTGATGATGTAGAAAACTACTTATCTCGTTTAGAATTAATAAAAATTAAATTCACGCAAGAACTTGAAGGAATAAAGCTAAGAGAAGCAAAGGGCATTATACCACCGTTGTTTGTTATTGAACGTGTGCTTGAAGAAATGAACACATTGGTAGATAAACCAATAAAAGAAAATATTCTATATACGTCACTGGCAAAAAAAATGACAGACAGTGGTAATATTGATAATGCAGAGCAAGCAGACTTATTAGCCAAAGCGAAAGTTAATATTGCTGAATATGTGCATCCTGCCTACAAATTACTGATTAATTATTTTACCAATTTGCAATCAAAAGCAACAACCGATGATGGCTTTTGGCGTTTACCTAACGGTGAAGAGGCTTACGAAAACTCGTTAAAATTCTTTACTACTACTGATTACACACCACAATACATTCACGATTTAGGGATCAAAGAAGTGAATCGTATTCAAACAGAGATAATGACCATTCTTGCAGAGCAAAGCTATGACGTTTCGCAAGGCTTTAGTGACGCGATAGAGAAATTAGCAGCACAAGAGAGCTTTTATTATGAAGACAGTGATGCTGGCCGAGCGAAAATTCTCGTTGATTATCAAAAAATTCTTGATGAAATTGATGCTGGTTTAGATTCTGCATTTAGAATTCGTCCAGAAGCAGGGATGGAAGTTGTTAGAATTCCAGAATTTAAAGAAAAAACCGCGCCTGGTGCTTATTACCAACAACCCGCTATAGATGGCAGCCGCCCTGGAAGATTTTTTGCGAATCTATACGATATAAAAGCGACACCTAAGTACTCAATGAGAACGTTAGCTTACCATGAAGGTATTCCTGGCCATCATTTTCAAATTGCTGTAGCAATGGAGTTAGAAGGTTTACCACTGTTTAGAATGTTTTCACCATTTACAGCATATGTAGAAGGTTGGGCGCTGTATAGTGAATATCTTGCATGGGAAATGGGCTTTCAAGACGACCCCTTTGATAATATTGGCCGCTTGCAAGCCGAGCTGTTCAGGGCTGTGCGCTTAGTTGTTGATACAGGGATTCATTATAAAAAATGGACCCGTGAGCAAGCTATTGATTACATGAAAGTGAATACAGGTATGGCACAGTCGGACGTTGTTTCTGAAATTGAACGTTACATAGTAATGCCTGGTCAAGCTACATCGTATAAAGTAGGCATGATGAAAATATTAGAATTACGCGAGAAAGCAAAAACCGCATTAGGTGATAAATTTGATCTACGTGATTTTCATGATGTGGTATTAAAAAATGGTGCAGTTCCTCTTAATATTTTGGAACGCTTTATTGATGATTATATAGCTCAGACATTGAAAAAATAAATTTTGCACTTATTTCCTTTGAGCCTGTAACAGATTTTGTTACAGGCTCTTTTCATTAACCAAAAGGTTAATATTTTAAAGCACTATGTGCGACTTATATCCTTCGTGCCTAATCAATCTTATTACTAAATATGTAGAGTTATCGATTGCCGATCTTTCTTGCTCATTTTACTAACCACCAACATATACGAATTATCGATCAAACGCTCAATTTCACCTTTGGGGGTTGAGCCATCAATAATGATGGTATTCCACAGTCGTTTATTCATAGACAACAATCAACCTCATTTGAATAAGGTGATTTATTCTCAATCCAGAAATTTATAGATACCATTAGCAGGTATTAACTATTGAATATCTAAAAGTAAGTTGGAGTCTAAACCATAAGAGTGGCATTAATCACAGCGCCAATCATATGCACTTAAAATAGCGGATACATTTTTACTACTATGATCCTTATTCGTTATTCTAATCATAGGGATACCTCGTTTATTCAAGGTCATATGAAAGACATTAGATTCGTTGAATTTTTGAGATAAATTTTGTTGACTACACACATTATCCAGGTTTATTAGTGAAAGTGACTTGGCTTCTTTTAAACTGTCTTTACGCAGTTGAATTAAGCTCTTTTTAAAACTAAAGTGCACTAAAACATAATCCTCACCCATCAGGTAGTCGTATTGATATGGAATATTATGATTCCTTAATTTTGAAATAAATAAGCCATTGGTAAATTGGTCATTGAAACTTTCAACCGAGTAAAACTCTGCCTCATCGCTACAGCTAAGACAAGTTAGTAACAGTAAAAAAGTCATTAAGAGTTTCATTGTGTACGGCCTCATTAAAAAGAAATAAGCTGCTGTTTTGACTGGTTTAACTTTTAAAGCCTTGAAGCTGATGTTAGGGGTAACAGTGGCGTAACTTATGCTTAGTCCACTTAAAAACTTCATCACTAAAGGTGAATAATTATCGACTGCAGATCTTTCTTAGTCACTTTACTGACCACTAACAGATAAGAATTATCCATCATACGTTCAATTTCACCTTTGGGGGTTGAGCTATCTAAAATGACAGTGTTCCACAAACGCTTAATCATGTAATCGTTAACACTGCTATTAAACACGAACGCGAGCATCGATAATTAATAAGTTCGAATTAGAACTATCAACCTAACTCTCATTTAGAAGAAAGATACAATAAATAAGGCAATTGACACAACAGGTAAAGTTGATTAAGCATTGTTAATTTTTTCACAGTGGAAGTTGAAATTGCCAAATATTACTAGTATTGGATTCCACTTTTTCGCACGCAAAAAAATCGTGTTGATAGGAAATGTTACAGGTATTGGGTCTTCGACCTAAATTTCTCTCTCGAAATAGCTTCTTGCGATGTTTGAAAAAATAGACTAACAGTTCGAAAATCCGAGGTTCACACTCCATATGTTTTGCATGTTTAGTTAACTTTACTTGGTCGCAGTCAACTATTATATCGGCAAATGCAAAGCGCATTTAAAATCCCACAATGTCATCAATAAATTATCATTCCATTATTAAATCATTACTAAACCATTGTTATCTCTTTATTGTATTAAATCAATAAATTGACACAATAAAGCTTCAATGAAATAAAGGTGATATTATGAAAAAAAACACGTAAAAATCCCTAAAAAGTACAAAATTCGCAGGACAGGGGCTTGCTGATGATACAAGTTGTATGACTTTAAACAATCAAGGAGTAGTTGTTTATAAACCGAAGGATATACTTGAAGGCATCGCGATTTTTCTTCATGGTGCTCCTGGTACGCCTAAAAAAGTAACTCAAATTAACAAAAATAAAAACCGATTATCATTCCTAACAAGGAGGAATTATGCGTTCAACCTGCTCCCTAATAATTATATTACTTACTTTATCTGCCTGCTCGAGTGATTCAGTAGAAACAAGTGATCCAACACCTAGTCAAGTGGACTTAATAGACCAACCGGACATAATAGAAAAAATACATTCCAACAATTTAGCAATACCGGATAATCGTTTTTCGAATAATTATGAAGTTTTGATATTTGGAAATAGTCATACATCAAAGTTGAGTAGTTTAATAGAAACCCTTATAAGTACAGGAAAACCCTATGCCAAAATAAAAATTATTAATGCGGGAGGGGGGTTTCTAGACAATATTACGCAAAAAAGGACAGATTTACTCGAAAATAATCCTTGGACACATGTTATTTTACAAGGTCAAAAATATTCGCAATCAGGAAGCATTATTTATCCAACAACTGCCGCACAAATGTGGATAGATAAGGCGAAGAGGTACAAAATAACTCCTATCCTTTTTCCTGAACATCCACAAGAAGGTAACACAACGGAAGGGGGACGAGTTCATCGAATCCATACTAGTATTGCCAATATACAAAGATCATGCGTTGCGCCAGTTGGCTTAGCTTGGGACAAAGTTATCACTATAGAGCCACAACTCGTTTTACATAGTAGTGATGGTAACCATGCAGCTTTTTTAGGAAAATTACTTACTGCCTTTGTTTTTTATGAGGTGATCACCGGTGAAGCTGCAGATTTGTTGCCCTTTATTAAAGAAATAGAGGTAGAAGAATCAACCCAACAACTTTTAAAGCAATTAGCATCGGAAACCATTCAATCTAATCAACCATGTCTGTTTGGTAATTAAGCTAGTGATTATGAATAACCGAGACAATAACGTTGGAGTAATATCGGCAATTACGAAAACACTATTGTCATGCCATCGACTTTACTTAATTGTGATGTGATAGCATTAAACAATTCTTTAATGCTATCAAGTCACTTCATTCTCATTAGCTAATAGCTCTTCTGTGAAGTATATAGAAACTATGTTTTTATATGTAAAAGAATCGACTGCTAATCTTTCTTAGCCATTTTACTGACCACCAGTCTATAAGAATTATCCATCATGCGCTCAATCTCACCTTGAGGAATTGAGCCATCAAGAATAACTGTAATCCACAAACGCTTAACCATACCAACAGTAGCGCTACTATTTTAGCAAGTATCAATAGGAAAACTAACCCTGTTTGCTCAATACTGATTACTAACCTATATTTTAGAACAAAGACTCCTCCAAAGATTATGACTATGAAACTACATGGTAACTCTTTCTTTTCAATAGCAGCTTTCGCTTTATTATTTGTCAGCAGTTTACTCTATAGTCATGATGGCCATAAAAATGAGGATATTGTATTACAAGATTTAGGTAACTTAGGAGAAGTAAACTTTGAAATTTCATGTAAAACTGAGACACAAAAAGCGTTTAATACTGGTGTAGGGCTTTTGCATCATATGATGTATGCCCAAGCAGAGCAGCTTTTTCAGAATTGGATAGCACAACAACCTGAGTGCGCTATGTTGTATTGGGGTTATTCAATGTCGCTATTCCACCCACTATGGCCAGATAAAATCACTAAAGACGCTTTAATTAAAGGTCAACAAGCCTTAACAACAGCTCAAAACATTCATAAAACACAACGTGAAAAAGCTTATATAACTACAGCAGAAAAGTACTATATCAATTGGAAAACAATTCCCGAAAAGACCCGCATTAACTCATGGGCTAATGCGCACACTAAGCTATACCAAAATTACCCTAACGATATAGACGCCACTGCTTTTTACGGGTTATCTCAACTCGTTATCGCATCCAAAAAAGATAAAACCTTTTCGACCAATAAAGAGGTTGGAGATATTCTATCTACAATTATAGATAAACAACCTTTACATCCAGGAGCCATTCATTACAGTATACATGCATACGATAACCCCAAACATGCCCAATTAGGATTAAAATTAGCAAGAGACTATAGCCAAATAGCACCGGATGTTCCCCACGCTCTACATATGCCAACACATATTTTTGTCAGGTTAGGAGAGTGGCAAGATACTATTAATTGGAACTCTCGCTCTGCAACCGTAGCATTAAAATACCCGACTAAGGGTTCAACTTCCATGCATTATGTTCATGCTCTAGATTACAAAGTCTACGGATTATTACAATTAGGAAAAAAACAAAAAGCGCAACAAACATTGCAAGAAATCGAAACTCATCATCCTATACAGAACACATTCCCTGCTGCGTATGCTCTTTCCACTATGCCCGCAAGAATACACCTTGAACAGAAAGACTGGCTACAAGCTAGTCAACTTAAAATGAGGGTTCCTAGTTACATAAGTTGGGAAAAATTCCCCCAAGTTGAAGCCATCACATATTTCGCTCGTGGAATTGGCTCTGCTAGGAGTAATAACCTAAAAAGTGCAAAAGAAAATTTAGAAATACTTAAAAAGCTTTACATTAAAACACAAATTATAAGTCCAAATTACTGGGCTGTACTAGTAGATGCACAACGAAAAGCCGTTGAAGCTTGGATATATTTTGCCCAAGGAGAAAAACAGCAAGCTTTAGCATTACTAAAAGAAGCGGCTCGTATCGAAGACTCTGTAGATAAAAGTCCTGTGACTCCAGGGCCTGTCTTACCGATACGAGAATTATTAGGAGACATGTATACCCTGACAGGAAATATTGATGCTGCTAAAAAATCCTATCAAACGAGTTTAAATAATGGCTCTAAACGCAGATATAGTCAACAAGCTCTGGTTAACATAACTAAGATATAACCCCCTTGTAACTTGTTCCATCACTTGAATCAAATCTACATATAAACCAAGATTGACTGCTGTTCTTTCTTGGTCATTTTACTAACAACTAATTTGAATGAGTTATCTATCATGCGCTCTATTTCACCTTGAGGGATTGAGCCATCAAGAATAATTGTATTCCATAACCTTTTATTCATATGGTAACCAGGAATTACTGCAGCAAAAATATCTCTTAACATTACCGCTTCATCCGGGTCACACTTTAAATTCATCCACCAGTCTTGGTTATCGCCGTCACCCTTGCCCATTTTTCCAAGTGCTAAAGTGGCGAACATTTTTTCTTTAACCTTAAATACTTTAATGTCGTCGCCAAAAGGGTAATCCAACTTTGCTTCCGGCTTAGCTAATAAGTATTGTTCGGCCTGTTGATAAGTAAAGAGAGTCATAACAAGTTCCTTCTCACGAGCGTTTTATTCAATGAATTACAGCTAAATAATTTTGCCTTGATGTATCGCTACTTTGTGATTAATCAAATATTAAATCGCAATAATGGCAGCCCAGATAACCACAAGAATAACATTAAGCACGGCTGCTCAGTAACCATTTATCGAGCAATGCTTTAGTGACTAAACCGCTTTTGCCATGAAAGGTGCCGGCCTCATCAATAAAATAACTACGAGGTAATTCGCCATACCACTGAGGATCAATTAAATAGCGGCTATGATCTTCAAAACCATCTCGAAAATATAAATGGGTAAGTTGTGTTAATTCAAAATGCTTGATGATTGCTTGTCTTTGCTGCTCACTTTCCTCATCACTGTCAACATTAACTATCACAACAGCAAGATCTTGCTTTTGCTGCTGCAACTTTTTCACTAACGCCAGCTCTTTCATGCAAGGTGGACAATCAACAGACCAAAGTAGCATTAGCCATCGGCTACCTTGGTACTTTTGTTTCAGCTGCTCAAAGACTTGCTGGTTAAATACCTGCTGATGTATTATTTTCTTATCAGAGGTTTCCTGCTCAGCCCTGACTTTGTTGCTAAAAAGCATCATTATGGCTAACCCAAGATAAAGGGCGACCACTTTTTTTATAATAGCTTTGTTCATACTAGCTTCTTCATAATTGACTTAACCAATGCCCTTGCCCAAATCGCAACCACGAGACATAACTTTTATTTTTATGAGTTAATATAAAGGGTCTATCCGCACCTTTTTTTGCCGTAGCAATGACAATAGCAGGCGTAAATGTTTGGCCATTGTCCGATGAACGCTGATGCCATAATTGATGCTCGGTGCCGGTAAACTGTGTCCAAACGATATCTACAATACCGTTATATTCACTCATGTGAGCATGCGCAGCTTGTGCTGCTTGTTCGCCGATATTTAGCGGAGTTGTTAACGTTTTACCTGCATCATCAGAGTGAGCATAAAAAATACCTTTACCTTTATCCCCCTGATTAAACCAAACGAGATGATAGCGGTTAGTATCATCGATTGATAATGCACCACCTTGATGAGGACAGCCATTAATCTGCCAGTGATCATAACTCACTTGGTAAGCTTGTTGTTGCTCATTTACCGTAGTAATAGCGAACTCACGAATATTGTCGCCATATATGTGCCGCCATAGAATAGCTAAGTTACCTTTGCTGTTTACATCAATAGCTAACCGGCAGCAAACACACGTACCGTTAACAACTTCTTTATTAACAAAAGTCTCTTGATTGTTGTCTTCGGGGTTAAGTGTCAAGCCCCCCTTTTTCATATTAGCCGTCGCCATAAAGATAGCAGAGCCTTGCGCTGCGCTTTTTTTTGACTGTTTAGCGAGCTTTAAGCGCCCATCTAACCAAACAATATTCACATTGCCTTGCTCATCAACCAGCATTTCGTTAAAGCTATGCCCTGTTAATAAGTCATCATCATTGATCGTCACTGGTAATGAAAAGGTCTTACCATCATCTTTAGAATAGCTAAAGCGTATATCAGCGGTGTATTTTCGCTCACGTGGCATCGCCCATGATAAATAAACCCCTTGCGCCTTATCAAAAGCAATTTTAGGACGATTTTCATTACGAGCTGAAATTTTTTCATCTGGAATAGCAATTCTTTTAGCCGCTGTGAAGTTAGCGCCGTTATCTGTTGAACGTTGATAATATAGTGCTTGCTGTTGACTCCATAAACGCCATAAATCCCCCTTAGGTGAAAAAGCCGACGTGACCGTTTTAGCACAACGAATATCGACTTGCTGACAATCAATTTGATTAATTTCGCCCACTGTTTTGGCTTTGGGTTGATGCTGGTGATGGCCAGAAAATGCTTCAGGAATAACAGCCAGCACCATACACACAGCAACATAGCTTAACAGTGCATTCTTTTTAACTAATATCATTTTTATGCTCCCTTAAATACATTGTTAAGCCTAAAACTACCATTGATAGTTCATACCAATGTATGCTGTTCTAGGTGCGCCAGGCGACCAAGAATTTCTGCCGTAACGGTATTCACCTTCTTGGGCATAAACCTTGTCTGTTAAGTTGAGAATACGTGCATGAAACGACACTTGTTGATTAAATTGATAACGTGCTTTAACGTTCACAACATTATAACCATTATAAGTGCGCTCTAAACCGGTTTCAGGGTCGACACTGTTGGCATCATCCATCCAGTATTCACCAATTGATTGAAGCTCTATTTGGCTTGAAAATCCTTCAAGATAGGTCGGTAAGTAGCGTAGACGAACATTGGCAATATAGTCAGGTGCCATACGCATTTCATTACCTGAGTATTCTTCATGTTTATCGAATTCGTGTTTACTTTTACTGTAAGCAACACTGAGGTTTATCTCTTCATTAATAAGCCATAAAGTAGAGAGCTCTATACCTTTATGAAGCACTCTAGAAGCATTGGTTAAATAGCGTTGTCCTTGTTCATTGTAGGCATGCACTATACCGTCATCAACATCCATAAAATACAATGCAGCATCAAAAGTTATTTTTTCAAAATTGCCTTTATAGCCAACTTCATAAGTATCTGATGTTTCTGGATCAACAGGTTTTGCAACATTACTGTCTTTAGTCGTTAAGTGATACAGACTACCTGCGGTTGGTAACCTAAAGCTATTGGCATACCTAAAGTACGTACTGGTATTTTCAGATAAGTGATAATTTATACTCGCTTTAGGGCTGAGGTGCGAAAAATCATCTTCTCGATCAGCTACGCTAATTTTACCGTGGCCGATATCACCATATATACCTAAGTGGTTGGTAAATTCATATTGTGCATAGTCATAACGAAAACCAACAGTTAAGTCGATATTTTCGCTAAGTGGCCGTTTATGTTGAAGGTAAGGTGAAACACTCGTGTAACTAGTCGTGTCATCATAGAACTTTTCCCCTGCAATATAGGTATCTGCGCCCCAGCCCGTCGTAGTGAAGTCTAATGGTTGATAAGAGAGTTGGTCACCTTCGGTATATTCAAAATCAATACCCACCGTCGTTTCATGATCTTCTGCGTGAACAAAATTGCTCATTGCTAATAGACCTAGCGTGTTGACGGTTGACTGTACTCTAGGCATGTTTTTATTCCATGTCGCGGTATAGTCATTAGTACGATGGCGAAAGTACGGAATAAGTGAATAGTAGCTATCGGTATTTATTTGATCCCACTGGCTAGAAAGACGAAAGTACTGTGTTTTACGCAGTGGATCACTAGCTAAAACCTCATCTGATAAGCCTGAGTTAGTCCTATCATTTTCAATCTGCTCATCATTTAAACTCGCGGCCATTTCTTGTTCAAGATCTGAAGCAACAAAAGCAGTAACTAACCGCTCATTAGCTGAGATTTCATATTCATGCCGTAAATTTATCTCTGCTCGCTGTGAGCCAGTATGATCTCGCCAGCCATCATTGGTGACATAAGATGCTGATGTCCTAAGCCCTTGCTTAGCAGATAATTTATTGCTATGACTAATTTGTACCTTACCGTATTGCTCCGCACCAAACATAACTTCCATAGCGGTTTCTGTTTGTTTTGCCACTGGCTCTGTCAATATGTTTACTGTTGCTGCAACAGCGCCTGAGCCGTATAGCGCAGTACCTGCGCCTTTTAAGACCTCCATTCTACCAACATTAGAGTTAAAACTAGACCACCATAACGCATTGTGGTTGAAAAAAGCTGCCGACTGCAGTGGCACATTATCTTGAAGGAATAAATAGTAACCACTGGTATTCATCGGCATTCTTATTGAGGTCTTGTGCCCCTGTCCACCTGAAAGTTGATCGATTAACACCCCTGAAATACTGTTTAATGATTCAGCAACATGTTGCCCATTATCCATTTGTAGCTCTTCTTTACTAACGCCATGAACTGACATGGCTAAGTCAGTATCAAGGGCTTCTTTACGTGTTGCCGTTATAGTCATCCGTTCAACATCACTTTTTGCAGAGCCATCAGGTAATGTTTCACTTGCTAAGGAGTAACAAGAATTAGCGATAATAAGCGTAAACAAAGTTAGTGGAAAAATTTTAAGCTTCATAGATAAAATGTTATTTTGTGTTATTAGATAATTATTATGTTAACAGCTTAAATTCGATTTCAGGTGTGTCATATTGTCGCACAAACGTAAATAACAATGACATAATACTTATTTAAATCAAAATATTGAGTGGGATGTTAAAAAAGATAAAAATAAGAATAGTCAATTAAAACAAGCGCTATTACACTGGCGGTTATTGGCTTTTATTGATAGGTATTTGAAGAGTGTATTCCGCCATTAATGATTCTGAGTAGGAAATACATTGCCGACGAAACACACGTGGACAGATAAGAAGCAGTGTCTGTTAACACCACTTTTAAGAAGGGTTAAAAAGAATAAGTTGCTTCAATCCATGCGCTTATCCCTTCGCTAGGTAAGCGAGTCATTACTGGCGTACCAACGTCTTTGACACGATTATAGCCGCCGAGATGGTTTTGGTACTCTCGATTAAATAAATTATCGACACCGCCACGAATGGTAAAGCCTGTAGTAACAAAATACTCAACATCAACATTGACTAAACCGTAACCTGCAGTAGCTTGTTCAGTATTAGTTAATGAAACATCATCTTGTGCAGCTACCGCAGCTAGGGTTAAATTAGTAATGATATTCTCATCATGGTAACTAAAACTTACTTGGCCATTGAGTGGCGCTATACGGTATAAGTTATCATCACTATCACGGCGTTCACCTTTAACATAACTAGCAATACCTGATAATTGAAAGTTGTCGCTTATATTGTAATACCAGTTAACGTCAGCACCATATAACTTAGCATCAACATTACTAAATTTAAGCGGATTTTCATCGCCTGACATCATAGACGCCATCATTTTAGCTGAAGAGTATTCCTCTTCCAGTGGCGTACCTTGGATATAATTATCAATATTTTGATAAAAGATATGCGGTGCAATCACGAAGTCGCTACTTTGCCATGTTAATCCCAGATCACCTTGATAGGCTGTTTCAGACTTAAGGTTAATATCGCCAATATAAGTATGGCCATCAGCTAAACCACCTGTTGACTCCATTGGGGTCCATAAATAACGCTCTTGATATGAAGGTGCACGGCTTTTCACGCCAGCGCCAATATAAAGCGATAACCCTTCACTCAACTGAGTTTGTGTACTTAAGGCTATATCTACATTGGTATCAGAAATTTGTCGGTCAGCGTTATTAAAGTCATTCTCCAAATCACTGGCTAACTCTCCCATGCTTGCCATTGGCATGCTGCTTCCCATATCATTCATACTGCCCATGGTAGAATCCATAGCTGAGTTCATATTTTCCATATTATGAGCCATACCACTCATTGGCATGTTTGCCATAGAGGTATTTACTTCATCAGCATTCGATATCGCATGTTTAAGTCTGACACCAAATTGCACATCAGTTTGTCCATATTGATTTTGCCACTCAGTAAAGATACCAAAACGATCATCTTGGACATTATTGAAGTTAACCACCTCAAACATGTTATCACTAGGATTGGTAATAACTGAGTCATGGCTAGCAAGGTAGCCGTCAATACCAAACGCTATTTCACCTAAAGAGAAGTCCCCAAAGCTCAATTCTCGACTTAAAATAAATTTGAAATCAGTGGTATCTGCAAGAGCAGTATTACGACGCTGTTTCATCGGCTCATGGACACGCATTTCAAAATTAGTCATTCCATGATCTGCATCTAAATAACCTAATGACCATTCACCTTGCCACTGCGCCAATTGGAAATTTCCATCTATATTAATACGCTGACTTTCGATATATTCAATATCCATTGGTAGCGCTGGCGTGCCTGAATCTGTGGTTTTAGTATAATGATAACTTAAACCAACGGTATTACTTTCAACAGAGTACCTGACATCAAAACCCGCTTGAGTTTTATCAAACTCTGTGGGAGATATCACTGTACCATCACCACTCTCCATGTCATCACCCGCCTGAGTATTACCATAAAGCAGTACAGCAACATCACCTTTAGCTATGTTAGTAACACCTGAAAATGTGCTGGCACTATTATTACTGCGATAACCCGCTTGTAAATCACCGCTTACTTGCGTTGCTTTAGAATTCATAACCTCTGCTTTGCGCATTTTAATATCAATAGCGCCACCTAAAGTATTCATACCTGCCGATACGGGCGCAATACCTCGATAAACAGTCATAGAGTCAACAATGAGTGGCGTTGAATAACTTAAGGGTGTATCCATTGCATTAGGACCCGCACCAACAATAGGGTGACCATCAAGTGAGGTAGCAACACGGTCGCCAAATAAACCGCGATATTGAGCTATGCCGGTAATGGGTCCATTACTATTAATATTCGCGCCAGGTACTGATGCTAACCAGTTGGCCAAGTCAGCTTCGGTGGTTTTTCCTTGCGCATAACTTTGATTATCATTTAACATATTATGACGCTGGTTTGAGATGGTAATTATTTCAATATCTTTATTGTTTTGATAATCCTTAACAGCACCTTGGATATCATCGGCTAATGTAGGAAAGGCCAAGACACTACTACCCAATACAACTAGGTTAACAGCGACAGCAAGAGGTTTAAGCGTAAAATTCATGGGTTATTCACTTACATAATATCTAATAGGTTTGGTATACCGCTATTTTGTAAGTTATTGCCTTTAAAAACAAAGGGAAATGAATAATGTGCGACAAAGTGTCGCACCTTAAAACTCGCTTATTTGCGCTAGGTCAAGTTAGCGAAGTTTAGCCAGGACTTTTATTTAATAATATCTGCTTGTTTAAGGTGATTCCTAGCGATGGCAATACGAGAGGCTTTCATTTTTGCATAAGAGTCGCGGGTAAAGTTAAAAGTCAAATAGTGCACACACTCAACATTTTCAACAAAGCCGATATACCAACCTAACATTGATTTATCTTTTGTATCTGCCCTGTTGGCCTACCAGCTCCCGCTTGAGCATAGAGCTTATAATCATCGGTACTCTCAACCAACATTACTCTTTTAGTACAGCAATGTTTTGTGGCTTAGCTTAACAAGATTACAGTCATTGCTTCCCTCAAGGCAAGGTTCATTGCTGGTGAAGACTTGCTGAGTAAAGCTACTCAGTGCTAGTGCACTAACAATACGGATAATTTTTTTCACACAAAACCCTTTATTAAATAATTGAAAAAATACTTATACCCAAACACTTTAAAGTTTATAAATTCCGTAGTGCATATCGATATAGAAGAAAAATCATACGCGACTTGCTTGAGCGAAACATTGATATAAACCACCCTGCATAATTTATGTCATTGTTAGAGTGACAAATAAAAATTTAATGTCACAATGGTTTAATAGGTTATTAACAGGAAGATGAATGAAAGCTTTTTTTACTTTAGTTTTTATACTATTTAGTTCGACTACTTTTGCTACAGAGCAAGCTGAGGAAATATTTGCCCAATTAACCCCATCCCTTTACCAAATAAAATTAATTGATAAAGCCAGTGGCGAAAAGTCATCTATTGGCTCTGGTTTTCAGATCAGTGCAGACGGCATTATTGCAACTAACTATCATGTGATATCTAGCTATGCCCGTCACCCTGAAAAATATCGTATTGAGTATTTAGATCACCAAGGCAACATGGCTGAAGTAGACTTAGTTAGTGTTGATGTCATCAATGATTTAGCGTTAGTAAAACGTCAAGTTAACAATGAAATGCCCTATTTCAAACTTTCCGATAAAAAACCAATCAAGGGAGAAAAGCTGTTTGCCTTAGGCAACCCTCATGATTTAGGTATGATCGTGGTACCTGGCACTTATAACGGTTTAAAAAAAGAATCTTTCAACGAACGTATCCATTTCACTGGTTCAATTAATTCTGGTATGAGTGGCGGGCCGGTTGTCAACAAATTGGAAAAGGTAGTGGGTATTAATGTCGCCACCTCAGGTAACCAAATTGGCTTCTTAGTGCCTCACGATAAGTTAGTAACACTATTTAATGACTACAATAAAAAAGCCCCCACAGATATTAAACAACAAATGTCAGCACAATTAATGGCAAACCAAGACAAGCTGATGTCGGCACTTATCAACAGTAATTGGCAAAGTAAAGAACTTGCCTCAAAGGCACTATTTCCACTTATAGATGTGCCTTTTATTCGCTGCTGGGGAGATTCTAATGCAGATAAAAAAGACGCACTTATCTTAGCCGCTATTGCCAGTTGCTCTTTAGATGAGAATACCTACCTCTCATCTCACTTCTTTACTGGCAGCGTCGAAATTGAGTTTCGCTATATGCAGGCAAAAAACCTAAGTGATAATAAATTTTATCACTTATATCAACGACAAATTGCTCGAGCTAGTGCTGGTAACAGAGGTGGAAAGGATGATATTAGTGAATTCCAATGTCATGATGATTTAATTAAACCAGCAAGCACGGCTAATACCAGTAAAGAGATTAATAATAAGAGCATATTTTGTACGCGTGCTTATAAAGACTTCCCAGGGTTATTTGATGTGCTGTATTTAGGGGCAAGTATTGATAGAAACCAGCAGGCTTTAGTTAGTCACTTTACTATTGCTGGAGTCAGTCAAGAGAATGCCATGGCATTTACGGCTAAATTTATGGAGGCTGTCTCATGGAAGTAATAAATAAAATTCCAAATATCCATACAGAAGCAGGTATTGTGGGACCTTCGACAGATAATGAACTACCTGAGCAGCAAGGTGAGATAATTATTGAAGAAATCACCCGTAATCATAAATTGTTGCATCGTCACCGACTGAATCAAGCGGAAGTATCTATTGGTCGAGATTATCACAATGATATTATTTTATCTGACCCTCATATTTGTCCACAGCATTTATCATTAAGCTTTTCGAATGGTCAATGGCAGCTAAATGATAAAAACTCGGTTAATGGTACTCGCTTAGAAAAAAATAACGCTGTGAGTCAAGATGCTAATCAACAAGCAATTAATGATGGTGATGTTATTCTCATAGGGAAAAGCCAATTAAGAGTTATCTTCAAAACTCATTTGGTGGAAGATACCATTGCCTTCAGCCCTTTTGAGTCACTCATTGATTTCATTCGCCACCCCGTAGCTGTATTTATAAGTATTGCGTTATTCATGCTAATTGCCGGCAACATTTCCTATTTAAACCAGCCAACTGAACTTAATCTTAGTCAATTGTTGGTTAGCGCCTTTAGCATGAGTTTATTATTTTCGTTATGGCCAGCAGGAGTAGCATTAGTTTCTCATCTCACCAAACATGATCCACGGATACTAGCTCAACTTGGCATAAGTTTTACTTTTTTCATTCTGCTTTGGCTCAGTGATTTCTTGGAGGAAATTATTTCCTTTAACTTCGCTAGTAATTCAATCTTAACAGTAACTGTTAGCCTACTCCCCATAGGGTTAGCCTTTAGTCTATTTTGGTTAAATAGCTATATTGGCTTTCATGTTAGTGCTAAGCGCCGCATGATTGTAGCCATATGCATTACTACCCTACTCTTTGGTGGTAGTTACTTAAATCAATACAGCAAAAGGCCTGACTTTAATCCACACCCGCAATACAACTCTACCATAATGGCACCCAGTTACTTAATTGCCCCGAGCAACAACGTAGATGAGTTTTTAAAACAAAGTAATGCCTTATTTGAGCAGGCTAACAATGCTGCCAAACAAGATTAATATAATCATTAAGTGAAAACAAAAAAGGCTTATTTTCATATGAAAATAAGCCTTTTTTAGTTATGCCGAACTGCTAATTATGCTGCAGTACTAATATTAATGTTTATCAAACCTTACAATGCAAGATATTCATTTGCCTGGTTTATGGGCGTGGAATAAAGCCTACCGCTTCATATACTAAAGCCAATACTTTACTAGCCCGTGCTGAAGCTTTCTCTGCGCCTTTACGCATCACTTCTTCTAAGTACTCTTGGTCAGCTCTATACTCATGATACTTAGCTTGAATTGGCTCTAATAATTCCACAACAGCATTAGCAACATCGCCCTTTAAGTGACCATACATTTTATCTTCATAATCAGGCACTAAATCTGCAATGCTTTTGCCTGTTGCACAAGAAAGCAATGATAATAAATTAGAAACGCCCGGCTTTTCTTCGGTATTAAAATATATATTTGCTTGCTCGTCAGAATCAGTTACTGCACGTTTAATTTTCTTAGCTATTTTTTTAGGATCTTCCAATAAACCAATAAAATTACCTGGATTAGTATCAGACTTAGACATTTTTTTAGTCGGTTCAAGTAAGCTCATTACACGTGCACCATGCTCTGGAATAAAAGGCTCTGGTACAGTGAAAATATCGCCATAAAGGTTATTAAAACGCGTGGCAATATCTCGTGCCAATTCTAGATGTTGTTTTTGATCATCGCCTACAGGCACCCGATTAGCACCATAAAGTAATATATCTGCAGCCATTAATACCGGGTAAGTAAATAAACCTGCATTCATATTTGCTTCAGCTTTTTGTGACTTATCTTTGTATTGAGTCATGCGGTTTAATTCGCCCATTTGAGTGTAGCAATTTAACACCCAACTCAATTGAGCATGCTCAGGTACGTGTGACTGAATGAAAATAGTACTTTTTTCAGGGTCAACACCACAAGCTAGATACAAAGCCAAGCCATCTAAAGTAGCTTTACGTAAATCTTCGGCTTTAGGGCGAACGGTGATAGCATGTTGGTCAACCAGCATGTAATAACACTCGTGAGTTGACTGCATATTAACCCATTGTTTTAATGCGCCTAGATAATTACCAATAGTTAACTCGCCTGACGGCTGACAGCCACTTAATACAATAGGTTTACTTGTCATTTTTTTACCCTTTAAAGTCTGAATACTTAACTTGTTTTTGCTTATACCAAACGCATTATTATATTAACCTGCTTGGTACGAGTTTTTATTGAGAAGCTTTGGCTAATTCAGTGCGCATTTCATCAATTGCCACTTTATAGTCACTTTGAGAGAATATTGCTGAGCCAGCAACAAACATATCAGCGCCTGCCTCGGCAATTTCTGCAATATTATTGGCTTTAACACCACCGTCAACTTGTAAACGAATGTCATAACCACTTTGCTTAATTTTTTCTTTTACTAAACGTAATTTATCTAATGTAGTAGGAATGAAAGATTGGCCACCAAAACCAGGGTTAACTGACATTAATAAAATGACATCAAGCTTATCCATAACAAAATCTAAGCAATGCAGAGGTGTGGCTGGATTTAGTACTAGGCCTGCTTTACAACCACTGTCTTTAATTAACTGCAAACTTCTATCAATATGGTCACTCGCTTCTGGGTGGAAAGTGATTATATCCGCACCCGCTTTTGCAAAGCCAGGAATGAGCGTATCAACATTTTTAACCATTAAATGCACATCAATTGGCGCGGTAATGCCGTAATCACGCAATGACTTACATATCATTGGGCCAAACGTTAAATTTGGTACAAAGTGATTATCCATCACGTCAAAATGAACAACGTCTGCACCGGCTGCTAAGACTTTAGCAACATCATCACCTAAACGAGCAAAGTCGGCAGATAAAATAGAGGGTGCAATTAAAAATGGTGACATAAGTGGGTTATCCTAAAAAAATATGCCGCTATTATACCCATGCTAGTTAAAAATGCGAGTTCCGGACTGTTGCACTTTTTTTGCGCATGTAACTTTATAATGCACCCTTTATGCTCATATGATGCCATAAACCTGTTTTAATTAATTGGGATAAAAGTAAAAAAGTAATGCAACGAGCTGATTCTATTAGTAAATTATAAAATTTAAAATCATCTATGAAATTTTATATAAAGGCACTAAGCTTGCAACTTCATTAGTAGATATTCATTTTAACAAACTATAACGAGATTTTTTATGAAAAAAGCAATAACAACTATCGCATTGACATCATTTTTAGCAACATTTGCTATTTCATTCCAAGTATCAGCTACTGAAGGCTTGTCAGCTAACCTTGCTGCTACTAACAACTATTTATGGCGCGGCCTTGAACAAACAGGTGGTGCTGCAGCAGTTTCAGGTGGTATTGATTATGCGTCTGATTCTGGATTTTATGTTGGTACTTGGATTTCTAACGCTTCGTGGGGTGACATGAAAACTGAATTGGATCTTTACGGTGGCTTTGGAGCAGATATCAATGACAGCATGTCATATGATGTTGGTTTCATTTATTATGCTTACCCTGATTCAATAAGCGGTGATGCTGATTTTTCTGAAGTGTATGGTAGCTTCACTTTTAGCGGTTTAACTTTAGGTGCTGCAGTATTAACTTCAGCTGAAGGTTCCGATGCTGGTGATTCTGTCTACGTTAATGCCGACTATTCATTACCCCTTGATAACGAAGCTGAAATTAATTTTCACCTTGGTAATTACAGTGGTGATTTCTCTACTGACTCAACTGATTTTGGTGTTTCAATAGGCAAAGATAATTTCACTTTTGGTGTTTCAAAAACTGATTACGATGATGGTGGCAGTAGTGATGATCTGAAATTCTACGTATCTTACTCGGTAGATATTTCTTTATAAGTTAGTTTTTCGATAAATTGCTGGAAAAACAGCCAAAGACAGAGAGGTAAATCTAGGTTATACTGGTTCACCTCTATTAGTAAACAGTGTAAAACCATGTCAAAACGGATTATGACAAACTCTTCATTTTCAAAATTTAAGCAGTTATCTTTTGCTTTTACCTTTACTCTTGTTATTTTATATACACTGAGTAAGCACACAAACAACCAACAGATACAGGCACAATTATTAAGTTCATGTATGGCGGTGCAATCAAACCTACCGATGAGCCATACTAATCATCCCTGCCAGGCTGCTGGCATGTCAAATAAAAGCTGGTTATCCTGGTTATCTGGTGACAGTAAATCGACCCACTTACACTTTTTAGATTTAGTTGAGCTTATCCATTATAGCTTTCATTAAAGGTATTTTTGCCATACAAAGTAGCTTAAAAGATACTTTTAAAAGTGTTGCAGCTGCTTTTTTTGGTGTGCAAAGTGAAAGTAGTCGCAAACGAGATTTCTCACAAGGCAAGTTGAGCCACTTTATTATTGTCGGGGTTATCTCAGTACTGATATTTATCGCTTCATTAATAGCGGTTGTTAGCTTAGTGATGCCAAACTAATTTGACCTTGCCTATTTATATAATGCTAATAACTCTGCCACTTTCTTACGTTTGTTTGCGCTTTGACTGATCGTTCTCGCAACCTTAACTGATTTTATTTTATTAGCATGCTCGTAAATTTTTCGTGTCCAGATAGTATCATGATTAGATATTACCACTGAGACAGTGCCATTCTCGCTTACCTCTTCTGCTGCATTAGCAAGGTCTGCCTGCTCATCTAAGCCAAAACCATTGCCGGCATAACTAGTAAAACTTGCTGTTTTACTCAACGGTACATAAGGTGGATCGCAATAAATCACATCACCCTTTTCTGCTCGTTCAAAAGCTTGACGATAACCCTCACAAACAAAAGTCGCTTTTTGAGATTTTTCAGCAAAATAGTTGAGCTCTAACTCAGGGAAATAGGGGCGTTTATACTTACCAAAAGGGACATTGTAACCACCTTTTTTATTATAACGACATAAACCGTTATAACCATGACGGTTCATATATAAAAACACTAACGAACGAAAGTAGCTATCTTTACTCGCGTTAAAATCACTGCGTAATTGATAGTATGTCTCAGCTTGATTATGCTCTGGATTGAAAAATTTTCGAGCATCTTCAATAAAGCTATCGGGTTGTACTTGGATAATTTTATAAAGGTTAATTAAGTCTTTATTAATGTCATTTAGAATATATTCATCATAATCAGTATTTAGAAAAACGGATCCTGCACCGACAAACGGCTCTATGAGTCGACGCTCATTAGGGAGCATTTTCGATATAACATCACATAGGCTATATTTTCCACCCGCCCACTTCAAAAATGCCCGATGTTTTTTATTCATGCTACCGACTAAACCCGCAACTTCACTATACAAAATTTAAGGCGGATTGTAGCTTGTATTATCCTTTAAAGGTATTTATTTCATTGATTACCGATGAAATATCCTTCAGCCATGGTTTACGTACCCCAAGACTTGCTGGCAACGACTTTATTGCTGCTCTTGCTCGGGTTTTATTGGAGTAAACTTTAGAAGTAACAACAATAAAACCTTTGTCTGCTAATAACTTTTGATAACTATATAGGTTTTCGGGTCCGTGTTGTTTAATAAATCGTTGCCAAAGATTATTGTCAGTAAAACCGGCTATTTGAATAACATAACCTTGTTCGTGCACTACTGCTTGGTTTTGATAATAATTACTATTAATTTCAGCTTTATTGACTAATTCAATATCTCTTTTATTAACGATAACTTTATCGGCATTGCTTTCGTTATCAGCTTGGCTATAACTGTTATCATGTGAACTACTATCTGCTGCTTGAAGTTCATCATAATCATTAACCAATGATAACGCCTTTAATACATCATTCGCTTTGGCAGCTACTTGCTTATATTGATTGGCGATAGGTAGAGCTAAAATAGCTTTATTTATTTCTTCACTGGTTGCATCGGACATTGAGTTAGTATCAATGAAGCTATTAATATCAGTGTTTTTTTCTTTCTTCTTCATCAACCTTACAGTCTGCTCCGGAGAGCTTACTGATTGCAAAACCATATCATTACCGCCAATTGTTACTGGCAGTGAATTAGACTTAGTGCTTTGTTTATTAAACTCCTCAGATAACAATTGGTAGCCCCAGACCAATATCGCTAACAGAACTAATAATACAACACATAAACCACCCTTTTGCCAAAGTGTTAATGCTGGTTGTGATTTTTCTAGTTGGATTTTTTTATCTTCAAAACTAAGTACTTGCCCGGTACTAGCATCAATAATTACCATTTTATTTTTAAACAGGCTTTTATTACTTGTTAATTTTTGAGCCGATTCTATTAAACCAAATAGAACAACATTGATTGTTAGTTTTTGCTTTTTCGCCAAACTTACCAATTGACTTAATTCATAGTTTACCTGTAAAGAAAGTGCCTGCGCATGGTCTACCACTATAGAAATAGCTTCACCATGCTGTTTAGCAAATTTCAATATACTTACAGCTAGTGATTGCTCGGGATCAAACAGGGTATTTACAAATAATTGCTCTATCAATCGGCATCGAATTTGAATATCATTCAATTTTGTTGATGCTGAGACAAAAGCCACATTAATTTGCTTAGTATTTTCTTCGGCTTGACTGTTGGAAAGGCTAACAAGAAATTGGCTAGCTAATTGGGAGTATTGCTCAGCAGCATTTGCTACAACTAAGACTGCTTGCTTAGTAAAACGTAAATTATAATCAATTCGTGTAGTTACACTTATATCTGAAACCATCGCAGACAAGGGTTTGTTACCCGTTAACGTGTGTTTGAATTGATTTGTTGACGAAGTGTTTGCCAATGCAGACATGCTTAATCCTTTCTATGCTGTATACCCTTATTAAAAACATTAAAGTTAATAATAAAAAATAATTATAGAATTTCTTGAAGCGTACCTTGAGTGACATCGTCACGAATTTCAGACTGTCCTATCGCTGTTGGTATAATAAATCTTAACTTACCTGCGATATTCTTCTTATCTCGGCGCATGTGACGGATAAACTCATCGAAGCCCATATTTTTTGGGGCTACAACGGGAAGGTCAAATACTGTGATTAACTTTTCTATTCGTCGTAATTCTGACACTTCAAGCAAATTCATTGCTACTGCTAACTTAGCAGCAAGTATCATGCCAGTAGCAACAGCTTCACCATGCAACCAGTTACCATAACCTTGCTCTGCTTCAATAGCATGGCCGAAGGTATGACCAAGGTTGAGTAGCGCTCGAACTCCAGCTTCCGTCTCATCACTGGCAACAATATCGGCTTTGCATTTGCAGCATTTTTCAATCATTACCGCGAGCAGTTGTTTATCGCTTGATTTTATCCCTTTGACATTTGCTTCAAGCCATTCAAAGAAGTCTTTATCACCTAATATTCCATACTTGATAACCTCAGCCATCCCTGCATTAAACTCACGAACAGGTAAAGTACTAAGACTATCAATATCAATAAAAACAGCTTTGGGTTGATAAAAAGCGCCAACCATATTCTTACCTAAAGGATGGTTTATTGCTGTTTTACCACCAACCGATGAATCTACTTGAGATAATAAAGTTGTAGGTATTTGGATGAAATCAATACCTCGTTGATAGCAAGCAGCTGCAAAGCCAGTTATATCGCCAATAACACCACCGCCTAATGCAATCAGTGTTGTATCCCTACCATGCTCATTATTAAGCAAGTGAGACATAATGACATCGAAGTTAGCAAGGCTTTTTTCGGCCTCACCATCTGGAAGAATAACTTCATCTACGTCGAAGGCGGTTAACTTTGATTTTAAAGATGCTAGGTATAAAGGAGCAACAAGGTCATTTGAAACAATGCAAACCCGTTTAGCGCGTATATGTGATGAAAGCAGATCTGTTTTACTTAACAGACCTGAATCAATATAGATGGGATAACTACGCGTTCCTAAATCAAGGTTAAGTGTTGCCATATAGTACTACTAGTTTCCAACGCAAATTAAATTAAAAATCGAGTCTTTCTATGATTTTGTGCGCGACTACTTTGGCACTTTGATCATCAGTTTGTACAATAATATCTGCGATATCTTCATAAAGTGGATTACGCTCAACAGCAAGGTTCTCTAATACGGTACGAGGCTCTTCTGATGTTTGTAATAAAGGACGACGACGGTCTCTCTGGGTTCGGGCAACTTGTTTATCGATTGTTGTTTCAAGGTAAACTACAATACCTCGAGCAGATAAGTGATTACGCACATTGGTGCTGATGACTGAACCACCACCTGTCGCTAAAACAATACCATGTTTTTCACTTAAATCTTCGATTACTGTTTCTTCTCTTTTACGGAACCCTTCTTCACCCTCAAGATCAAAAACCCAAGCAATATCTGCACCTGTACGACGCTCTATCTCTTGATCAGAGTCAAAAAACTCAAGATGCAATCTGTCGGCTATTTCTCTACCGATAGTGCTTTTACCTGCACCCATAGGGCCTATAAGGAATATGTTACGTTTTTCTGCCATTAGATTTACTTAATACTCGTTGTGTTTACGGAACAGCCAAAACCTATATCTCGTTGAAATATTACTTTTGGCGCAAAAGAGGTCTCCCCCGGAAATTTCAAGGGCGTAATTATCGCAAGTCTTGACCACAAAATGCAAGTACAATGCGACTAAGTTGGTTAAAAACTCTATTTAAAAAATAAAAAATCCATTAACTACCGTAAAAATACGGTATGTAATGGATTTTTTTAATCAACTTAGTTAAAAGTGTTCAGTTACAATTCTTGGTGTAACAAAGATCAGTAGCTCTTTTTTCTCATTCAGCTGACTCGTTGTTCTAAATAACCAACCAAGATATGGAATATCACCTAATACAGGAATTTTTGTTACTGTGCTTATAATCGCTTGCTGATAAATACCACCAAGCACTATAGTTTCACCATTATTGACTAAAACTTGTGTACCAATACGCTGGGTATCAATTGCTGGTGCTAAGCCACTTTTAACTTCAGATACGGTATCTTGTGTAACGATTAAATCTAAAATTATTTTATCGTCCGGAGTAATATGAGGTGTTACGGTTAAACTCAATACAGCCTTTTTAAACTGAGTTGCAGTTGCACCACTTGATGCAGCCTCCTGATAAGGTATTTCAACACCTTGCTCTATATACGCCTCTTTCTGATTTGATGTAGTAATACGTGGACTTGCAATAACTTCACCTTTATTCTCTTTTTCAAGAGCAGAAAGTTCAAGATCTAAGATGGTGCCATTAGCTAATCTAGCCACTTGAAAGGCGATTGTTCCAGCGGGCGTTGCCACTGGTAGGTTGACATTTAATCGATCGGTTAACGAGGGTACCGCGCCACCACGAGCGGTATCAACACCTTCTAAGCTTCCAGATGTAGTACCTTCACCATCGGTATTTGTTGCACCCCAGCGAATGCCGAGCTCCTCGTTCATATTATCTTTTACTGTAACCATCCTAGCTTCAATCACAACTTGGCGAACAGGAACATCAAGAATTGTCACCATGCGTTTAATGTCTTCAATACTCTTTGCTGTATCTCGAATTAATAATGTATTTGTACGTTCATCTACCGAGACACTACCCCGAGCAGATAAAATACTGGTATCTTCATTTTTAATCAACTCGGCAAATTCAGCAGCCTTAGCATAATTAATTTGCACGTACTCTGAGTATAAAGTAGCTAGTTCTTCGACTTGCTGTTTTGCTTGTAAGGTTTGAGCTTCTCGAGCCGCAAGTTCATCACTTGGTGCAACCATCAAGATATTACCCTGCATTCGTTTATCTAAACCTTTAACTTTAAGGATGATACTTAATGCTTGATCCCAAGGAACACCATCAAGACGTAAAGTAATATTACCTGTCACCGTATCACTGATAATTAAATTAAATTCATTATAATCAGCGATAATCTGTAGAACTGTACGTACAGGGATATCCTGAAAGCTTAATGAAATACTTCGACCATTAAAATCATCAGTTTCACCTAAATACGTAGGAACTTTTTCAGGTTTTTCTTTTATCGTCAGAATAAATAAATTTGCTTCTTGCTTTTGAGTGAAAATGAAGCCACTTTCAACGTCAATAACTAAGCGTGCATTACGACCTTCTTTAAAAGTTTCAATACTAGTAACTAGTGTACCAAAATCAGTGACATCTAATTTATATAATAAATCATCGATAATTTCAGTGTTATGAAATTCAACATTTAATTTACCTAACTTATCATTTACATCTGCAGCAAGCATATTATCTTTTAGATAAACTAAGACTTGCCCTTCGTTATCAGCATTTAACCTAAAATCTATTGACTCTATATGGTTGATGAATGTTTCACCTGCTGGACTTAAAGTTTCGACAATTTCAGCAGATTCACCATAGTTAAAAGTAATGGCGAACTCTTTGTCATTATTGAGGGCGACATCAAAAACAGCAAGTTTCTCCAAATTGATTAAAGCTACAACTTTACCTGTAGTCGCGTCTAACTTAATATTTTTAACACCAGCATGGTTAACTAAGGTTTCTTGTAGCTCCTTACCAAACACGTTAGCATCAAATGTAACTTCAACAAAAGCAGGTGTCATTGATGTCTGCACCGCGGGCAAAGTAGTAATGTCTTCAGAGAAGCTAAAAACTAAAACAATCTGGTCACTTTGAATGGTGTTATAGGAGATACCTACTAATTCATTATTACTAGCAGTTGCTGCGTTAGCCGCTAATGACAAGAAGCTTGTTGTTAACAGCATTAGTACAGTAAGCCAGAGCCCTTTGATAGCAGTAAAGCTTTTATAATTTTTCGTTTGATTAAATAGCATTATTAATTCCTTTACTTATTTGACTCTTCAGATTGTACGATATTCAATTTTGCTTCTCGTTCTGCCCAGCATCCGGCACCATCTGGGGCTAATTCAATTATTTTCACAGTTTTTGCACTCACTTGTGTGATACGGCCATTGTATAAGCCAATATAGTTACCAACAGCAACTCTATGTAAACTTAAATCTGATGCTTCTAGTAAAGCCCAGAGCATGCTTGCGTCACCTAAGGTGCCACGCATTATTAAGTCACTTAAAGCATATTTTTCTAACGGTTGCTTACGACGATTAGTATCAGGGCTGAGACATCCGGCCATTTGTTGCATTTTTTGTTGAATAGCCTCAGGTTTTGGTAGTACAAACGGGCTACGTAAATCATCAGCAGAATAAGCTATATGAATAAATGGATTTACCTCAGGCATGGGATCAATGTAGTTAGTTGTTGTTGCTTTAACCTGAGCCATATGTGCTTTTATTTCAGTAGTATCATCGAAACATCCTGATAATAGAGCTAGCGATATCACCCCAAATACTTTAACTGACTTATAAGTAGAATTCTGTATTATCATTGAACACCCCCCTCTTGATAACGGTAGGTCTTAGCTTGCAACTTCAAGTTTAATGTCTCATTGTCACCTTTCTCAATTTTAATTTTAAAATCATGCAATGTTACAATCCTTGGAAGACCAGCAATTTTACTCACAAACTGACCAAATGAATGGTATGGACCTATTACTTCAATATCAATTGGTAATTCAATATAGATCTCTTTACTGATTTCTGGTTGCCATTCTAATTTAACAAAATCAAGACCACTTGTGGTACCAACAAAAGTTATATCATCTAAGAGCCCTGGAATTTCATGACTATTTGGTAAGCTTCGAAGCTGGTTAGCAAAAGTATCTTCTGCTTCTACCATCTGCGCGCGAAATAAATCTAAATTTGCCGCAACATGATATTTGGTACGGTAAGATTGCTTTAAAGTAATTTCTTCAGCGAAAGCGCCTTCAAGCTTTTTTACTTGATCACTAATCAAGCCCATATAACCTAAAAACCCCACAGTTACCGCTAAAAAAATAGCTAACAATAATTTTGCAGCGGCAGGCCACTGACCTATATTATCAAGTTCAAGATTATCAAACTGGGATGCATCGAACTTCATCATTTGCTCCCTCTATTAACTGTAGCGTCATTTACTAAGCCTTTTATTTTAACTTTCATTTTAAAACTGCTCAGTAATTTCGGTGAACCATCATCAGCGGTAATAGACTCAGGTGTAGCACCAACAAATAAATCTGATAATTCCACCGCTCTAATCATGTTCGCTAAGTGATTATTCGATTCACTTTTTCCCGTAACCTGTAGGGTATTACCTTGTTTCTCTAACTCTATTATATAAATACCATTAGGGATTATCTTAGCTATTTCATCAAGTACTTGCGTTCCTACATTACGGCTACGCTGCAATTGCTCAACAACATTAATTCTCTTTTGTAGAGCCGCCTTTTTAGCGTTTAAGTTTTGTATTTCGGTAATTTGAATATCAAGTTGTGATATTTCATTTTTTAAATATTGATTTTTAGTGTTTTGTCCATTAACACGAGTGTCGTAATAAAAATTAGTTGATAAAACCAGAGCTAGAGCGATAGTGCCTACAGCGCCTAATATCGTAAAGTACTCTTTTTGTTGAGCCTTGAGTGCTGCTTCACGCCAAGGTAGAAGGTTTATATATGCCATGGCGAAAAACTCCTTAAAGCCAAACCGGTCGCTACCATTAGCTGAGGGGCTACATTGCCAAGCTCTTCCTGATCAACAGAGTCACTGAATGACATATCATTAAAAGGATTAGCAATAACAGTATGTATACCTAATTCTTCAGTCAGCAAAGTTTCGAGCCCTTCCAATGCGGCTGTGCCACCAGAAATTAACAAATAATCAACTTTTTCTTGGCCGCTAGTGGTTAAAAACATTTGAATAGCACGTCTTATTTGCTGCATCAGCACAGTGTGAAATGGTGCTAATACTTCAAAAGTATAATTTGGTGGCAAATCGTTAGTAGTCTTAGCTTCTTCAGCTTGTTCAAAAGATTTATTATAATATGAAACAATCGAACGAGTATATTGTTCGCCGCCAAACATTTGATCTCGACTATAGATATGTTTACCCGCATCAGTCGCTGAAAAAAGTGTCACAGTTGAACCGATATCCACTATGGCAACGATTTTATCTTTTGCATCATCAGGTAATTGCGATAAACAAAGATCGTAAGATCGCCCAACGGCATATGATTCAACATCAATCACTTTGGCATGAAAATCACCTGCATCTAAAGCGGCTACTCGCGCTTCAATGGACTCTGTACGCGCAGCACTAAGTAAAACATTCACTTTACTCGGATCCGATTCATTTACATCTAAAGTCTCGAAATCTAAACTAACTTCATCTAATGGGAATGGGATGAGGCTATCGGCTTCAATTTCAATTTGACTAGCGAGCTCATCTTCTGTCAATGCGACATCCATATATATTACTTTCGTAATAACGGTCTGGCCTGACACAGCAGCTGCTGCCTCTGTTGCATTAGTTGAAATTTTTTTACGGAGTTTTGCGATAACAATTCCCACCGCTTCAATATCTTGAATCTCGCGGTCCACAACTGAACCACGTGGCATAGGTTCAATTGCAAAGTCTTCTACTACAAGCCTATCATTTCCTTGACTCAACAAAACGGCTTTGGCGGAATGAGAACCGATATCGATCCCAACCATCATTGAGGTTTTCTTTTTCCATAGTTTGTCTAGCATAAACGACCTACAATTTTATTTTTGTAATTATTTTAGACGTAAAATACGCATAAATACATTTATTACATGCTTTTACACGATATACTAGTATTATCTTACAATTTTATCCACTTATTGGTCTTTTGTTGTGCTTTCTATCAAAAAATTATTAAAAGTCAGTCTGATACTGCTAATTTTATCCTCAATCGCTGTTTATAGTTTATACTTATCAATGCGCTCAGAATTGCCAAGTGTAGAGTCACTAAAAAACTTGCATTGGCAAACGCCATTACAAGTTTATAGCCTAGACGGTTTACTTATTTCCCAGTTCGGTGAAAAGAAACGGATACCTTTATCTTTAGAGCAAGTCCCACAACAACTTATCGATGCTTTACTTGCTACCGAAGATGATCGTTTTTATATGCATTTCGGTGTAGACCCTATTGGTATGGGTCGTGCGGTGTTAGGCAAGTTAATGGGGCAAGACAAAGGCGGTGCTAGTACCATAACAATGCAAGTGGCTAGGAACTTTTTTCTAACCCGAGAAGTGACCTACACGCGTAAAATTCGAGAGATATTCTTATCCTTTCATATTGAGAGCTTATTGAGCAAAGATGAGATATTAATGTTATACATTAATAAAATTGAACTTGGTCATAGATCTTTCGGTTTTGGCGCCGCTGCACAAGTTTATTATGGTAAAGATATTTCCGAACTTAGTCTTGCTCAAATAGCTGTTTTAGCTGGCCTGCCTAAAGCACCTTCAACACTCAACCCAATCCGTTCTCCCAAACGAGCTAAAGCTCGTCGAGCTGTTGTCTTACAACGCATGTTTGTCAGTGGCTATATTAGCGAACAACAACATCAAACAGCAAAGAATGCACCTATAACAGCTAAAAAACATGGTGCTGAAATAGAACTAAATGCTCCTTACGTAGCTGAAATGGCTCATAATAAAGTGCTTCAACGTTATGGGAAAGATAAAACCTATACCGAAGGATACAAGGTTTTTACCACAGTAACCGCAAAACTGCAGACTGCTGCAGAACAAGCACTAGTCAATAACCTCTTGAATTATGACCAACGTCACGGTTATCGTGGTCCTATAAGCTCAATAAGAGCCAAGGTAGTAACTAGTCCAAGTCCTGTGTCAGAGCAGCCAACTACACTTAGCCAAGATGAAATCACAAAAGCACTTTCAACAGCTAATTATTATCAAATGCTTGTACCCGCTGTAGTTACAGCTGTTGCAGAAAAGTCTGTCACGATTCAACTACGCAATGCAAAATCAGCTACTATTAAGTGGCAAGGGTTAGCTTGGGCACGCCCTTATATTAACGATCAGAAGCAAGGTATACCACCTAAAACGGCAAGTGATATACTCAGTTATGGTGATATTATTTTAGTCAGTAAAATGCCTGACAATAACTATCGTCTCGGACAACTCCCTACAGCAAGTGCCGCTATAGTGTCGCTTTCTCCCGATGATGGTGCCATTAAAGCAGCAGTTGGCGGTTTTAGTTTCAAACAAAGTCAATTTAACCGTGTTACTCAAGCTAAGCGCCAAGTTGGTTCCAACATTAAACCATTCATCTATTCTGCGGCACTTGAACATGGCTTTACTCTTGCTTCACTAGTAAACGATGCTCCGATTAATCAATGGGATAGAAGTTCAGGTATTGTGTGGCGTCCTAGAAACTCTCCTGAAACGTATGCTGGTCCATTACGTGTCCGTTTAGGTTTAGCGCAATCGAAAAATGTTATTGCGGTACGATTACTTCAAAGTATCGGCGTTGCCAATACAGTAAAGCATTTAACAGCTTTTGGCTTTAACGCTAGTGACCTACCTCGTAATGAAACGCTGGCACTTGGGTCAGCGTCATTAACACCACTAGAGGTTGCTACTGGCTTTGCCACATTTGCAAATGGTGGTTTTTTAGTCAAGCCTTATTTAATTGACCGAATAGAGAACAGTAAAGGAGAGGTTATTTATCAAGCTAATCCTGCATTAGCTTGTGATCCTTGTCTTCAAACTAGTGATTTAGATACCATTGAACAAAAAGCAGACTTATTAGATAGCGGTAATGCACTTGAAGAACTTGTATCAGTAAGTGAGTCTCAAATTAAGTCTAATGATGAGTTGCAATCCTTTAATGTTAAACAGGCAACTCGCGTAATCAGCTCACAAAATGCTTTTTTAATTACACAGGCACTTAATAGTGCTATTTGGGGCGCTGATTGGTCAGCAACCCCAGGTTGGCAGGGTACTGGTTGGCGCGCAAGAACTTTAAAACGTCGTGATATTGCTGGTAAAACAGGCACTACCAACGAAGCGAAAGATGCATGGTTTTCTGGCTTTAGCCGTCATATAATCACCACCTCTTGGATAGGTTTTGATGATCCAAGGCACATGCTTGGCCAAACAGTTTATAACAATAATTTGGGCAAGAATCAAACCACAGGTACAGAGTTTGGCGCTAAATCGGCACAACCAGCCTGGATAGAATTTATGCGCGTTGCCCTAGCGGATGTTGAGGTTATAGCATTTCAGCCACCTGTAGATATAGTTTCTGTACGTATTGATAAAAAAACAGGAAAACTAACCACTAAAACAGATAAAACGAGTCAGTTTGAGTATTTTCGTCTAGGTAATGTACCAACGGAATATGTGACAGAAGATAATAGCAGCGAGATATTATCTGGTGGTCAACAAAAAGAAGCGCAAGAAGAGCTGTTTTAGCTTTATTTATAACAATTTCTCATCGCAAGATTTGCAAGAACTAAAAAAGCAGCTAGTTATGAATGCCAGCTGCTTAAGTTTTTATTTGAACATGTTACTTTAAGTGTGATTAAATATCTTTCATAAAGACTTTTGAATTACGTTGAAAGTTGTACATCTGCTTTTTACCTTCAGGTAGTTTATCTAAGGGCATTTCGATAAAACCCTGCTCCCTAAACCAATGCCCACTCACAGTTGTTAATAAAAACAACGATGTTAAGCCTTTACTTTTAGCATTCAACTCTAAAGCACTTATGATCCTCTCACCTCGGTTACCTTTACGGTAATCCGGGTCAATAACCACACAGGCAACTTCACCCGTTTCTGCTTCTGGGTAAGGATATAAAGCCGCACAAGCAATGATGACATCTTCCTTTTTAAGCACAGTGAAACAGCCTATTTCCATTTCGAGCAACTCTCGAGAGCGCTTAACTAAAACCCCCTCTTCCTCAAGTGGCTGTATTAGTTCTAAAATTCCGGCAACATCATCAATGGTAGCGGTAGCTATCAGCTCCTTATGGTCCTTGGCAATAAGCGTGCCTGCTCCATCGCGCGTAAACAGTTCTTGCAACAAGGCACTATCACTTTGATAGCTCACACAATGACAACGTTCTACACCATTTTCACCACTTTGAATAATAGAGCGCAGCAATAACTGACGAACATGGCAATCATTTTCATCAAGCAAAGTTTTCACGGTACGCACACTACAACTGCGAATTAGTTCACCCGACTTATCAATAAGACCTTCATCTTCAGTAAGCGCGATAAGCTTATCGGCTTTAAGTGCAATAGCGGTTTGAGTAGCTACATCTTCAAGAGCCAAGTTGAACACTTCACCTGTTGGAGAATAACCAATGGGAGATAACAAAACGATTGAGCCATAATCTAGCTGCATATTGATGCCGTCAGAGTCAATTCTTCTGACACTTCCAGTGTACTTATAATCCACGCCATTACGAACACCCATAGGCTTAGCAATAACAAAGTTACCGGTACTCACTCTAATTTGAGATCCGTGCATTGGAGAATTAACTAAACCGGTAGACAGCAATGCCTCAATATGAAGACGTAATGAGCCAGTGGCATCTTTAACGGCAACTAATGTTTGTGCATCAGTTACTCGAATATTATTTACTACGTTATCTTCAAGACCACGCTGCTGCATACGGTCTTCAATTTGTGGCCGTGCTCCATGCACCACCACCAATTTCACTCCTAAGCTACGTAATAACGAAATATCATGAATAATATTGGCAAAATTAGGGTGAGTCACCGCTTCACCACCGAACATAAGCACCACTGTTTTTCCACGATGGGCATTAATATAGGGTGCTGCGTTTCTAAACCATTTTACGTAATTCTGATCACTATTATTCATACTTTTAATTCTTCTATTCAACTTGTTCTATTTTAACTACTTACTTTGACCAACAATGTATTCCATCGCTACTTCATCAGCAGGATCTTTATGTGGACTAGGCTCACTGTCTTCAATAATATTTTCGGCTAGTGAACTTTTATCAATTAAGTTAAAACCAAGTTGCTCAAAATATTTCGGAATATAAGTCAAAACAATAATTTGTTCTAACTCCATTTGATGGGCGAATTCTAACAAATATTGTACCAGCGCTTCACCTTGACCTTGCTGCTGGGCACTTTCCTCAACCACCACCGAGCGAATCTCTGCTAGGCCTGTTTGATAGATATAAAGTGAGGCAATTCCGACAACTTTACCCTCAAGCTCAGCCACAACAAAGTTCTGAATATCATGAATAATATTATCACGTGTACGTAGCAGGATTTCACCTTTGTCAGCCCAAAAATTGGCTAACGTAAAAATGCTATCAACATCCGACATTTTTGCGCGACGTACCGACATAGCTGCAGCACGCTGTGCATTCAAACGTTGTTTAACCTGTTTAAGTGCCACTTGAATTCTTTGCTTTCCGGGCGCACCAACAACTTGTTCGTTTAAAATAGCTTCATTACCAGACTGGGTAGTCGCTAAGGCTTTTTCAACTTGTGACCGTGAAGTGCCACCAAGCGCTTCACGCTTATTAAGCGTCGACTCAATGGAAAGGTGTTGATAAACATCTTGTTCAATTTTATCGCTAAAGTCTTGTAATTGGCTGATGGTTAAATCTTCTAAAGGCACACCTTTATCAATTGCAGCTAAGACTACTTCACCAACGATATGATGGGCTTCACGGAACGGAATATCCTTACCGACTAAGTAATCAGCAAGTTCAGTGGCGTTAGCATACCCTTGCTGTGCTGCGGCTAAGGTACGTGATCTATTTACTTTTAAACCATCGGCGACTAACACCGCCATTTCCATACATTCTTGCCAAGTATCAAGGGCGTCAAACAAACCTTCTTTGTCTTCTTGCATATCTTTGTTATAAGCAAGAGCAAGCGCTTTCATTGTGGTTAACATACCCGTTAAGGCACCAAAAACACGCCCTGACTTTCCACGAATTAATTCACAAGCATCCGGGTTTTTCTTTTGCGGCATTAACGACGATCCAGAGCTAACCAAGTCGCTCATTTCGACAAAACCCGCTTCACCTGAATTGTAGAAGATTAAGTCTTCAGCAAAACGTGATAGGTGCATCATTGAAATACTGGCTGATGCCAATAATTCAATCACATGATCTCTATCAGAAACAGCATCAAGGCTGTTTAGGGTTGCGGTTCTAAAACCTAAACGACTAGCTAAAGCATTTCTGTCAATTGGGTAGGCTGTACCTGCCAAGGCGCCAGAGCCGAGTGGTGAAACATCTAAACGATAAAGCGCATCTTTTAAACGTCCTATATCACGATTAAACATTTCTACATAGGCTAAACACCAATGACCAAAAGTAATGGGCTGGGCACGTTGTAAATGGGTATAACCAGGCAGTACAGTATCTTTTTCACGTTCGGCCAAATTCATCATCGCTTGTTGTAAGTTCACTAGGGCAAATAATAAATCGCCGCCGGTCTCTTTACACCAAAGCTTTAAATCGGTTGCTACCTGATCATTACGACTACGACCAGTATGGAGCTTCTTACCTAAATCACCGGTTTTTTCAATTAACTGAATTTCTACCCAGCTATGAATATCTTCGGCATCAGATAATAAAATCTGTTTAGGATTTTCTTCGACTGAGGCTTTTAATTCTTCAAGTGCTGCGGTTAAACGCACTAACTCATCATCGTTTAATACACCTACTTCATGAATAGCTTGTGCCCAGGCAATCGAACCGACAATATCCTGCACAGCCATACGATAATCTACCGGCAGTGAGTCATTAAATTTCTTAAATTGTAAACTCGCCTTTTCTTTAAACCTTCCACCCCATAAAGCCATGATTACTTCTCCTGATCTTTTAGGCTGCTTTTCTGACTTAACGCGGTAATTCTGCTTGATAAGCTAAATAAACGGATAAAACCTTCGGCATGTTTTTGGTCATAAACATCATCTGCACCAAAAGTAGCAAACTCTTCTGAGTACAAGCTATTTGGTGAGCGACGTTGAATCACTTGTGCCATGCCTTTGTATAACTTGACAACAACGTCGCCCGTTAGTTTTTCTGCAAACGATGCTGCTGAAGCTAATTGTGCTTTAGCCAGTGGTGTGAACCAACGACCATCATAAATAACATGTGAGAACTCAAGACCAACTGATTCACGATATTTAAGTGATTCTTTATCGAGAATAAGTGTTTCTAAACCTTTATATGCAGCCATTAAAATAGTGCCACCTGGTGTTTCATAACAGCCACGTGATTTCATACCCACTAAACGGTTTTCAACGATATCGATTCTACCTACACCGTGTGCTGCACCTTTTGCATTTAAGTACATCAAAGCATCATAAGCGCCGGCGCCATTTTCAGCATCAGAAAAATCGTTACCATCTACAGATACTAGTTCGCCTTCAAGAAAGCTCAGTTGTACTTTTTCTGGCACATCGGGTGCATCCATCGGATCAACCGTCATGGTCCATACTTCTTTTGATGGTTCACACCATGGGTCTTCTAACTCACCACCTTCGTGAGAGATGTGCCAAGCGTTAGCATCACGGCTATAAATTTTAGTTAATGAAGCTGCACAAGGAATATCACGCTCAGCTAAATAATCTAGCAAGTCTTCACGTGAAACCATATCCCACTCACGCCATGGCGCAATAACGGTAAGCTCTGGCGCTAGGGCAGCAAAACAAGACTCAAAACGTACTTGGTCATTACCTTTACCGGTACAACCATGACAAACCGCATCAGCGCCAACTTTAAGAGCAATCTCTACGTGTGCCTTAGCGATAATAGGGCGGGCCATTGAAGTGCCTAATAAATATTGACCTTCGTACACTGAGCCGGTTTTTAAAATTGGGTAAATATATTCTTTTACGTACTCTTCTTTAAGATCAACTACATAACATTCAGATGCGCCTGATGCAAGGGCTTTTTCTTTCACACCTTCCAGCTCTTCATCACCTTGACCAACATCTGCGCAAAATGCGATAACTTCACAGCCATCATAGTTTTCTTTTAACCATGGAATGATAGCCGAGGTATCTAAGCCACCTGAATACGCTAATACTACTTTTTTGATTTGTTTCTTTGCTAAAGCCATGATGTTCTCTCTTAAATTTTTTAAATGTTACTAGCTAGTATCATTACTAACTTAACTCATATTCTTTCATTACTAATTTTTATAAACTGTTAAATTAGCCAATGTTCGTTAAGCTATTTGCTACTAGAGCAAGAAAAAAGCACGGAGCATACTCTTGTATGTGAGTACTTTTGACGTAGCTATTGCAGCAAACAGTTAGAACAATGGTTAATTTGTGAATAGTGCGACCAGTACGGCGTTCTGTGCCCACATTCTGTTTTCTGCCTGTTGGAATACTTTCGATAATTCACTATCAAATAGTTCCGTTGTTATTTCTTCTTCCAAGTGCGCAGGTTGGCAATGCAATACCATGCTCGCCTGTGCTTTTTCCATCAATGCATGATTAACTTGATACGGGGCAAACTTAGCGAGTATTTCCGCTTTTTTACTGACATCTTCATCACCCATAGAAATCCAAGTATCTGTATAAATAACGTCTTGTTTACCAATAGCGTTAATATCATTAGTAAGGTGCAATTTACTGCCTGACTCTTGGGCAAGTTGCTTGGTTTTTTCAATGATTTCTGCTTTCGCTTCATGGCCTTGAGGAGATACTAAGGTAAAATCTACCCCTAGAATTGCCGCCATAATCATTAATGAGTTAGAAACATTGTTGCCATCACCGACATAAGCGAGTCTTACTTGGCTTAAATCAGGGTAGGTTTCTGCTAAAGTGACAAAATCGGCAAGTGCTTGGCACGGGTGATAAACGTCACATAAAGCATTAATAACCGGGATACTGGCATGTTCAGCTAAACCTTGAATAGAATCATGGCTAAAAACACGAGCGACAATAAGATCAGCAAAACAAGATAAGTTTTTTGCGTAATCACTAACTCGCTCACGTTCACCTAATTTGCCATTTTGTTGACCTAAGTAGAGCGAATGACCACCTAATTTATTAATGCCCATGTCAAAACTAACATGTGTTCTTAAAGAAGGTTTTTCAAAAATCATCGCCACTGATTTGCCCGCTAATGCTTGGCTATAATCGCTAGGATGTTGTTTGATATTAATCGCTAATTCGATTAATGCTAATAATTGCGCTTTGTTTAGCTGGTCATCAGCTAAAAAATTGTTTAATGATTGTAATGTGTTATCTGTCGACATAAGGTTTTATCTCAATATTTCGTTTAGGCTAATTTGGCTGTATTTGTGTGCCAATGCCATTTCCATCAAGTAATTGGCTGATTTGCTCAGGCGATTGCCAGCTGGCAACCGCGATACTTCGTCGTAATTGTTGCGCGGCATGCAAGGCAGCATTTACTTTTGCCGTCATACCACCGGCAATAACACCTTGCTTAATAAGCTGTTGAGCTTGCTCTTCATTAAGTGACGATAAATATTTGCCATCGGCTCCTTTAACGCCATTCACATCGGTGAGTAACAATAACTCTGCATTTAACAGCTGACAAATTGCCACTGCTGCATCATCAGCATTAACATTCACTAAGTCACCATTATCTAATGCACCAATTGAAGAAATTACCGGTAGAAATTTAGATGTTAATAAAACATCTAATAACTTACTGCTATTAGTATGTGGCACTCCTACCTGACCTAGGTCTTGCGTCGATAACGTGCAACTGATCATGTCACCATCATTTAGCGATAGACCGACCGCTGCTAAATCTATGCTATTGGCCGTAGCAACAATAGCTTTGTTAACCGTGCCGGCGAGAGCGCCACTGATTAATGCTACTTGCTCTTTTGGGGTAACCCGTAAGCCATGTTTTTTCTCTGTGGTAAAACCCGCTTGTGCCAACATTTCATCAACCACACAGCCACCACCATGTACCAACACCACTTGTTTATTCTCAAGTTTTGCAATGACGCATAACAAAGCACTTAGGGCAGGTTCTTTTTCAAGAATGGCACCGCCAATTTTAATAACTAATGGTTTCACTGATGGCTTTACTGCAGAATGACTCATCTTTATTTCTCTCTATACCTTAATAGGCTCTTATAACTATGTGACTATATATTTAACAATGAATACTCACTGGCCAAACCCAATGAAATATTAAAACATTGCACTGCTTGCGAAGCGGCACCTTTTAATAAGTTATCAATGGCACAACTCACTACAACAACCTGCTTCTCTTCATCAAGTTTCCAGTGCACATCAGCAAAGGGGGTGTGGGCAACATTGCCAATTTCTGGCCAATTAGTAACTAGTCTTACCAAAGGTTTATCAGAATATGCCTTTTCAAAAGCCTGTTGCACTTGCTCATTAGTAACACCACTTTTAACTTGTAAAGTTACAGTAGCTAATAGCCCTCTTTTATAAGGTGCTAAATGCGGGTTAAAAATCACCTCAAGAGCAGCTTCTTGTGAAATTTCTGGCTGATGTCTGTGTTGTAAAATGTTATAAGCTTTTAAACTCACTTCATTAAAATTAGTCGCTAACGAGGCATTTCTGCCTGCACCGCTAACGCCACTGATACCATTCACTACAACCAATGAATTATCTACAACTAAATTGTTGCTCGTTAAAGGCTTTAAGCAAAGTAAACTTGCCGTTGGATAACATCCAGGTACCGCAACTAAGTTAGTATTAGCAATATCATCATGCTGCCATTCAGCTAAACCATATTTGGCCGTGACTAAAGCATCGGTATTAGCATGTTCAAAACCATAATATTTAGGGTAGTCATTAGCATTTTTTAATCTGAAACCACCAGAAAGATCAAAAACCTTAACACCCGCTTCAACAAAAGATTGCGCCCAATCAGCACTAAATTCATGTGGTGTGGCAAAAAACACCACATCTAAATAAGCTGCATGTTGATCAAACCAGCTGGCTGAAAACGCTTGCAATGGTAAATCACATATCCCCTGAAAACGGCCATGTAATTCACTAAAACATTTACCTTCTGAGCTACTATTTTCAGAGACTACCAAGTGACAAATTTCTGCTTGGCTATGTTTAGACAACAAACCAACAAGTTCTGCTCCCGCATAACCACTGGCGCCAATAATTGCCACTTTTTGCATACTGTTATTCGAATCTGGTATAGCCTTTGTCATTTTTGAAGTAGCCTTATTAAAGCAGGTTATTTACACTATAGAGCTAAGGTAACATCGCATGGGTAGTTATGCAACTTATCAGCATAACTATTACAATATTATTAAAAAACCATAGGTTCTATATGACAAAACTGCCTAATTTCAGTCAAAGCTTAAGCCAGTTAATTGCTTGCTCCTCCATTAGCTCTACCCAACCTAGTTGGGATCAAGGCAATAAAGACGTTATTCAACTGTTGGCCACTTGGTTTGAGCAACTAGGTTTTACTATTGAAATTCAAGCAGTACCTGATACTGACAACAAGTTTAATTTACTTGCTAAGTTAGGTAGTGGTGAAGGTGGATTGTTGCTGGCAGGCCACAGTGATACTGTGCCCTTTGATGAAAACAGTTGGCAATCAGACCCTCATAAAGTACTAAATCAAGGAGATAAATTTTTTGGTTTAGGTACCTGTGATATGAAAGGTTTTTTTGCTTTCATTTTGCAAGTTTGTAAAAATATAAGCACTGAACAACTTAAAAAACCTTTATACATTCTTGCTACCGCAGATGAAGAAACCACCATGGCGGGTGCACGATTTTTTGCTAAAAGCCAAACGATAAAGCCTGATGTTGCCATTATTGGTGAGCCTACAAATTTGGTCCCTGTGGTTATGCATAAAGGTCATATGTCTCACCGTATTAGTGTTGAAGGTAAATCTGGCCATTCAAGTAAACCAAACCTTGGCATTAATGCCATAGAGATAATGCACAAGGTTATAGGTCAATTAATTGAGCTTAAAGAAAAATTTCAGCTCAATTACGAAAATAAAGCCTTCGATGTAACTGCACCAACCTTAAATCTAGGTGCAATTTCTGGCGGTGATAACGCCAATAGAATTTGTGGTCACTGTAACCTAGATATTGATTTACGCTCTTTACCTGGCATGAGTGATGACGAATTGATTAATTGGTTGAGCGAAGCTTTAAAACCTTTAGCAGAACTTTACCCTGGCCGAATTACCTTTGCAGAAATGCATCCAAGCTCACCCAGCTTTGAGCAAAAGAAACCCAGTACATTGATTGATATTGCAGAAGAGATTAGTGGCCATAAGTGCTGTGCTGTTAACTACGCAACCGAAGCGCCTTATATTCAACAACTAGGCTGCCAAACTATAGTGTTAGGCCCTGGTTCTATTGATCAGGCTCACCAACCCAATGAGTTTTTAGCCCATAGCGAAATTGATAAAACAGAGCTGTTATTAACAAAAATGATCCAGCATTACTGCTTGTAACCTATGACTATATTTATAAACAGAAACCAAAAGTCAGCCATAGTTTTGCTATGACTGACTTTTTACCACTTGTATGTTCTAAAGATATTTCAGCCAAATGGAGTCAGGGTGTTTAGTTTTAAAACCTCGATACCACAAACAAAATGGGTATAACACCAATAATATAGCGCCACTAATAATATAAGCGCCTGAAAGATCAGTTATATCCCTCATGCCGCCAAATGTACCGGTTCCTGTTAAGAATATTCTATGCACTAAATAAAACATCATAGAAGTTTGGCCAAAAACCAGTAATACACCATTAGAGCGCACACCTATGCGCTGCTCAACTTTAATCATTAACGCCAATATCACAGCCATTAGTCCTAATTCCAGCATTATAAAACTGGCTGATGGGGGATATTTACTAACATGTAACCATTGCTGCCAGCTGTTATCTTCTTTTAATAGAAACATATTACCGTAATCATTAAAATAACGGATGGCGACAAAAGCTGCCAACGCAGAAAAGCCTAAACCAAATAGTAATTTAGCGGGACTAACAGACACCTTGCCATCACCGTAATCAAGAATATAACGGCCAAAAACCCAGCCTAATATCATCACTGATAACCAAGGTACTAATGCATAAGAAATACTTAAGTTTGCCGATGAATATTTACCAATTAACAAGCCAACAATAATTGATTGTTCTTGACCGCCATCGAACCAGAACTGTGCGGTAACTAATTCACCACCTAATATCCAGGCTATGGCAATAACAAGCAATTGCGTACTTGATAGACGTCTAAAGAAGGCCATAAACATCATAGCAACGCCAATGGCATAGAGAACTTGAAAAGTAAGTTTGCCACCGAAAAAGGAGGTAATGGTTGGATCTAACAAGGCAATAAAAGCGCCTCGAATCAAGATGTCTTTATCAATTCCTTTGCTGTCGAAGCCTTTAGCTAACTTACGCTCGACACTTATAGCTAAGGCAGTGCCAGCTAAAAAGACAAAGACGGGTGCACAAATATGGCTAATCCAGCGGCTAAAAAACTCAAAGGCTGGTAGTGTTGTGCCTAAAATGTAATTAGCCGCAGAGTCATTCGCCAAATGATCTCTGTTATATACCATTGAAACGTGATCAAGCACCATAATGATCATCACAAAACCACGCATCCAATCTATAGCAGCAATACGTTTGCTTTTTACTTGAGTTGCCATATATTCACTTCCTTTTGAGAAATCTAATAATCACCTAATGTTGCGAAATTTATGATTCGGCTTTGTTCCACAAATTTTGATTTGCTTTTATCGAGAAAAATTCATTGGCATGCCAGCAACGAGGTAATAAATCTAATTCCTGACGTTCTTGCGAGTTAGAGCTTAATAGCTCCAATATTTCGTTTAATCTGTCTTTACTCAAGGTAGCTAATTTCTTTGCCGTTTGAGGGAAATAAAGGTTACTGTTATTTTTTATAATACTATTTTGACCATAACCTATAAAAGTGAGTTTACGTGTGGTCATACGACAAATAGGTTGCTCAGGTTTTTCTGGGTATAGGTTATTTACAATAGCATATTCATAACAATCACCTTGTTCACCAAAATCTCCTAACGGCATATACACAATACCAAAACCTTGCGGGAACATGCCGGTAATTTTATAAAAAGCATCAACTACACTCTGTGCACAAGCGCCCAGCTCTGCATTTTTATTTAACACCTGAAACACTTTCGGTAGTAATTTGTAATTATAACTAGCTTTAGTTGACAAAATAATTGAAGTATAAATTTGCGGTACTTTTAAAATATTACCAATGCTATTCTTTGGATTAACGCTACTTTTTAATAGCTGTTTGATAAAGGAAAGTTTGCCTTGCTCGTCGACGAGAAACTGATCCCGTTCGGCCTTAGTATTGCCAACAAAAGTCGGTAACCCAACCCCTTCACTAAGGTATTTAAGTGTTTCACGATAATTAATTTGTAGCAGTTCTTTTCGCTCTTTCATCTCTAATGTACGAAAAGGGTCTAATTTACCATCCCCTCCTAAAAGTATTGTTTGAGCTTTAGGGTGGTAATTGCCAACATCTTGTAAAAGCGCTGCCATAATCAGTGGGATTTTTACCTGTGCGCAAAATCGCTGGTGGGCTTGGCTATCGTGGCTGGAAAAATCAATATATTGCTCAGGAGAAACATCAGTTAAAAATTTATTTATGTAGGGCTCTACCATTTGACCATCAATAATTAAACGGTCAAGCAAACGCAGGCATAATACTGCTTTATATATCGACTTACTTTTCTCATTAGTGATAGCAACACGCTTGCCTTCGCTAGGACTAATCAGCTGTATAGTGCCAAGGAATTGTGCGGATTTCCGGTTGTTTTCAGCGTAACTATCCCCTTCTGCCAGTTCGATAATTAAGAGTGCTATAGACAATAAGCTCGAATGGCGTTCTGTACGTTGCATTTGTTCAAGCGCAGAACCTTCTGTAGTTTTCTTCTCATCTGACTTTCGAAATTCTTCTTGCTCAAAGTAGTCGATAGCGCGATCTAACATAGAGTCTTTAACAGCACTTCGCCCGTAAACTTTTGCTAACAAATGGTTAATTTGTCGAGTGTAATGTGTTTGGTTTGGTGAGTCTTTAGCCATTGCATCGCTGAAGGGAATAAATAAGAACTATCATGCTAGTAAAAATAGTTAAAAGCAATAGTTAGAGAGAGGGCTGTTACCATGATGAACAAATTAATTGATTTCATTAACTTATTCATCATAGTTATTACACTTTATTTACTTATAAGATTAATCCCAGCAGCAATTAATTAGTTTATGCCTTTAATTTTCACTTGATTTTGTTTATGAGCAAGTTGCTGACACACCTTCACAAGATCAGAATGTAAACCGCCAGCAGTGACATCTCTACCGGCACCTGGGCCACGAATAATTAATGGGTTATCTTGGTACCAATGACTACTGATTTGAAAAATATTGTCACAAGGCGTTAAATTGGCAAAAGCATCACTCTGCGGCAAAACCTCTAAACTAACCTTTGCACTAACACCTGATACATTATTATGCTGAAAACGAGCCACATAACGAATGCAGGCATCTTTACTGTTCGCTTGAGATAAAGCATTGGCAAAATATTCATCTAACTCATTCGCTCTAGCTAAAAAGTCATTGGTTGATAATGACTGCAAAGCTTCAGGCACTAAATTTTGACAATCAATGTCGTCTAATGCTAATTCAAAACCTGCCTTTCTCGCTAAAATTAATAATTTACGCTGTACATCTCGACCCGATAAATCTTCTCTAGGATCTGGCTCAGTAATACCTTGTGCGAGGGCATTTAATAACAGCTCTGAAAATTTGGAACTACCGTCATATGTTTCAAACAACCAAGACAATGTACCTGAAAATATGCCTGATAACTCGCTGATGTTATCACCACTTTGACGTAAATCATCAATAGCGTAGTTGATAGGTAAACCAGCACCTACAGTGGTATTTCCTAACCATATACTATTATTGCTATCGGCAGTATTGACTAAATTATTATAATGCTCAGTACTACTTGAAGCAGCCCATTTATTAGCTCCAATAACATGAATACCTAAAGCGAAAATCTTTTCATACAATAAGCTAAAGTCTTCACTTGGGGTAATATCAACAACAATTAATTCGTCGTATGGGTGATGAGTCAACCAAGAAAGAAGCTGCTCACTATCATAACTTTGAGCTTCTTGAGTAAATAATGAGGTTGCTTGGTTAACATCAATACCATCGTTATTGATCAAGGCTTTTTTCGATGAAAGCAAACCAACAAGATGCAAGTTTTCTAAAGCATATACTTTATTAAGTTGCGTGGGTAATAACTCTAAAAAGCGTTCACCTATATTACCCATACCAGCAACAACTAAACCTATGTTGCGGGCATCTTTAGTTATCTCATGGTGCACTGTATTTAATAATTCGATTGAACAGGGCTCTGGCAATATAGCTATAACGCTATGATTATTATCGCTACTAACTAAGTTTAATGGCTTTGCATTTTTTAGTGAGCGTTTAAAACGTGCTCGAATATCGCCACGTTCAGCTACTCTATGGCCTACGGTTGCAATAATAGCGACTGGTTTAAAGCTAATTTCAACGTCATGGCTTGCCAACCATTGACTCAACGATTTTTGTTGTGTCTGTGTGATGACCATGAAACCTTTTTGGTCATCCATACATATAGGAGCAAACTCTGCCTTCGCCTTGACCGCCGCCTCGCCAATAAAACTCACTGATTGTGCGAGCAACAAATCGTTCAAATACGTTACTGATAATTCTTGTTTAGCTATCTGACCAAACTTACCAATTTCAGTACCACTAACTTGTGCATCAAAGCTACTAGCAACATGTAAGTGAGTATGATGTTCACTTAAAGGGTTAATCAGCGGCAATAAAGTTTTTGCGTGCAAAACAGGGTTACCTAAGCGGCCTAATTCTTTCGCTACTCCATTGGGTAAACGATTGAGTTTTCGAGCACTAGGAACCACACGTGGATCAGCACTATAAATGCCATCGACATCTGTCCACAAGGTCACATTACCCGCAGCGACTAAAGAAGCAATAATAGTGGCAGAGTAATCACTGCCATTTCGCCCCAAAGTACAGCTATTACCACGAATATCTTTACTGATATAGCCAGTGATTACCGCTAATTTACCAAACTGACGTCTTTGTCTTAGCTGTGCAGCGCTTGTCGCTGTATCTACTACGCAGCTTTGTTCATTATCAATAACCAGAAAATCACGCGCATCAATACTATTACTTGGACACACTTGCTCATTAAGTAGTGCTGACAGTAATCTTGCTGACCACACTTCACCTAAAGCTAAAATATCATTGTGGTATTGAACAATATCTCCCGCTAACCACAGAGTTAATTGCTCAATATCTTTCTTTAGTAGCTGTAATAGCTGTTTAGTATTTTTAGTATTTAATAGCTCAGTAATTAATTGCCCTTGCTGTTGCGATAACTCAGCGATTGCTTGCGTTAATTCATCGCTTTTTTGTGTTAATTGTGCAGAAATAGCTTGCTCAACTAGAGAATAAACAGCAAATAAACTGTCGGTAGTTTTACCATTAGCAGAAACCACAACAATATCGTTTAATTGACAATTTTCACGAATTATTTCAAGAGCGCGTTTAATACACTGAGGTGTTGCTAATGAACTGCCACCAAACTTATGCACTTGTATAGCATGCTTAGCTAGTTTATTTTGAGTGCTAACGTCAGCCATAAATTCATGCTCGGTAGCTGCATTACTTGGTACTGATTTATTTTCATTGACCTTATTTAGCTTAATATTTTCTTGTGTCATCTCTTGGCCTACTCAATTGTGACGTTGCTATCATAATTGCTTATGTATATGTGCTTATGTATATGTGCTTATGTATATGTGCTTATTTGAAGCGGTAATAATTACAATTGGCTTTGTGCTAAACCATGCGATAAGTCTGTCAAGATATCTTCAACATCCTCTATACCAACCGAAATACGTACTAAAGATTGGGTTATGCCTGCTTCTAACTGATCGGCTATTTCCATGCCCGCATGCGTCATAGTTGATGGATGACTTATTAAACTCTCAACACCACCCAATGATTGCGCCAAGGTAAATATCTGAAGGTTATTAAATAACTTCTTAACCGCTTCAACGCCACCTTTAACTTCGAAACTTAACATAGCGCCATAACCAGCTTGTTGTTTTGTCGCTATTTCATGACCTGGATGCTCTGGGAAACCAGGGAAATATACCGCGTCAATTGCGTCATGGTTTTGCAAAAAATCAGCAACTTGTAAGGCATTTTCTTGATGTTGCTTCATTCGTACAGGTAAAGTTTTTAAACCACGTAAAGCTAAGAAACTATCAAAAGCACTGCCAGTTATACCAATACAGTTTGCCCACCACGCTAACTTCTCACCTAACTCTGCAGTTTTGGTAACTAAAACACCACCAACAACATCACTATGACCATTAATATATTTAGTGGTTGAGTGAAAAACAATATCAGCGCCAAGCGTTAAGGGTTGTTGTAGTGCAGGCGATAAGAAAGTGTTATCAACCGCGACTAATGCACCAACTGCGTGACAAACTTTGGTTACTTCTTCAATATCTACCAAACGCAACAAAGGGTTACTCGGACTTTCAAGTAGAACAAGTTTGGGTTTGTGTGCTAAGGCATTATCAAGTGCTTGTTGATCATTTTGGTCAACAACGATTAGTTTAAACTGACCACGTTTAGCTAAATGGGTAAATAATCTAAAACTGCCACCGTAACAATCATGTGGGATAACAACCGTATCGTCAGTTGATAATAACTGACAAATTAAATGCACTGCCGCCATGCCCGTGCTGGTAACAATACCAACACTGCCTTGCTCTAAATCCGCTATAACTTGTGCAAACGTCGCTCGTGTTGGGTTACCGGTGCGAGAATAATCAAATTGACGTTTATCATTAAAACCTTTTAATGAATACGTACTAGATAAATGGAGAGGAGCAACCACTGCGCCATGGTGTTCATCAGTATTAATACCAGCTCTTACTGCCGAAGTAGTAATATTACTTATTTTTTCAATCGACATTTAGTTCTCTCCGTTAATTATTTAGCACTCAAACGTTATTATTTTCCACCTATTTATTAATAAGTGTATCAGCAAATAGCATGTTTTACGTTTAGATGTTTGGACGTCTATAACTCTAAACACTTTAATTAAATGGGTCAAGTAATTTTAGACATCTAAACTTCTACTTGACTGGTTTTTTGCAACAGGTAAAATCTACACTATTACATTATCGAATACGTTATAACAATACAGAGGAATATCCATGGCTAAGTGGAATGACGAGTACATAAATCCCTATGCTGAACACGGTAAAAAAAGTGAACAGGTAAAAAAAATCACCGTATCTATTCCTTTGCGCGTATTAAAAGTATTGACTGATGAGCGAACTAGGCGTCAAGTAAACAACTTACGTCATGCGACTAATAGCGAATTGTTATGTGAAGCTTTCTTACATGCATTTAGTGGCCAGCCTTTACCTGATGATGAAGACTTAGCAAAAGATAATAATGAGAAGTTACCAGCCAGTGTTAGGCGCTTGCTTGAAGCTAAGGGCATTACCGACTTTAGCGCTTATGAAGTAGATGATGAGTAACCTTCATTAGCTCATTTTAATAATTCAACAAAGGTACTTATGAAAGTGCCTTTTTTATTGCCTAAAAATGCAAACCGTCAAAGCAAAATTTACTGTTAAGCCATTAAAATAGCCCATCAAGGTCAATAACATAACAATTAAGCTAGGCCATAACGTTTAAGTGCTAACTAGTTGCTCTAAAACGTACAAGTTCACTTCTACTTCCTTGCTAATCAATGGCTTCCCTTGTCTCTACTAAGATAACTTTCATCATTGTCCTGATGAAAAGCCATAATGACAAAAACCTTCCGTATTGCAACTAACAAATCAAGTAACTTATTCACTTAGTTTTATATATTGTTCTTCCGTCAAGCAGAGGCTTAAAAACAAGTAAATATGCTAATATGTAACTTAATAGTCCATATTTCTTTGATAGTGATTTAACACCTCTTGCTACCTAGGCCAAAAATTTGAGCATTAAAAAAAATACCACTACTGCTGCTAACCACATCACAAGCCAAGTATTAGATAATATAGATTCGTTTATATATACCAAAGATTTGTTAGGTAAGTATACCTATGCCAACCAAGCTGTACTAAAGCTCTTTGGAAAAAAACTCGATGAAGTTATTGGTTTTGACGATAGTCATTTTTTTGATTTAGCACTTTCTACTCAATTAAAAATAAATGATCACATAGTCATGGAACAAGGCATTAGAGTCGAAAATGAAGAAAGTAATTATATAAAATCAATCAATGAAACACGCATATATCGTGTTGTTAAAAAGCCACTGCTCGATGAAAGTGGTGTGATAAATGGTATGTGCGGAATTTCAACAGATATCACCGCAGAAAAAGCACTTCAAGATCAGGTGGTAGAACAAAAATATCTATTAGACAGTATTTTAAACAATATAGACGCACACGTTTATATGAAAGATGCCGAACGTACCTTCCTATACGTCAACACTCAAGTAGCACAACTATTTGGTGATAAAGCAGAAAATATTATCGGCAAAAAAGATATGGAGGTACTACCAAAAGAGATTGCCGATCATTTTTATCAATCAGATAGTTTAGTGTTCTCGAGCAACAAAAAACAAATAATTGAAGAAACCGCTACTGATGATGAAGGCGCTATACATCACTATATCAGTACTAAAATCCCCTTATTACAACCAGGAAAACTACCTGCTTTAATTGGTTTCTCAAGTGAGGTAACTGAGTTGTTTGAGCTTAAAGAAAAATTCAAGCAACTAGCGAATACTGACCCGCTAACCAATTTATATAATCGACGTTATTTCATTAAAGAAGCAGAAAAAGAGTACCAAAGAGCAAAACGTTATTCGCTTTCAATGACCCTCATCTCAATTGATATTGACCACTTTAAAAGTATTAATGATAAATTAGGACACCCTGCTGGCGATCAAGTATTAATTGAAGTGGCAAAGCAGCTTAAAGTGAGTTTACGACAACCCGATATACTAGCACGAATTGGCGGAGAAGAGTTCTCTATCCTTTTACCTGAAACGCCCAAGTGTGCAGCAATGGCCTTTGCAGAACGTATTCGTAAAGAGCAAAATGATTTGTGTATTACGGGAAGCTGGCAAGGAACAATAAAGCTTTCTGTTAGTGTCGGTGTATCTAGCTTTAATGCCAATGATGAAGCATTCGATGTTTTATTTTCCCGTGCCGATAAAGCCCTCTATCAAGCAAAAAACTCTGGCAGAAATAAAGTTTCCTATCTATAAAAAATGCCAATACTTAGATATTGGCATTTTATTTTAATCATTTCGCTAAGCTTTGCTGATTACTACGACTCTTGTTTATTCACCCTAACCCAATAAGTAGCAAATAATAGTCCTGCTGAGACTAATGCAGTGCGGTAATCGATTTGTGCAAGTACGGCTTGTAAAGGCGCCCAACGTACAGAGCCTACATCATTAGCATCAGTAACTACCTTATCTGGCGTAATAGAGAAGTAATCACCAATAAAGTGGCCAAAGAAAGGTTGCGATAATTGTAAATAATGTACCACAATGGCTTCAATAATTAACAATACAACTATCGGTAATACCGCCCATAAAAATGGCGCTTTCTTCGCATAAATAGAGGTTAACATTAACCAAGAGTATAATGGTAACAACCATATTGCTGCTGGTATCATAGTTAGCCAAATTGAACCTAAGCCACTAAAAATTTGAGCACTTGACCATACACCCCATAATGAAATATCAAAACCTATCGATAAAATCACCGTGCCAATAAACGCCAGCAATAAGCCACCAACAAACAACACGGTCGCGGCAGAATAAAAGATAGTTGGGATAACAATAGCACCGGTTAATAACTTACTAATGATTGTAACTTCGTCAGATACTGGTAGCGAACGCCAAAACATTACCGACTGATCTCGCCTCTCATCGTATAAACAAGTGACAAAGTAATATAATTGCACAATAAAACCCACTAAGACAAAAGGAATAAATAATGCAGCAGTAGCGACAAAGAATACTTTTGTTAAGCCTTGCGTATCTTGCGACTCACTTAAGTGCTTCAGACCTGCTAATACCTCTGACATATCAAGACCATTAAGCAATAAACTTAACAGCGGAATTAAAATAAACACACCGGCCAAACAAATAGGTACCCACTTCAACATGCCGTTGAATTCCCATAACTCTTTTTTAATTGAGGCTTTCATTATTGACGTATTCATTAGCAAGTCTCCTTATTCATTATACCGACAAACACATCAGCCAAGCTAGGCACGGTTACCTTACCTAAACCCCGCAGTGTTGCTTTATCTTGATTATCAAATAACATGGTAGTTAAACCCATCATGCTATTTTTAAACAAGGGTTGTAACTCATCAGCTTGTGGTAATTGTTCACTGGTTACTGCCACTAAATTAAAACGCTGTCTTATATCATCTGTGCTTTGAGCAAGTACAATCTTACCGTCTTGTATAAAAGCTACGTCAGTTAAGATATGTTCAATTTCTTCAATTTGATGAGTAGTAATAACAATGCATTTGTCTTCCGTATAAAAATCTTCCAACAAGTGGCTATAAAACTGACGGCGAGTCAAAATATCTAAACCTAAAGTTGGTTCATCTAAAATTAGCACCTTGGCATCAATGGCTAAAATAAGCGCCAAGTGTAATTGCGCTACCATACCTTTAGATAATGCTTTTACTTTATCATTCACTTCAATGTTGGTTTTAGCGAGAAACTCTTGTGCCTTTTTAATGTCAAAGTTCTCATGGATATCTTGCATATAACTTAATGCTTGCGAGACTTTTAACCATTTTGGTAAAATCGCAACATCAGCAATATAGGCGACATCTTTAAGCATGTTAACGCGATCTTTTCTCGGGTGGTGCCCTAGAACACTGATATCACCTTCATAGTCAGTTAGTCCTAAAACTGCTTGTAGACAAGTAGTTTTACCTGCACCGTTGGGGCCAACTAAGCCGACAATTTGTCCGGCATTCAGTGATAAATTTACCCCCGACAATACTTTTTTATTGCCAAATGATTTATTTAAGTTCGAAATTGAAATGAGTGAGCTCATACCTTGCCCTCCACTGGGTTATTCATATTCACTGAGAGTAACTGCTCCGCTGAAAGTTTTAATCGTGAAATTTTCATTAGAATTTCAGGCCATTGGTGCGACAAAAAACTATCACGCTCTCTATCTAACATTAATTCTTGTGCGCCTGGCATAACAAACAAACCTTTACCGCGTTGTTTTTCTACAACCTGTTCATCCTGTAACATCTGATACGCCTTAGAAATTGTAATTGGATTAAGCTGATACTCAGCCGCTACTTTCCTTACTGAAGGTAACGCTTCTCCTTCCTTGATATAGCCATCTAATATGCGAGTGACTACTTGCTGATATAGTTGTAGGTATATCGGTTTTTCTGGATCCCATTGAGGTGTCATGCCCTTTTCCTTGAATAATACCAAAAAGATAATAGTGTTATACACCACCAGCACACCATAACACAAGTACAGTTTTGATCTTTTTTTCGCCTGACTTGTTAAATAAGGAAAATAAAATGTGTATAAAACAAACTAATCAATTGATATATAGGAATATTAAATTTTACAGGGTATGTGATGAGCATGAATGTAACAAAAGATGAATAACAAGCTGTGGCCGTTTTGAATTGATGATTAGGTTAGTTAACCTGAACTCTGGATAATCAGCATTTGCTCAACATTCCCCCTTTATCCAATTCTCATCGTTAAAACGTCGATAAATAACCCGTTATTCATAAACGTTTTGCCTTGATAACCGAATAAATTGAAACATTGATAGCGTACATCGCTATTTAATCCTATGAATTTTATTTTTAATAACCGTAAGCTACTGTTTTTCTTAAACTGCAAGTATTCATTATCCAGAGTTCAAGTTAGTTACACCCTATGAGCTGAAAACAAAAAACCGTCGATACCTTAAATAAGATATCGACGGTTTTATAATTTGAAATATACTAATGCTGCTAAGCTTCACTAGCTTATAGTAAGATCTTATTTATGATAAGGCTTACTTAAACGGTGTACAGACTCAATGAAGTGACCTGCATGATCAGGGTTCACATCAGGGTGAATACCATGACCTAAGTTGAATACATGGCCTGTACCGCCTTCACCAAAGCCTGCTAATATTTTTGAAACTTCTTGTTCAATACGTGGTAATGGCGCGTATAACATTGATGGATCCATATTACCTTGCAGAGCAACTTTATCACCAACACGTGCTTTAGCATTCTCAATATCAATAGTCCAATCCAAGCCAACCGCATCACAACCTGTAGCAGCGATAGATTCTAACCACATGCCACCATTTTTAGTAAACAAGGTTACCGGTACTTTACGACCTTCGTTGTGACGGGTTAAACCATCAACGATTTTTGCCATATATTGTAATGAAAATTCATTATAATCACGTGGAGACAATACGCCGCCCCAAGTATCAAATACCATTACTGATTGTGCGCCGGCAGCAATTTGTGCGTTTAAATAACTAATAACTGAGTCTGCTAACTTATCAAGCAATAAGTGCAAAGTTTGTGGCTCTGCAAACATCATTTTTTTAATTTTAGTGAAAGCTTTAGAACTACCACCTTCAATCATATATGTTGCTAATGTCCATGGGCTACCAGAAAAACCAATCAGTGGTACTTCACCTTTAAGCTCTTTACGAATAGTACGTACAGCGTTCATTACATAACCTAATTCATCTTCTGGATCAGGTACGGAAATTTTATCTACATCAGCTTTACAAGTAATAGGACGTTCAAATTTTGGCCCTTCACCCGTTTCAAAATATAAACCTAAGCCCATTGCATCCGGAATAGTTAAAATATCGCTAAACAAAATAGCTGCATCTAATGGAAATCTACGTAATGGCTGTATGGTTACTTCACAAGCAAGTTCAGCATTTTTACATACTGACATAAAATCACCGGCATCTTTACGTACGGCACGATATTCAGGTAAATAACGACCCGCTTGGCGCATCATCCATACTGGCGTGTAATCTACTGGCTGCTTTAATAGCGCACGTAAATAGGTATCATTCTTTAATTCTGTCACCAATAGTTCCTCTTAATTTTCTGCTTTGCAATCATATTAGGGTTTTACTCTTTAGTAATAATCCCTGCACGACCCAATTAATTTAGTTTATTTGATTAGCTACTACTGTTTATTAAGCATTTTGCCAATGTATTTAATGCAGCGCAGTTTAACACCGACCAGGCATTTGATCTATGCGCTAAATCAACACTCCTGAAAAAATACACAAATGCGGATTCAACAATAAAACACTTCGGTAGCATAAAAGTTCAATTTATTAATATTTTTTTAAAACGACTTAATTTAAGCTTGATTTTTTCCAATGAACTTTGAATCAATAGCTTAGCAGCCCCATCTTGTCCGACCAGTTTAGTACGAAAAAAGTCGTGGAGTTTATGCTCTACTAAAGTTGTTGCGGTGGCAAAAATGCTTTGGTATAAAATGCATGCGCTACAGAAAAACAATAATAAAAACAAAAACAAAAATAAATAGAATTAAAATTAATATAGCTAAAAATTAATAATAATAAAAAACATTAGCTGGAAATTAATAATAAGAATCTTGTTTAACAAGACCAAAATGCGAGCATTTCAGGCCTTTCTCTTTGAGAAAGGCTTTTTTATTTGTGCTAGCATATTTTAAGCGTATAAATACAAAGTTATCATCAGAGCATCTCAATAAAGCTACTTCAAAGACCTTTCCATAAATATGTTAAAGTAAACTATACCAAAAAATTAACATGGAATTTCCCTTGAAATTAACAACCATTTATCTTGCTACCTCAGTTACCTTGCTTAGTTAAACTGGCTTAATCTCATTCTCAGCCACAGCTATCGACCTAGTTGCTATCACTAAATCATCATCAGAGCAGCTTAAGTCTGCGGCAAAAGATGCAAAGGTACCACTACAAACTGATGCGATGATCAAATATGCAGCCAAGCAATTAAATTTATCCAAAGATACAGTCTCCGCAAGTTTTGGTTCACTATTAAAGGTTGCAAAAGATAACTTAAACCAAGATAACTTTGCCTTAATCAGTAAATCCGTGCCTGACGCACAAAACTATTTAGACAAAGCCCCTAAAGTGGCTAAGTCATCAATGAGTTCATTATTTTCAAGTGCTGGTGCAGCAGGTAAAAAAGCCGAGGGTTTAGATTACTTAAATTCTGCTTTTAAAAAGTTAGGCGTATCTAGCGAACAAGTGCCTGACTTAATAAATAGCTTTAGTGGTTATTTAGACAAGAGTCGTTATAAAGAAGCTGCTGCATTATTAAAACAGGGGTTAAGCTTCTTATAATGCATTCCTAGTATTACACAGCCACTACTTAGTTAATTGGGTGGCTTTCATTCTGAAAATTGATTTCTGCCATCATCTAGGCGGAAATACCCATAAGACTTTGCCTTGTATTTGCGACTTGCCCACAGGACCTAGCTTCTCAATTGGCACACTGCTTTTATGATGACCTTTAAGCCAAAATAAACCATTCTTATCCACTTGTGCTAAAGATTTGACTATATGGCCGTAGCGAGGGTGAAATACTTTAAGTAAACAGCCCTCTTTTAACGTGAATATTTTTAACCAAGGCACAACAAAAACATAACTGTTTTCAGGTATCCGTGGTGACATGCTCACCCCGGTAACTTTACAAAAATGAAAACCAAACATAATCTGCTCTCAATTCTTATAACTAAGCGTGTAAGTTGGGATAAACGATCGTTTCTGCCGGCGGATACGGACAAATAGCTTTAAAGGTGCTGACTTGTTTCGTTGCCCAAAATATTTCAGAAAAACGGTTTACTTGCTGCAATAAATTCAGTGCAGCATCCCTGCTGATATGCTGTTTGGCTTGTGAGCTAGCGAGCATTATATTGTGTACCAATTCATGCAATTCTGGGTATTGGGTTAATTGTGGGGCTTTAATGTAATCGCCCCAGATCACATTTATTTCTTCTTTCACCTTTATACCGTGAATTTCTTTTTGATTGACTAACCGTAAAAACTGCGCCTGCTCGTCTAAAGTAAGTGATGGCTTAGTTTTTAATTCATTCAGTAAATCAACCATACGAATAATGGTCAGTGCCGCAATTTGTGCACTAATAGGATCATAAATTTTACAAGGTATATCGCAGTGCGCCATAACAACGGGAAAGTTAAGTTTTTTATCTAATTTAGCAATAATATTATAAAGCATCATCATCTCCTTTTTATGTGTTTACTTAGCCTTTTGGGGCGGTAATTTCTTTAAATACCAGCACTGCAGCAGCAATAATCACCGGTACTAACCAAAGTAAATGCACTAAGCCTGAGTCAGCAGCGCTATGGTCATGTCCGGGATGTGCAAACAATGGGTTACTTAGTAGCATTGCCATCAAGGCAAAAGTAAAAGCTGTTTTTTTCATCGTTATATCCTTAATATTTGTCACCTGAAACCTGTTTAATGTTTTAAATGGAGTTCAGGCTAAGTTAGCTAATGCATTACCGGTTGGCTGGCATTAACGGCGATTTCCATCTTATTAAGCGATGATAAACAACCATCGCACGCAGGGTATTTCTTGCTAAACGCCAGTAGTGGCATTAACGTGATTTTTAATGAAAGTAATGCAATGGTTTGTAAATCTTCACTATATTGAGACTGTTGTGATAATTCAGCCATGCGTTGATGAGGTATTTGTAAATACCGAAAAGCCATTTTGGGTTGCTCTTGAGCTTCATACAAAACCGCCAAGTTATGAAAAGCACTGATCCAAGCCATAAGCAAATCACTGTCTTCAATATTGGCATACCACTTCTGCTCTAAGCACTCTATGGCTTGGTGATAATATTCCTCAGCTAACGGCAACTCTAGTCTGTTAAAACTATCGTTACCCTTTAATAACAGTAATTGCCAGACTTCCATAACACACCAAACACATTAAATGATAATGATTCTCATTCTATTGCAGTTATTAAACACAGTAAAGAGCTAATTTGCTATATCATTGAACTTTAGTGTTCCAATAGGCCTGTAATTTTTAATAAAGCTGACAATAGAAGAAATAAATCACTAACCGTTATCAAAAGATACCGTTAGATTACTTTTGTGAAATGCCTGATAGATATTATTTGCTAATTAGCGATGAACATTATACTTTTGTGCTAACTCCTACAGAGCCACCCTATTTAACTCATTACCGATAAAGAGCACACATATGAATGCACCACAACGCGACATTACCTTACGATTTTTAGCCGAACCACAAGATGTTAATTTTGGTGGTAAAGTACACGGTGGTGCAGTGATGAAATGGATAGATTTAGCTGCTTATGCTTGTGCTGCCGGTTGGAGTGGTCGTTACTGTGTTACCGCCTATGCTGGTGGAATTCGTTTTGTTGCGCCGATTCATGTTGGCAGCTTAGTCGAAGTTGAAGCTAAAGTGATTTACACCGGCAATTCTTCCATGCATATAGCTCTAGAAGTGAATGCCTGTGACCCTAAATCATTAAACCGCCGTTTAACGACTCACTGTATTGTTATTATGGTAGCGGTTGATCAAAACGGACAATCAGAAAGTGTCCCGCAATGGCAACCAAAAAGTGAAGCTGATAAGAAGCAACATGCCTCCGCTGTAAAACTGATGGAAATGCGCAAACAAATTGGTGAAGAAATGCAGATTTTTGTTGATTAGTGCTTTATTTAAACGGTACCACATGAGTATTCAGGTAAATGTCTTTCTCTAAGACTGTTAAGTGGGAATGCATTATCTTTGCTTACTCAACTTTATCAGACACTAAAAACTAGGTTCCGGCCAAAGAAACAACCGGAATGACTTAATTTCGGCTAGTTGATTAACCAAAAGCTAGCCACTTTCCCTATTTAACCTGAACTATGGATAATGAGTGCTTGATGTTTATCGACGTTTTAACGCTGAGAATTGGATAAAGGGGGGCTGCTTATTTCAGAGTTCAGGTTATTTATCCATATCTTATTCAGCTATCGCTTTCAGTTATAACTTTCAACTGAGTTTTAACATCTATCCACTGCGCCATATATTGGGTACTTTTATGATGATGGTGGTTAAGCATGCTGCCAATAAAGTTGGCTTGCCTATGGTGCTCAAGGTTAGCTTCTAGCCCAGATAAGCAACCAGCTAACCCAGCTAATATACTCTCTTGCTGATACATTAACTGGGCATTTTGCTGCCCTAAATCACTGGCTCTTTGCCATGCACTTTCGTCTTGATAAAGTTGTACCGCCGCATCAGCTATCGCTTGTGGCTCATTGGCAATAACGCCGGCCCAAGGTAACTCTGTTTGCATGCTCTCGGCACCAATATCTGTAGTCACCGATGGTGTTTGGCAATACATAGCTTCAGCTAGTTTGCCTTTAATGCCGGCGCCAAAACGTAACGGTGCTAAACACACTTTGGCACTTTGCATGACAAATACTGCATCATCAACCCAGCCTTTAACAAGAAAGCCTGACTTTTCATCGTGTAAGTCAGTCGCTTTTGGCGGTGGATAAGCGCCATAAATATTAACTTTGGCATTAGGCAGTTGTTTACGAATAAGTGGCCAAACTTGCTGTTTTAGCCACAATACCGCATCCCAATTAGGTGCATGGCGGAAATTTCCTATGGCCATAAAATCTTGCCGCTGTAGATAGCTCGGATTTTCTTGCGTTAACTGCCCCTGGCTTAACATAAAAGGGCAATGGTGAATTAAACTGGCATCCACTTTAAATAAGCGCTGCAATAAATCCACCTCAATACGGGAGATCATTAAGCTGATATCAGAGCGAAATATTGATGCAACTTCACGTTTAGCCAGCTCACTTGTTAATAAATCTTCATCAGTGATGTTACGTTTTTGTTTATAGGCTTGATGACGACTGTTCCGTAGGCAAAATAAATCTTCGGTATCTAAAATACGTAATGCTTGTGGGCACTGCTCACTAACCCGCCAACCAAACTGCTCTTCCATCATAAAGCGATCAAACATTACCGCATCAGGCTGTAAGCTTTTGATAAAATCATCAAAGCTAGTGCAATTTAGGCTTATATTTTCAACAGATATATTTAGAGCGGTTAAATCAACCATGTGCTCGGTTTTTTGCGCTGGGCTAGCAAAGGTAATATGAAAGCTTTGTGATTGGAAAAAATGGATTAACTGCATCATACGGCTACCTGCCGCAGAAGAGTTAGGCTCAGGCCATACATAGCCAATAATAAGAAGTTTTTTCATTGGACTATATTATATTTCAATGGGCTAAATATCCAATAACATCGTTGTTTTCAATTATAATAGCCCACTATTACTCAATCAAGCGCCTTGTTCTTGAAAATTTATTCTAATTGAATTCTTACTTATAAAACAAACGACAAGATCTGACTTTAAATATAGTTTTTCAATAAGGTACTCAGAAAACAAAAAAGCCACTAGTAAATCATTACTGATGGCTTTATATTTTATCTAGTTAGTGCATTGCCTAAGCTAAGAAAGCTTAACCAATACTAATTTAACTAGTGAGCAGCATGGTCGTGACCGTCTGCTTTTGGTGCTTCAGCATCTTTTTGAATTTCTAATAATTCAATTTCAAATTGTAGTACTGAATTACCCGGAATACTTGGTGGGTTACCATTAGGACCGTATGCTAAATCTGAAGGGATAGTAAATTTATACTTAGCACCTACAGGCATTAATTGTACACCTTCAGTCCAACCTTTGATTACACGGTTAAGTGGGAACACTGCTGGTTCGCCACGTTTATATGAACTATCAAACGTCTCGCCGTTTAAGAAAGTACCTTTATAGTGAACTGTAACAGTATCAGTTGCTAAAGGTGTATCACCTTCACCAGCTGTTAATACTTCGTATTGAATACCAGATTCAGTAACTGTTACGCCTTCTTTTTTAGCGTTGTCAGCAAGAAACTTAGCACCATCAGCTAAGCTAGCTTCAGAAGCGGCGATTGATGCTGCTTGTTGTTTTTCTTTCATGCTCGCATCAAGGTTCATTAATAATGCTTGAATCTCTTCTTTTTCGATAACTGCTTTACCGTCAATGCTATCAACAAAACCACGTACGATTAGCTCTTTGTCTAACGTTAAACCTAGCTTGTCATGCTCTTCTAAGTTACGTTGCATGTACATACCAATTGAAGCACCCAAGCCGTAGGCTTGTTTTTGTACTTCAGTGTCTAATACTGGTGCTTTTACTTCTTCAACAGCTTTTTCGTTACAACCAACAACGGCAACTAACGCAAGGGCTACTAGGGTAGGCTTGAACAATTTCATTTATATCTCCATTTATACGATACAATTGGAGAATTCCCCAATTTACGACTAATTACTGTTTAACTTGTCTTTTATTGCGCTGTGAAGATTTTATAAAAGTCACAACTTAAAAGATAACACTAAACAATTTTAAAAAAGAACTTATACTAACTATAAATGCGCAAATAAAAAAGTATTAATATTTTGTTAAAATGTAATTGGATTATTCCAGTCATCTTATTGACGACAATCACGGCCTGCAAGCCTGTAACGCAAAAACCATTAGCGCGCTGGCAACAAGCTGCTGAAGGTGCTTATGCTGGTCAGATTTCAAGTGATGCCAAATTTTCGGTGGTTTCGTCAATTCATCATGGTTTGAGTGTATGGGATTTAACCAAGCATGAGCGACTTTATAATTGGTCGCAAGAGCAAAACACCAGTGACAATTTAGTACTCACCATTGATATTAGTGAGAACGCTAGTCATGTATTAACGGCTAATAGAAATAACTTTGCACTATGGAATTTACAATCTGGTAAGTCTGAAGGTTACTGGCGAGTACGTGAGTCTCACATCAGAGATATTGCTATTAGCAATGGAGGTGATTACTTACTTATTGGCAAAAGTAACGCTACCGTAGTTCATGTTGCTGTTGATACCGGTAGACGCTTAGAATTTTTAGGTCACAAAGAAAAAATAAACTCTGTAGATATGCTACCTAATGGCCGCGTGGCTATGTCAGGTGGTAACGATTTCACCGCCTATGTATGGGATACACAATCAGGACAAGTGGTTTATCAATTTAACCATAGCTCGCGGGTATCAAAAGTGGCCTTAGATGCAAGAGGTCGGTATGCCTTTTCTGCTGACAGTATGAAAGCGGCTTACATTTGGGACTTAAAAACAGGTAAACGCATTAGTGCCTTACAAGGGACAAAACGCCATGAAGTATTTAGTACCGTGCGTTTTTCACCCGATGGAAAAACTATGATCACTGGTGCAGCCACCAAAAAAGTCAGTGTTTGGGATATTGCCACAGGCAAACGCCTTGCGCATTGGTTTGTTACCCCTAAAGAAGCAAAAAGACCTACTGGTGCGGTTGTGTATAGCGTCGCATTTGGCGATAATAAGGATCTATTAACGATAAGCTCATCAGGATATGTTGAATCATGGCCAATGCCGAAATTACCTTAAGCGCTCACAACCCGAATGTTAACTATGTTCAACAACTAGAAGAACGTGTTGACGCCCTAGAATCGCGTAATGTTTTTCAAGATGATGTTATTGATCAGTTAAGTGAAGAGCTAGCTGCCCATCAACATGAAATTTCTGATCTAAAACATCAAATTCAATTGGTTGCTAATCGCCTTAAAGATGCTGGCAGCTTATCAGGTGATGCCGAGGAAGTTGAACCACCACCGCCGCATTATTAATGCCTAGATAACTAAGCCTAAATTATATCTAACTTAAAGAATTATCCACGAGTTTACTTGTCGATAATCCAGAAAAATCATAAAACTTCAGTGCATGGTGCTTCGATCCGAGACTTTGAAGATGATAAGAAATAAAGGGTATGCGATTAAGGTTTAAACACACCAATAACTTGCTCGTTTACACGAACTACCTCTTCAACTTGTGCTTCAGTTTGCACCATTTGCTCACCACAACTTACACATGTCACTTTTTCCACGTTATTTTCTTTAGTTAGTGCCATGGTATCCATCGCTTTACATTTTGGACAAACTGCGCCGGCGATAAACCTCTTTTTTAAAGCTTTGTTCATTTTTATATACTACTTATGTTTGATGACTGCTGAACTTCAGTGATAACTTTCAACATGAAAGACCAACAAGCTCGACATAAAATCCAGAATTATAGTTATTTTACCTTGAATAGTGGTCATAGGAAAAGCGACAATGCACCTGCATTTTTTTAGTGGGTATTATGAATACCATACTATGCCATTTTATCGAGGAAGTACCATTGATTATCGCCACAGACCTAAGTTTAGATAGAGGGGCTAAAAACCTAATAAAATCATCTAGCTTTACTATTCACCCTAACCATAAAGTTGGCTTAGTCGGCAGTAATGGCTGTGGTAAATCTTCTCTGTTCGCCGCGCTTCTAGGTGAGTTATCTCCTGACTCAGGTGATTTAGCTATGCCGACAAGTTGGGATATTGCCACGGTAAGACAGGAAACCCCTTCTTTAGAGCAAAGCGCTCTTGATTACGTTATGGATGGCGATACAGAATTTCGTCAATTAGAGCACGAGCTTGAACAAGCTCGTATTACTGATAACGGCAATCTTGAAGCCACTATTATCAACAAAATTGATACCATCAACGGCTATAGTTTACCTGCTCGTGCGGGTGAGTTATTACATGGTTTAGGCTTTTTACAGTCGCAGCTTGCTAATCCAGTGAAAGATTTCTCTGGTGGTTGGCGCATGCGCTTAAACTTGGCGCAAGCATTAATATCTCGTGCTGATTTATTATTACTCGATGAACCGACCAACCATTTAGATTTAGATGCCGTTATATGGCTACAACGCTGGTTAAAGCGTTTCACTGGCACCTTAGTGCTGATTTCACATGACAGAGACTTCCTAGATACGGTTATTGGCCAAATACTACATATTGAACACCAACGCGCTAAATTATACAGCGGCAACTATACAGCCTTTGAACGCCAGCGCCGTGAACATTTAGCACAGCAAGATGCACAATATCAAAAGCAACAAAAAGAAGCGGCACACCTAACAGCATTTGTTGATCGTTTCCGTGCTAAAGCCAGTAAAGCCAAACAAGCACAAAGTCGATTAAAGCGCTTAGAAAAATTACCCGATTTAGCACCAGCACATGTTGATAGCCAATTCACTTTCAGTTTTGAAGAGCCAGAAAGCTTGCCTTATCCGCTATTATCACTCGATAAAAGTGAATGTGGTTACCCTAAATCTGACCATAGTGAGCAAGTCACTATTTTAAATGATGTTGGTTTAACGTTAGTACCTGGCAGCCGTATTGGTTTATTGGGCAGAAATGGCGCCGGTAAATCAACCTTGATAAAATCCCTTGCTGGTGAGCTTGCCATACTAAATGGTGAACGTTACTGCGCACAAGATTTAAAGGTAGGTTACTTTTCTCAACATCAATTAGAACAGTTACATGCACCATCAAGCCCTGTTGATCATATTTTGCGTGCAAAACCTGCTCTGGGTGAACCACAAGCCCGTACCTTTTTAGGAAAGTTCGGCTTTAGTGGTGACCAAGCCTTGTCACAAGTTTCTACCATGTCTGGTGGTGAAAAAGCGCGCTTAGTACTGGCCTTGATTGTTTTAGAGAAGCCACAGTTACTACTGCTCGATGAGCCAACCAACCATTTAGATTTAGAAATGCGCCAAGCATTAGTGATGGCCCTACAAGACTTTGGCGGCGCCATTATTTTGATTGCCCATGATAGATTTTTATTAGAATCTTGTGTAGATGAATTTTATCTGGTCGCCAACGGCCGAGTCAGTGATTTCAGCGGTGATATTGATGATTATCAGCAGTGGCTTAATGATGATAAAAAGCAAACATTAAAGTCGGTAAAAAGTGCAGAGTTAAATACAGATAAAGGTTTAGATAAAAAACAATTACGCCAACAACAAGCCGAATTGAGAAAAAAATCGGCGCCGTTGCGCAAAGAAGCAGACAAATTAGAGAAAAAAATCCATCAATGGCAAGAAGAGTTAACAAAAGTCGAAGCGTTATTAAGTGACAGTGATATTTACCAAGCAGAGCGTAAAAGCGAATTGACAGACTTACTGAAGAAACAAGCTAAATTGAAAGGTGATATTGAAGAAAATGAGATGGATTGGCTTGAACTTGCCGAGCAGATTGAGGAAATGATGTCTGTTTCAAGTTAGCTTCAAAAGGAATATACACATAAGTGCTTTTCGGCCGAAGAGCACTTTTCAGTCCATAATAACTCTTTTAATAGCGTTAAAACCCTTTCAATACTCCCATACATAATAGCTATCGATAATATCGACAAAGAACAAATGATCATAGAAGTAAAAATTATATTCTGAAAAAACAGTTCTTTAATGTTACTAGCATAAGTTCTAAGCTACACTTATTCATAGTAATTCAGCCGACCAAGGAAATTTATGTTCTCCAAAGCCAATGCTAACTTTAAAAAGATTTTTAATATCAAGGTAACTATTCCTACCATACTCCTGCTAGCTAGCTTTTCAGCTATTAGTCAGGGTAATGACCTTGAACAGGGTATTTATGAATTAAACCGTGGAGAATTCCAAGCAGCTATCGCGCAGTTTCGTCCGCTAGTAAGTGAAGGATATGCTCCTGCCCAATATCAAATGGCTTTGGTTTATCAGCACGGTTACTCTGTACCTAAAGATGCCATGCAAGCTCTTGAGTTATTACAGCTTTCTGCGGCACAAAACTATCCCGATGCTCAATTTGAATTAGCTTTAATTTACTCTGAGGGTAAGCTGGTAAAACAAGATCTGAAAAAGGCTTTTGATTTAACCCATATGGCTGCGAAAAAAGGCTTAGCAAGTGCTCAATTTAACTTAGCCGTTATGTATGCTAACGGCTCGGGGATAAAGCAAGATGACTTTAAAGCATCACGTTGGTATAAAAGCGCTGCCAATCAAAACTATGCACTTGCTCAATATAATTTAGCCCTACTCTATAGCGAAGGTAAAGGCGTAGAAAAAAGTACGGAGCTGTCTTTTGTTTGGAATACCATAGCATCTTGGAATGGTTACCCTGATGCTGAACAAAGTCGTTTAATGGATGAAAGGGACTTATCTAAAAAGAAAATTGAAAATAACATCGACACCGCAAATAAAATTTATCAAAATATTAGAGAGCAGCAAAAAATCAAAGCAAAAATGGCAGAAAAACAGCGCTTCTATTGATCTAAATCAGCTTAGTTATTGGGCGACTAAATTACACTAGGTATATCAATAATTACCTAGAAAATTATGGAGCTCAATATGAACTTATTATCAATGATAGCTAACGATCCTGTAGTGATGTTCTCTTTTGGTGGTTTAGCTATTCTGCTAGCTATTTCTGCTTATTATGTTTATTACTTTCTCAAACATATTCAAGACGATAGTAAAGGCCGCTAAATTAGTCTCCTAAAACCAAAAATAATGTCCCACTAAGACACGCTAAATAGTACGCTATTGCTATACTACTATGTAGCAATAGTTAGTCTGTAGAGGTGGAGTATGTTATCAGTCAATAAGTCATCCGCAAGCTTAAGCTTTATTGAAAAGCTCAGTCAGCAACGTGAAGAGTTAGCTGAAAAGATCGCCTCTGGCAAGCGTATTAATAAAGCCGCTGATGATGCTGCGGGTTTTCAAATAGCTAACCGACTTACCAGCCAAGTTAATCAAAACCAACAACTGAGCTTTAACGCCCAAGATCAAGCCAATATAAACAATATTGAAGCTGGCGCCTTATCGGCAATTAATGATGGTTTATTACGTGCACAAGAGCTATCGATTCAATCAGGCAACCCAATTTATAGCGGTGATGCTATACAAGGTGAATTAGATCAGATTACTGAACAAATAAATACCCTTGCCAGTGATGTTTTAGGTCAAGACAACTTTATTAGTGGTCTTGATGCCAGTAACCCGGCAGCAACTCAAGCCATACTTGAAGACACATCAACCTTAGTGAATGACAGTGCCAGTGCTTTAGGCGCTGAAACAAATGCGCTTGTTAGCCAAGTTGACACTTACCAAACCAGTATTATCAATGTTAGTGCTTCGCGATCTCGTATTGAAGACACAGACTTTGCCGCAGTTACTGGTGAGCTAGAGAAAAATGAAATACTTTTACAAAGTGCCATCATCACTAAGAAAAATGAAGAAGAGCGTAAAGGCATACTCTTTAATAAATTAGTATAGAGCAATACTACAATTCAGCGGTACAATGGTGATCCATAACTTACCATACTGAAGATCCTTTATGATTATCCCCCTTGAGCAACTGTCCAATGAAACCTTGAACGCGATTATTGAAGACTTTATTTTACGTGAAGGAACAGAGTACGGCGCAGAAGATATTAGTAAACAAGCTAAGATTACCCAAGTGAAAAGGCAGCTTGAACAAGGCAGTGCGGTATTGGTTTATTCCGAATTGCATGAAAGTGTCAATATATTACCTAACGACCAATTTAAAGAGGGTATGGAAGAACAGGTTTAAGCTGATTTCATATTAACAGGCATTTACCCTGCTTCATCTATAATAAGAACAAACCTTACCTAATATATAGACGATGCAAACTTGATTATGAACATATTCAATACGCTTAAGTTATTAATTTTTTATTCTACTCTCATTCCTCTTGCTGTCTTCGCTGACAATAAAGCTAACTTAATTATTAGTTATGGCGATCATAACTCGGCGCCCTATGCCATTGAGAAAGGTGAGCAACTGTCAGCAGGCATCATCAAAGACATTGCCACAGAAATTGCTGGTGAACTAGATATTACTATCACATTTGCCAAAACGCCACGAAAGCGAATAGAGCGCTATTTAGAAAGCAATACCATTCATGTAGAATTAATCACCAGTCCCGCTTGGCTAAGTAATAGTGAGAAGCTCCAGTGGAGTGAAACAATTTTTATTGAAAGGGATATTATGGTGGTAAAAGCAGACAATCCTAAACAATATAATGGTTTAGTAGATTTTAGAGGCATGATTATTGGCACTATTCGAGGTTATAAATACCCCAAGTTGCAGCCCTTTTTTGATAAAGATTATTTTATCCGTTATGACGTCAGTAATTTAAATGTTAACTTTATTCGTTTAGAACTCGATAGAATAGACGCTCTTGTTGATGCTGACATTCTGATCAACTACCAATTAATGCAAAACAAAAATTCTCACATTTTTAAAGTACTGCCACTTACGGTTAGCCAGCAAAATATTCGAGCTGCTTTATCACCTAATGCGCCTGTTACGATCAATCAATTTAATCAAGCCTTAAAGAAATTAAAAGACCAAGGGGTAATTGCCGCGATTTTAAAAAAGTATTACATCGATGTACGTTGACCCATAAAAAACCAGTGACTTAGCACTGGTTTTTAATTTTGAGTCTTCAACAATGATTAGTAACTCACATTACGGCTTTATTTAGCCTTTAACATTAGTACTATCAAAAATTTTATCTGCTGATGCCGCAACAAAACCTGTATATAACTCACCATTAGCAAGTGGGTAACGTTTAGCAAACTCATAGAAACAACTTGGAATTTCCATAGTTTTATCAGTAAAAACAACAGGGGCTTTATCGGCAAGTGTTGATGATTGCTCTAATTTCACTGCTTCATCACCTTTCACTTCACCACCATTTGTATTCAGCGCATAGCCCGCGTCTTTAAGCGTTGAGTTGACTACTTCAATGTCGTCGTAACCTTCTAAATGATTAATACTAACCGTGAAGTGGTTTGCGCGGTATCCCCATGCTGCTAACCATGCTGCATATTCACTAACGTCTAATAATGTTGCGTAGTCTTTTGAGCTAATTTCCCAAAGGCGACCAGAATAAAGAAAATCTGCACGATCACTAACGTCTTCTGGTAACTGAGCAACTAAAGCTGCGATAATATCTTGTACTTCAACTGAGAATTCTTCAACGCGTAATTCACTAATAAATACTTTTGGCATAGTACTATCTGGATGTTCAAAATGTTTTGCATCGAGTTTTTTAGACGAAAAATCATATTGACCACATTCGGTGTAACCTAAAGCCAAAAGTCCTTTAGCTAATTGTTCGAGGTTGATTTTAGGATGATTAAAGGTACGATAAGCTACATGGTCATTAATAATATCATTGCCATTACCTAATAATTGGTGAATTTTTTTTGCTGACGGTGTTACGCTAAGGTATTGTTGCCAGATCTCATTAAAAAGTGTGGTTACTTGAGCAGCCATGGTTTGTCCTCTTACTTATTGAGTAGTTTTAATTAAATAGTATTAGCTAAACTGTATTGGTTAATTAAGATTAATTGAATATTTATAGGGTATAACTCAGGCTATTAACGTACAGTTAAAAGTATTAATACGGGTAATAGCTGAAAATAGTAGCTAGCAAAATGGTCGGGAAAATAACAAACAGTTATTTGGCTGACAGCAGGCGCTATCCACCAAAAAAATTAGATTTGATCGATACTTTTAAAGAAGCACGGACGTTGTCCTGCTTGATGCTGAGATGTATGTGTTTTTAATACGCTTGATAACATAACTAAAACAAAATTACCTAAAAACAGTAGTACTGGAAGTGAGCTGTATATGCACTTCGATTAATAACGCTAATTTAGCACAAATCTTACTCAAAACGAACAACTTCGTTTTGACGCTAATTTACTTGCTCACCACTGAGTATCAATATGAATTCAACTTATGAGTTTAGCTAGTTGTTATTTATATACTTTTCTATGCGCTTTAATAATATTCTGCCAAGAAAAATTTCTCGCACCTAAACTAACAAAATCAGGGTTAAGTAAGCTTTCTCGTTTATTGTAACTTAACGGATTAAACTCACTATCAAGGATATCTCCGCCAGCTTGCTCTAAAATACACTGACTTGCCCCAGTATCCCACTCACCTGTTACGCCAATACGCAAATAACAGTCAGCACCACCTTCAGCGATAAGACAGTTTTTTAATGAGCAACTTCCCAAAGCGACATAGTCATAATCATACTCATTATTCAAATATTGCCCCATCAGTTCCAGCTGCTGACGCCGACTGATAGCAACTTTAATACGGCGATTTTCTTCATACTGTGCAACTTTAATTGCATGGCTGGCTTGGCAATTATCTTTAAAGGCACCTAGGTTCTTTTGACCATAATAAGTAAGGCAATGATCCGGAGCATGAATAACCCCAAGCGTTGGCCAGCCATTTTCTACTAAAGCAATATTCACAGCAAAATCGCCACTACCAATAATAAATTCCCCGGTACCATCTATAGGGTCAAGCAACCAATAGCGAGACCAATCTTTTCGCTCGCTCAACTGCACAGTTCCTACTTCTTCAGAAATAATAGGGATATCAGGTGTTAGTGTTTTCAACTGGTCCATTAAAATATCATTGGCTGCGATATCGGCGCTGGTAACAGGGCTTTCATCAGCTTTCATTTCCGCGGTATAGTTTCCCTGACGATAATATTTCATTACTTCTACGCCGGCTTTTTTGGCACTTTCTAAAGCAATATTTAGTAATTTATCTTGGTCCATCGTTATACCTCTTTCATCGTGCTTTGGTACTATACCCGTGATACGTTTCAATTCATTGAACATTAATTTTCAAGAAGGTCACGTACTAACATTAATGCGGCAATACTGCGTGCTTCAGTAAAGTCTGTTTGCTGTAATAGTTCTTTATAGTCTTTAATTGGCCAAGATACCACCTGTAATGGCTCTGGCTCATCACCTTCAAGCTCTGCACTATAAAGCTGCTTAGCCAAAAAAACAGTCATTTTTGCATTAAAAAATGCAGGAGCCATCATAAGCTCGGTAACTTGATTGAGCTGCTCGCTACCATAACCAATTTCTTCCATTAGCTCCCGATTTGCCGCCTGATGAGGAAGTTCACCCTCGTCAATAAGCCCCTTAGGAAAGCCTAATAGATAACTGTGTGTGCCTGCGCAATACTCTCGAACTAATAATAATGTCTCATCGTCAAGCATAGGTACTATCATCACAGCACCACGACCAGAGCCCATCATGCGCTCATATTGCCTTTCTTCACCATTACTAAAAGTTAGATCTACTTGCTCAATGGCAAATAAAGCACTTTTAGCCACTTGTTTACGATTAGTTATGGTAGGTAGTTGATTATTATCAGCCATATAGCTAGCTACTTTAGTTATTTTTGTTATTTTTGTTATTTTTGTTCGTTAGATATCACTATAATGACACGATAAACAATACTTTTGGAATAGCAAAATGTTAATATTTATTGCACTACAGTTTATTTTAAGGAATGGCCAATATGGCAAACATTAGTTGGTCAGAAATTTCTACCGTGTTAATTGATATGGACGGTACTATTTTAGATTTACATTTTGACAACCATTTTTGGTTAGAGCATCTGCCGTTACGTTATAGTGAAAAAATGTCGATCTCAGTAGAGGCTGCAAAAGCAAAACTAAAAGCTGATTACTTAGCCGTTGTAGGTACGATTGAATGGTATTGTCTCGATTACTGGTCTGAGCAAACCCAGATGCCAATTAAAGAGCTCAAACGAGAAATACAACATTTAATACAATTGCGCAGTGATGCCAAAGGTTTTTTATTAGCACTAAGAGCCAGTGGTAAAGATATTGTCATGGTGACCAATGCTCATCCAGAGGCTCTGTCACTTAAAATTGAACGCACTCAAATAGACCAATACTTTGATACCCTTTACTCTACCCATGAATTTGGCGTCAGCAAAGAGTCGCAGTTATTATGGCAACGTCTGCAAGAAAAGCATGGCTTTGATTGTGATAGCACGCTGTTTATTGATGACAGTATCGAAATACTCAAGTCTGCTCAGCAGTACGGCATTAAACACTTACTGGCCATTGCCAACCCTGACAGTAAGAAATCAGCGACTATTATTACTGATTTCCCCGCCATTACTAACTACGAGCCGTTAACTGCGAAATTAAATAGCAACACAGCTGATTAACTTCATTAACTAGCAAGAAAAACTACCTCGCTATTAACCCTACAGACCAATAAGTACTAGTACTATGTACCAAACACATAATGCTAGTGCAACTAAGTCATTGTACTTAGTTAACTCATTTCCCTATTGTAGTTAGCACAAGCCATACAACAAGCGTGGGCTAGACAACAAAGATGTACTTTATTTTAAGCTTCAGTAAAAAATAATCATCTTCAAACATGGAAATAGTGAGGGTTACCAATGAAAAAATTCATATTAATGTTATTACTAATAAGCAATGCTACCTTAGCCACTGAGTCATTAACTAAAGCAGAAAAAGGTGCGGTTGAATTATTATTGGCTGAAGCTGCCAGCAAGTTAATTTATCTTGAAAGAGATTGCGATAAACCCATAGATAAAAATAAATTCAAAGAACTTGCTCGATTAAAGGCTTTCAGTGAAGGCTATATGACAGTTGAAGGTATAAGTTGGGACAGAGTAGAGCGTAAAGCACATCAAGGTTATGGCGTACTAAAAACTGAAGCACCACTCGGTCAATTTTGCCAGCAATACCAAAATGATATTAAAGGTAACTACCGTTTCTTAAAAGAAACAAGTTAACGGCAACAACATTAAAAAAGGCGCTGCTCAATGCAGTAACCGCCTTTTTCTATAAACCGTCAACATATATCAGGCCGAAACAAACAATTAAGCGAGGTTAAAATATTTCGGTTAAGGCAATACCAATCCCAACCGTTTGCTGTGAATGATTATAGTCAATTAAACTTTCTCCGTAACCATTCGTATATTGAAAGTAGCCTTTTAACTTACCTGAAAGTGGAAAGGTGATACCTAACTCCATGCCACCTTTATGCTCTTTAAAGTTTCGGCGACCTACAAATGACAACTCAATACTTTGCCATTTATAGAGCAAAGTCAGATCGAAATGCCCCATATAATCTGAAATATCAACATTATCATTAGCTGATTCATCAGGTGTTGTTGCTTTACTGCCTTCAGGAATCTTCCACCACGGGCGAAATGACACTGCATAATTATCTTTGGCAAAAGTAAAAATGTAATACAAGCGATTCCAACTTCGCGATAACATTTGTGTGCGGCCATTAGATTGATGTTCAAAGCCAAGCACCATATTTGTTTGACCACCTAATGGTTGCCACGCTAATGGTGCGGTATAAAATAGCTCAGGCTGATAGTTTGTTTCTCTAAACGGACGGGATAATTCTTGGTTATAAAGCTGCCACCAAGATTGCAAAGTAAAAGCAAAATCAAGGCTATCACCCTCAGTAAAAATGGTACCTTGCGTTAATGGTATCTTTAAACTAAATTGAAACTTTGCTTCAAGGCTTTGTATCTCTTCACCCCATTGCCCTATTCCCTCATAGACTTCTCTATTCATATTATCTGAAACGCTAAAGGGTAAAAGATAAGTCATTTTATGAGGCGTAATTACATAGGGATCAAATGAAGACTTTTTTTGTAAGGAAAGACGATCAAAATAAGCTGAGTTTGTTTTTGGCTCTACCTGTGGTTCTGATTTCGAAGTAGAAACGCATGCTTTACTTATTTCACTAGCGGCTTGGTTATTGTCATTAGCATAACTAGCACAAGTAAAAGAAAACAAAAGTAACTGTAATAATTTAACCAGAGGTAGATTTTTCATAAGATAAGGAGGTACAAGCTTAAGTATTGTTTGAAATTTATAACAATTTTAAACAATTGTGTAACTTATGACATTATATTTATAAGCCAGCAAGTAAAATTTTTCCTTGTTAGCCTAAATGATTCATCCTATGTACTCATCACGCTATTATTTTCTTTGCTAGTCAATACCAATTAAGCCTGTCATCAAACAAACTTAAAGCCCTGATGAGAGAGTAACCTTTATAAGGCTAGGTATAAAGGTTACTCAAAACGGTAAACTCACTAGTCAATTAACTCAAAATCACTTGGTGCCCAAGTTTTATCAAACCAAGGTTGTAATGGTCCGTATAAACGTAACATAGAAAACCAGGCTTTATTGGGTGTCGTTTGTGTCCAGTTAGCAACAGGTTTACCTTTAGGCACTTTAGGGCCAAAGTATAACGTTACTGAGCCATCTTTGTTATAGACCAAAACATCACGCTTATTATTTTTGCTTGGATATTTCGAGCCGCCCGGCACTTGTAACTCTGAACGAGTTTGCGGATCGTAAGCCACCATTGACCAAAAATCTTTTGCCGGCGCATTAGCCGGTAGTGTTACTTGATAAGTTTTTTCACCATATAAGATATCACCCTTATTATCTGCAGTTACCATCGCATAGTTTGAACCTATGCCAGGGATTTGTAATGCCATTGCCGGTGTATTTACAGTAGCAATATAGAAGAATAATGTTCTAGCATCCATATTACGGCCACCAGCACCACCATCTTTTAACCACTGATAGTCTCGACCAATAAAACCGGTAAACCACTGCTTGCCTTCAAACAAGTAAGCATTTTCATCACGTGACTTAAAAGCAATACTGCGCGCTGTAGCGTTACCTACAGCCACCGCATCTTTTAATATCGCCTGCATACGTGCATCAGGATTAAAAGGTTTACCTTTTTGAATGCCAATAGCAGCCGCTTGACCACGCAGTTCGGGATCTAAGAAGGAAATAGGCTCTTTTTGCAATACATGCCATAACTCTTGATAAAATTCATAATCATTGGCATGAATGGTATTAAAGTACTTACCACTACCATTAACGAATGTCATTGGTTTGGGGTTTTTAGCATCTTTTAGTGGATAAATTTTCAAACCAGTGCGCCACATATTTGAGGCATGATCAGGTTTACCATCTTTTAAAAAGCCACGCAATATCAGCCAATTGGTATAACTGGTAGATTGGGCAACCCAAACTTTAGTTTCTTTATCTGCAATCATAGTAGTAATTCGAGTATCTTTACCCCTGTGTTGCATGCCATTTAATGTTGGTTTTAGCTCACCTTCATAATCCGGCGGCAAGATAATGTAAGTGCCACCTTTTTTAGCATCTGGACCCGGTGCCCCCATATCAACAACAAAACGGAAGAAAGCATCATTTACTGTGCCAGGGCCAGCTCCGGGTGGAATTTCAACAACCGTAACACCATCTTTTTCTAGGTCTAACATAGCACCAGCATAAACAGTGTCAGTATTACCCGTTAGAAATAGTGGGCTTGAGTCCATTAAGTTATCAAACACCAAAACTTCATTAGAACGTTCAACACCAACACTCTTAAAGCCTAAGCGAATACCTTCAATGGAAGTCGCAGGAATAAAGTTTAAAAATACATCAATGCCTCGGATAAAGTCTAAATGGTCATAAACTTTGCTCAGTGTTTCATCAGTAGGAATGCCGTCATAAAAGTTTAAATCGCCAATACGAGTTTCCACTGTATTAGGCGTCATAATTTGCTCAGGTATTTTATGATTAAAGCCCGGTGTTTTTTTATCAGAAAAAGCCCATGTGCTTTGCATGCTGGTTAGTATTAGACTTGTCGCTAACACGGCAACGGCTTTGCGAAATGTGTTCATTGGTAAGTTCTCCATTTTCTAAAACCAATTGGGATTATGTACAATATGTTATTAATTAAACTTGGATCACTGATATATAACAAGTTAAAGTATTTTCCTGATATAAGAGTTAACCTAACTGTAACTTCTGCATCATATCACTTACCACCTTATTAATTGCCTGCTGACGTTCTTCGGCAGTTTCATATGACTTTAATGGTTTAGTTAAAGTACTACGATAAACACTGTGGTTAGTTTTATTATCAACAATATCAAAGACTAGAGTTCCTTCTACATAGTTACGGCTACTGATATGGGTAACTCCACCACCATAACTATAACCACAGCGATAACAGTTACTCGCATAACCGCCGTTAGAGCTTACTTTGACCTTGTCTTTAGTAACGACAAAGTAGCTTACTAAAACATCTGCTTGTTCAACACTAACTTCTTCAATACTGTGCTGCTGCATTGAAATATCTATCGCGGCATCAAAACGCTCTCGGTCTATATCACTAAACATAGGGTTTTTAAGCTGCTCATCACCAATAACGCTATAAGTCTCGATTTTGGAAAAGTCATATGTACTACTTTGATCTGTCTCTGGCACATAGTTGCTTGAACAAGCGCCAAGTAGTAATACCAGCGGTAGAGCCGAATAGATTAGGGTGAATTTAACAAATTTTTTATTCGTATTACTTACTTTGCTTAATATTAAATTTTTCATATAAACCTCTCTTTTACTTCAAGGGGGACTCAGTAATAACCATGGAAAAATTGTAAACCTGTTATGTTATGTCATCAAACGACTTATAATCATAAACAATATGATCCATACGCATAATTAGATATACTCACCAGTTAATACGACAATTGACAAGTGATAACAATGGCTTCATTAGAGCAAAAATTAGCGAGAGTTGACCTCAACTTATTAGTTTCACTCAGTGTTTTATTAAAAGAAAAAAATGTTAGCCGAGCTGCTGAGCGTTTGTATTTATCACAATCAGCAATGAGCAGAACCCTACAACGCTTAAGAGATCTATTTGACGACCCACTTTTTCATCGATCTTCAAGTGGTATTGTGCCGACAGAAAAAGCACAAAACATCGAAACCTTATTACCCGATTTATTACAAAAACTTGAGTCAATATTACAAGATAATGATTTTTCGCCAGAAAGTTGCGATAAACATTTTTCTATTTCACTGCCATCTTTGGCAAGCCATAATATATTCTTACCGCTAGTACAAAATATTAATAGTGAAGCACCCGCAGTGCAGTTATCAGAGTACTCTGCAAAAATAAGCTCAATCAAATCACTTGAGTCCGGTCTGTTAGACTTCGTCATCCATATTGAAAAGCCAAGTGATGCTGCATTTATCGCCACTTCCTTAGGTAAACTCTCCTTAGCGGTTTTTGCGAGAAATGGACATCCGTTAACTACTCAATCACAAGTTGAATTAGCCGATTGCTTTATTTACCGATTTCTTGATCTCAATGTGCGAGAAGATTCCGGCATCACCTTAACTAACCCCATTGATAGTATCCTGCTCAAACAAGGTTTTAAGCGCGATATACAATTAAAAACCAGTCAGCTAAGCATATTAGTTGAATTATTAAAGTCATCTGAAAGCTTACTTATCGCCCCAAGTTTTTTCGCCAACGCCTCCCCCTATAAAGAGCAATTGGTCAGTGTTTATCAGTTTGAACAAACACAAAGTAATATGGTTGAGTTGTACTTACTGCAACATCAGCGCACCTTAAATAGTGCGGCGCATCAATGGTTAAAAGATAAAATTTTACAGAGCCGCTTGTAATTCATCACTTGCTAATCACTAATTTCTAGGGGAAAATTGTTACAAATATACGTATATTTCAACAATTAACAGACTTTTCTCTAAATATTTTTAAAGAGTAACCATGTCCCTATTAAGAATTATCGCCATAACTATTTTACCTCTGCTTTATTCGGCCAGCCTCCTTGCCGCTTCAGGTCTATTTACAGACAATCTTGATGGCAAGTTTGACGCCTCCCGCTACCTTTCCGAAAATGCTTATGGTTTTTTACCTGTACCTGTCATTATTACCGACCCAGCTGTAGAAGGTGGTCTAGGCATGATGGGCTTATTTTTTCACGAAACTGAAGAGGAGAAGTCTGCCCGATTAGCTACTATGCAGGATGAAAACAATGATAAAGCCGCACACAATTTACTACCTCCGAGTGTTTCTGCTGTCTTTGGTGCTTATACTGGTAATGGCTCGTATTTCCTTGGCGGTGGCCACATGGGTTTTTTCAATCAAGGCAGAATTAGATATTTAGGCGGCGGTGGTTATGGTGATGTGAATATTGATTTTTACGGCTTTGGCGACATAACACTTAACAAACCATTAGAAATAAAAACACAAGCAACGGCCATTATGCAAACAGTAAAGTTTAAGCTTGCTGGCAGTGACTTTTATCTAGGTCCTACTCATAGATACATAGACGCAGAAATTTCGCCTACTAATATCAACGACCTAATTGGAAATTTTCCACCTGAATGGCAAGAGTCATTAACTAATTTACTGACCAGGAATATCACCACCTCAGGTGTCGGCTTTGCTCTAGAGTATGATTCAAGAGATAACATTTTTTCGCCAACTAATGGCTTAAAGTATCAACTCAATTATCTTTGGTTTGATGAAACTATTGGCTCTGATGTTGATTACCAGTTAACAGAGTTAACTGCTTTACACTACTTCAAGTTGTCTAAACATTGGCGCACCGCCTTTAGAGTAGAAGCAAATTATGCTAACAGTGATGGTTTTTTACCTCCCTATGCAACACCAAGCATCAGTATGCGTGGTATTCCAGCCGCTCGATACCAAGGACAATCTGTTGCCATGTCTGAGCTTGAACTAATCTATAAAATTAATTTACGCTGGGAAGTGAATGCCTTTGCTGGCATTGGTAAAGCTACTAATGATTTTTCAGAATTCTCAGAAAGCCCAAGTCGCATTAGCAAAGGAGCTGGTTTTCGCTATTTAATTGCAAGACGCTATGGCTTTAATATGGGTGTTGATATAGCTAAAGGACCTGAGGATACAGTGTTCTACATCCAAGCAGGCTCTGCTTGGTAAAATAGCCAACTGTCTTCGTTGCTTTCAATTGTAATAGCACGCTATTACTCAATCAAGCGTCTTGCATTTGATTATTATCCCTACGTAATTACCTTCCGCTAAATGCTAACTATTCACGGCATTGCCTTCTATTAATTACCTATTAAGCAATAGACATAAAAAAACACCGCAATCTCAAAGAGAGTGCGGTGTTTTTATTAATAACTTAATCGCTATAGCATAACGCCATAGCAAAGTTATTATGCTTCAGCGATAACTACAACTTTGATGCTAGTATCAACATCAGTGTGTAAGTGAATAGCGATTTCGAATTCACCTGTTTCGCGGATAGCACCTAATGGTAAACGTACTTCAGCTTTAGCAACTTCAACGCCAGCTTCAGTGATCGCATCAGCGATATCACGAGTACCAATAGAACCGAATAATTTACCTTCGTCACCAGCTTTTGATGCGATAGTAACTTCAGCTAACTCAACAACTTTCGCTGCACGAGCTTCTGCTGCTTTTAATACGCCAGCTAATTTAGCTTCGATATCAGCACGACGAGCTTCAAAGTGCTCAACGTTAGCATCAGATGCAAATACTGCTTTACCTTGTGGTAATAAGTAGTTACGAGCATAACCTGATTTAACAGATACCTTGTCACCAAGGCCGCCTAATTTGGCGATTTTGTCTAGAAGAATTACTTCCATAATAAACCCCTTTTAAGCTTACTTGTGTAAGTCAGTGTATGGTAACAATGACAAGTAACGAGCGCGTTTGATCGCACGAGTTAATTGACGTTGATATTTAGCTGCAGTACCAGTGATACGGCTAGGAACAATTTTACCACTTTCAGTGATATAATTTTTTAACGTTGCAACATCTTTATAATCGATAGAGGTTGCGCCTTCCGCTGTGAAGCGGCAAAACTTACGACGTCTAAAAAAACGAGACATAATATTCTCCTGACTTAATTATCTTAACCCACCCTTTAAAAAGAGCGATAGACAATCAGTCTTAATTAATCATTTGTATTTGCTGAGCATGTAACACTAAAAGCGGATTTCCGTTTCTAGATTCGTGGCGGTTAACAAAACCATTCACTTTTACATTTTGTCCAGCAACTAATTCACGTGTTAAGTGTGATAATTCACCTGTAGCGACAACTTGTATTCTGACAAATGCTTGTCGGCTCATGCCTGATTCATTTTGTATAGACTTATGATCTATAGAAAATTGACTATGAACAATACCTGCTGGGCTGGTTGATTGTTTAGGGGCTTTCACCACTTCACCGGTCAACACTAGGCAATTCTCTTGCGAGTTTTCTTGCAAGAAAGTCACAAATTACTTATTCGCTAGCAGCTTCTTCAGACTTCTCTTCTGTAGAGACTTCTGTAGCTTCAACTGGCGCAGTAGTAACTTCTTTCTTAACTTCGCGACGGTCATCACGACGGTCATCTTTAGCAACAGCCATAGGCGATGCATCAGTTACCGCGTCTTTAGTACGCATGATCATGTTACGAATAACAACATCGTTATAACGGAAAGCTGTTTCTAGCTCATCAATAACTGACTGTGGCGCTTCAATGTTCATAAGAACATAGTGTGCTTTGTGTAGTTTATTGATTGGGTATGCTAATTGACGACGGCCCCAGTCTTCAAGACGGTGGATTTTGCCTTCAGCAGCATTAATCAAGTCTGTGTAGCGCTGGATCATACCAGACACTTGTTCACTCTGATCAGGGTGAACCATAAATACGATTTCGTAATGACGCATTACGAGCTCCTTACGGTTGTAGCCTCATAACCTGGCTCAGCCAACACCAGTTGAGGCAAGGAACAAAAAGTTCAGGCTGAATTAAGGAGGCGTATTGTAGGGAAAACAACCAGCAAAAGCAAGTAAAAACTAAGCAGTCTTAGCTTGGTCATGGTTAACAGTAAAATCCACCTGTGTTTAGCAACCATTATGGTTAGCCAATGGATTCAATATTGACTATCTCAGAACGATTTAAAGTGATTTTAAATCGTTGTAAAGATTCTTCGCCCTGGCAATAATGACGCAAGATAAGATTAATTTGATAGCGGCGCTCGACACCTTGGCTAGATATCTTCTGCCCTTCTAAGCTATATAATCGACCTGCGCCTTTTTTCAAGAAACGCACGAAAGGGGTTAAATTAAAAAAAGTTTGTTGCTGAATTTCATCATAACCTGGTAAAAACTCTTTCGCCATGACTCTATTATCACAACGGAAATGCAATAATTGTGCGTCTTGCTTGTTTTGCTGCCTGCGTTGCTGAAATAGTGCATTTACTGACTTAGGCAAATCTTTACTGCTGATATATTCTAACCAAAGAATTTGACTCAAAATGCGTTTTTTGGTGACGCTATGCGTAAATAGATTTTGCCATTTTGGTCGACCTTTTTGTATTTTCCGCCATATTAAACTGGTTAAGTCTTCTTTAAAGGTTTCACGTAAACCATAAATAAGCCCAAGGAATGCCACTAAAGCAACCGTTACTTCGGTAAAATTAGAACGGGCATTTAAAACGAGTACCATAACAAAAGCCATGATAATTGCCGTAATGACTCCACGTACTAAACGCTTTAAATTAGCATTTAAATAGCGAGTTTGCCGTTTAAAGACTACGCCGTATTCAATCAATCGTTGTAATAAACGCATCTTATTGGTGATACGGTTGGCATCATCTAGGGTTACTCGGGAGTTATATTTATTATCAACACGATAGCTATTTTCACCTTTGCATAAGTTCAACAGCACTTCACGCTCACTAGTAAACTCCGAGCTTTTTGGCCCAAGTGTTAATAACTTTAAAAATGATTGTTCGATATGCCAACTTAAATAGTTGTCGGCATTCTCAAAAAATGAATTCAGCTTGTTATCTGAGGGAGTATAACGTCTTAGTTTTTTGGTTAATGCCAGTGTTTGTTCTGCCAGCTCCACCGCCGCGGGATAAAACTCTTCAGCCGCTTTTAGCTTCAACGTTTGTTTAATATCTGCATCCAATGCTTTTTTAACTTGATAGGAATACAAATTAAGGTTTAATCGGTAATCACTTTGTTCACCTTTATTCTGGCTAATAAAGCGACTTCTGACTAACGGCAGATGTAATTTATCGGCAAAATAGGCGCTGTGGCTTTTAATATTCGAGTAAAAGAATTCTTCTTCGTTTAGAGTGCTCGGATTTATACCCATTTCAACCGGAAGTGAGAAATACAAGTCGATACGTTGATAATCTTGCGGCAATAATTGATGACTAACTTTAAAAGATAGGTTTTCATCTTGGCTGAGTTTAGCGTTATTCACTCGTAAAAAAGTCTCCTTATTTTCACTATGTCTATCACTGATTGATGATCAACAACCCGTAAGATAATCATAGCAAAAACAAGGCTTTTTGGCAGTGTTTTTACTTCCTAATTTTACCATGTCTTAAAAGGCATGTTGAAACTCTAGGACTAAATTTTAATGAAAATTTTACGTTGGTAGAGTTTTAATGACACATACCAAAACAATGCTACATGAGAAAATGCAAAAATAAATGAAGCCAATTTAGGAGGAAATAGCGCACTTAATTGTTGGTATAACCAAGCATACATATTGCTATCACCAATACTTATTTGAAAATAAACTGTCACCACTAAAAATGACAATACATAAACAAATAATGGGTTTGTTCCATAAATCAGCAAAGGCTGTGCAAGTTTAACTTGCTTCATTATGTCAATTAACCAGATAAAGGCTGCCAATAACAAACAAGCAAAGCCTGTGCTGTAAATCACATAAGATGGTGTCCATAACGACTTATTTATAGGTAATACTAAACCCCAAAGTGCACCAAAACCTACTGCTAAGCCGCCAATTAGGATTAACTTAATAACGCTACTTTTTTTATCTTTAATGCTGGTTAAATATCGTGTTAACTCAAAACCTAGCAACATATTAACTATGGCTGGAATAGTACTTAACAAGCCTTCAGGCTCAAAAGCAACGCCGCGCATGGTATACATGTGATTAGCACCCAGTACGGCTAAATCAAACTGACGGATAATATTACCATCAATGGTCAAAGCCCCTCCCCCCACACTTAATAACAATGCCCAATACGTTAACAAGATCACAGCTGACGCTATAAATACCCCTGTACGGTTTAGCATTAAGACCAAACAAGCCGCTATCGCATAAGCAATACCAATACGTTGTAACACTCCCATTATGCGCCAATCTTCAACATTAGTGGTAAATGGAATAACATTCAGCATAAAGCCAATAAAAAACATGATAAAACCACGTTTAATTATTTTTTTAAATTGCTCAGTGCTGGCAGCAAAGTTACTCTTCTTAAAAGAGAAAAACATCGCAGAGCCAATAATAAATAAGAAAAATGGGAAGACTAAATCGGTTGGCGTAGCACCGTTCCAGTCAGCATGTAATAACGGCGCATACACATGCGACCATGTTCCGGGTGTATTCACTAAAATCATTAAAGCTATGGTAATGCCCCTAAAAGCATCGAGCGCAAGATAACGAGTCATGTTAATTTCCTAGCAATATTTATCGTCTGAAAACGCAAAAAGACAGCGCTGTCTTTCTTATAAGTAAACCTTATTGTAATATATACTCAAGCCACTTCAAAGTACTTGTTCAGTTTGAAGTGGTTTGAGTATTAGCATAAATAAATGGCGAATAGTTTATATAGGGACTGTTCTTCTCCCTGTAACAATCGATTTCTCAGAATGATAATTAGGGGGCTAGTTCAGCTTAACTAAAAATATTTACGTCCTGATAAAGAGCTATGCTACACTGGAAAACTAATCAACTCTTAGACAAAAAATATCCGAATAGCACCATGACGGCAGAATCTTTATTACAACAAGCACAACTCGTTTGCCAAAAGAAAGGCGCTCGTTTTACCAAAGTAAGAGAGCAGGTTTTTTTATTGTTGGCTAACCATAAAGGGGCCGTTGGTGCCTATGACTTGTTAGCTGAACTAAAAGAGTTAGATGCCGCCGCAAAACCTGCCACCATTTACCGTGCCTTAGACTTTTTATCTAAACAGGGTTTTGTCCATAAAATAGAGTCCATTAATGCCTTTATTATGTGCCACCATTTTGGTGAGTGTAATCACCCTGTGCAATTATTAATTTGCGATCAATGTGGTCATGTTGAAGAAATACAATCTAATAATTTTGATTTAGCGCTACGCACTATGGCTGATGCTAACGGCTTTACCATCAGCCATCAAATTGTTGAAGCACATGGTAGCTGTAAAAACTGTACTCAAGTCTAACTTTCTCTCCCCACTGACCCTGATTAATCTACTTTTTATCGCAAATACGGCTTTGCAAGTAACAAGGCGTTTCTGATTGTGATATAAAGTCCAGATCAGTATTAAGTATTGTAAATACCCGTTATCAATCAAGATGCAGCTTTCAGAGTGCTTGAGCAATTTCTATGATGAGTTTAAAGTGACTTTACACTGCGCTAAATAATCAAACCATAGAGTGACTATGATGAAATTATTTGCCTTACCTAAAGTCATTTTAATTCCCACTGAAATCCTGCTCTTTGAATGGTAACGAGTATACATCCCATAAAAAGCGTTAAAACGTGTGCCACCTCTATATTGGAAATATTATGAAATATTCAACATCTACTGCCTTAATAGGCCTAGTACTGGTGTTTTCTGGCCTACTGTCAGTAAATAGCCAAGCAAGTAAAGCTGTCTTTGACGATAAATTTCGTCAACTAGAAGAAGTATTACCTACTCCTAATATTTACCGTACGGCGTCAGGCGCACCAGGCCATAAATATTGGCAACAACAAGTGGATTATGATATTTCAATTGCCATAGATGACAAAACCCAGCGTTTAACTGGCGCACAAACCATGGACTATCAGAATAACTCTCCTGACACCTTACGCTATTTGTGGTTGCAGCTAGACCAAAACCGCATGAAACGTGATTCTGCCAACAAAATAACCAGTACAGCTCCTAGTAAAGATAAAGTTAGCTTTAGAAGCTTTCGTTCGCTGGTAGAAGCACCTAAGTTCGATGGCGGTTATGAAATTATTAAAGTAACTACCAGTAATGGTAAAGCACTACATTATGTAATTAACGGCACTATGATGCGTGTTGATTTACCTAAACCGTTAAGAACTGGTAAAAGCGTTGAAATTGACATTAGTTGGCAATATCAACTGCACGAGCAGAAAGTACTGGGTGGCCGTTCAGGTTATGAGTATTTTAAAGAAGATGATAACTACCTTTACGAAATAGCTAGTTGGTTTCCAAGAGCTGCCGCCTATTACGATGCAATGGGCTGGCAAAATAAACAATTTTTAGGTAGTGGTGAGTTCACCTTAGAATTTGGCGACTACGATGTTAAAATTACCGTGCCTGCTGATCATGTTGTTGCGGCTACCGGTGTTTTACAAAATGAAAGTAAAGTATTAACCAGCACACAACAAAAGCGTTTAAAACAAGCTAAAACAGCTAAAAAACCTGTCTTAATTATTACCCCTGCAGAAGCGTTAGCTAATGAGAAATCTCGTAGCAATAAAACAAAAACATGGCATTTCAAAGCCAAAAACATTCGTGATTTTGCCTTCGCTTCTAGCCGAAAGTTCATTTGGGATGCCCAAGGTTACCAGCAAGGTAACAGCGACACTATGGCTATGTCATTTTACCCTAACGAAGGTAATCCTCTTTGGGAGAAATATTCAACCGAAGCTATTATCCATACGATGGAGCAATACAATAAATATACCTTTGATTACCCTTACCCTGTATCTATCTCAGTAAACGGTCCTGTCGGTGGCATGGAATATCCAATGATCACTTTCAATGGTCCACGTCCTACTTTAAATAAAAAAACGGGTGAAAAAACCTACTCTCGTCGTACCAAATACGGTTTAGTTGGCGTTATTATTCATGAAGTAGGTCACAATTACTTCCCTATGATTGTCAATTCTGATGAGCGTCAGTGGACTTGGATGGATGAGGGTTTAAATACCTTTTTACAATTTCTTGCTGAGCAGGCTTGGGAAGAAGGTTACCCATCTCGCCGTGGTCACGCGAGCAAAATTGCAAGTTATATGAAAAGTGATAATCAAGTACCGATTATGACCAATTCTGAGTCAATTTTACAATTTGGAAATAACGCTTACGGCAAACCTGCAACGGCATTAAATATTTTACGTGAAACTATTATGGGCCGTGAGCTGTTTGATTTTGCTTTTAAAGAATACGCTCAACGTTGGAAGTTTAAACGACCTACGCCAGCTGATTTTTTCCGTACTATGGAAGATGCTTCTGCTGTTGACTTAGATTGGTTTTGGCGTGGTTGGTTCTACACTACAGACCACGTTGATTTATCTATAGATAATGTTTATATATATCGTCCAAACAGTCAAAATCCTGATGTGGAAGAAGCTTGGGAACGTGCGCTAGAAAACGAACAACCAGAATTCATCAGTGATTTACGTAATAAAGGCCAATGGGTTCGCACACAAGACAAGCCTGAATTATTAGACTTTTACAATGAACATGACGAGTTTACTGCCACCAATGCAGATCGCAATAAATACAATAAAGCCCACAAGGCGCTAGAGCCTTGGCAACAAGCGTTATTGGTTAATGACAGCAAGTTCTATGTTATTGATTTCTCGAATCATGGTGGTTTAGTGATGCCAATTTTACTGGATATTACCTATGCTGATAACTCGACTGAGCACATCTATATTCCCGCTGAAATCTGGCGTAGAAACAGCAAAAAGGTCTCTAAATTGTTAATTCGTGATAAAGAAATAACCGAAATAGCCTTAGATTCTAACTGGCAAACAGCCGATGTTGACGTTAATAATAACTATTGGCCAGCACGACCTATTCAATCTCGTTTTGATCTTTATAAAGCGAAGAAAAAAGATATGATGCGTGATTATAATAAAAAGCTTAAAGATAGTTCTGATGAAAAAATTCACGAAGAGAAAGAACATAAAGAAGAAAACCAATAATGGTTAAAAGATTTAGCAAGTACTTAATTGCTATCAGCTTTTATATGGGACTTGTAGCTTCGGCTACAGGTCACACCTATTTTTTTGGCGTCAGTGAGTTAAATGTAAACCCTGAAACTCAACATCTTGAAATAATTCATCAATACACTGGTCATGATATTGAAAATGCCATTGCTCAGAGCAAACAGATTCACTTTTCAGCAGAGCATAAACATTATGATTTATATATTCAGCAGTATTTTGAGCGACAGTTTACTTTAAGTCGTAATCAAGTAAATATCCCCCTCAATTGGTTAGGCTTTGAAGTGATTTCAGGAAAGGTTATTGCTTATCAAGAAAGCCAACAGCAAAGTTTTTTACCACAATTAGTGGTAAAAAATGCAATACTCATCGATACTTACCCTAAGCAAGTGAATACTGTTAATTTTCAAGGTAAAGATCTTCAAGGTGTAGCGCTTTTTGGCAGCTTAACTTTCGATTATAGAATCAAAGAAGCGATAATCACTCCCCAAACGGATCACTAGCTAAACCGCCAAGCGATTAACACCATATATTATAAAACTATTACGCTATTTGATTTACATTTGTAAAATAAGCATGCAAAATCAAAGAAAGTAGTTTATCTAAACAGTTAAGATTCGGAACCTTCATGAATGTAGAGTTTATCAATCCATTTTTATCTTCAATGCTTAATGTCATGTCGACTATGGCTCAAATGGAATTAATACCAGAAAAGCCACGACTTAAAAAAAATGAAGTCTCCATGGGTGATGTCTCAGGTTTAATTGGCATGGTTAGTGATCAAGCAAAAGGCTCTTTATCAATTACTTTTGAAGGCGGGTTAGCATTAGCTACAATGAAAAAAATGGTCGGAGAAGCACCCGATGAACTCAATGAAGAGATTATTGACTTAGTGGGTGAAATTACCAATATGGTTACCGGCGGTGCTAAGCGTTTGTTAAGTGAAAAGGGCATTGAGTTTGATATGGCCACACCTATTGTTGTTTCAGGTCCCAATCACTCAATTCATCACAAAGCTAAAGGTCCTGTCATTATCATTCCGCTAAAAAATGAATTAGGCAAAGCCTATATTGAATTTAGCTTTGATGACTAAAATTAGCCAACGAGCCTAATTCTTAACAAATAAGTTAATAGTTAATTTTCTAATTGAAGCTGAGTGTATTAGCTATAACCCCAACGCGGCATAATGTCTTGGGCAATACCAAGATGATCTAATACTCTAGCCACCATAAAATCGATAAGATCTTCAATTGACTCCGCCTTATGATAGAAGCCTGGTGAGGCTGGCATTATGGTAACGCCCTGCTGAGACAGACTGAGCATATTTTGTAAATGCAGAGTCGAAAATGGCGTTTCCCTGACCATTAAAATTAACTGACCACGTTCTTTAATCACCACATCTGCAGCGCGCTCAATCAAGTTATCACTCATACCATGACAAATAGCCGCCATAGTTCCGGTCGAGCAAGGGCAAACAACCATTTTTTTCGGTGCCGCTGAGCCGGAAGCAACAGGGGAGAACCATTGCTCTTTGCCAAACACAGTAATTTGTTGTGCTTTGGCTTGATACTTTTCAGTTAAAAATTTACTAGCACCGTCTGGAGAGCTAGGGATTTTGACACCCACTTCAGTATCTACAACAATTCGGCCAGCACTTGAGCACAGTATATATAATTGATAATTTGCCGCGATTAAACATTCAATCAAACGTAAGGCATAACCAGCACCTGAGGCACCGGTAATCGCTAGTGTTATTTTACCATTAAAGTCACTTTGTCCAATCACAGCATTACTTGGTTTATTTGTCATTAACTGTCCTCTGAGTCATTGAATAAAGTTAGCTGTTCTTAATCATTTTTTTCACTTTCTTTAACGCCATTTGTTTTTTAAGTGGCGACAAGTAGTCAATAAATAACGTACCTTTTAAATGATCTATTTCATGTTGCATAGCAATGGCAAGAAAATCATCACTGGTGATAGTAATTTCTTTACCATGGCGGTCTAACGCCTCAACGGTAACTTTAGTAAAACGCTCCACGTCAGCGTAATAACCTGGTACAGATAAACACCCCTCTTGACCTTTAGCTTTTTCTTCACCACTGACGATTTCTGGGTTTACTAGAATTAACGGCTCATCACGGTCTTCCGAAATATCGATAACCACTACCGCCTCTCCGCGACCAACTTGTGTCGCCGCTAAACCAATACCGTCCTCCGTATCGTACATGGTAGCAAGTAAATCATCGATTAAGCCTTGAATTTTACTGACATCTGTTACAGGTGTTGCTGGCTTTAATAATTGTTTATTTGGGGCGGTAAGTATGGTTAAAACTGTCATTGTGCTTGGTTCTCTTTTTACGAATTTAATTAAACTACTATGATACGAAATGGTATTACTTAAATAGTAATACTTAAACGGCTTTGTTCTTTATATGGTAATGATTGCTAAACGGCCTAATAATTTATCATGTATACCGGCAAAACTACCGTTACTCATGACAACTATAATATCGCCCGCTTGTACTTGTTGCGCTATATTTTCAACTAATTTTTCAATATCGTCTTCAACTTGGCAAGGTGCTTGGCACTGTTTTATCATTTCACTCACTGACCAAGTTACTTGTTCGCCTTGATAAATAAAAACCTGATCAGCATCAATCAGTGACTTAGGCAGAGCGTCTTTATGCACCCCAGACTTCATGGTATTCGATCTTGGTTCCAATACCGCCAAGATCCGGCCAGGCTGTGTTTGTTCGCCTATTTTAGCACGTACGCCTGCTAATGTTTTTGCTATGGCTGTGGGATGATGGGCAAAATCATCATAAACACTTATACCATTGACTGTGCCGCGCAGCTCAAAGCGACGTTTAGTATTAATAAACTCCGCTAGGGCTTCAATAGCCACTGAACTTGGTACTCCAGCATGACGAGCTGCGGCTATTGCCATAACGCCGTTATCAATATTAAAATCGCCAATAAGGCCCCACTTGACTGTACCCTGTGTTATACCGTCGAATTTAACAATAAACTCACTGCCTTGAGCATTTAGTTTTTCAACTTGCCAGCCAGAATTAAGGTCAGAGTCGAGCTCAGTGTTTTGTTGAGAAAACTCGGTTGCAGTCCAGCAGCCCATGGCTAACGTTTCACTTATCGCCACCTCATTGGCTGGTGACACAATCAAACCATTACTGGGCACTGTGCGGATGAGGTGATGAAATTGTCTTTGAATATCACTGAGATCATTAAAAATATCTCCATGATCAAACTCTAAATTATTGATCACTAAAGTTCGAGGTCGGTAATGTACAAACTTAGAACGTTTATCAAAAAAAGCACTATCGTATTCATCAGCTTCAATGATAAAAAAAGGAGTATCACCTAAACGAGCCGAGCTAGGAAAGTTTTGCGGTACTCCGCCAATTAAAAAGCCTGGTGATAAATGGGAATATTCTAAAATCCACGCCAGCATGCTACTGGTAGTTGTTTTACCATGAGTACCAGAAACAGCGAGAACCCAGCGATCTTTTAATACATTTTCTAACAGCCATTCAGGCCCTGAGGTATAAGGAATATTACGATCTAACATATATTCCACCATAGGGTTTCCCCTAGACATAGCATTACCCACGATAACCATATCAATATCATCGTTAAAGTTTTCTACTTGGTAACCTGAGGTCAGCTCAATACCCAGCTGCTCTAACTGAGTACTCATTGGTGGGTATACATTGGCATCAGAGCCACTGACTTTAAAACCAAGCTCTTTGGCAATAGCGGCAAGTCCTCCCATGAAGGTGCCACAAATGCCCAATATATGTAGGTGTTGAATTTTATTACTCATAGATATAATAATCAAACTAAAAGAAGCGCTATAATTGGCGATATCATACCTTAATTACTAAGCTTAAACTGTAAACAAGCACTTAAAACTTAGTTGAGTAACGTAAAAAATGACACAAGCTAGCACTACTGCTACCCAGCAAACATATCAATTAGTCTGTCAAAAAATTCAGATTGAGACCAATGATATAAAGACATTTTTTTTCTCTTATCCAAGATCGCCAGAAAACCAGGCTTTTCACTACTACGCTGGCCAGCATCTCAATTTTACTTTTAAAATGGCAGGTAAATTGCAATCATGCTGCTATACATTATCTTCGTCACCAACCACTTCTGATTACATTAGCATCACTATAAAACGCATCCCGCAAGGTAAGGTCTCTAATTATTTCCATGATCACTTTAAGGTTGGTCAATCAATTTCTACCCAAGAGGTAGCAGGAGGTTTTTATCTTGCCGATCCTGTTCCGCAACATGTATTACTGTTAAGTGCTGGCAGTGGCATTACCCCAATGCTTTCAATGTTACGTTATATGGTTGCTAAACAATGTAAAAACCAAGTGATATTTATTCATAGTGCAAAACAGGAAACAGATTTAATTGCTCAAGCTGAAGTAAGTAATTTAGCTAAGCAGCATGGTAATTGCCAAATAATTTATACTCTGACCCAAGCTAACAGCTCACAATGGTATGGCTTACAAGGGCGTTTAAATGAACATATTCTGCACAATATTGAGCAAATCAGTCACTATCACACCTTTGTTTGTGGACCAAAGTTATTCAGAAAAACTGCGCAACAACTTTTACGAAAATTAGGTTTACCGCCTAACTACTATCATTACGAAAGTTATGGTGAATATGAATATTCAAAGCAAGATATCAGCTCTGCTACTAAAGAAAATACAATGGCCAACTCTATGATTGATAGTAAAGTAGTAAAAACCGGATACAACAAAGCGAAAGTATCGATTTCTTATAAGCGTTGGAATAAACAATATCAAGGTAATAAAAATGACTCTTTATTAGAGCAAGGAGAAGCTGCAGGACTAATTTTACCTTATTCCTGTCGTGCAGGTTGTTGTGGTAGTTGCAAAGCAAAGTTAATAAGTGGCCAAGTAAAGCAACATTCAACTAATGGCTTATCTGCTAGTGAGCGACAACAAGGTTATATTTTACTTTGCAGTTGTAATGCCCTTACAAATGTTGTGGTCAGCCATGAATAATTCAGAATCACAACACAGTAAATCAGAGTGCTGTGCAATTAAAACTCATAACCGAGACTGAATACCAATCTATAATCATTTGATTTTGGCACCACTGTATTTATTGATGAAACAGGCTTTGCAACACGATCAAGGTAAAATATTACTTCTAATTCAAGATCATTACTAAGCTCGAATTCAAAGCCAGTCTTTAAATGTGAATTTCGTTTGCCTGAGTCATTCTCAACAAACTGAAGTTGATAATCAAACAGAAAATCGACTCGACTTGACAAGCTATAATCAAATAGAGTCCCAAGAGCGACTACACCACTATGTTGATCACTTTCTAAGTGACTGTCTTCATATACTGTTTGTTGGTAACTAGGACCAAGAGTCACATCCCATTGTAAGCGTTTATTTTGCACAAGATGGTAACCTAAACTTACTCCTAAGGTATCTCTTGAACTAATATTTTGCTGTAAGTCAGTAAAGTGCTCATAGTCAAAGACGCGAAAGAACATCTTACTACTGTAAAACCAATCAAAATAAGCCGTTAGACGACCAGTATCAGTAATTACTTGTGCATCCTCATCTAAAGTTGACTTACTATAGTTATAAATAAAGTCTATTTTAAATCGACTAAAAGGCGTTCTTCGTTGCAATCTTGCACTAGCCATATAATCAAGCTGATTAACATTGCCGGTATTAACATCAATGCCTAAACTCACCTTACCATCCCATAGATCTTTACGGTCATCAGATGAGGAAGTTATCGATAGTAGCTCAGATAAGGGATAATGTTGCTCAGTACCGTCACTGATTATAATTAAGTGTTCATCTTTAACAATAAGAAACCCTTGTTTTACCTCTCCATTAGCAAAACGTATTTGTTGATCGAATCGGCTACGTAACTCTTTTACATCTTGCCAATCAAAAATGAAGGTATTAAATTCATCGCTTTCAAACTCAAGTTCATCCTCATACATGGAGATAATGTCTCCCTTAAGCCATTCACCAGAACGTAACTGAAGCCAATCAAATTGTTGAGAAAAAACAGGTGTTGGCGGACTCCATACAGCTGTATGCTCCGAAAAATCCTGCCCATAACTAATAGCTGGAACCAAGATAATAATGGCAAAACCAAGTAATAAAAGATTTTTCACACTATTTAGTAGAGCCTACAGTCAAAGTATTGAGAATAAAAAAGGCTGATATAAACTTAAATACAACCCCTTAATAAAACGGAGTAGATTAATTAAAAATCATAACCAAAACTAACCACTAAACGGTAATCATTTTTCTTCGGTATAACACCTTCACTATCAGCTTTAGGATTATTGGTACGATCGGCATAGAAAGTTAAATCAAGGTCAAAATCATTGGCTAGATCAATTTCTAAACCTGTTTGGAAGTGGTGGATATTACCACCGGAAGCTTTATCAACCATCTGTATATTGTATGAGGCATCAAAATCAATATCATTGCTTAATTCGAAGGTGAAATCAGTACCTAGAGTTAAACCAAATGAGTCTTCACTATCGCTAGCATCGGCTTGCACATCAATAAACTTACTTTTTTGGTAACTAGGACCAGCATTAACATCCCAAGTCGTACGACTACTATCGACAATATGATAACCAAGAGCGATACCGTAATGAACACGGTAATCAAGGTTTAAAAATTCATCAGCGATATATTCGAAGTCAGCGACACGGAAATAAATCTTAGGATTAAAAAACCAGTCATAAGATGAGGTTAAACGCTCGCTATCAGCAGTAACTTTAGTCTGTTCTGTTTCTTGATCTTCATAACGACTATAATCTGTGGTGTAATCGGCCTTGAATCGACTACTCGAGCTTCTACGTTGCATGCCCGCAGAGAACGTATAATCAACTTGTACTGTATTACCCTGACGTAAGTTAATACCTAAATTTACATAGCCATCCCATAAATCTATTTCATTTTTACCTGAAGAGGCAATGGATAACAGATTACTTATTTCATAATGTGTAGTTACGCCGTTCTTGACTAAAGATAATTGACCATCTTTTAGTACAAGATAACCTTCAGCAATTGTGCCATCAAACATGCGAATGCTTTGCCATTCTTTACTACGTAATTCAGCAACATCTTCCCAATCGATTGTTTGCATATCAAGTTCATCACTATCGAACTCTAATTTCTCATCATACATAGAGACGATATCGCCTTTTAGCCACTCGTCAGAAGTGAGCTTTACCCAATCAAAATCTTGCTTAAAAATAGGTGTCGGCTTTTGCCACTGGCTGGTATCTTCCTGTGCATAACTTACGTTATTTATAGAAAGGAAAAATAGGATAAAAACAATGTTAGTTAACCGGGCAACTATCGGGTTTTTCATAAAGAACCTTATGGCATTCATTAATTTAAAGATAATAAAACTACAAGCATCACCATGGTTTATCTGCATTTTCATACCAATGAGTCTTACGGGCTAGCTGTCGTTTTGTATTTTAAACATAACAAAATAAAAAAAATATAAATTATTAAGGGCAAACAGTTAAATTTATTCTATAGTGGGATTATTACAATAGACAAGAAAGCACCAAAAAGGTGCATATAAAGCACCATAAAAGTGCATAAACGACAGATGAACTAACAAAAAAGCTTATTAATCAATGAGCTTTGTCTTGGCATGATTTTAGCTAATTAAACAACCACTAATAGATGAATAATGATAATAACGTACCTTTATAACTTCATCCATTATAAAACTTATTCGATTATTTATAACAACTTATAAAATTAACCTCACTGGAGAGACAAAATGTCACAAGCAGTATTCGACTTAATTAAAGAACACGACGTCAAATTTATTGACCTGCGTTTTACTGATACTAAAGGTAAAGAACAACATATTTCTATCCCTCATCATCAAGTTAATGATGATTTTTTTGAAGATGGAAAAATGTTCGATGGTTCTTCAATTGAAGGTTGGAAAGGTATTGATGAATCTGACATGGTAATGATGCCTGATCCATCAACAGCTATTTTAGACCCTTTTGCTGAAGCCGTTACCTTAAATATCCGTTGTGATATTTTAGAACCAAACACCATGCAAGGTTACAGCCGTGATCCTCGTTCTGTTGCTCATCGTGCTGAAGAGTACATGCGTGGTACAGGCCTTGCTGATACTGTTTTAATTGGTCCAGAGCCTGAGTTCTTCGTATTTGATGATGTACGTTTCCATACAGACATGAGTGGCTCTTTCTATAAAATTGATGATAAAGAAGCATCTTGGAATTCTGGTACTGAGTATGAAGAAGGCAACATGGGACATCGTCCTGGTGTTAAAGGCGGTTACTTCCCAACAGCCCCAGTAGATTCTTCTCAAGATTTACGTTCAGCTATGTGTTTAGTTATGGAAGATATGGGCTTAGTCGTTGAAGCACATCATCATGAAGTAGCAACTGCAGGCCAAAATGAAATCGCTTGTCGTTTCAATACCATGGTATTGAAAGCCGATGAAGTACAAATCTATAAGTATGTTGTTCATAACGTCGCCCACGCATACGGTAAAACAGCTACGTTTATGCCTAAGCCACTTGTTGGTGATAATGGTACAGGTATGCATGTTCACCAATCTTTAGCTAAAGATGGCGTTAACTTATTTTCAGGTGATAAGTACGGCGGTTTATCTGAAATGGCGCTTTACTACATTGGTGGTATCATCAAGCATGCTAAAGCACTAAACGCTTTCACTAACGCTTCTACTAACTCATACAAGCGTCTTGTTCCTGGTTTTGAAGCACCGGTAATGCTTGCTTACTCAGCACGTAACCGCTCTGCATCAATCCGTATTCCTATGGTGCCTTCACCTAAAGCAATGCGCATTGAAGTTCGCTTCCCAGATCCAACAATGAACCCTTATTTAGGCTTTACAGCTATGTTAATGGCTGGTCTTGACGGTATTAAAAATAAAATTCATCCTGGTGATGCCATGGATAAAGATTTATATGACTTACCTGCAGAAGAAGCAGCAGAAATCCCACAAGTATGTTCTTCTTTTGGCGAAGCACTTGATGCATTAGAAGCTGATAATGACTTCTTAACTGCGGGCAATGTTATGGATATAGATATGATCAATGCCTATGTAGGTATTAAACGTAAAGAGATTGAATTATTAAACTCTACCACTCACCCTGTAGAATTTGATATGTATTACAGCGTTTAATAACTATCTGGTATTAACCATATAGCGCTTTGCGTCATTTAAAAAAGCTCACTTAGGTGAGCTTTTTTATGACTGAAATAACTGTGCACCATCCAAAAAACAACAAAATAGAGCAGTTAAACTACAAAAAAATACTTATTAACAGATAAAGCAACAAAAACATTTTTTTGTATAAATTATAGATATATACTTAAATAAGCGTACATTATGGATTGCTACGCATATCGAACATCTAGCCCAGGAAGAATATAACGAACTATGATTAAGTTATTGCTATTTACATTATTAGGCATCACATTAGCTGCGCCTGTGCACCCAAACACAGCTAAAATTTATGTCTGGCGTAATGAAAATGGAGTACTAGTTTTTTCTGATTCCCCTAGAGCTGGCGCTGAAGAAGTTAAAACAAAGCCTGGTAATATTATACAATCAAGCACCTCTGTTGAAACAGAAGTACTCGATATCACCCCACAAAAGTCTATTGAAGAATACGAAATAGCGATAAACATTCCTAAAAATAATGCCACCATACGTGACAACACAGGCTCAATATATATTAGCGGTGGCATAACACCTAGATTTAAACTAGGACTAGAAGTTCAATTAGTTCTCGATGGTAAACCTCACAAAAAACCACAAAAGCACTCTATGTTTTCCCTAAGAAACATTAATAGAGGCGAGCATAAAATCAAAATGTTACTAATAGATGAAACAGGCAAGGTTATTGCATCATCCACATCAGTAACGTTTTATATGCATAGAGCTTCAACAAACTAAGTTAATTGATTTACGCTAACTGACTGTATTTAAAGATATAAATACTTTCATTCTTTTCAGTAACTTAAAATTGCACTGCAAATAAGACCTTTCTTTAGTAAACTTAAAAAACACGCACCAAAATGGTGCGTAAAGTTAATGATCTTAAGGTCTTTATGCATAGTCGCACTGATATACAAGAGCAAAAATTATCTTATCAGCAATCACTTGCTAACCAGTTAGTAACTGCTGTTATTATTCTTAATCAAGACCTAGCCATCGTTTATGTAAACCCTTCTGCTGAAGCGTTGTTAAATAAAAGTCTCTATCGTTTATACAACACCACAACTGAAGCTATTTTTGCTAATACCAGTATTAATAACAGTCGGCTACAGCAATTACTCACTACTGGACAAGAGTTCACCGATAGCGACATTGTCGTTGCGCTCAATGAAAACCACCACTTCACTGCCGAAGTAACCGCTTCTTCGGTTGAATTTGAAAGATCTCCTCATGTGTTACTTGAGTTCAAACAAATAGATCAACAAAAGCAAATCAGTTTAGAAGTTTTTCAACACCAACAATGGCTTGCGGCAAGGGATTTAATAAAAGGTTTAGCACACGAAATTAAAAACCCACTTGGTGGTCTACGTGGCGCGGCGCAACTGCTCGGGATGGAAGTGAGTAATGAACAACAAGAATATACCAACATGATCATTGAGCAGGCGGACAGGCTGACTAACTTAGTTGATCGTCTACTTGGCCCAAATCAATTGCCGCAAATGCAATCACAAAATATCCATGGCATCCTTGAAAAAGTATGCCAGCTTGTTAGTTATTCTAATGGACAAAAGTTTCACTTATTACGCGATTACGACCCCTCATTACCTGCGATTGAATGTGATCAAGAAAAATTACAACAAGCCGTACTGAATATTGTAAATAATGCCATCCAGGCAATTGATGAAGTTCATGATATTACTTTAAAAACACGTATTGCCAGCAATATAACCATTCATGGAAAGCGAATAAAATTAGCGGTTAAAATTAGTATTATTGATAATGGTCCGGGCATCCCCAGTAAAATTCAAGATACGCTATTTTACCCAATGGTGTCTGGACGCTCAAATGGCACAGGCTTAGGTTTATCGATATCACAAACCTTAATCAACCAACACCAAGGTAAACTATCGTGCAGTAGCCGCCCTGGCCATACTGAATTTACAATTTTACTGCCATTGAAACAACAGCCTTTAAATCAATCACCTTTATCTCAAGAGAGTACATTATGATCACCGAACAAGTGTGGATAGTTGACGACGATAGCTCCATCAGATGGGTGTTAGAAAAGGCTTTCGCCAAGGCAAATATAAGTTGCGCTGCTTTTGAAAGCGCTGAGAATTTATTTATTGCTTTAGATCACGGTCAGCCACAAGTTATTGTTTCTGATATTCGTATGCCCAATATTGATGGCATGGAGTTATTAAGAGAAATCAGTAAACAACATAGCCATATCCCCGTAATTATCATGACAGCACATTCTGATTTAGACAGTGCCGTTAATGCATATCAAGGTGGTGCCTTTGAATATTTACCAAAACCATTTGATATTGATGAAGCCATCAACCTGACCAAACGTGCACTTACTCATGCTAGAGAGCAAAATGAAAATAATCAGCAGCAAGAAGCCCCCCCATTAGCGGTTGGTTTGATTGGTGAAGCGCCAGCTATGCAAGAGGTATTTCGTGCCATTGGCCGCTTATCTCGATCAAGTATTAGTGTTTTAATTAATGGAGAATCCGGAACAGGTAAAGAACTAGTCGCGCAAGCACTTCATTCGCATAGCCCTCGCGTCAATGCACCCTTTATTCCTTTGAATATGGCCGCTATCCCTAAAGACTTAATTGAATCAGAGTTATTTGGTCATGAAAAAGGCGCATTTACTGGCGCTAATGCTGTTCGGCAAGGAAGATTCGAACAGGCCCACGGTGGTACTCTATTTTTAGATGAAATAGGTGATATGCCTTTAGACATTCAAACTCGTTTATTACGCGTTCTTTCAGATGGGCAGTTTTACCGTGTAGGTGGGCATTCTCCTGTTCAGGTTGATGTACGTATAATTGCCGCTACTCATCAACACCTTGAAGAGCGAGTAAATAAAGGTGAGTTTAGAGAAGATTTATTTCATCGACTTAATGTCATTCGAATTCATCTACCTAGTCTTAGAGAGCGTAAAGAAGATATCGCCCAGTTAAGTCAGCATTTTTTAACCCAAGCCGCAAATGAGCTAAGCGTAGAAGTTAAAACCGTCAGTAAAAAAGCCAGTGATGTATTAAAAAACTGTCTTTGGCCCGGAAACGTTAGACAACTTGAAAATATTTGTCGATTTTTAACCGTCATGGCAAGTGGCCAAGAAATACTGGTTGAAGATTTACCTAATGAATTAACTGAAAATTCAGCACCATTGAAGCATTCCTCCGATGCATGGCAGGAAGTTCTGCGTACATGGGTAGACCAAGAGTTAGCCCAAGGGAAATCGGCTATTCTTGATTATGCTCAGATTGAATTTGAAAAAATAATGCTTGAACGGGCACTTATATTCACTCAAGGGCATAAACAAGATGCGGCAAAAAAATTGGGTTGGGGTAGGAATACTTTAACAAGAAAATTAAAAGAGTTTGAAAGCTAAAGCAATAGAGCGTAGAAGAAACACTTTCGGGTGCTTAACTACTACAAGTCTCATCATCACATTGTTTACAGCTATTACACAGTTTAATATTAATAAAATGCGCGGCAATAATTAGGCTGGCACCGCCGATAATAAAAAACGGTTCTAATTCAGAAGAAAAATCGTGTTTTATCCAATATAAAGCCACGCCTAAATAAAGCAAATAGAAAGGGTAAAGACGTTTGTGATAGCGTTTAAAGCCAGAGAAAAGCGCTATCGTACCTAGCGCAGCTGTCATGAGCAGAAAAACATGTTCCCATGCATGGTCTGCTAGAAAACTTAAACCAAGTAAGGGTAACATTGGTAATAAAATAGGTAATAATATGCAGTGTAATGCACATAAGGAAGTTGCTGTAATGCCTATTCTATCTAACATGATTATTCCGCGAAGCTAAATTAATTTATTGTTCATTGGTCAACTTGGACCTTCAAAATGAGATAATATCACAATTGATATAATATAACATTAGTAAATTAACTTAGCTGTTGCAAGCATGTAAAATCCAAGCCGACATGCCAGAGATAACTAAAAGAATAGCTGTGGTTGTTAATCGCTATTAATTAAAAAATAATGACTTAACATATTTTTTAAATGTGCAAAAAATTCGTCATTACTTTTGTCACTTATTAAGTGAGCAAGTTCGGCCCCTAGTGGCGTGAATTTGTAAAACTGTAAACAAACATTCGATTTTTTTGCGGTGAACTTTAATGGTAAACCGTTATAAGTAAATTGTAGAGCTTCACCTTTACTTATTAAACTCGACTCACTTTCTTGTAAATATATAAGATGGTTCTCAGATAAAGCTAATAAATCAGCATAATTCAAACCATAATGACTTAAGTTACAATATTGTTGTCGCTGCTTAGAAAAGAAATTAAGTAAACCCGGTTGTTGGTAAACTCCACTGATTAACCGAATGCCTTTTTTATTAGGATCTTTTATTGCTAAAGAGCAAGCCTTTGCTAATAATTTTGCATCATAAATACTCATGTCCCGGAAAACCTGTAATGCCTTAAAAGAAAAAGTCCCAGGTTTAGTCAGCTCACCAGCTAAAATCTTCGCCCATAAATCTTGCATGGTCGCATTACTAACCTCTTCAGATAGAGCAATATAACGACTAAACCAATCAAGGTCTGTTCTTTGTCCAAGTTCGAAATCTGCGCAGTAACCTAAAGTTTTCTGCATAATGTGTTCAATATTCTGCTGTTTTCTTAATTGACTTAATCTAGCCCGCTTAACTGTCCTATCTTCAATAAGCATTTGTTTGTCTTCAGGCAACAACGCACCATCAATGGCAAACTTCTTAGCAAGTTTCAAAAATTGCTGAGATACACCCCCCTCTGCTGAGCTTTGACGCGATTTATTAGTGGTGACTATTTCAGTCTCATCCTGTGATTTATGAAGGTCCTTTTCAAGTACTACAACCTCTGCTTTTTTCTTACTCATTGCCCTAACTCCATCTTGCAGTATCGTCAGATAAATTATAAATAATACTCTTTATGCTCATTACTAAGCCACTTAAATCACTGAGCTACATGATAAAGTGCAGCTAACCAAGCAGCAGTCAATTCAATTTATTATAACTCACCGAATTAAATCAATTAAAATTATAGTAAACAGGCTTTTAATCTCCGGTGCAATAGTGTAAAAAAGTAGTATTAGGTTATAGTTAAGCTAAATAAATTAGATTTCAATTTTAACTAGGTATATGTGTAATAAATATGTCTAGTTATGAGGGCAGTATGCAAGCATCCGAAAATTCAAACGATGATTTTTTATTTATCGATGACAGTGATGAAGACGAGATTTTAGCGTTTGGCAGTGATGAGACTTGGCAGGTTTTGATTGTCGACGATGATCCAGAAATTCACTCAGTTACTCAATTAGCATTATCAGATTTGGTTGTACTAGGGCGACGCCTTGAGTACTTGCATGCGTACTCAGGTAAAGATGCCTGCCAACTCATTAAAGAACATAGTGATATTGTACTTGTACTGCTAGATGTAGTTATGGAAACTGATGACGCTGGTTTGAACGTGGTAAAATATATAAGAGAGACTCTAAAACGTAAAGATATTCGCATTGTTTTACGTACTGGTCAACCGGGTTATGCTCCCGAAGAAAGTGTTATCAAAGAGTATGATATTAATGATTATAAGACAAAAACTGAATTAACTCGTCGTAAGCTAGTAACTACCGTTTTTGCTGCAATTCGCTCCTTCCAACAAATAGCAACCGTTAACGAAAACCGCTTAGGCTTAGAACGTATAGTTTCAGGTGCTACCGAGTTGTCTTCTAAACATTCACTGGCAACTTATAGTCAAGGTGTTCTATCGCAACTAAAAAGCCTAATTAGTGATGATATCTCAGCGGTATTTTGTGCAAGAGGTCAGGGAATCATTGATAATATTGATGACTTAAGCTTTTACGTTTTAGCACAAGCAGGTTTTGATGATAATTTAATTAATCAAAAACTTGATATGCTGCAAAATGAGCAAGCAAGTAAACAAGTAAAGTCTTGTTTCTTACAACAGAAGCACCAATACCTAGATAACAGCTTAAACTTATATGTTGCAAAAGGTGATTACCGTGCGGTAATTCACGTCGAACTTTTAACCCCTCTTACTGAAATACAAATTCAATTACTTAATGTTTTTTTAACCGGGGTTGCCGTTGGTTATGAAAATGTTCATTTATTTCAAAAACTCACCAATGCTGCCTATAAAGATTGGCTTACTAATTTACCTAACCGTCTCGAATTTGTACGTTTACTTGACCAATTTGCTCAAAGTGGTCAGAAAAACTATGTTGCAGCACTAATTGATATAAATCATTTTAGCGATATTAACGATGCTTTAGGGCAAGATATTGGTAATAAACTGCTTTCAGCTGTTGGTCAACGTTTGAAAAGTATCGATTGTGGCTGTCAGTTGGCCCGTGTTGGCGCGGATGTTTTTGGCATTATCGGTCCTGCTGATTGTGTAACTCCTGAAAAATTAATGGCTTTGTTTCACCAGCCATTTTCTGCAGGTGAGCAACATTTACCGATAAATGCTTGTTTTGGCCTTTGCACTAAAGAGCATGCTCAAAGCAGTGGTGTGCAAGTTTTAAATCAAATCAATATCGCTTTAAATATTGCCAAGAAAAATAGATTAGAACATTTTGCTTATTATCATTCAGATATAGAAGATCAAATGCAATGGCGACTCAATATGATCCGCCAATTGCGTAACGACTTTGCCAATAACTGCCTTGAACTTTGGTATCAACCACAGCTTTCCTTAAGCACAGGTAAAGTTATTGGTGCCGAAGCTCTGCTACGCTGGCGTACAGCTGATGGGAAATTTGTTTCTCCTGCGGTTTTTATTCCGTTGGCCGAATATTCAGGCTTAATCATAGAAATTGGCGATTGGGTCATTAGTCAAGCATGTAAGCAACTACAAGCTCTAGAACAAGACTTCTCCGAGCTCAGTATTTCAGTCAATGTTTCTATACCGCAATTTAGACAAGATAATTTTGTTGATAATATTATTAATACAATCAATCAGCATAAAATTAAACCCAGTAAACTTGAATTGGAAATTACAGAAAATATTTTAATGGATGAGCCACAAATCATCATTGATGCCTTAACCAAGTTAAAAGCGCAAGGCATAAGTATTGCTCTAGATGATTTTGGTACTGGCTTCTCATCATTAAGTTACTTGCAAAAGCTACCTCTTGATCGACTTAAAGTTGATCGCGCTTTTGTCACCGATATTAATCAAGAAGGTCAATCAGTGATTGCTGAAACAATTATTAACTTAGGCAAAAAGATGCAGCTTAAAGTTATTGCAGAAGGTATTGAGGAGATTGAACAGCAAGAACGTTTAATTGAACTAGGCTGTGATGAAGTTCAAGGCTTCTATTATGCTAAGCCAATGCCAGCGGAAGACTTTATAAACTTTCTCCATCAACAAAACTAAAGTATATAAATCAGCTTTTGCTTACCTTCACATTACAATAAAGCCTGTTTACTAAATACCCAGTAATATTTTCGCTGGGTATTTTTTTGTCTGTATGGCTCACTCTATGAATAAAATAATACAGGCAATTAAAACACCTGTTTAAATTTATTGCATTTAACTTTTTTTCAAGGCACACTCAGTCAGCTATTATTAGTTATCTAAGTTTTTTAGAGTGATAATTTCGCTAAAAAAATAGATAAATCATTCAAACATCAACACCACTTTTAGGTGAAGGAGACGAAGCATGATATATCAAGGCAACAGCCTTTCTGCCCAATTACTCGAAGACGGCATTGTAGAACTTAATTTCGATGCTCAAGGATCAGTAAACAAATTTGATCAAGCAACTTTTGAAGAATATATCGCTGTAGTTGCCGCAATTAACAACTGCAGTGAGGCTAAAGGCGTTATGGTTACCTCAGCTAAATCAACATTTATTGTTGGTGCAGATATCACTGAATTTTTAACCTCATTTAGTCAGCCTGAAGATTCATTAGCATCATGGGCAAAGAAGGCATCTGATGTTTTCGACTCATTTGAAGATATTCAATTACCCACGATAGCAGCTGTTAACGGCATCGCATTAGGCGGTGGTTGTGAAATGACTTTAGCGTGTGATTATCGTGTTGCTGATACTAATGCCAGCATCGGTCTGCCTGAAGTTAAACTAGGATTAATGCCTGGTTTTGGTGGTACTGTACGTCTTCCTCGGCTTATCGGTTTTGATAATGCTGCAACTTGGATGTCAACTGGTAAAGCATTCAAACCAGCAGCAGCGCTTGCACAAGGCGTTCTTGATGCTGTAGTTGTACCAGAAAATTTACGCGCTGCAGCTATTAGCATGCTTAAATTAGCAATTAATGGCAAGCTAGATTGGCGCGCTAAACGTCAACCTAAATTAGAAGCATTAAACTTATCTCCGACAGAATTAATCATGTCATCGACAACGTGCAAAGGTATGATTGCTGCAAAAGCTGGCAAACATTATCCCGCACCAATGGTGATGATAAATACATTGATTGCTAGTGCAAACTTAGATCGCACTGGCGCAATGGCAGCTGAGAATGCAGGTTTTGCCAAATTAGCAAAAACAGATGCCGCAACAGCACAAATTGGTTTGTTTATGGCAGACCAAGTTATTAAAGGCAAGGCTAAAAAAGCAGGAAAACTTGCCACTAAAACTGTCAAGAAAGCCGCTGTATTAGGTGCAGGTATTATGGGTGGTGGTATTGCCTATCAATCAGCCTATAAAGGCACGCCGATCATTATGAAAGATATTAATGACCAAGCACTTGATTTAGGTTTAACTACAGCTACGGGCATTTTAACTAAACAAGTTGAACGTGGACGTATGAATGTTAAAAAAATGGCTGGTGTGTTAAATAACATCACGCCAAGCTTAAGTTACGACAGCGTTAAAGATGTAGATATTGTTGTTGAAGCCGTTGTTGAAAACCCTAAAGTAAAAGGCATGGTTTTAGCCGAAGTTGAAGGCGTGATCAGTGAAGATGCCATTCTTACTTCCAATACTTCTACTATCTCAATTGATTTATTAGCACAAAGCGTAAAACGTCCGCAAAACTTTTGTGGCATGCACTTTTTCAATCCCGTAAATAAAATGCCATTAGTTGAAGTAATTCGCGGTAAAGATACCTCCGATGAAACGGTAGCGGCTGTTGTTGCTTATGCAGCGAAAATGGGTAAGTCACCAATTGTTGTTAATGATTGCCCAGGTTTTTATGTAAACCGTGTTTTATTCCCATATTTTGCTGGTTTCAGCCAGTTAGTACTTGAAGGTGCTGACTTTACTGCTATCGATAAAGTAATGGAAAAACAATTTGGCTGGCCAATGGGCCCGGCTTACTTGCTTGATGTTGTTGGTGTTGATACTGCTGATCACTGCACAGGTGTTATGTCAGCTGGTTTCCCTACGCGCATGAAAAAAATTGCCAATGATCCGGTTAGTACTTTGTATGCTAATGAGCGTTTTGGTCAGAAAAATGGCAAAGGTTTCTATGACCACATGAAAGACAAACGTGGTCGTCCAATGAAAGTACCTGCTCCTATTGCTTACGAATTACTTGGCCAATATTGTGCTGATAAGAAAGACTTCAGCAGCGAAGAAATTATTGCTCGTATGATGATTCCTATGGTTAACGAAGTAGTACGTTGTTTAGAAGAAGGTGTTGTAGATACAGCAGCTGAAGCAGATATGGGCTTAATTTATGGCGTTGGGTTTCCACCGTTTAGAGGTGGTGCCATCCGTTATTTAGAAACACTTGGGCTAGATAACTTCATCGCAATGGCTGATAAATATGCTGATTTAGGTGAGATATATCAAGTTACTGATGGCCTACGTGAAATGGCTAAATCAGGCAAATCTTACTTCACTACCGATGTTAAATCAGCTTAAGCCTAGGAGAATAAAATGAACGAAGTTGTAATTGTAGACTGCATACGAACTCCAATGGGTCGCTCTAAGGCCGGTGTTTTTCGCAATGTACGTGCTGAAGCATTATCAGCACACTTAATGAAACAAATTTTAGTACGTAATCCGGCATTAAACCCTGAAGACATTGAAGATGTTATTTGGGGCTGTGTGAAGCAAACTAAAGAACAAGGTTTTAATATCGCTCGTAATGCATCATTACTTGCAGGTTTACCAAAATCCATTGGTGGCGTAACTGTTAACCGCTTATGTGGTTCTTCTATGGAAGCATTACACCAAGCAAGTACTAGTATCATGTCTGGTCAAGGTGATGTATTTCTAATTGGTGGTGTTGAACACATGGGTCATGTACCTATGATGTATGATGTTGATTTTGATCCGGCACTAAATAAACACATTGCCTTAGCATCAGGTAATATGGGTTTAACTGCTGAATTGCTAGGTAAACAACACGGCATTACCCGTGAAATGCAAGATGCTTTTGGTGCACGTTCGCATCAAAAAGCCCATGAAGCACACTTGGCTGGTCGTTGGAACAATGAAATTGTTGCCACGCAAGGTCATGATGCTACAGGTGCACTAACGTTAGTTGAGCATGATGAAGTAATTCGTCCTGACACAACGGCTGAAAGCTTATCAGCATTACGTCCAGTGTTTGACCCAGTGAATGGTACCGTTACTGCGGGAACGTCTTCTGCACTTTCTGACGGTGCTTCAGCAATGTTAATTATGTCTGCTAAGAAAGCCAAAGAATTAGGCTTAACACCTCGCATTAAAGTTCGTGGTATGGCCGTTGCTGGTTGCGATCCTGCTACGATGGGTTTTGGTCCAGTACCGGCAACTAAGAAAGCATTAAAACGTGCTGGTTTGTCTATTGAAGATATTGAGTTATTTGAATTTAATGAAGCTTTTGCTGCCCAAGCACTTTCTTGTGTTCGTTCATTAAAAGTTGAAGATAAAATGGATCAAATTAACTTAAATGGCGGGGCTATTGCACTTGGCCATCCTTTAGGTTGTTCAGGTACGCGTATATCGGGCACCTTGATTAATTTGATGGAAGGGCAAGATGTAAATATTGGTTTAGCCACTATGTGTATCGGCTTAGGTCAAGGTATTGCAACTATCTTCGAACGAGTCTAATTAATCATAATTATCTTTGCTAAGTAGGTATTTATACTGCGATAAAAGTACTCATTGACTAGCGTCAACTCCGTGCTTTCTCCTTATCTAAACACCTATTAACTTCGGTAATAACGATGAATACTTTCAAGGAATAGATAATAAAAACCCAGCTATTGCTGGGTTTTTTATTGAATCTAATTAAGCGTGACTTAACAGCTACTTAAGAAGGATTTCTTGCAGTGGTGGAACTACTTGTTTTTTACGGCTTAATACACCGTCTAACCAAGCTTTGCCATCTTTTGGTACAACACCAAATGCTTGTTCAGCTAAGGTATCGCTATCACTGGCGATTAGAAGCTCTGAGCCTTCTTTCATAATATCAGTTAACAGTAAAAAGACACTATGACGTCCGCCTTCAGTTTTAAGCTTAGCTATATCTGCATATAACTCATCTTTGATTTCATCAAAAACGGCTAAATCAATAACTTCCAGTTGACCAATACCAACCTTGTGACCATTCATATTGAAGTCTTTAAAATCACGCTTCACTAAAGCTCTAATTGGCGTACCTGCAACAGCAGACTTAACTCTGAACATATCCATGCCCAGCTCTTTAAAATCTTCAATACCTGCGATATCAGCTAATGCTTCAACACATTTAATATCTGCTGTAGTACAAGTTGGAGATTTAAAAATAACCGTATCACTTAAAATTGCACATAACATAGCACCTGCAATATTTTTTGGGATCTCTACATTATGAAAATCATACATCATCTTAATGATTGTATTAGTACAACCCACAGGGCGTACCCAAATCTCAAGAGGAGAAGTAGTTGTTAAGTCACCAAGTTTATGGTGATCGATAATGCCTAAAATTGTCGCTTGATCAATATCATCAGGTGCAAGTTCAATATCACTATGATCTACAATGTATACTCCCTCTCCCGCATAACTTGTTTTTAGCTCAGGTTGCTCAAAACCGAATTTATTTAAGATAAACATAGTTTCAGGGGTAAGTTCACCTAGACGAGCAGGAACAGTTTCCTCACCTAAGGTAGTTTTCAAATATGATAATGCGATAGCCGAACAGATAGAGTCTGAATCTGGTATCTTGTGACCTACAACGTAATTTGGCATGAAAGTGCTCTCCTTTGATTTGCCTATATTCTAACAAAGTAACTACTCATTGTGTATGTTGATCACGCTATGCTTAGTGATATCTTATAACTTAACTCCATTGTTATGCATAACCCTTTGTATTTTGTTTAGTGGGTAAAATTAAATGCTGTAACTATTACTTTGATACGGCACCTAATCTAATCCTCCTGAGATTCTGTGGCATGTAAGAATGCAAGCTAATCATTTTGATTTTTAAGAGAAATCACCTTATCTTGATGAGCATACTTATCTAAGATATACTCGTTCGAAATTCAAGGAGGATTTCTTTCATGCGTAAATATATTCATATTTTTTTCGCGGCATTCTTAGTCATATTTATCTCTGGCTGTACTAATCAATCTGTTACAGAAACACCTGAAAAAAAGGCTGTCTCTATACGTAATGCAATAAACACAAACAACTTTGCTTTTCTGGCTAACTCTATCTCCCTGCCCATAATTCTTAGCAAGCAAGACTGGAAAACAGCTGATGATGGATATGGTTTTGTATTTGGGTCGAAAAACACTCTGGTAGCAAATAATACTGAAGAACTAGACGGTATTTTTAGTATCTTAAAAAACGTAGAGATTGAAGGTGATTACCCATTAGAGCAAGGATTTAATCTTATAGATTTCACTGATGAATTTTCGGGTATCGAATACTACTGGGAGCCTTTGGAGTTATTTGTTTTTTTTCGTGGGCAAGGTGATGTTGAACATATTGTAGTTTTAGGATTAGACAAAAAATCTTTGAAACTGCGTGCAATATATATCAATTAATTTAAAGAATAATAGGAGCTAGGATGGCTAATCAATTCGATCCAAAAGGTAAACCTTTTTCAAAGAGACTTAAAGCATTTTTAGACGATGCTAAATCTACATACAATATTACAGTAGGCCAAGACTCTGGACGCACTATCGCTTGGCAACAAAAATATCATGTTGCCCACATGTTTTTATACAACTCATATAAATCTACTAAACCTTCAAAAGTTGCTACAGGGAAAAGAACCATCGCTTGGTCACACTTTTCTGACCCAAAAGTTATTTGGGCCACAGTTAAGTTTGGCGACTTTTTAAAAACAGCCAAAAACCAATCACCCATAAAAGAAGGGCAAAAGTGGAAAAGTGGTTTTGAACCTGACCAAAAGGCAACTGAGAAACATGTAAAGTCACTGCAAACTAAAGCAGGTATCGGCAATGCAGGTAAAGCGATGGTATCTTCGGGCTTAAAACCTTGTGGTCAACCATGTAAATGTGGAGCTGGAAGGTCTAAACATTTAGATGGTGTTGCAGCAGATCTAAACAGCAGCCATTTAGTTACACTAACCTCTAAACTTACCGCAGCAAAAGCAGGCACACTAGACGCATATTTAGCTTTATATGGGTTACATCGCCCACTATTGAATCACCCTACAAGTCCCGAGAAATGGCATATTGAAGCAAAGCCATAGATTTAAATTTTTTATTGGCTAAACGACTAGCATTCTCTATTTTGGTACTAATCAGTTAAAATATCTAAGGCTGCTTTAAACCTTTTTGCTGTAGTTTTATCTTTTTGATTTCAGCAAGTATGTCCTCTAGCCTTTCCAGCTTCTTTTTTGTTTTCGTTAAATCATTAACAACCGATACATGGCTAACGATCGCTTTTTTTGTTGCACCAGCTGCTGTTGCTTCAGTCCCTCAACGAACTCTACAAACTCAGGCTCAGATTCATTTATTTTGATTAACATAATGAGAATCCTTAATTAGTGGTGAAGTTAAAGTGCAAGCAGTCAGAGATATGATATCTTTCTTTTCATTAAAGCTTACGGCCAATCGATCTCTTTCGACTTTAACAATTTCATTTTTTATCACATCAGCTTCATTAAGTGCCTTCGCAACTATTGCTCTAGTCTCATTCATTAATTCAGCAATTTCTTTTTCAAGCTCTTCGATTTCATTTGTAGTATTAGTCATGCTCAATGTTCCTTGATAGCTCAATTTAATGTGTACCCGTCGCGTAGCGACATAGGGGTGCGCGCTTAATTTGATGCTAATCAAACAGAGTGAGATAATAATTTTGTCAATGAAAATTGCGGAGTGTCTGAGGTTATTTTCGTGTCTTTGAAAATGTTCTTAGAAACCGTCATTTTACTTTACTAAATTAGGCTTGAAGCTCTTTGGAACCTTCTCTTGAACTTTCTTTTGAACTTTAGGTGTCTTTGTTTAGGTAGCGAACGACGATGAGCGACGGCGAAGCCTGAGCAAGGAGGAAGAGGAATGAGCGGAGAATGAAAAACCCCGTCATGTATTACGGGGGTAGATTCCACCAAACTATGCAGCCTTGGCTTAATATATTTGTTTTCTAGTCCCGCTTGTAAGGGATTATCTTTGGTGATTAACCGCCCACTAATCCTAACGCAATAGATAAAACTATCTTCACCACGACTTTTTGTTTACTTCTCATTTACAAGCGAGTAAAAATCGATCAATAATAAAATGTATTTAATCAGGACTTTTAATGGCAAGTTTTTTCCTGTTAGATCGGTTGTTGCTTTATAGAAAACTATTAACGTAAAAATATATATCTTCAGGAATTCTGTAGTCGGAGAATCACAAATAAAACATGGAGTTTTGAATGAAAGAATTAATTTTAATGACTATAGCTATTGTTTTTTCTCTTAGTTCACAATCAGCTGAACTGATTAAAGATAAATCTTATAGGGCTAGAACAAGCCTAGAAGTTTATATTGACCCAAGCAAAAAACCTAAAGAAGTACTCAAAGTTGGATATCAGTCTAAATTCGTAGTCCTTAATAATACTGATAAAAATAAATATGCCATAAAATTTATGAATATTTATAAATACGCAAAATTGTTACCGGTAGATAAACAAAAAGACGACGATTTTATAGAGTTGAAGGTTTCACAAGTTATTAAAGGCGACATTTACTATTTAAGTAGAGCTCCCGTAGATGGTGTACCCATTGAAAATAGGGTTCAACAGAGCTTTGGGGGTCTTGTTAGTGGCCCACTAATTGTTCCATTCAAATATCGATTGGATGATAAAAGCATCTCTGGTGATGCTACTATAGGTTATTACGCAGGTTGGGGGGTTGAAACTAATTTTTTTGATATTAGTGATAAATACGTGACTTTTACACCATTCTTATCTGCAGGTTTAACACAAGTTTCTGTTTTGTCCGAAGCTGCAGATGGAACCAGTAAAACTGATTCTAAGTCTGGTTTCACATGGGCTACAGGAATTTTGATCAAGAACTGGGATAGCGTTAATATAGGTATCGTGTATGGGCAAGACAGAATAGGTGATCAAAATTGGCAACATGAAGGAGAAGGTTGGTTTAGTATTTCTGTTGGTTGGGAAATGTAAACACGACTGCATTCAACGAAATAATAATGATTCACAGTTGGTTATTACTTCTCAGTCGTTTATTTTTACCAATCATTCTGTGCCCCTTATAGGGGCACTATACTTTAAACTTATCGTGTAGCTTATGCGGAAAGAGCTGTGTATATACTTGCCAAAGTATATTTAGATTTCTATGACCTGTAACTTGTGCTACTTCCTCAATGGAGTAGCCTTTCTCAAACAGCCTAGAAGCGCCCTCTCGTCTTAAATCATGATATCTTAGGTCAGTTATATCTAGAGCTTTCCTAACTCGCTGAAAACCAGCTGTTACAGAGCGAGAGTTATATGGAAAAATTCTATCGTCCGTTTCTTGTTGTTTTTTAACTAAGTCATACGAACCAGCTAATAATGGTACGATCATATGATTACTCTCTTTTTTCCTTGGGTCTTTTCTATCGCGAACAATTACTGTTTTATGTTCATGGTTTAAGTCTTTCCATTCAATTTTACAAACTTCCCCTATTCTCATGTAGGTAAGAATTGAGAAGTTTAGAATATCAACAAATGGAATATTGCTTCCTTGCTTCTCTTGTCTTTCAGTTAATGCGGCTATCAACTTTTCAAGTTCGTCTTCTGTAGGCCTACGTGTTCTCTTTTGGCTCTTACCTACTAGCTTCATTTCAATTAATACGGGTACAGCATCTTCAAATATTTTCCAATTGGCAGTTACATCAAAAACAGGTAAAGCTACTTTCATTACACTGCGCAAATATGCAATGTCATGATAAATTGTTGCACCACCAGCTCCTGCATCTCTCCGCATTTTACAGTGTGCTATTAAATCACTGCTCTTAAGTTCGTTGGTTAATACATTTGCTATTGGGCAATCTCTTACCATTTTCACAACGTATTGCTTCGTTCTTCCTGTGGCGGCCCACAAATCAATGTCATTGATATAGAGGTCTAGCAATTCACCAATTGTAATTATCTTTTCTCGAGCTGAAATACTGCTTAGCTCTACAGCTTCTCTTCTTATCTTGCCCCATGTTTTGGCTAATTCTTTTTTACTGAATGTTTTGGATTCTCTATGTATAATTACGCCATTCTTTTTTACGCGAATAGTGCAACGGTAACTGAAATCTCCGTTAGCCTTTTGGCGTTTATCAATTGTTACTGAAGCCATTGAATTATCCTTAATCGTCCTACCCAAAATGGGGCGCATTTGGAACACCATAAACGGAAACTCAACGAAAGTACAGGCGATTCAAGGCAACTTAGAGTATAACCAAATGACCATAATTACTGACACAACACCATACAGTACAAGGCCTACAATAGATCACAGGCTAAGCGTTGCGCCTATGCTAGATTGGACTGACAAACATTGCCGTTACTTCTACCGACTTATGTCAAAGCATACTGTGCTCTATACCGAAATGGTGACTACCGGTGCTATTTTGCACGGTAAAGGCGATTACCTAACCTATAATGACGCTGAACATCCACTGGTATTGCAGTTAGGGGGCAGTGACGTTAAAGCCATGACAGAGTGTACAAAGATAGCCGAGCAATACGGTTATGATGAAATCAACATTAATGTTGGTTGTCCATCAGACAGAGTACAAAATGGTCGTTTCGGCGCTTGTTTGATGGCCGAGCCTTCCTTAGTTGCAGAATGTGTTGATCAGATGCAAGCAGCCACAAACATTCCTGTTACGGTTAAATCACGTATTGGTATTGATGATCTTGACTCTTACGAGTTCTTGCATACCTTCATCGATCAGGTAGCACGAGCTGGCTGTCAACATTTCATTATCCACGCAAGAAAAGCCTGGTTAACCGGGTTAAGTCCTAAGCAGAATCGTGACGTTCCGCCTTTAGACTATAATCGCGTTTACCAAATTAAGGATGCTTTTCAAAATTTAGATATCTCCATTAATGGTGGCATTAAATCTTTCACTGAAGTAAATGATCATCTTCAACATATTGATGGCGTAATGATAGGTCGCGAGATATATAATAATCCCTATATGCTGGTAGATGCTGATAGTGAGATATATAAATCAGATGCAGCAAAGTTAACAAGAACAGAGGTTATTGAGTTAATGATTCCTTACATTGACAGTCATGTTGACACTGGCGGAAGAGCATGGCACATATTACGTCATATGCTTGGACTGTGTAATGGGCTGTCAGGTGCACGTAAATTTAGACAACACCTCAGTGAATGTGCAGGTAAAGATGGCGCTGATGGACAAGTCCTTCTCGATGCATTCAATAAAGTTACATTACCAGAATAGCACCTCTATGATCTCGATATTGGGAATAGTTGTCCCGATATTGAGAGTTAGAAATTCTGTTGCAATTAATTACCTAATCAAAAAATACTGCTTAAACCACAAAACACTCTTTATAACCAGTTTATAGTGCTTCTCACCACCTTAATCTAATAACTATTCATGTTAATTATGAATACACATTTGACAAAACTAAATAACCCTATATTTCAATTACATAACAAATAACATTAACATTGGCACAACCTTTGTAACACTTATTGCAACTTAGTAATAACTACAAACATTTTTGCATAAATTTTATCTTTACCATCTGTGCAAAATAGACAAGGAATGACCATGTTAGACTTAAATACATTATTCATATTAACCATGATACCTGCTTCAGCTATGCTACTTATTTCGATGGTTGTCGGTGCTTTTGAACCTTAAGCTTAAACATTTATGACAAACATCAAGTCACAATTTAATGAAGGTATTCTGAATCTTGCAATACACATAAATTGGATTATTTTCTGTAGCCGATGGAAAGCAATAATAACTTCTTAATGGTATTAGCGAGACCATAAACTGGCATTGATCAAATACTTCATTATCAATACTGACGGATTTAACGGATGCAAGTCGAATGAACTATTTGTATATAGTAAACATATAATTTTACACGATTTAAGGTGGCCTCTTATTATCTCAAAACCTAATACTGTCCAACCTTCTTCATACATGCACTTATCTGTAGATTAGACTTCGATATCTCAAGTGCTAAGCACTAGACAGCAAAAAACCCGTAGCGTCAGCTACGGGTTTCTAAGTGCCTAAGCACAAATTAGAAGTCGAGCAATCTCCCGCTACGCTCTCACATGGGCTTTACTGCGACATAAGTCACACTAGCATCGGCGCAACTACGTTTCATTTTTGTAAACGTCAGATAGCAAAAAACCCGTCACTTTCGTAACGGGTTTCTCTAAATAGAAGTTTAGCAATGTCCTACTCTCACATGGGAACTCCCACACTACCATCGGCGCAACTGCGTTTCACTTCTGAGTTCGGAAAGGGATCAGGTGGGACCACAGCGCTATTGTCGCTAAACAAAAAAGGTACAATCTTAGAAAGCTTATGCTCAAGAGCAATAAATATCGTTTTGTTCTTTATTCGTGATTCAAGTAACACGTAAGTACGTGATTTTACCCTAAGGTAATAGTTGTGTCAGTCTTCATACAAATCACTTCATAGTTCAAAACTACTTGGGTGTTGTATGGTTAAGCCTCACGGGCAATTAGTATCAGTTAGCTCAAGACCTCGCAGTCCTTACACACC